>NZ_JFZC01000024.1 GCF_000648615.1 Sporolactobacillus terrae DSM 11697 | reverse complement strand
ATAAACTTTTTGGAGAGTTTGATCCTGGCTCAGGACGAACGCTGGCGGCGTGCCTAATACATGCAAGTCGAGCGCACAGAAGGGAGCTTGCTCCTGGACGTGAGCGGCGGATGGGTGAGTAACACGTGGGCAACCTGCCTGTAAGACGGGGATAACTTCGGGAAACCGGAGCTAATACCGGATAATCCCTCGCACCGCATGGTGCGAGGTTGAAAGATGGTTTCGGCCATCACTTACAGATGGGCCCGCGGTGCATTAGTTAGTTGGCGGGG
>NZ_JFZC01000023.1 GCF_000648615.1 Sporolactobacillus terrae DSM 11697 | reverse complement strand
TTTCCATTCAAAAAATCAAGTGAAATCAGGTTGGCTGCATCCTGGTGAGCAAAATCCCGAAAAAACGGCAAGCGGTGAATAATTCAGGGTCTTATCGTTTCTATTCATGAAAATCAACGATACTTTGCGCCTCTCACGGTTTAGAACGTCTTCACGACAAGAAAAGAGAGGTATTTTCGTGAAGTTGTATGATTTCCGTCACAGTTTTACCGCGAAATCATGAAAATATCTTTTATAATGAAAGTAGGAAGCTAACGAACGATAAGGGCGTGATTTTTTTGGAAAAAGCAATTTGTTTCCCATCACATGAGATGAATAACACGCATGTGTTCTCGGAACAAAGTCTGAAAATACTCGATTCCGTGATGTCAGTGACTTCATATAAAAAAGGCGCGAATATCTTCTGGGAAGGGGACAGCGCCGATAAACTTTTTTTCATTGTTCAAGGACATGTGAAGCTGTTTAAATCGGCATATGATGGAAGAGATCTGGTGCTTCACTACTTTATGGATGGTGATCTGTTCGGTTCAATCAGCAGTCTTGGAAGTACAGAGCATTCGTTTACCGCAACGGCTGTTTCGGACTGCTCAATCGGTGTGATTGCGGAAAAGGACCTCGAACCGTTGCTCATCTCGAATTCGAGCTTATCCTTCGAATTTATGAAATGGAACGGGATGATGGGGCAGTTTACTCAGATTAAGCTGCGCGATCTCATTTTTTACGGGAAAACCGGTGCACTGGCCTCGACTTTGCTGCGCATGATTCATGGGTTTAGTCGCACAGAGCCGGACGGGATTCATTTCACGATCAGTCTGACGAATACCGACCTCGCGCAATTGATCGGTTCAACACGCGAAACGGTCAACCGGATGCTGCAAGCATGGAAAAAAGATGGGGCGATCGACTATTATCATGGAGCGATCGTGATTAAGGATCTCGATTATATTAAAGCGATTTGTCATTGTGAGGATAAGTGTCCGCTGCCAATCTGCCGTCTGTAAAGCGGCGATAAGAAGTGACGTGGGCGATTGAGTGCAAGGATTGCGATGGACAAGGAAAGATAATTAGGTGAATCGGATGAAAAAAACGAATTGGATTAAAGCGTTTTATTGGGTCGTTGCCGCTCTCTTCTTAAGCGGATGTGCAGCAGGCGGCGAACTGAACACAGATGCTTCAACGTCTTCAAGCTCGGCGCAGCTATCGAGCAGTGCCGAGCATTCTGCCGGGTCGACAGCCGATGCGCCCGTGCAAACGGACGACTCCGCTATCGAAGAACCTGCCGGCGGAGTACATACCAAGGTCATTGAAGTGGTTGACGGCGACACCTTTCAAGTGCTTTATCAGAAAAAAATTGTGACGGTGCGTGTGCTTTTGATTGATACACCGGAGACGCATCATCCTTCCTTAGGTGTGCAACCTTATGGACCGGAAGCGAGCAGCAATGCGCATAAGCTGCTGGATGGAAAAACGGTAACGCTTGAGCTTGCAAAAAACGGTGGGCGGGATAAGTATGGACGACTGCTGGCGTATGTTTTTGTCGATGGCCGATCCTTTGAAGCCCTTCAGTTAGCGGCCGGTCTTGCCCGCGTCGCGTATGTGTATCCACCGAATACGAAATACATCGATCAGTTACGAGCCGTTGAGCAGCAGGCCAAGACGAAGCGGCTCGGCGTCTGGTCTGTAAATGGCTATGCCGCAGCCGACGGCTTTCATCCTGATCTCATGAAAGGGACAGACGCGTACCGGGAAATTCAGGGGCACAGCAAACCAGCGAACCAACCCGCAAGTGCCTCCTCTGAAAGTAACTCGAGTCCAGATGGAGCGTGTCAGGGGAAAATCAAGGGCAACATTTCCTCACGAGGAAAAATTTATCACATGCCGTCTGATCCGTATTATAAGATGACTAAAGCCGAACGATGCTTTAAAAACCGTAGCGAAGCGGAAAATGCTGGCTTTCGTGCAGCAAAATAAATAGAAACCGAGGCTGTTCCAATCATCGGAACGGCCTCGGTTCGTTACTACTGCACGTGCTGTTGTTGCTCAATTTCTGCCTTGACTTCGTTATATGCGGTGTCTAAATTACGGATGCGGCGGATCAGTTCGAAGTTCTTATTGATCCGGTCCTGGATGATTGCCGAAATGACCGTGTGATAGTAGCTGTTCATCGTTTGAATCGGCGTATGCACGTCTCCATTCTTCTTAATTTGCAAATGGAGCGCTTCTTTAAAATAGTCGACACTAAATAAATTGGAATTCAAATCGTTTCCCTCCTTGCGAAAACGCTCAAAACATTATATTCTAGCGAATCAATGTCCATTCATGACTGCCGCCATGGACTTGGGTAAACATTTCCGCCATTTTCTCGATTAATTGTTGTGCTTCATTGGCCGCCATCGATGGGCGCAGGTAAATAATCTGCAGTGCTTCGGTTGTCTTCTCGGTGACACAGGTTCGTCGCGAATCGACGATCGGACTGCCGAATGCACCGCATCCATCAATGGATACCAGCTTGTCCTTCATATGCATGATGCGGCCATTCAAACCGTTATACTGATCGGCATCGGTGCCAATTTTAATCTGAATTGGATTTTCAAGATGTGCGGCGTCATACAAGCCCATCGGAATGCCGTGCTGGACGCTGAAGAAGTTCAGCAGATCCACTGCTGAATGGATGAAATGCGGGTGACCATCCTTCTTAATTTTGCGCAGCAATGCTTCCTGAGAAGGGCGGTAACGGGATGGATCACAGCCGATTTTTTTAAACACCTGACGCCATTCCCGAACGCCGGGAATTTCATTGACGTGATGCTCGGTCAATGATAAGTGAATGTTCTCATAGTAGAGGGGCAGGCGCTCACCAATTAAGGACGGGAGCTCGCCAACCGCAATTGACGGGTAATAAATGATACCGATTTTAAAATCAGGCACTAAATCCTTCAATTGAGAAGAAATCGAAACATCAAACATGACATGCCTCCTGTTCGACCGATCTACTGTAAGTGTACCATAAATGATGCGTGATGCTTCAGGCAATGTTTCAAAGAGAAGCGCTTTTTTAAAGCCAATTGAATCGCGCCAATGAAGCAGCCGGATCGGTGCAGGCTCAAGGCGAACGAACATGATCTTAAAACCGATCAAGCGTTTTCTATCATTGCGAAATCAACTAATTTCTTAGATAATGGTCGTGAATCACATCGGAGCTAAAGGATTGGACTTCTTGGCGTAATGCTGACCGACTCATGATTTTTCAGCAGGATCATGCAGTGATTGAGTTGAAATCGTGCGTTCAATCGATTAGAAAGGGGCCCTAAAACGATGGAACAAAAAGATTATCTAGCGGTGAGTGAGCAAGATACCGCGATTGGCATGCTGACGCTCACCGTTTACCAAGATCGGCTGTGTCGGATTGACTTTGGCCCGCTTGCTGCCAAGCGAGCGGAAATCGTGCGCTGGGCAGCAAAACACGGCCTGCCAACTGTTTTGCAGGACGATGCTGCAGCTTGCATAGATGCGGCTGATCAACTGACGGAATTCTTAAGCGGTAAAAGAAAGACATTTTCTTTGAAGCTGCTCATGAAGGGCACTGAATTTCAGCGTGAGGTGTGGCAGGCACTGATCGACGTTCCATACGGGACAACGCGTTCCTATAAGGATATTGCGGGTATCGTGAATCGTCCGAAGGCAGTACGGGCTGTCGGTATGGCCAACAACCGAAATCCGCTGCCCATTGTTGTTCCTTGCCACCGCGTCATCGGGACAAACGGAGCATTGACCGGGTACGCCGGCGGTCTCAAAGTGAAAGAATACTTATTGGGTTTGGAAACGAAGTGCTGAATGGAATCCGCCAATGATTCGGTATGATTGCTCGCATTAAGGCATAAGGTGTAACGAGATCATGTCGAAGCGGGGAATGCGTGTGGACTGGAAAACTGCATTTCAGAATCATCTAACCATGTTGGGGGACTATTGGGTCGGCAATGCCGATCTTCATAAGATGCCGCTTGACCCGGAAGAAAAGCGCCGATTCACGGCGAGAAGCAAAGCGCTGAAGGATCAAGAGGCTGAAATTGAACGTACGCTCGTTCGGGCAAATCATGTGCGTGCAACCAGTAAGCGTGAGGACCTCGTCGTTGATTATTGCTTGGTCATGCAATGGCTGATCAAACATCAAAGTACATTTATTCTTGAAGAACGTTTGGAAAATCGCCAGTCTGTGCTGCGAAATCAACGTTTGGTTTCGGATGCTCTGGTGCCGATCGTTGCAAAGGAAGAGCAGGAGTTTGAGCGGGAGTCCGGTGAACTAGCACCGCTCGAGCTACGTTCGCGCACCTATGATCGGCTGGCTGCCGTACGCTATGCCGATTTGTGGTGGAACCGCCGAAATCCGCAGTATCCGGTTGTCGCCGATGATTGCACCAACTATATTTCTCAATGCCTTCATGCCGGGGGCATTCGCATGTGGGGCAATCCGATTCGCAGTAGGGGCTGGTGGCAGCAGCGGACGAATTGGAGTTTCAGCTGGACGGTTGCCAATGCGCTGCGCTGGTACTTGTCCAAGTCGGAAGGTGTGATTGGTGCTGTGGAGAAAAGCAGTGCGCGTGAACTTGTCCCAGGTGATGTCATCTGTTATGACTTTGAAGGGGACGGGCACTGGAACCATAATACAATGGTGACCGCGCTCGATGCCAACGGCGAACCGCTGGTAAATGCGCATACTTACGATGCACGGCACCGTTCTTGGGCTTATCGCGATTCCCCGGCATGGACCAGTAAAATTCAGTATAAATTCTTTCATATTCGCGATCAAACCTAAGTGCGCTGCTTAAGTTGTGCTATAATAGATGCGTTTTCAAAGAAAAGGTCGGTTGATCCGGCCTTTTTTCACGAGTAACGAGCGGCATTTCATCAATAAGTCCGTTCGCGACACAAAAGCGCTCTGACGCCTGCGGGATCGCGCCTTGTTGATGCGTGCCAGGCGAGACCCCGCAGATTCTAGCCTGTCTGAGGAGGCACGCGGTGCGCCCGCGGCAAGCGAGCAATCGGAGCGTACACAAAAATCAGAATGGTTTAAGGCCAAGCACAGCTTGGTTTTTCTAACGAGTAACGTATTGTTGTTTTCATAATGAGGAGTGTGCACCAGAAATGAGTAACCATATTGTGCTTTATCAGCCGCTTATTCCACCGAATACAGGAAATATCGCCAGAACTTGTGCCGGAACAAACACCGGACTTCATCTCATTCGACCGCTCGGCTTTTCTACTGATGATAAGCATCTGAAGCGTGCCGGTTTGGACTATTGGGACTCAGTAGATCTTCATTACTATGACTCACTTGACGAATTCTTTGAGCGGCATCCGCAAAGCGAATACTACCTTGTTGAAACCGACGGCAGCAGGCCTTATGATGCCTTTGACTATAGCGATACAAGTAAAGACTACTATTTTATTTTCGGACGAGAAACAACCGGATTACCGAAAGAATTTGTTGCCAAGTATCAGAATCGCTGCATTCGATTGCCGATGACGGGCGCAATCCGCTCACTTAATTTATCGAATTCAGCTGCAATCATGCTCTACGAAGCACTGCGCCAGCAGCGTTTTCCGGGATTATCCTGACTATCCGTATCATCCTTGTTTTTTCATTGATTGTATGATCCCCCTCAGGATTTCAAAAAGTGTAATAAAAATTTTATGAAATCTGATTTTTCCTATTGCTGGGCTTTTCCCGCTGGATTCATTAACGATTCCTTCTCAATCTGTACATAGTTTCATGAAAGATTAGCGAATGAACGCATACACTTAAGTACATGGTCAGAAGCATTGGTGAATCTTTTCTAGGGGGGATACAATGAACTTTCTTGATAAACTGAAACAGTTCCGCGACTATGAAGAGCAGCTGAAATGGGAAGGCACATTTGCAGACTATCTTGAACTAGTGAAGAAGAATCCGATGATCGCACAGTCCGCACATTCCCGTGTCTATCAGATGATTATTTCCGCTGGTGTTTCGGAGCAGAACGGACATAAACATTATCATTTCTTTGATGACAAGATCTTCGGACTTGACGAAGCGATCGAACGACTCATAGAGGAGTATTTTCACCCTGCAGCGCGACGCTTGGACGTAAAGAAGCGTATCTTGCTGCTGATGGGTCCGGTGAGCGGCGGTAAATCAACGATTGTGACGATGCTGAAGCGCGGCTTGGAAAAGTATTCATGGACCGATGAAGGGGCGATTTATGCCATTAAGGATTGCCCGATGCATGAAGACCCGCTTCACTTAATTCCGCCGCACCTGCGCGAAGACTTCTTTCAAGAGACGGGCATCCGCATTGAAGGAAATTTGTCACCGTTAAATGTGATGCGGCTTGAGAAAGAGTACGGCGGACAGATTGAGGACGTTCCAGTGGAGCGTATTTTTCTTTCAGAAGACAAGCGCGTGGGGATCGGTACGTTCAGTCCATCGGATCCGAAGTCGCAGGATATTGCTGATCTGACCGGCAGCATTGACTTCTCAACGATTGCCGAATATGGATCAGAATCCGATCCGAGAGCCTATCGATTTGACGGTGAGCTGAACAAGGCGAATCGAGGCCTGATGGAATTTCAGGAAATGCTGAAGTGTGACGAGAAATTTCTGTGGCATTTGCTGTCTCTGACTCAAGAGGGTAATTTCAAGGCCGGACGCTTTGCCTTAATCTCGGCGGATGAATTGATTGTCGCGCATACGAACGAAACCGAATATCGGGCCTTTATCAGCAATAAAAAGAATGAGGCACTTCATTCACGAATGATTGTGATGCCGGTTCCGTACAATCTGAAAGTTAGTGAAGAAGAGAAGATCTATGAGAAGCTGATCTCGGAAAGTGATGTGGCAAACGTGCATATCGCGCCGCATGCGCTACGTACGGCAGCTGTATTTTCGATCTTGACCCGTTTGAAGGAATCCAAGAGTCGTGGTATTGATCTCATTAAAAAGATGCGGCTCTACGATGGCGAAATCGTTGAGGGCTATAATGAAGCCGATATTAAGGAACTGCAGAATGAATTTCCTGATGAAGGGATGGGCGGCATTGATCCGCGCTACGTCATCAACCGGATTTCTTCTGCAATCATTAAGAAAGGTGTACCGTCGATCAATGCACTGGATATTTTGCGCTCCATTAAAGAAGGGCTGGCGCAGCATCCGTCCATCAGTGACGAGGATCGTTCGCGTTACACTGAATATATTGCACTTGCCCGCCGCGAATATGATGAATTAGCAAAAAGTGAAGTACAAAAGGCATTTGTTTATTCTTTTGAAGAATCGGCAAAAACATTAATGGATAACTATCTGGATAATGTTGAAGCGTATTGCAACAGCAATAAAATTTTCGATCCGATTACCGGTGATGAAGTTGATCCGGATGAGAAGCTGATGCGTTCCATTGAAGAACAAATCGGCATTTCCGAAAATGCGAAGAAATCGTTCCGAGAAGAGATCTTGATCCGCATTTCTGCCTATGCACGTAAAGGCAAACGCTTTAACTATAAGTCGCATGAGCGGCTGAAAGAAGCGATTCAGAAAAAATTATTCGCCGATCTCAAGGATGTAGTGAAAATTACAACGTCAAGCAAAACGCCGGATGAGGCGCAGCTGAAACGTGTCAATGAAGTTATTGCAAGACTTGTTGATGAATACGGTTATAATACGACTTCTGCTAACGAATTATTAAGATATGTAGGAAGCTTGCTCAACCGTTGAATCGGATCGCCAAAAGGAACGGCTGAGCGGTAAATCAAGAAGGGACACGCGCAAGTCAATGAGCCAATCAACAAAGAGAGAAGTATGGAGCTGGATCCGTGCGGGCGCCATCGCCATTCTAATTGCTTTTCTTGTCCGCCAATTTATTTTCAGTAATTATATTGTCCGCGGCGAGTCGATGATGCCGACACTTCAGGATGGAAATCGTTTGATCGTGAATAAAATCGGTTACACGGTCGGTACACCGCATCGTTTTGACGTGATCGTTTTTCACGCAACCGAAACAGAAGATTATGTGAAACGGATCATTGGATTGCCTGGGGATTCGATTACGTATAAGAACGATCAGCTGTACGTCAATGGGAAAAGGGTCGCGGAACCTTATTTACAGCATTATAAGGATGCGCTGCCCCCAGGCCAGCAGCTCACGGAAAATTTCAATTTGAAGGCAAAAACCGGTAAGCTGCGCGTTCCCGAGGGTAAGTTATGGGTAATGGGCGACAATCGCCAGAATAGTGAAGACAGCCGCTACTTTGGCTTTGTTGATCAGAAATCGGTCATTGGAAAGGTATCTATTCGTTATTGGCCGCTTAATGAATGGGAAATCATGCAGTCCATTGTGTTACCATAATGTGCATCGAATTTTGAAAGTGCCGATTCGCTCGGCGCTTTTTTACATAAAGAGGAACGATGGCATCCGCGTCCTGTATGCAACGCGAAAGTCATCACCTTCTGTGGAAGAAGATACGAAAGCGCGAGACGCCTGCGGGAGAGCAGGCCAAAGGAGACTCCGCAGATTTCAGCATGTCTACTAAGGAGGCTCCTGGGATGACCGCGGCAAGCGAGTAGATGGAGTGTCGTTTTGTAACACAAGGGGATGAATCAAAGCCGAATCCTGCGAAATTAATGACTAAGCGCAGCCCGGTTTTCTGATGTTCATGCAGCCAGAAAACCGATTTTGCTTAAATAACGGACGGCACCACCATCTCTTGTGATCCGTATACGAATCGTGTATTATATTTAGAGCTTCCTTAATTTGGATGTTACCATTCATTTTTACGAGCGAATGATGTTTTTTGGGAGTCGGTGTTTCATGAGTCAGAAAAAAAAGAGAAGTGAAGCCTTTGCCTGGATACGGGCACTCACATTGTCTGTGCTCATTGTGATTTTAGTTCGGACGTTTATCTTGGGCAATTATATTGTTGACGGTCCGTCAATGAAACCGACTTTGTATAACGGAGATCGCCTCATTGTCAATAAACTTAACTACGAGTTCGCGCAACCGCAACGATTTGATGTGGTGATTTTCCATGCAACGAAAACGGACGACTATGTCAAACGTGTCATTGGTCTTCCGGGAGATACCATTCAGTATAAGAATGATCAGTTATATGTGAATGGAAAAGCAGTCGCGGAACCCTTCCTCGATAAAGAGAAACGCAGCATGCTGGTTGGTCAGTTGACGTGGGACTTCTCACTGAAAGAGCTGACCGGCAAAACACGTGTCCCTGAAGGCATGCTCTGGGTGATGGGCGACAACCGTCAGAACAGTACCGACAGCCGCGTCCCTGAGATCGGTTTTATCAGTGAAAAAAAGGTCGTTGGAAAAGTTGATCTGCGCTATTGGCCGCTTAACCGATTCGGGATCATCCATCGTGATTAAATAAGGGAAAAATAAAAAAACAACCGGTGCGTCGTGTAGCTCTCCTACTACCGGTTGTTTTTTTATCTTGTAGGAAACATTCATGCTTTGTTTACGGGCGCCAAGTATCTCTTGAATAAACTGATTGTACCAAGTGTTCTTTATCGCGCGACCGTATCTTCCTGTTCCTTTTGAAAGAAATACTTCATAGCATGATAGACATCGCTCTTTTGTTTTAAGATAAACGAATGAAAGGCATCATTCTTGATACTTCGATAGGCACTCATCAATGTACTTGATCGGTGGTAGGGATTGATTTCGCCATAACCGAAGAAATCAGTAATGTCCATAATTTCTTTGACAAGACGAACACATTTTGGATTATCCGATGACAAATTATCACCGTCGGAGAAGTGGAACGGATAAATATTGTATTTGGCCGGTGGATAGGAAGCGTTAATCAGTTCCAGAGCTTTGAGATATGCCGACGAGCAAATCGTCCCGCCGCTTTCGCCTTTTGTGAAGAAGTCTTCCTGGGTGACGACACTGGCTTCAGTATGGTGGGCAATAAACTGAATCGATACTTTTTCATACTTGGTGCGCAGGAAACGGGTCATCCAAAAGAAGAAACTGCGGGCAATATATTTTTCCCAAATGCCCATGGAACCGCTTGTATCCATGAGTGCGAGGACGACCGCGCGGCTTTCTGGTTTTACGATTGTTTCCCAAGTTTTAAAACGTAAATCATCCTCAATAATCGGATGAATGGAGGTTTTTCCGGAACGTGCATTTCGTTTGATTGCCGACAGAATCGTTCGCCGTTTATCAATATTTCCCATAAGTCCTTTGCGGCGAATGTCTCGGTAATCAATGCTCTGGACGGTGATATCCGGCTCCTGTTTTCTTTTAAGATGAGGGAGTTCTAGTTCCTTGAAAAAGAGCTTTTCAATTTCCATAATTGAAATGTTGGCTTCGTAGTAATCGATGCCTGGGCGGTCGCCTGCCCCTTTTCCTTTGCCGCCGCCTTGAGCCTGCTGTTTTCCAGGCGCTTTTGCAATGACATCGCCTACCTTGCTTTTGCCGTTACCTTGACCGACATGTTTTGTTTTATCAAAGTTATACCGCAATTTGTATTCATCCAAAGATCGGATTGGAATCCGTGTCATTTTTTTACCATCGGAAAGGATGATATTTTCGCTGCTGATCAGATCAGGGAGGTTGTTTTTGATCGCATCCTTGACTTTTTCTTTATGGCGGCGCTGATCTTCTTCACCTTTGTGATGAAGATCCCAATCCTCTTCTGATATTAAGAAATTGCTCATGTAAAATCCCTCCTTTAATGTGTACGATAAAATCGGACAATCGGGACTGCAGCGATGGTTGATTAATTTAATGTATGCTTTCGATGATGAACCTTGACTGATTTTACGAAAAGAGTGAATTTTGGGTGACTTGAGGGGAGGGGAATGGACGGATCTTCTCCAAGGATCCAGCGGCTGGCTGGCGATTTTACACAAAGTTTTCAGGAAGCAAGGCTAGAAATAAATGCGACACATGGTAAAATGTAGACTGAGACCACTGAGAAGGGTTGTATTTGATGATTAAAGCAATTGTCTTTGATTTTGATGGTGTTATTTTGGATAGCGAACGAATTATGTACCTGGTCATGCAGAAGATGTTCCACCGCTATCATGTCGATTTGCCGCTCAGTATTTGGAGTCAGGCCATTGGAACACAAAACGGCTTCAATTCCCTTGATTATCTTGAGGAACACGCCCAGGTGAAAATAGACAGGGCAGCGTTCAAGAGTGAACGTGATGCACTTTTTAATAAACTTGTTGATGAAGAAGAAGTACTGCCTGGTGTGAAGTCGATCTTAGTTCAGGCACAAGAACTCGGTTTGAAAATCGGGCTTGCGACCAGTTCCAAGGGGGAATGGCCGCGTAAACACTTGAAACGCTTTGGATTAATTGATTATTTCGAAAGCATTAAATCATGGGACGATGTGCTCAAGGTAAAGCCGGATCCTGCCTTGTACACGAAATCACTGGATGCGCTTGGGGTCAGTCCGAAAGAAGCGATTGCGATTGAGGATTCGTTCAACGGCTCGCTGGCTGCAAAAAAAGCGGGGATGTACTGTATTGTTGTGCCGAATGCCGTCACCAACCAGATGCCGTTCGGTCATGTGGACGGCTGTTTTAATTCGCTTAAAGGTATTTCGTTGGAAAAGCTTGTGAAGTATTTTTCCCCTGAGCTGAGAAGCAAGCGATAAAAAGCTCGAAGAAATACTGCTTCTGGATGAATCGTATGGGGACAAGCTTTCTAAAGAAATATTCATGACCGCGTGAGGGGACCCTGCGGGAGTGTGGCCCAAGGAGACTCCGCAGATAGTCTGAGAAGGCTTCTGGACGGCTCGCGGCAAGCGAGGCAACTGAAGTGTCGTTTGTGCAACAAGGTGATGCATCAACGCCTCAAACAACAGGATGAAAAGATCGTATGTTCTGCGATAAGAGGCAGTGAAAAATCTAACTGCAAATTAAAATGACAAAGGTCCGCTGCCTTAGTGCTGGCAGCGTTCACTTGGTATATAATAGAAAAAGACATTTAAAATGTAGTGGAATCAAGGCTTTTAACTATCTGATGGGGTGAGCACATGAGTTGGGAGACCGTATATAAAAAATGGATTGCAGACCCGCAGCTGGATCCTGCGCTGAAAAAGCAGCTGGATGCAATGGCTGATGATCCTGAAAAACTTGAAGACTGCTTTTATACCAATTTGGAATTCGGTACCGGCGGGATGCGCGGTGAAATTGGCCCTGGCACCAACCGCCTGAATCTGTACACGATTCGCAAAGCTTCAGAAGGCTTAGCAAGATATATTGAAAATGCCGGTGAAGAGGCGAAGAAACGAGGCGTCGTCATTGCGCATGACCCGCGGCATTTCTCTGCTGAATTCACTTTAGAAGCAGCGAAGACCTTAGGCGCTCACGGGATTAAGACCTATATTTTTGATTCACTGCGGCCGACACCGGTTCTTTCTTTTGCCGTGCGCGATTTACATGCTTTTTCCGGGATTGTTATCACGGCGAGCCACAATCCGCCGCAATATAACGGGTATAAGGTCTACAATGAATTCGGCGGCCAGCTTCCGCCAAAAGAAGCAGATGAAGTGATCCGCTTCGTGGCATCGGTTGAGGATGAACTTGCCGTACAAGTCGGCGATGTGGATCAGTTGAAGGCAAGCGGCTACTTGGAAGTTGTTGGCGATCAAGTGGATGAAGCTTATCAAGAAAAGGTACAGACGCTTTCGTTGAATCCTGAACGGATTAGACGTGTTGGTTCTGATTTGAAAATCGTCTATACACCACTTCATGGAACGAGCCGCTACCCGATTATTAATGGTTTGAAAAGATGGGGTTTCACAAATGTGACGGTTGTCAAAGAACAGGAAGAACCGGATCCGGAATTTTCAACGGTAAAATCACCAAATCCGGAAGAACATGCAGCGTTTAAGATTGCGATGGAATATGGCAGAAAGCTGGATGCGGATCTCTTGATTGGAACGGATCCCGATTCTGACCGTCTCGGTGTTGCCGTAAAAAACGATCAAGGCGACTATGTCGTTCTGACGGGAAATCAAACGGGCGCCGTGCTGCTCGATTACTTGCTCACGCAAAAGAAAGAAAAAGGATTGTTGCCCGATAACGGCGTCGTTGTGAAAACAATTGTCACCTCTGAAATTGGTCGAACGATTGCAGCGGCTTTCGGTATTCCTACCGTCGACACCTTGACCGGATTTAAGTTCATTGGTGAGAAGATTCATGACTATGAATTAAGCGGCAAATACAGCTTCCTATTCGGTTACGAAGAGAGTTACGGCTATTTGATCGGCTCCTTTGTCCGAGACAAAGATGCAGTTCAAGCTGCGCTATTTGCTTGCGAAGCGGCTGCTTACTTTAAATCACAAGGCAAGTCTTTCTATGATGCGCTTCAGGATGTATTCAAGACGTATGGTTACTTTGAAGAAGGTCTGGAATCGCTGACCTTGAAAGGGATCACCGGTAAAGAAGAAATTGCTGCGATTATGAATAACTTCCGCACGCAGCCGCCGCATGAGGTCGCTGGTGTTATGGTTGCTGTCATCGAAGACTACCAAACGTCTGAGGCAGTCGAAACGGATTCAGGCAGCACGTCGGCGATTAAGCTTCCGAAGTCGAATGTACTGAAATATAAACTGAAAGACGGGTCATGGTTCTGCCTGCGCCCATCCGGTACGGAACCGAAAATTAAGTTCTACTTTGGTGTTAAAGGCGCCGATGCAGCAGATCGCGATAAGAAATTCAACGCTTTGAAAAAAGCGGTTATGGATCGTGTTCACGGATTAGTCAGCAAATAAGTCACAAGCATTTATGATTCACATAAATTAGGTATATAATTAAGGAAGAATGATTGAAAAAGCATTCGCATTGAATTGCCGACTTAATTCGGCAGAGCGAGTGCCTTTTTCTTGACTGCGGTCTTGAGACAGACTGCGTCGGATCTGATCTTAGTAGGAGGAAACCATGAATCGGTTACAGCAGGAATTAAACAGGCGCCGTACATTCGCCATCATCTCTCACCCGGATGCCGGTAAAACGACGCTGACTGAAAAGCTGCTGGTGCTTGGCGGCGCTATTCGAACGGCTGGCGCGGTCAAATCACGAAAGGCTGAAAAATTTGCGACTTCAGACTGGATGGAGTTGGAGAAAAAGAGAGGGATCTCCGTAACCTCCAGTGTGATGCAGTTTGAGTATGATGGGTATAAGATTAATATTTTGGATACCCCGGGGCACCAGGACTTCAGTGAAGATACGTATCGAACGTTAATGGCAGTCGACAGCGTTGTCATGATTATCGATGCCGCTAAAGGCGTTGAACCGCAGACGATAAAACTATTTAAGGTATGCCGTGACCGCGGGATTCCGATTTTTACATTTATCAATAAACTGGATCGTCAAGGCAAGGATCCATTGGAACTTTTTGAGGAAATTGAAAATGTGCTCGGTATCGAATCCTATCCGATCAACTATCCAATCGGGATGGGGCAGTCCTTTCGCGGGGTTTACGACCGGCAGGATCATAAAATCGAATGGTATAACGAAAAAAGAGAGCGCCAGGTTCAGAATTTAGGCGAGGTTGAGGAACTGACGGATATCTTAAAGGATCAGGTTGACGATTATACCTTGAGTCAGCTGGAAGAAAACCTGATGCTTCTGGATGAAGCAGGAAGCCGTTTTGATCTTGAGGCGGTGAAAGCCGGCAAGCAGACACCGGTCTTTTTCGGGAGCGCGATCTCAAGTTTCGGTGTTCCGACATTTTTGGAACACTATTTGAAACTTGCCCCGCAGCCGCAGCCGCGGCACTCGAGTGAAGGCATCGTTCAACCGAATGACCCGAATTTTTCAGGGTTTATTTTCAAGATTCAAGCAAACATGAACCCGGCGCATCGCGATCGAATTGCCTTTCTGCGGATCTGTTCCGGTAAATTTGAGAAAGGCATGAGCGTCTATCTCGATCGAACGGGCAAGCCGTTGAAACTCGCACAGCCACAGCAATTCTTTGCCGACAGCCGTGAAATGATTGATGATGCATTTCCAGGGGATATTGTTGGGCTCTACGATACAGGCTTCTATCAGATTGGCGACACGGTATGCCAAGCGAAAGATACGTTTAATTTTGGTGCATTGCCGCAGTTTGCTCCGGAGCATTTTGCTAAAGTGCGAGCCAAAAACGCAATGAAGCAAAAGCACTTTCTCAAAGGGGTCAGTCAGCTGGCACAGGAAGGTGCGATTCAGGTCTATAAAACGCCTTATGAAGAGACCATTCTCGGCGTTGTCGGAACGCTGCAGTTTGATGTCTTTGTCTACCGCATGCAGGCTGAGTACGGTGTTGCTCTGGACATTGAACGGATGCCGCATCAGGTAGCAAAATGGATTGCAAGTCGCGAGGATGCAGAAGCACTTCGCCGCAACGCCAACAATCTGGTGGTTACCGATTATAAAGACCGCCCGGTGATCATTTTTGAAAATGATTTCTCACTGCGCTGGTTTCAGCAAAAGCATCCCGATGTTGTACTGCGCGATTCGTCCCATAATATGTGAGTGGTACAGAAAAAAAGAGCCTTGTGCAGGCTCTTTTTTTGTAAGTAAAGAATCGATATGAATTTGCTGCTACTCATCCTACTAAGATAAGCAGCAGTCTCCGTCAACGAAACAAGACGCCCGCGGCGAAGACAATCGAAGCGTTGATTTTAGGCGCCATAAGGGGATAAACGTGTGATGAAACCGAACAAGCCGCGACTTCGTGTCGCGGCTTGTTTGTACGCTTTGATTTATCGAGAAACGGTATGGCTGAGTTCGGCGCGCACTTGCTGCGCTGCTTCAACCATATTTTTAAGTGCAGGGACGGTTTCTTCCGTGCGGCGTGTTTTTAAGCCGCAATCCGGGTTGATCCAAACAACTTTTGGATCAAGAACGTTCAATGCGCGTTCGGCGTAGGATTTCATTTCCGCTACACTTGGAATGCGTGGGCTGTGAATATCATAGACACCGAGGCCAATCCCCTTCTTGTAATGGAAGTCCTCGAAGGTTGCAATGATTTCGCCGTGGCTGCGTGCCGCTTCAATCGAGATCACATCCGTATCCAAAGCATCGATGGTGTCGATGATTTCATCGAATTCGGAATAACACATATGCGTATGAATCTGTGTGTCGTTTTTAACAAAGGTTGTCGCAAGCCTGAACGAATAAACAGCATCGTGCAGGTAGCCTGCTTTCTTCTCTTCCTTAAGCGGAAGCCCTTCGCGAAGCGCGGGTTCGTCAACCTGAATCATACGGATATTGGCTTCTTCAAGTGCATGGACTTCTTTTTTAAGTGCAAGCGCAATCTGGTTAAAGACGCTGGCTTGACTAATGTCGTTTCGAACGAAAGACCAGTTATAAATGGTGACCGGGCCGGTGAGCATCCCTTTAACCGGTTTATTGGTTAAGGATTGTGCATAGGCACTTTCCTTTACGGTCATCGGTTCTTTCCAGGAAACATCACCAAAGATCAGTGGCGGCTTCACGCAGCGGGAGCCGTACGATTGGACCCATCCGAAGCGCGTGAATGCAAAGCCGTCCAGTTTTTCACCGAAATACTCAACCATATCGTTGCGTTCGAATTCGCCGTGTACCAGTACATCCAGACCGATTTCCTCTTGAATGTCAATCCATTTTTTCGTTTCTTCTTTAATAAATTGATCATATTGGCTGTCCGACCATTCGCCCTTGCGCCAATTGCGGCGTGCTTGGCGAACTTCTTTTGTTTGCGGGAAGCTGCCGATTGTTGTGGTCGGAAGCGGTGGCAGTTGGAACGCATCCGCTTGCACCTGTTGGCGCAAATCGAAGGAAGCAGGTCGCGTTGGAAGTTCTTTGCTCAATTGATCCAGCTCTGCTTGAACCGCTGCATTATTGCGGTGAACCGACTGCTGCAGGGCGTTCAGATCAGCACGATTTTGCTCAACAGCACCGTAGATTGCTGCCTCGCTTTCATTCAGTCCCTTGGCAAGAACCACAATTTCGCCTAGTTTTTCATCAGCAAATGCAAGGGCATGCTTTAAAACAGGATCAAGCTCCGTTTCATTGGAAACCGTTACCGGAACATGAAGAAGGCTTGACGATGGCGTTACCCAAAGATTCTTATGATCTTTTACTGCAGAGAGCAAGGTTTGTAATTCCGTAAAAGTTGCGGAAAGATCGGTTTTCCAAATGTTACGGCCGTCGACTACTCCTGCTGCAAGTACTTTATCTTTTGGAAACCCGTAGGTCTTGATGGCTGCAAGATTTCCCGCTTTACCGGCAACAAAATCAAATCCGAATCCGTCAACCGGAAGAGCAGTCACTTCTTGATAGTGATCCAGCGCCTCGAAATACGTTTGCAGCAGCAACTTCAATTCAGGAACATTTTTCTTGATGTAGGCGTAAGCCTTGCTGAATGCGGCAAGATCTTCCTCACTTTGTGCTTTGACCAGAATCGGTTCATCAATTTGTACCCACTCTGCTCCGGCTTCCTGCAGTTCAGCAAGTACTTGAACATAGAGAGGAAGCAGCGCGTCAAGCAATGTGTCGAAGTGATCGGAATCATAGCCTTTTGCCAATTTTAATAAAGTGATCGGTCCGACAATCACCGGTTTTCCAACAATGCCAAGTTCGTTTTTGGCTTCATTGAAGAGATCAAGAAGACGGTTTTTCGTCAGATGCGGTTTCGTGTCATTGCTGATTTCCGGAACGATATAGTGATAGTTTGTGTCAAACCATTTGGTCATTTCCGATGCTTCGGCATCCTGATTTCCTCGTGCGATGGAGAAATAGGTCTCTAAAGCTATCTCTTTTTCATCCGTTTGAAAACGATCAGGAATCAAGCCGAAGAGAACCGCGGTGTCGAGAACATGGTCATAGAGACTGAAATCGCCAATCGGAATCAGATCAACGCCGAGATCCTTTTGTTTTTTTAAGTAGCTGAGTCGTAACGTTTTAATGGTTTCTAAAAAAGTTTCTTTTGATGATTTGCCTGCCCAAAAAGCTTCGAGAGCTCGCTTCCATTCTCTTTTTTCCCCAATTCTTGGATAGCCGAGATTCGCGCTCAATACTTTACCCATTCTTTCATCCTCCTGTTTCAATCCGCTTGGTTAAGTGGGGCAAATAAAAAGCCTCTCTAGTTAGAGAGGCTTCTGTGACAATCCGCACCCTCTTATTTTTCAAGACTTCGCATTGGAAAATCTTGCTGGAATTAGCACCTTTTCATAAATCTGAAAGGTTGCCGGGCTTCATAGGGCCAGTCCCTCCGCCGCTCTTAATAAGAGTTTATTAAGTTAACTTGAATACTATCATGGATTACATGGACCGTCAATGCATAAATTTCACAAAATTATTCGTTTTTCACAATAAATAGTCTTGTAGCATCATGCACATTTAGGGAGAAAAGCTTACAATGCTACATAAAAGCGATTAATACGTGTATGAAAAGCGACATCAGTCGGCTATTCGGAACAACGAATGACACAAAATTAGTCTTGAAAACCAATGTGTTCATGTTTCATTCGTATCTGACGATATAAATAATGAACATTCAACGCTAGATTAAGAACTGACGAGGGAGCACGCCAAACGATGAGTGACCAATGGAACAAAGCAAACTGGTTAAAAAAAGTAAAAGAACAGCCTGCAGAGTTGTCAATCAGCGATCATCGGATACGCCGACGGATTCAACTGCTCAATCTTCATTTGTTTGATCTGCAACTACTGCGCTGGGTTCGGCCATTTCTGCTCCGCTTAAGTGATGAGATTGCTGATGCAACAACCGAATTTGTGTTTGATCTTTTTAAGTTTCAGAGCACGCTTTTACCAAGATCATTAAGCACAACGATTCGCGATAAAAACGTTGAAATTACGCAAATGTTTTTAAGCGGCGTTCTTGACCAACGCTTTATACGTTCCAGTCGTGAACAGGCGCTTTTGTGCTTCCGCTATCAGCTGGATTTGTCCAACCAGATTGCTTTGTCACATGGTTTCATTAATTGCATCATTGAGGCGATCAATCGACAAGTGAATTGTCGCGAACAGGCGCTAATCATTTCTAAAGCGTTGGAAAAAATCGTTAACTTGAACTTGCAGCTGATTATGGAAAATTATCAGCAATTAAAAGATAACAATGATCAAAAAAAGGAAGAGGCGATTCGATTTAAGGCTTATCATGATCCGCTTACCGGATTGCCGAATCAACTGGTTGCTGAGGAAGTCATTGAAGCGATGATCGATCAGCGCAAAGACCATTCCTTTTCCGTGTTTAAGATCAATATCGATCGGCTGAAGATGATTAATGAAATGTATGGGCGGACGATTGGAAATAAATTGCTGATCATGCTCTCCGGGCGTATCAATGCAGCACTTGAACCGCTTGCGGCAGAACTCTACCGTATCAGCAGTGATGAATTCATGATTTTGTTCAAGAATCGTTTGAGTAGGAGCGAACTCATTGATGCCGCCGAACTGTTGACACATACTTCTGAGCTGCCGTTCATCGTTGATGGCAAAGAGATCTATGCGACATACAGTATCGGTATCTCACGCTTTCCTCAAGATGGCGCCAACAGTGTGCAGCTCTTTGGCTGTGCCGATGCTGCATTGCGCGAAGCAAAGAAGGACACAAAAGAAAGCTATTTTTTCTATAACACGATGCTTCATCAGCAGTTGATGAAAAAGATATGTATTGAGGATGAGCTGCAAAAGGCATTGTACAAGCAACAATTTGTGTTGTATTATCAGCCGCAAGTCGATGCCGGCAGCGGTGCACTCGTCGGTGTAGAGGCGCTGCTACGATGGGAGCACCCGATTCACGGCATATTGCCGCCAAGCGGCTTTATTGCGGTGGCCGAGGAAACGGGCATCATTCGGGAAATCGGCTGGTGGGTGCTGAATGAGGCGTGCAGACAAATGAAAAAATGGCAGGAGACAGGTGCGTTGAATGTCCCCATCTCGGTTAATCTGTCGTTTAATCAGTTTCGTGATGAGACGGTTGTCAAACAAGTCGCACATGCACTGAAAATGAGCGGGCTTGCTCCGAACAGACTTAACTTGGAAATCACTGAATCGATGATGGCCGAGGATCTTGAGCGCTCCGTGCGTATTTTGAATGAGATTCGAGCACTTGGCGTCGGTGTCAGCCTCGATGATTTTGGAACCGGGTACAGTTCGCTCAGCTATTTAAAAAATTTGCCGATTAATCAGTTGAAAATCGATCGTTCCTTTGTGATCGATATTGTTCGAAATCACCGAGATCAAGCAATTGTCGCGGCCATTGTAACGTTGGCGAAGCAGCTTTGGGTGGATGTGATCGTTGAAGGAATCGAAACGGAAGAGCAGCTAAGGGCTATTGAGGCATGCCGTTGTCGCGCGATTCAAGGTTATTATTACAGTCAGCCACTCGCGGAAAGTGATTTTACCGAAAAGTATCTGGCATAAACAAAATGGTGAACGGTTGCAAATCGGAACAGAGAACGGATAAACTTAGGAGATCGAGCAGACGACCGTCTTATTTGAGCATTTGTTTTTGATAAGACGCTCGCCGTCACCCGATGACAAAGGGCTGCAGAAGGGGTTGGACGATGCACGTGTTGAGAAGGAAAAAGCAGCATTCATTGCTGGTTCGCGCAAAATCGGAAAAGGTCAATCTGAACATTCAAAACCCGGATGTATTGGAAAAAATAGAGATGCTGGGCTTAAATGAGGAAGACCTGCAAATCTTAAAAATGATGCGTCCATTCGTTGAGAAAGAAATGGCACGGATCGCGCATGAATTTTATGCTGGATTTAATAAAATTGATTCACTGAAGAAGATCATTGAACAGAACAGTACGGTTGAAAAGTTGAGCCAGACCCTTGCAAGTCATGTTCTTGAGCTTTTTTCAGGCGTACTGGATGAAGCATTTCTTGCGCGTAGAAATCGAGTGGGAATGATCCATTACAGGATTGGGCTGAAGCCGCCGGTTTATATGGGGGCATTCCAGAACTTAACCTCGAGCTTAGTGACCCTTGTATTGACTCGGATGGCAGACAGAGCGGATGCTGAGCGCATGATTCAGGCAATCAATAAAATGATCAGTTTTGAGCAGCAAGTGGTCCTGGAAGCGTACGATGCAGAATACGAAAAAGCTTTAAAAAAAGAGTATGCAGTCGGACGCGAAGATTTGCGCGCAGCAATTCGAAACGTCAGTCATCAACTGGTCCATTTGTCGGAAGAGAACAAGCGATTAATGAGCAGTCAAATGCACCAGTTTGAACGTGTCCGAGAGACTGCAGTGAAGCGAAACGAACTGTCGCAGCATGCAAAAGCGCATGCTGCTGCAGGCCAAGGCCAGTTGGATCGACTGCTTGTACAGGTCGAGGCAGCTTTTCATTCAGTACATGAGATGGCAGGTATGGTCAGTCAGCTTGAGCAATCATCAAATAAAATTGGCCGTGTCATTCAATTAGTTAAAGAAATTTCAGAGCAAACCCATATCTTAGCGATTAATTCGGCAATTGAAGCCGCGCGTGCCGGTGAATTCGGCAAAGGGTTTGCGGTTGTTGCCAAGGAGATTCAGAAGCTTGCCGATCAGACCAGTAATGCCATGACTCAAATCGCTGAACTGATCGGAAATTCAACGACCGTCTCTCATGAAGTTGCCGTTTCGCTGGATCAGACCACGGCAATTATTCAGAAGGGGATGCAAGAGTCGGCACATACCGGAGAGAAATTCGAAGGAATCATTAAAACCGCCGATCAAAACAGCCGTTTGTCGCAGCAAACCGATCAAACCATTCGGGAACTTGCGGCGATCATCGACCAGCTGAGCGGCGGTGTCGAAACATTGGTCGCCTCGGCCGAACAGCTCAAACGTCAACTTTGATTATTTTTTAGCAAAAGCCGGCGAACCCGGCGGAAAAAGAAGCCTTTAAGCCGATCCTTGGAAAGAACGGCTCTTTTTTTGTACAATAAAAAAGAACGACTAAATAATAATCGAAAAATGAAATCTGTGAGAAGTGAGGTCACTTATGAATCCAAGCATTGAGGCGCATCAGACGATTTCTGAATTATTAGATCATGTTGAACGTGTTGTTGTTGGCAAACGAAAAGCTGTGAAACTCATTATAGTAGCCCTACTTGCCGGCGGGCATGTACTCATTGAAGATATTCCCGGTGTGGGCAAAACGCTCATGGTGCAAACGATCGCCAAATTAATCGGCACTGATTTCAAACGCATTCAGTTTACGCCGGATCTTCTGCCTTCCGATATCACCGGACTGTCCATCTATAATCAAAAGGAATCCCGATTTGAATTTAGACCGGGCCCAATTATGGGCAATATTATTCTTGCCGATGAAATCAATCGTACCTCACCGAAGACACAGTCTGCATTGCTTGAAGGAATGGCTGAAGGGCATGTGACCGTTGACGGGGTCACTCGGGCGCTGCCTGAATTGTTCTTTGTCATGGCCACGCAGAATCCGATTGAGTACGAAGGAACCTATGCGCTTCCTGAAGCGCAGCTTGACCGTTTTCTGATGAAATTGTCAATTGGCTATCCAGATCGAAAACATGAGCTGTCGTTGCTTGATCGGGATTCGGATCGTGACCCGCTTAGCAGATTGAAGCCGGTTCTTTCCATCGATCATCTGCTCTATCTCCGTCATTTAACCGCAGCGGTTTTCGTTTCTGATGCGATCAAAAATTATTTAATGGATCTCGTGGAAGCAACGCGTACCCATCCATCGATTGCCTTGGGGATCAGTCCGCGCGGCACGATTAGCTTGCTTCGCGCGGTTCAGGCTTACGCATTCGTGGCACAGCGGGACTATGCAATCCCAGATGATGTGAAGGCGGTTGCTCCTTATGTCCTTGCCCATCGCCTTTTGCTTAAGGCAGAGGCGGCTTATGAGCAAAAGGATGCGCACATGCTCATTCAGGAGATCCTCGCGAGCATTAAAATTCCTGTATCGCTAAAGGAACCGCTGCAATGACACGGAAACGTTGGCTGAGGCGTTTATTACGCAGTTTTATGCGCATACTTCCTGCGCTTACGCTTACCGTTGTTTTGTTTCTGTTTGCACTTGCTCAAGGCGGTTTTCTGACTTGGTTCCTCTTTTATGTCTTTATTCCTGTAGATCTGTATCTGCTGCTCCTTTTCGTGTATCCATTTCGCTCAATGACTGTTGAACGTACAAATGTGAATCAAAGGATCTTTGCTGGCGATGCGCTCCACCTGACGGTACGTTTAAAGCGGCGATGGGCAGTCCCTTTCTTTCTTCTGACTTTGATTGAGCGTCCCGATGACCAGAGGCTTGCGCATGCGACGACGAAAACGCAAATGCTTATATGGCTTACTTCAGAACTAACGACCACGACCCGTTTGCTCAATATGCCAAGAGGAACGTTCTCCTTGAATCAACTGGAACTGACCGTTGGCGATCCATTTGGCTTTTTTAAAAGAACGGTCTTTATATCCGATGCGACTACTGTTTTTGTTTATCCAAAGCCCGTTCAGCTCCCGGTCGACGATTTAAATCTGATCCGTCATAGTGGTGCCTATGCGTCTTCTGAAGAAGCGGATAGGGCTGATTTTGCCGGTGTTCGGGACTATCGTCCAAGTGACCGGCCTTCATGGCTGGACTGGAAATCTGCCGCGCGAACCAACACATTAGTTACCAAGCTTTTCGAGCCGGACCATGAGCGCCTAGCCTCAGTGACTCTTGTTGCAACAAAAACAGAAGAGAATGAACGATTCGAGCTTGCCGTTTCCTATACCGCTTCTCTGCTCAAAACGTTGCTAAACTGCGGATTTACCGTGTCCCTGAGCTATCGTTCCGGGACTCAACCGCTTCTTCTTCATGATCATTCAGAGCGTACGCTTGTGACTGCTTATCAAGCATTAGCTGAATTGACTAAAGAACAGGTGCTTGAATTAGACGAGGTTCAGATGACGACACGTGCAAAAAATATCGGTTATGCCGTAAGTACCGATGAAGGTCTGGCTGCCGTGATGAGCCGTTTTGCAGACACCTACAGACGTCCGCAAAAATTGTTCTACATCGTTGGGAAGCAAACGCCCCAGGTACATCCGCAGCAACCGTCTTCGTGGTTTTCAATTCTCTATGTCACGAAAAAGCAGGCAATATCAAAGGGAAAGACAGGTGACGATTATGCGTGAAGGCCGTAACTCATTGGTCGCAAGAACCATCATCTACGGCCTGTCCGGGCTGCTCTTATGGTTCTGCTTTCAACCGCTTCTTGTTCTAACAATCTTAAATGCCAAGCTGCTGCTGCTCCTGTTTATCGGGAGTATGCTGGTGATGGTTTATTTTAAGCTGCCGAAATGGCTTTGCGTGACGGTTTGTGCGGGGTTAATTCTGCATGCCGTACATTTTTATTTCTTCAAAGCCTACCCGTTCTTACAACCCGAGTGGTTTTTGCTATTTTTAGGACAAACACGCGACAGTTTCCATTCGCTTTGGCAAGGCGATGCTGCCGAGATCCCGGACGTATTTAGTGCGTTCATGTTTTACCTTGTCTTTGGATTCGTTCTATTCACGGTGAATCATTGGCTGGAGAAGGGACGGATTATACTCTTTGTTGCGCTTGCCATGTTGAGCAGTCTGGCGATCGACACGCTGACGTATTTCGATGGGCGGCAAACCATCGTTGTTCAGGCAGCGGTTGCACTTGCTCTGTTGAGTTTTCATCAATGGCAAAATTTTGTTCAAAAAGGTGACAAGACCCATTCGCTGAGAATGACTAGGAGCTGGTTTGCTGTAACAGGGATGGTCATTGCTGCCTTCCTTTTGTTTGCACTGATGCTGCCAAAGCCGGACAGTTTGTGGAAAGGTCCGTCAAACTATGTAAGCGGACTCGGGCTGAGTTTCTTTAATAATGATTCGTTTTTCTCAGGAAACCAAAGGATTGGTTACGATGATGATGATTCGCGTTTAGGCGGCTCAATTGCGATGGATCAAACCCCACTGTTTACCGCTGCAATCAGCGGATCACCGCAATATTGGCGCGTCGCGTACAAGGATCATTACACCGGGCATGGCTGGAGTAACGGCAACCGTTATTTCATGCCTATATCCGGTTCGCGCTCATTGTCCGAAATGCTCACGCTCTACGGAGCGAAGACCAAGAAAAATGAGCAGACGGCTGTACTGCGCTTTTCCAGCAGCAGTCCGGCGATTTTGCCTTATGCGGGCGAGCCGCAGCAGATTACGGTTCCAGGAAAACAAGTGAAGCTCGATCAGCTCAATGGACAATTACTGACTGTTGATGAACGGAAGGCGGATCAGGCGACCATTCGCTACGAGGCTCCAAGTTATCACACATCGGCACTGCGCGCACCTGCTTCAGCAAATGATCCGCAAATCATACGTGACACTTATTTGCAATTGCCTCAGAAATTGCCCAAGCGTGTACAAACGCTCGCAAAACGGCTGACCGACGGAAAGGCGAACCGCTATGATCAAGTGAATGCAGTTGTAAACTATCTGCGATCATCACGATTTACCTATTCGACCGATCGCGTTCCGGTTCCGTCAAACGATCAGGACTATGTTGATCAATTTCTGTTTGCGTCAAAAGTCGGCTATTGCGACAATTTCTCAACATCGCTGGTGGTACTTTTGCGTTCAGCGGGGATTCCGGCACGCTGGGTTAAAGGGTTTACGTCCGGCGAATATGTTCGCAACGTTCAGGAAAAAGTCAAGGGAAAAACAATCGACTTAAACGAATATCGGATTACCAATGCAGACGCACATTCCTGGGGAGAAGTTTATTTTCAGGGCAGCGGCTGGGTCAGCTTTGAAGCAACGCCTTCGTTCAGCAACCCGAGCGAGTTTGCATCTGAGAATTCGACGAATGCTTCTGAACGTTCAGATACACAGCAGCAATCCGGCAGCAGCGCTGAATCTGATCAAAATCAACAGAGTACGAACCAAAAGGAGCAACAGCAGCAAAAGGATCCGCAGCAGAAAACGGCAAAGCAAAACAATACGGAATCTCAGACGAAAGCTCAAACGAACAACGCTGGTGCAGAAACGCCAGCTGTTCATTGGAAAGCGATTGCTTGGACAGCCGCAGGTATCCTTCTCGCTGCTGCGATTGCTGCGTTTCTGACCCGTAAAAAATGGTTTCGGGCAGTCTATGTTTATCAGCTGCATAAAAAATCAATTGAGCATGATCAAGACTTTGTGTACTTATTCCAGCGGTTGCTTCGTGTGCTTGCGCTTGATGGATGGGAACGTTCGGATTCAGAAACGTTGCGCGAGTTTGCACAACGCTTTGATGAACAAAACGACGGTTGCGCACTTTATCTGTTAATCGAACAGTATGAACAAATGATTTACCGGAATGGTAGTCGTGGTTATCAGCTGGATGCGGAGCAGATCCGTATTTTGCTGAATCGGACGATCGACCACCGCTCCAAAGTGACGCCAGCGGAAAAGGATCTCAACCAAAAAGCAGAATAAGCCTGTTGAGTCGAGCATCCGCAGCGATGATGCAATAAAAAGGCATCGATCAACGACTCATGATTAAAGCAGGACGGAATCCATCTTCACAGCGCAATAGGCTGATCGTATCAAAAGATCGGATGAAAGATAAAAGACTTAGCATTCTGGGGAGTTGCCCGGTATATTTTGTCCGGTTCGACTCATAAGATGAAGAATAAGTCAAAGTGATTGCTGATCATGAATCGGAAAGGGTGCTGCGATCGATGAATGATACGGACCATAAAGAGCTCGAACGATCAATTGAGGAAATAACAGAGGTTGCAGAAGGATTTGGCCTTGACTTTTACCCGATGCGTTACGAAATCTGTCCTGCAGAAATCATTTATACATTCGGTGCTTACGGAATGCCGACGCGCTTTTCCCATTGGAGTTTTGGAAAGCAGTTTTACAAAATGAAGCTTCAGTATGATCTCGGTCTTAGTAAAATCTATGAATTGGTCATTAACTCCGATCCGTGCTATGCCTTCTTATTAAATACGAATAGTCTTATCCAAAATAAAATGATCGCTGCCCATGTGCTCGCCCATTGCGATTTTTTCAAAAATAATGTCCGCTTTTCCAACACACGCCGCGACATGGTTGAAAGTATGAGTGCAACCGCTGAGCGGATTCATAATTATGAGGAACAGTACGGGAGCAAGAAAGTCGAAAAATTTTTGGATGCGGTGCTTGCCATACAAGAACATGTCGATCCGCGTATCATTCGCAAAGGTGATTGGCTGGATAGTAAGCCGGGCAAACCAGTAAAAAAGAAAAGGAAGCCAATTTCGCAATATCAAGACCTCATTGACATGGATAAAACGGATGAAGGCGATGGGCAAAATGAAGAAGAAACCAAATTTCCAAATCGCCCTGAGAAAGATTTATTGTTCTTTATTGAAGAGTACAGCAGGGTACTTGAAGATTGGCAGCGCGACATTCTCACAATGCTGCGTGAGGAAATGCTTTATTTTTGGCCGCAACTAGAAACAAAGATCATGAATGAAGGCTGGGCCTCCTACTGGCATCAGCGAATCCTGCGTGAACTGGATCTGACTTCAGATGAAGCGGTTGAATTTGCCAAGTTGAATGCCCAGGTTGTTCAGCCATCACAGCAAAGTCTGAATCCGTACTACCTTGGGTTAAAGATTTTCGAGGATATCGAAGAACGCTACAATCACCCCAGTCAAGAAATGCTCAGCTTCGGCGTCAAGGAAGGCACCGGCCGTGAGAAAATCTTTGAAGTCCGTGAGCTGGAATCGGATCAATCCTTTATTCGAAATTACTTAACCAAGCAACTTGTTCAGCGTGAGGATCTATTCATGTTCGAAAAGAAAGGCGATCAATACGCGATTACCGATAAGGATTGGAAGAACGTTCGCGATCAACTCGTTTCGATGCGCATCAATGGCGGATTTCCGTACATTGTTGTTGAAAACGGCGATTACCATCATAGCGGTGAATTGCTTCTGAAGCATCGATACGAAGGCACCGAACTGGATCTCCGCGATCTTGAAGGTGTCCTGAACTACTTGTTTCAATTGTGGGGAAGACCGGTACACTTGGAAACCGTCATCGAAGATCATCCAACCTTGTTCAGCAGTGAAGGCAAAGAAATGAAACGAAAGCGATTGGACAGTTAATGGAATTAAGAGCAAGTCAAACAGCCCCTTCCTAATATTGGGAGGGGTTGTTTTTTTGCATCTCAGATTGAGACAAGATGTGCCAAGCATCGCTGACTGTCGAAATCTTTAATTGGGCTTAAAAGCTACTTTACAGTTCCACGTTACACTGGAACTAGGGACAGACAAGTGCATAAAGGAGCTGAGCAGATGCGCGCCAAACAGAAAGAGTTACTGACTCTGATCTGCTTGTTGTTAGTCTTAAGCTTGTTCTATTTTAAGATGATCGTTAATCCGCCTATTGTGCCGCAGAATAAAGATGGCCAAACGCATTTCACGGAAGTAAATACAAGCGATTCCAAAACACTCAAACCTAAAACAGAAGAAAAAGTCAATCGGAAACTGCTTGTTGAAGTACCGTTAATTAAATAGAGAAACAAAATCAGCAAATCGGAGCATGTCGGTTTGCTGATTTTTTAGGGAAATAGGTTCATTTATTTGTGCACTTGCTTTCCCAGACAATTTGGAATTTGGTACCGCCGCTAATATACTGAAGAAGTGGCAAATCCTTGGAGATGATCCTCCCTACTCGATTCACTTTTTCATCTGCAACAAGATCATGTTTACTGATTTGGATCTCTCCTTGATATCGACCATAGCATTGATTGTCGATCGTAATCGAACCCGTGGGACGTGGTCGATGATGATGGTTTGGCAAAATGGGCGTATCCACCAGATGCAGCATACGTGATTCATAGGATCGTACGCAATCCCTAGCTTCGTCTGGTCGATTCGTTTGTACCGTACTGAGTGTTTTAAGTAGCTTTTTATCTTGAATTTCAGGGTGGGCATGGAGTAGTATGATGCCTTTGTCCCATGCAATAAACTGTTCAAGTACCTGACTCGACATGTCTGGGTCACCAAGGATTAAATCATCGACAGATTCATGGAGCAGATCGACGAAAGCAGCAAATGGTGAATAATGACGATGGTCTTCAAGAGTAGGTAACCCTTTAAATAACGGTCCGCGACAATTTTGATCTCCAGGGAAAAAAGCTGCAACCGATAATCCGGCTTCCTTAAACCACGCATTAGATCGACGAAAGGCTTGCCGCGATAGTCCGGTTTCTGGTCTTGGATAGAAGTTATGGCACGCAGTCACCTGGCTTGCAATCATCCCTTCACGCAGCATGGCCGCTAATGATTGAGGGGTGAGCGTGCTTGCATTAAGAACAATAGCCATTTGGTTTGAAAGTGCAACGGCAGATTTTTCATCAAATCCGTCATCGAGCCGAAGTGCACGAATCCCTATGTCCTTTAATTGGCTTGCTTTATTTAAGCTTAAGCGCAGTGCGCCTAAGGAATCCGCAGCGATATCCGCAGTAACATGCATCTTATTTTTCTTTGCCCATAATCCCAATTCGCTCAATCGTTCCCGATAGGTGGCTGAATTTTCTTCTGGGATATGTAAAGAAGTGAAGATTCTTCTGAATCCATGATCCCGGTAACGCTTCATTCGTTCCAACTGCTCATTAATCGGTTGATTTAAATAGACGGAGTAGCCAAGCAATAGAAACACTCCTTTTCATCTGTTCTTTGCTGAAAAAAGAAATGAAGCGGAGAATCACCGCTCCATTTCTTTAGCGTTTATTTATAGCGATCCGCTCATTTAATATTCTCTGCCATTTTCTCATTATAGCCGAAAAGATAGGTGAGAATAAATCCTGCTGCGTATGCAATAATGAGCCCAATAAAATAATACACGTATTTATTTTGGGCAATTAGGGGAATTAAAGACAAACCAGAGACACCGATACCGAGCGCTCCAGTATGCATGACCGCTTGAAAAGCACCGCCAAATGCTGCGCCGATACAAGCGGTAATAAATGGCCGACCAAGCGGGAGCGTCACGCCATAAAGTAAAGGTTCGCCAATGCCTAGAAATCCAACAGGCAATCCCCCCTTGATGTTATTACGCAATTTCTTATTCTTAGTTTTAACGTAGACGGCAATGGCTGCACCGACCTGACCCGCACCGGCCATAGCAAGAACGGGAAGCAAGCTCGTATAACCAAATTGGTGAATCAAGTCGAGATGAATCGGAGTTAGCCCTTGATGCAATCCAACCATCACGAGTGGGAGGAAGAAACCTGAAAGGAGTGCACCGGCAACGATACCGCCAATATTTAAAATGGATTGAATACCGTTTGTGATTGCATCTGTGAAAACACCGAATAATGGCTGAATGGCGTAAAGTGAAAGAAGTCCGACGGTCAAAAGAGATATTAGTGGAGTAATAATAATGTCTAGACTGTTTGGTACGCCTTTACGAACTTGTTTCTCAATGAGTGTAATTAGCCAAGCAGCGAAAATGACACCAAATAAACCACCGCGTCCGGGCGTCAATGCTTCACCGTAAATAGTCAGGTTGGCAAGTGCCGGATTAAATAGAATCATGCCCATGATTGCTCCAAGAACCGGTGTTCCATTAAACTCTTTGGCTGTATTCCACCCAACTAAAATCGCTAAGAAGGTAAATAGACTGCTGCCGATAACGACCATAATTGAAAGCAGTGTCGACTTAGGATCGGCACCGGCATTGATCGAAAAATTAGCAATTCCGTTGATCAGCCCTGAAGCGACCAATCCAGGAATCAGAGGAATAAAAATATTGCCGATCTTTTTTAATAATTGTTTGATCGGTGTTTTCTTTGACCTATTCTTAATTTCTTGTTTATTTATTGCTGCGCGTTCTTCTAGACTTAGGTCATCAGGGTTATTTTCTTCCCCGATATTCAAACCAGTCAACGAACTCAGAGACGCTGCAACTCGGTTTACCGTTCCTGGTCCGACAACAATTTGCAACGTGTCATCGTCAACGACACCTAAGACTCCGTTAATTGATCTTAAGCCTTCCATATCGACTTTCTCTTTCGTGTTAACCGTAAGTCGCAGACGTGTTTGACAGTGCATAATCTTATACAAATTCTCTTGTCCACCGATATTTTTTAAGATAGATGCTGCCATTTGTTGTTCCTTAGTCATTTGATCATTCCTCCTTAAGTGTTTTGCGAACAAAGCCGTGAGCTGCATTCAGTCGTACAATGGCTTCATCATATGTGCAATGAAGCAAGGTCATTACAATTGCAGCTTTGACATTGTGATTTGCCTGAATAAATTTTTCTTCGGCTGTATTTCTGTCGGTACCCGTAGCTTCCTCTATGATTCGTTTCGCACGGTCGATCAGCTTGCTGTTGGAAGGCTGAACATCCACCATCAAGTTTCCATATACTTTTCCAATCTGAACCATTGAAGCAGTTGAGATCATGTTAAGAACCATTTTCTGAGCTGTTCCTGCTTTAAGCCGGGTTGAACCAGTCAATACTTCAGGTCCTGTTTCAATTTCTATTGCGGTATCAGCATAACGACTGATTGCAGCCTCTGTGTTGCATGCAAGACTAACTGTTTTGGCGCCTTGGCTTTTTGCATAGGTTAATCCGCCAATAACATAGGGGGTACATCCGCTCGCTGCAATACCAATCACAGTGTCCTTTGAACTGATTAACTGTTGTTTAAGATCCTCACCTCCAAGTTCTTTGCTGTCCTCTGCACCTTCAATAGCCATAGTCAATGCTTTTTCACCACCGGCGATGAGTCCTTTTACCATTTCCGGAGAGACACTGAATGTGGGAAGACATTCCGACGCATCGAGCACACCAAGCCTGCCACTGGTTCCGGCTCCCATATAGATTAATCTTCCGCCTGCTTTGAATGAAGAAACTACATGCTGGGTCGCTTGTTCAATGGCTGGTAAAGCCTGCTCAATAGCATGTGGAACGGTCTGGTCTTCATGATTCATCATCGTCAATAATTCATGAAGCGACATGGTGTCCAGATTCATTGTCTTCTGATTACGGCGTTCGGTTGCGAGATTTTTTTTCACTGCATACACACACCTTTTCTGTTCTCTTTATTTATTTTATTAATAATATTCTATAAAATTGAAACAAAAAGTCAATATAATTAACGAAAATAAAGAAATTATATTTCATATATGGGGAAATAAAAAGCAATCATTCGACTATCTCCTAAATTTAATGACTGCTTCACGAGCTTCTCGATATTGTTCAATGAGGAGGTCGCTGGATAAATGGAAGACGCTGAGATACAAAGCATCGACAATATTGAGCTGAGTCATCGTGGATGCGATACTCCCGATACGGAAATCCTGTTCAACGGCGGGTGTACACAATGGGATATCAGCCATTTTTAACAGAGGTGACTGCGTCGCATTGGTGATCGCGATCACACGAGCGCCTTTATTTTTAACGAGCTGGGCAAGCTGAAGCACGTCTTTTGTTTTTCCCGACATGCTGATGGCAACAAAAATGGAAGCAGGGGACAGGAACGGTGTTGTGGCTGCTGCTTGGTGGAAATCGGGAATCATCATCGAATGATAGCCGAGACGTGAAAATTTGTAGCTTCCATCTATTGCGGCAATAGCGGAACCACCAACTCCAAAAAAAATAATCTTATCTGCGTCTTTTAATTGGCGGACTGCTTTTTCAAATTGTTTGCGCTCCAGTGAAAGTGAGGTTGATTCAATTGCTTGCTTGTTTAATTGAGTAACCTTGCAAAAAAGATCGTAAGGTGCGTCGTTTTTCTTTAAACTTGAAAAGTCAGTTAAATCTTCTTCGGATAGGGGAAGTTCTTTGGCAAGTGTGAGTTTAAAGGTCTTGAAATTTGCTGCACCAACGGATTTGCAGAAACGAACAACCGTTGCTTCGCTGACATCGGTTTTATTTGATAAATCTTTTGACGTCATATTCGGAACGAGTTCTGGATATCGTGTAATATAGCGGCCAACTCTTTTCTCGGCTTCTGAGAGTTGATCGAGGCGGTTTTTAACTTGCTGGATTAACGTTGGCACTCTGCTATCCTCCGTCATTGAATTTGTTCTTTTATAATATTATTGTTCAGTCAAGCTTGCAAGAAAATGACTAAATTAATTGAGCGTACGATTCATGATTAATTTAGGTCGAAATGGAGGGTTGCGTACGAATTTTTCATATATGCTATAGTAAACCTATCATCAAAGAGAAATGAGGGAGCAGTTTGAAACGTATTGCGGTTTACTGTGGGGCGAGCAGGGGCAAGAATCCAATCTACGAGACGCATGCAATTATGCTGGCGAAATGGATTGCTTCTCATCGGTATGGATTGGTTTACGGAGGCGGAAAGATTGGTTTAATGGGTATTGTCGCTGACACGGTACTTAATAACGGTGGGAGCGTTACAGGGATTATCCCGCAATTCCTCGTTGATCGCGAAATCGCTCATCCTAGGCTTGATCAATTAATAGTGACTGAGGATATGGATGTTCGCAAGAAAAAAATGATGGAGCTGTCTGATTGTTGCATTGCGCTTCCTGGAGGTCCAGGAACACTGGAAGAGATTTCTGAGGCTGTCTCTTGGGTTCGTGTTGGCGAGAATGACAGTCCGTGTATCTTTTATAATGTGAACGGCTACTATGATTTGGTGGCTCAGTTTTTTGATCAAATGGTTTCAGAAGGCTTTCTAACACAAGAAGATCGTGCTAAAGTATTTTTTATCGATGCCCTTGATGAGATTGAAAAAGTGATAAGCAGTTATCAACCCCCCGTTGTGCGAAAGTATGCGAAATAACTGTAGAAATCTAAAGAATATTTAGTAACGAGGAAAAACGAGAGGCACCCTTGTCCCTCTCGTTTTTTGCTGCACGCATTATTCAGATGCTAGAGCGCAGGATGACTGGCGATCATTCCAATATTGGCGTGTTACGGCATCCGGGGCGAAGACAAAAAAACAGAGAGAAGCATGCTTCTCTCTGTTCATTCATGCTATAAATCTTTTTCGATCACTGTGGCGCTGCGACGAGCGGTCGATGCAGCTTTTGCTGGATTAATTCAGCAGCACGTGTGACTTCCTCGTTTGTCGGTGGTTCGATGCCTTCGAGGGGATAATCGAGACCGTTTGCTTTCCATTTGAAAACCCCCATCTTGTGATAAGGCAGAATTTCCACACGTTCGACATTATCCAGCGTGTCGATGAATGCGCCAAGATCGGTCAGATCATCTGCAGAATCGGTAATCGTCGGCACCAGGACATGGCGGATCCAGACGGGAATCTGTTTCTTTGCTAAAAGACGTGCAAAGGCGAGAATCCGTTCATTGGGCTGTCCGGTCAGCCACTTATGACGTTCTGAATTGATTTCTTTAATATCAAGCAAAACTAGATCAGTGACTTCTGCCAGTTGATCAAATTTCTTATGAAAGAAAGGTGCATCGACATAGCAGCATCCGGATGTATCCAGTGCGGTATGGACCCCGATCGCTTTGCAGGCTTGAAACAATTCGATGAGAAAAGGGATTTGCAGCAGTGCTTCGCCGCCGCTTACCGTAATTCCGCCTCCAGATGACTGGATAAACGGAAGATAGTCCTTTAGCTCGCGAATGATTTCATCAACGCTGACTTGCTTGCCTGTTCCGATTGGTCGTGTATCGACGTTATGGCAATACTTGCATCGGAGTGGGCAGCCTTGGGTAAAGACGACAAAGCGAATGCCGGGGCCATCAACTGTGCCGAACGATTCAATGGAGTGAATGTTACCGAGAACCATTGAAGCTCCTCCTTTCTTTTCCAAACAGGACACAGTAACAGCTGTTAAATCGATTTGTGGAAGGTGCGGTGCAGCACTTCCAGTTGCTGTTCACGGGTCAGCTTAATGAAGTTGACGGCATATCCGGAGACACGGATGGTCAACTGAGGATACTTTTCAGGATGGTCCATGGCATCAATGAGTGTCTCGCGGTTGAACACATTAATATTAATATGATGGCCTCCCTTAACTGAATAGCCGTCGAGCATCGCATCTAGATTGGACGTACGTGAGCCGTCATCTTTGCCGAGTGCTTGCGGCACAATTGAGAAGGTATTCGAGATGCCGTCTAGTGCATCGCGGTATGGTAATTTCGCTACTGACGATAGTGAAGCGAGCGCGCCCTTGCTGTCCCGTCCGTGCATTGGGTTTGCGCCCGGTGCGAATGCTTCGCCGCGCAGACGGCCATCCGGTGTGCTGCCGGTCTTCTTGCCGTAGACAACGTTCGACGTAATCGTCAGAATCGAAAGGGTATGAACCGATTCACGATAGGTTTCTGTCTTTTTCAGCTTTTTCATAAAGCGCTCCACAAGATCAACGGCAATGGCATCGACACGGTCATCATTATTTCCGTATTTCGGGAAATCACCGTCGATGGTGAATCCGGTTGTAATCCCGTCTTCGTCACGCTGTACGTGAACGTTGGCATATTTGATCGCACTTAGCGAGTCTGCTGCGACGCTGAGTCCGGCAATCCCGGTTGCCATCGTGCGCAGAATATGCGTATCGTGAAGTGCCATTTCACTGCGTTCATAGGAGTACTTGTCGTGCATATAGTGGATCACGTTCAAAGTGTTGATATAGAGATCGGCCAGCCAATCCATCATAATGTCGAATTTCTGCATGACTTCATCATAGTCCAGCACATCACTTGTGATCGGCGAAAGCGGAGGAGCGACTTGAACCTTTTTAATTTCATCAACGCCGCCGTTAATTGCGTACAGCAGTGTTTTCGCTAAGTTTGCGCGTGCACCGAAGAACTGCATTTGCTTTCCAATCCGCATTGCGGAGACGCAGCAGGCAATCCCATAATCGTCGCCATATTGAAGGCGCATCAAGTCATCGTTTTCATATTGAATCGCGCTGGTCTTGATGGAGATCTGAGCACAGTATTCCTTGAATGCTTTCGGCAACTGCTTTGACCAAAGTACAGTCAGGTTCGGTTCCGGAGCCGGTCCAAGATTCTCCAATGTATGAAGAAAGCGGAATGAGTTCTTTGTCACAAGCGGCTGACCGTCTACGGAGATGCCGCCGATGGATTCGGTAACCCAAGTCGGATCGCCGCTGAATAGTTCGTTATATTCCGGTGTACGTGCGAACTTAACAAGACGCAGTTTCATAACGAAATGATCGACCAGTTCCTGGGCTTCTTCTTCAGTCAGTACGTGGTTTTTCAAATCGCGTTCAATGAAAATGTCGAGGAAGCTTGACGTTCTGCCAAGACTCATCGCCGCCCCGTTCTGTTCCTTAACTGCAGCCAAATAGCCGAAATAGAGCCATTGGAAGGCTTCTTGCGCATTGGATGCCGGTTTGGAAATATCAAATCCGTAGCTTGCAGCCATTTTCTTAATGTCCTGCAGTGCGCGAATTTGTTCGGTAAGTTCCTCACGCAGGCGGATGACCGCTTCACTCATCTTGCTTCCTGTATTCTTTTTATCGATTTGTTTCTGTTCAATGAGAAAATCGATGCCGTACAGTGCGACACGCCGGTAGTCGCCGATAATACGTCCGCGTCCGTACGCATCAGGAAGACCGGTAATAATTCCGACGTGGCGTGCCAGTCGCATTTCATCGGTGTACGCGTCAAAGACGCCTTGGTTATGCGTTTTACGGTATTCAGTGAAAATATGGTCGACCTCTTTGTCGATTTTAAAGCCATAGGATGCTGCAGCCTGATCGGCCATGCGGATCCCGCCAAACGGCATTAGGGCACGCTTAAACGGCTTATCGGTTTGAAAACCAACAACTTTTTCCATCGTTTTATTTAAATAGCCAGGTTTATGGGATGTAATGGTTGAGACGATTTCGGTGTCCATATCCAGAACACCGCCGTTTTTTCGTTCTTGTTCAGACAGCTGCATAACTTGTTTCCAAAGAAGTGTCGTATTCTTTGTCGGTCCGGAGAGAAAGGATTCGTCGCCTGTGTACGTATGAATATTCCTTATGATAAAGTCGCGAACGTCAATCTCATGTTTCCAGATTCCGTCAGCAAAACCATCCCAAGAGGAATCATACTTGTTTTCTTTTACAACTGCTTCCATGTCGTTCATCTCCTCATTTCTTCATTTCTACATCATTTGATGAAACACATGATGCGTTATCGTACACACTTAGTATATAATAACTTATGTAAACGCTTACACGTTGTTTGTGACTTTTTTGTTAACATTTTGTTCGCGTATACAGACGTAAAAGTGTATTTGGGTGCGTATGACTATATAATAAATAAAGCGCATTCATAGTGATTTTAGAAAAGAGAGGGAGTGCTCGGATGTATTGCCCAATTTGTGATGAAGTGCGTATGAAAGAAGTTGAAAAAGACGGGGTCTTGATTGATGTTTGTCCAAATTGTAAGGGGATGTGGCTGGACCGCGGCGAACTTGACAAACTTTCGCGCCGCGTACAGGAAGTCCGCCGTCCATTTAATGATTGGTATGACGATGATGACGAGCATAATGCGCGTCACGATAAGGAGCGTGATCGCCACTACCACGATCAGAGAAATGACCGTGATGATTATGTAAAAGGCAAATATCCGCGACGAAAAAAGAAAAAATCGGTGATGGATATGCTAGGCGATATTTTTGATTAATCGAAAAAGTCCAGAGGCGATGCTCTGGACTTTTTAATCGATGATGTTTTAAACGGCTGTGCCGTGTTGTTTTTTCAAGCACAACGGCATCGGTCTACACGCATTTTTTTAAGGGATATCCTTTTCCTTCGTTTCCTCAAGGGCTTAATAAGCTGCTGGAAGCACGCTGAAACGCTCAAGCGCGGCGGCGATGCCGTCTTGATCATTGGACAACGTGATGTAGTCGGCAGATCCTTTCACTTGCATCGGTGCATTGGCCATCGCCACACCGACTCCAGCATAGCGCAGCATCGGTACATCGTTATAATTATCTCCAAAGGCGAGCGTCTGTTCACGTGCAACATGATAGAAATCAATAATGTGCTGCATTGCTGAAGCTTTGCTGACCTGTTTCGAGGTAATCTCCAAATAGGTGGATTTGGACTTATAGAAGATGGCATCAAGCGACACATCGGTCAATCGCTGCTCCAGTGCATCGATTTCTTCCGGTGCTCCCATACAAAGAATTTTATGCAGCGGCGGCCATTTTCTTAAGGGATTCTCCAAGAAGTCGAAACGATGCATCGGTGTTGCGGCGATTGCTTGTTCCTGAAGGACCCAAGGGTTGGCGGGCTCCGGGACAAGCCAGCGATCAAAACTGTATGCCGAGAAGCTCACGGAGGGAAAATGGGCATCTACTTGCTGCCACACAGTCTTTGCTGCCTGTGGCGCCAGTGTCGTTGCTTGCAGAGGCTCCCCGTCTAGCTGCACCGAGTCAACGATTAAAGCACCGCTGTAACAGATCATCGGACCGGCTAAACCGAGTCGCTGCTGCAGCGGCAGAATACCGCTTGGCATACGGGCGGAAACGAGGATAAAAGGGATGTTTTGCTTCGCGCAGGCGTGAACCGCATGGATGGTCCGTTCAGTCAGTTGATGATGCGTCGTAATCAGAGTACCGTCAATATCGCTGAAGATTACTTGAATCGCCACTAAAACCCACTCCTTTAACACCATTTGTCATGAATCAGAGTCAATAAGAATCAACTCCGCGCCTTGCATTTTACATGCGGCATCGATTTTCTCAGGCGGCTTGCAATCGGTAATGAATTGATCGACGGCATCCCAGTCGAACGCTTTAAAACGGCTCATTTGTTCGCATTTCTTATGGTCAGCCAGAATCAAGGTACGATCGGATCGCTCGGAGACGGTTCGGCTAATCCATGCATCCTCCTCATCCTCATAATAAATACCGTCCGTGCCTAGTGCAGCGGCGCCGAGAAAGGCAGCATCAAAATGAAGACGCTCGATCTGTTTGATGCTGTCCACGGAAAAGAAAAATCGATTTCGCAGTTGGAAGCTGCCTCCGAATAGATAGACGCTGCTTTGCTCATCCTCGGATAATAAATCCGCAACATCAAGTGAATGGGTGAAAATGCTTACTGAATCATGCATTTGTTTTGCCATGCATGAGATCGTTGTCGATGCGTTCAGAAAGTAAGTACCATTAGGCGCTAAAAAGGATAATGCTTTCTTTCCGATAAGCATCTTTTCTTGCGAATAAGCCTTCATCCGTTCGCGATAGGCAAGAATGCGTTTCTTCAAATCAGGAAGCGCGATTCCTCCGTGTGTGCGGATGGCAGCTCCTTGCTCGGTGAGTTTAACGATGTCGCGCCGGGCTGTGTCGCGTGAGACATGCAGCAGTGCACAGAGATCCGCGACGGAAAGGCTGTGTTTTTTTTGAAGCACATCAAGAATGGTGACAAGACGTTCTTCTTGATAAATGATCACTCAGCCCCTTTCAAGGGATTCGTTGTGTTAACGGCATTGAAGATTATAGTAAACCGGACCTTTATTAAGTAATTGTAAGTTAAGACAGCTAAAAGTCAAGTAATTGTAAGTAAAAAGGCGCTTATATTTTTGGTTTCAACAGGTGTACAGATGATCGGATGCAATATAAACCCTTTGATAAAGATAATGAATTCGCTTACTTTCCCAAACTGTGATACACTAGCGATACACAATATATAAAAAGGGGGGCATCGAGTGACACGGCGTGAAAAAGTTTTAACCTATTTGGAAACGTACGCACGCAGTATGGATCAAGGTGTTACAACAAGCGAACTATCCGAAGCGATCGGTGTACTACGCCCGAATGTGAGCAAGGTGCTCAATCAGCTTGTCAGAGAGGGCAGGGTGAAGAAAACCAATGGCCGACCCGTTCACTATTTCGTGAATCATGCAGCCGGAAAAGATGAAATGAAGATGCAGCAGAAGCCGAACATCGGATTTGCAGGATATGCACGGATTCGTGATCCAAGCACGAAAGGGGAAGTTGCAGCAAAGAAGCACGAAGTGGATGTTTTTAAGAGCATGATTGGCAGCCGTGACAGCCTGAAGAATCAGGTCGAACAAGCCAAAGCAGCGCTGCTGTATCCGCCGCACGGACTGAATACACTGATTATTGGGCCGACAGGATCGGGGAAGACCTATTTTGCTCATAAAATGTACCATTTTGCATTGGATCGAAAGATCATTTCCAAAAAGGGATTTACCACATTCAATTGTGCGGATTACGCACACAATCCACAGTTATTGATGTCGCATCTGTTTGGCTATGTCAAGGGAGCTTTTACTGGTGCCAATGCGGATAAAGCTGGCCTGATTCAGGAAGCTGACGGCGGAATGCTTTTTCTTGATGAAGTTCATCGTCTGCCGCCTGAGGGGCAAGAAATGATCTTTTATTTTATGGATCATGGAACCTACAGTCGTTTAGGCGAGACTGCCAAAGTGCATCATGCGGACGTCAGGCTTGTTTACGCAACAACTGAAGACCCGAAAAGTTCATTGTTGCAGACTTTTGTCCGTCGTATTCCGATTATCATTCAGCTGCCGGATTTTAACCAAAGAAGTGCTCGTGAAAAGTTGCAATTATTAGAACAACTATTAACGCTTGAAGCGAATCGGATTCATAAAAATATTCGCTTAAGTGAAGACGTCGTGCAGGCTTTGCTGGGAAGTGTCACCTACGGTAATGTTGGGCAATTGAAATCGAATATTCAATTAGTTTGCGCTCAAGGGTTCTTGAACAGCATGCATCATAAACATGAAATTACGCTGCTTTTTAACCAGTTGCCGCCGAATATTAAAGACGGACTTTCCAACTTGGCAAGCGATCGCCGGGAGCTGGGGAATTTGAGCCGCTTACTTGAGCCGATGATGGTAATTAAGCCTGATGCCCAGCGCGGAACGCCCGACATTGACAGTTATGAGTTGCCGTATAATTTGTATGAAATCATTGGCGATAAAGCTGCACTGCTGAAAGAAGATGGATTGGATCAAGCTGCGATTAATCACTTCGTGATGACCGATATTAATTTGCATTTAAAATCTTTCTATCGTCAGGGAAAGTTGGACAAAACAATCGACGGTCTAGGTGAGATCGTTGATCAAGAAATTATTGAGTTAACAAAGCAGATACAGCGACTGCTTCAGGAAAGAGAAAATTATCCGGTCAGGGATCAATTCATTTATGCGATGAGCCTGCACATCAGTTCTTTTATCAAACGGATCCAGTCAGGGAAACCGCTGCGTACGATTTCAGCTGATTTGATTTCAATGGTCCATGATTATCCGGTCGAACTCAAGATTGCCGAACGCGTGAAAGATTTGATCAGAGATCATTATCATTTTCCGATTCCAGAATCTGAAGTTTATTACATGGCGATTCTTTTAGTGTCGCTTAAATCAGAACCTAAAACCGGAAAAGTCGGCATCGTTGTGGCAGCCCATGGTGACAGTACCGCCTCCTCAATGGTGCGCGTTGTTTCGCAACTGCTGTCTGTCGATAACATTGCTGCCTACGATATGCCGCTTGAAATGAGCCCCAAAGTCGCATTGGCCGGGATTGCCGCGCAAGTGAAGCGGATCGATCAAGGCAGCGGCGTTCTACTCTTGGTGGATATGGGGTCTCTGAGCACATTTAGCAATAAACTGATCGAGAAAACGACTATTCATGTCCGAACGATCGATATGGTGACGACAGCGATGGTGCTTGAAGCCGCGCGTAAAACAGCACTGATCGATAGTGATCTTGAAACCGTCTATCGGGAATTGCGTGAATTTAATGGCTACTCGCGAACGATCGAAAAGGTGCAGCAAAAGAAGAAAGATGTCCAGAAACGATCCGATCAACGAGAGAAAGCGATTATTGCGATTTGTTCGACTGGTGAAGGAACGGCTAAGCGAATCAAAGACCTGTTAGATAAGATCTTAGTTGATCATCTGATCGATGATATCACCGTGATTACCGTTTCGCTTGTGACGATGAACGAACAAATTGTCAAGATTCAGCAAGACTATCAAATCGTCGCCGCAACCGGTGTTGTGAAACCCCAAGTTGCTGTTCCGTTTGTTTCATTAGAAGACTTATTGCAGGGTGGAGGCGAGCGCTTTGTCAGTCTGATCGAAGAGATAGACAATCATGCTGTATATGAGGCTGAGACTTTCGAACATTCGGAGCTCTTAACGAAAGAAATGAGTCAGAACTATCTGGGACGCTACTTTACTTTCATTAATCCTGGGAAAATTGTAAACATATTATGGGGGTATTGCGATTTTATTCAGCAGCGCAGTCAGTCTAAACTGTCAAATGCTTTCAAGATTAGTTTGATCATGCATATGGCAGGGTCACTTGAGCGTTATCTGACACGCTCAGAAATGCGTGTTGACGAACAAAGACTGTCGAGGATCAGAATGGAAAAACTGTATCCGATCGTGAAACAGGCAAACGAAATTCTGCATGAAACGCTTAATATCAATCTTTCAGACGCAGAAGTGTTTTATATCGTTGAATTACTTAATACAGAAAAAGAAAAAAGTGATACACAAAATAATTGATACACAGTTTAAATGTGTCAATTATTTTTTTTATTAGTGGAGAAAGGCTATTAGCTCAGCTTCGCGATGCGATACACAAAAAGTGGCATGCAATTTGCTTGTGTTGTGATGTCTGTATTCTTTGAGATCTTTTGGCTTTTTCGCGACTTACTTGGAAAAGGTGGCGCGTGATAGGATGAGTTGCTTTGGTTGCACGCGAAATGTTGGTGAATGGTCATGACAATGGATGTGCGTTTTTTACGTATTGACAGCCGCTTGTTGCATGGGCAAGTGACGACGAATTGGGCAAAAGTCATCAAGGTTAACCGGATCTTAATTGTGTCCGATCGTGTGGCGAGTGATCGGACACGCAAGACATTGATCATACAAGCTGCCCCTCCTGGGATCAAAACGAATGTCATCACGGTTGAGAAAATGATCAGAATGTATCACGATCCGCGTTTCGACCTTTTAAAACCGATGATTTTGGTTGAAGATCCCGTTGATGCAAGACGTATTGTCGAAGGCGGCATAACGATCGATTCGGTTAATATTGGTGCGATCAGTTTTGACACGACGCGTGTCATGGTTACCGATGCGATCGCTGTAAATCCAGCCGATGTGGCAGCTTTCAAGTGGCTCCATGATCAGGGAATTAAGCTTGATGTCCGAAAGGTCTCAAATGACAGTTCAAAGAATCTTTGGAAGTCGCTTTCCGAAAAGGGTTTAGTTTAGCGTAAATGATTTCGAGCCCGCCTTCCTTACAGTGCACGCTTGCAAACATGAAGGGGGTGAGGTTTCCGTACGGCGAATCAATCGGCTATGCTGTTTTAGTCTTTTATGAAAGCGATAACAGAACGGGATGCTTTAGGTATCTGCTAAAGTGAAAATTTCATAAATAGGAGGTAGGAAGCAATGGTGGGTATTATCCTGGCAAGCCACGGCAATTTTGCTGAAGGCATTTTCCAGTCCGGCTCAATGATTTTCGGCGAGCAGGAAAATGTCAAAACGGTTACTTTAATGCCAAGCGAAGGCCCCGATGATGTAAAGGCAAAGATGAAAGAAGCCATTGCATCTTTAAACGATCAAGAAGAAGTGCTGTTTTTAGTCGATCTTTGGGGCGGTACACCGTTTAATCAAGTCAACAGCTTGTTTGAAGCGCACAAAGACAAATGGGCAATCGTTGCGGGTATGAATTTGCCGATGTTGATTGAAGCGTATGCTTCACGCTTATCAATGAACACCGCGCGTGAAATTGCGAAGCATATTTTGCGCACAGCAAAGGAAGGGGTCAAAGTAAGACCCGAGGAATTAGAGTCAGTAAAAGCAACGGTAGCGGCTCCTGCGCAACAATCCAATGCGGGGACGTCCGGTACATTTAAATACGTGTTAGCACGTATTGATTCTCGCCTGCTTCACGGTCAAGTCGCAACGGCTTGGACAAAGACAACACGACCGACACGGATCATCGTTGTCTCTGATGCGGTAGCTAAGGATGAACTGCGTAAGAAATTGATCCAGCAAGCTGCTCCGCCAGGCGTTAAAGCACATGTGGTTCCTGTCGATCAAATGATCAAACTTGCAAAAGATGATCAACACTTCGGCGGCCAACGTGCATTACTTCTTTTCGAAAACCCACAGGACGCGCTTAGGGCGGTTGAAGGCGGCGTTCCATTGAAGACGATCAACGTTGGTTCTTTGGCACACTCGCCAGGTAAAGTTCAGCCGAACAAGGTGTTGGCGTTTGGCCAAGAGGACATTGATACGTTCATTAAGCTGAAAAAAGCTGGTTTGGACTTCGATGTACGTAAAGTTCCAAACGATTCAAAAGGTAACATGGACGAAATTATCAAGAAAGCTCAAGACGAGTTAAATCGATTAAGAAAATCTTAATGATCAGGTGAAAAGGGGGATTAATCATCATGGATTTGAACATTATTCAAATGATATTAGTCGTTATCATCGCATTTCTGGCTGGTATGGAAGGAATCTTGGATGAATTTCACTTCCACCAACCGGTCATTGCTTGTACGTTAATCGGCTTAGTTACGGGAGACTTGATCCCGTGTCTTATCCTCGGTGGTACGCTGCAAATGATTGCTCTAGGTTGGGCAAATATAGGTGCTGCAGTCGCACCTGATGCTGCGCTCGCATCGGTCGCATCTGCAATTATTTTGGTTCTCGGCGGACAAGGGAACGCTGGCGTATCTTCGGCAATCGCGATTGCCGTTCCGCTCGCTGTTGCAGGCTTATTATTAACAATCATCTGCCGTACGATTGCAACAGGCTTTGTCCACCTGATGGATGCTGCAGCTAGAGAAGGGAATTTTAGAAAAATTGAATTTTGGCACATCATCGCGATCTGCATGCAAGGGGTACGTATTGCAATCCCGGCCGCATTAATTTTGGCGATTGGTGCCGGTCCGGTTCGAGGGTTGCTTGCATCAATGCCGATTTGGTTGACAGACGGTTTAGCAATTGGCGGGGGCATGGTCGTCGCCGTAGGTTATGCAATGGTGATTAACATGATGGCGACAAAAGAAGTATGGCCATTCTTCGCGATTGGCTTTGTACTCGCGACGGTGACACAAATCACATTGATCGGTCTCGGTGCGATTGGTGTGGCGCTTGCACTGATCTATTTAGCGCTTTCGAAACAAGGCGGCGGCTCAGGTAAGGGCGGAAATGCAAACACCGGTGATCCATTAGGCGATATTATTGATAATTACTAAGAAGGAGGGGGAGATAGCAATGGCACAAGAATTGAAACTATCAAAAAAAGATCGTATTTCGGTTTGGTGGCGCTCAACGTTCCTTCAAGGTTCTTGGAACTATGAACGGATGCAAAACGGTGGTTGGGCCTACTCAATGATTCCCGCAATTAAAAAATTATACACGTCTAAGGAAGATCGTGCTGCCGCACTAAAACGTCACTTAGAGTTCTTTAATACGCACCCGTATGTCGCTTCACCCATTATTGGTGTCACTTTAGCGCTTGAAGAAGAACGTGCGAATGGTGCGCCGGTTGATGACGTGGCCATTCAAGGGGTTAAGGTCGGTATGATGGGGCCGTTAGCAGGTATCGGTGATCCGGTTTTCTGGTTCACAGTCAAACCAATCCTTGGCGCATTGGCAGCTTCTCTTGCGATGGGCGGCAACATCCTCGGACCTATTCTTTATTTCGTTGGCTGGAATATTATTCGTATGGCATTCATGTGGTATACACAAGAATTTGGTTACAAAGCGGGTTCTAAAATTACTGACGATTTATCCGGTGGATTACTTCAAGATATTACGAAAGGTGCATCGATTCTTGGTATGTTCATCCTCGGTGCATTAGTGAACCGTTGGGTATCGGTGAAATTCACGCCAATTGTATCGTCAGTGAAACTTGACAACGGTGCCTATATTGATTGGAGTAAATTACCTTCCGGAGCGCAAGGGATTAAAGAGGCGTTGGAACAGCAAGCTGCTGGTCTTTCACTAGAAGCGCATAAAGTCACGACATTACAAAATAATTTGGACAGTTTAATCCCTGGTTTAGCAGCCTTGGTACTAACACTTTTTTGCATGTGGCTGCTTAAGAAGAAAGTCTCTCCAATTGTTATTATTCTCGGATTGTTCGTGATTGGTATTGTCTTTCATGTCATTCACTTAATGTAAGCGTGAAGTTTTTTGGTGAAGCATGGGTAAGCGAAACGAAAGGAAGTGGAGAAAAATGGTTCAATCAGTGAATACAAAAGTCGATTTTGTAGCGGATGCCACGTCTTATATGGGGCTGACTGATTACGGCAAAGTCATGATCGGCGACAAGGCGTTTGAATTTTATAATGCCCGAAATGCCCAAAAATACATTCGCATCCCTTGGAATGAAGTCGATTATGTCATTGCTTCAGTGATGTTCCAAGGAAAGTGGATCCCCCGCTATGCACTACGGACGAAGAAAAATGGAACGTACACTTTTTCTTCCAAGCATCCAAAAGACGTTTTGCGTGCGATACGCAACTACGTGGAATCAGAACGCATGGTCAAGTCGCTGACGTTCTTTCAAGTTGTCAAACGCGGCCTAAAAGCGATGTTTGTCCGAAAAAGAAGTCAATAGTCTCGCCACTTTTAAAGAATTAGAAGCACATGTTTCGTTTGCTGCGCCTCATCTGAACAAACAGTCGTTTTGTAAACGGCTGTTTTTTTTCAGGAAAAGAAAGTATAAGATTTTGCCCCATCTTCAAACCCATAGACCCGTGTCTTGACTATGAATCAAAGCGGAGGTGCTCTGGCGCCTGCGGGATCGCGCGTTGTTGCTGCGTGCCAGCGAGTAACCGAAGCGACGATTCAGCACCGAAAAGACACGAATCCATCACACATGGCTGGAGATAGAGGACCAAGCACAGCTTGGTTTTTCTCACAGGAAAAGAAAGTTTATGATTTTGCTTTGGTGTAGAACGATAAGCGGCAATTTCATCAATAAGAGTTAGCTCGAGACACGAAAGCG
>NZ_JFZC01000022.1 GCF_000648615.1 Sporolactobacillus terrae DSM 11697 | reverse complement strand
CGGAGCTTCTTGAAACGGGTTTTGATTTTCTTCCATGACTTCCAGATATATTGACGAATTCTCGAGCGGAGCCACTCATCCAAGCGTTGGATAAAGCTCTTCATGCATCCGATCCCGTAGTACTGAAGCCAGCCTCTCATCTTCAATCGGATTTCTCCGAAAAGGACATCGAGACTGCGTCCACGGTTACGTTTGGTCATTTGCTTTAAGGCTCTTTTGACACGCCTCTTGGTTTTCATGCTTGGTCGCGCATAGGCACCGTTACGGGAGACCCCCAGGGAGAATCCCAGAAAGTTAAGCCTCAGCGGCGAACCCACCTGCGTCTTTTCCCGGTTGACCGTCACTTTTAGATCTTTTTCCAGAAACCTGGTGACACTGGCAAGAACTCGGTATCCCGCGCGCCGGCTTCTGACATAGATGTTACAGTCATCCGCATAACGCACGAATTCGTGACCTCTTGCGGT
>NZ_JFZC01000021.1 GCF_000648615.1 Sporolactobacillus terrae DSM 11697 | reverse complement strand
AGAATGTTCCTTGAAAACTAAACAAAAGCCAAGCGTGAATAAAGGGTTTTTAAACCCCATAATCAATTCAATTTGCTATGGATCATAGCTTCCACAGGATGTGGTGACTTCTGCGTTGTGCACAGGACGTGCACGCCCTTAGCAGAAGTTCCTTTCCTTGGGAGTACGACAAGAAGTACAATGGTAAGTAAACAATAAACTTTTTGGAGAGTTTGATCCTGGCTCAGGACGAACGCTGGCGGCGTGCCTAATACATGCAAGTCGAGCGCACAGAAGGGAGCT
>NZ_JFZC01000020.1 GCF_000648615.1 Sporolactobacillus terrae DSM 11697 | reverse complement strand
TTACAGGGAAAGAAAGTATAGAATTTGCCCTGTCTTCAAACCAATAGCCCAGTGTCTTGGCCAAGAATCAAAGCGGAGGGGCTCTGGCGCCTGCGGGACCAGCGTGCCAACGAGACCCCGCAGATTCCTGTCTGTTTGAGGAGGCTCGCAGTGCGCCCGCGGCAAGCGAGCAATCGGAGCGGTGATTCAGCACCGAAAAGACAGGAGACCATCATACATGTATGAAGAAACTTTTCTAACAGGTAAAGAAAGTTTATGATTTTGCTTTGGTGTAGAACGATAAGCGGCAATTTCATCAATAAGAGTTAGCTCGAGACACGAAAGCG
>NZ_JFZC01000019.1 GCF_000648615.1 Sporolactobacillus terrae DSM 11697 | reverse complement strand
GATGGACGCATCGCTGTCCTGGCGAAAGTCATGTCCTTTAGGGAAATATTCTCTTAGTAGTCCATTAGTGTTTTCGTTACTTCCTCGCTGCCAAGGCGCGTGTGGATTGGGAAAATAAAAAGTCATGCCGCATGCCTTAGCGACTTGGTCATACCAAGCAAATTCTTTGCCACGATCGGGAGTTACGGTCAGCCGCTGATGTCGAGGCAATGGGGAGAACAGTTCAATTAATTTCTCTTTCACGCATTTAGCGGTTTTCTTCGCGGCCTTTGCGGCAATGAGTAAGCGTGTCTTTCGATCAACAAGGGTTACCAG
>NZ_JFZC01000018.1 GCF_000648615.1 Sporolactobacillus terrae DSM 11697 | reverse complement strand
ATCACCAACCGGCAAATAATCCTGACTCAAAGACAAATCGTTGCGCAGCATCGCATAGGAACGCTGGTACTTTTCAGAATCCTCGTTATCGAGTCCAAAATTAGCTTTCACATAGGTTGTGATTGCTTGTTTGATCAAGGGATCAACCGTCTCAGCATTCACCTGGTCAGCTGACAAGCCGGCGCGAATTAAATCCCGCTGCGCCGCCGCAATCAGACTATCAATCTCAGTGTCAAAAGCGGCATTTGTGATTCGAAGTGATAACTTAATATCTGCCAGGAGCAAAATGCATCACTCCTTCAAATTTTTCAATTCTTCCAGTGCTTTCTTTTTGCCTTTGACATGCTCACCGTTCGGCAACTCATAAACCCCGCCGCCTAAATGCTTCAGTTCAGACGGAAGTTCCGTTTCATCAACTTCCTTGTCGTCTGCCTTTTCCTTCGTTGGCGTTTCTGCCGGCGCGTCCATCTCCAGGAATCCTTTCTCCTGCAAAAAACGGATCCGCTCAATATCCGATGATGGATAGATGGATCCGGATGAATATTCCTTCCTGGTTTCTTTATCAACAAACGCATTCAACACTTTCACGTTCATGGATGATTCCCCCTAATAAAAATTGAATGATCAAGCCTGAGGTGCTTTTTTAATCAGCAGCACGTTCTGCGCATCGGCCAGTTTGCCATCGGCAATCAATGTTGTCTTGTGTACCCATTCATCCGTATCTTCATCAAAATATTTCTTGTAAAGGAACTGCAGGTTCGAGTTCAGCACGTAATCCTGAAGATCAGCGAAGAACGCGAAAACACCGTCTTCTGCCGCACCGGTAAACGTTGGCAGATAATCTTCAACCACAATGACCTCGTAGCCAAGCAAACGACGTTGCGGACGTCCGTCAAGCCCATAATTAACCCGTGCAATCGGCTGGCCGGTCGTGTCCACCATGCCAAGGATATTTTTATCCCAGTCGGTTTTCGTCATGATCAGTGCCACTTTTCCTTCAGCAGAAAGCGGCAGCTTTGAAATGATTTCCGTCCACTTGTCGTACTTTTTCAGATCCGCTTCTACAACAGAGATGCTGTTTGTCACTTTAGGGTCATTAACGATACCAAGAGGCTGTTTCGTGCCGGTTCCGGTAACTACCGCTTTTTCAATCGCGATAATCATCGCTTCATAGACGTTGTTGACAATGGTCGATTCAAAGATATCCAGTGCAGCAGTATCCGCTTCAAGGGTGACCGCAACACGGCACTGCAGCTTGTTGTAGGTGAACGAAATATTACCGGTCGTTTTCTTCTGCTTGCTGGCAACGGTACCTTCATCTTGCCAGGTCGCAACCGGCTTGATGTTCGAAGTTGGGATCGACACGCCGCCGCGAATGTTCGACCGGAAGATGCGTGAGTAGAGCATGCCGGATGCCGTCATTTTTTCAATAATGCGATTGATGATCGTCTGCGGAATGACCGTGCCGATGTCTCCAGTTGCCGTGGTTCCGGCTTCACGGGTTTCCAGTACCTCTGACTTTTGACCACGCAGCACAAGATTCATAAAAGCTTTCCGGTATTCCATCGATCCAGTACCGACTTGTGTCTCACGCTGCTCACGCGCGCCAGCATTGAATGTTTCAATCGTTCTTGTTTCACCAGCAGGTTTTGTTCCATCATTGATTCCCTGCGCTTCATTGAGCAGACGCTGCCGTTTTTCGATTGCCTGTTGTTGTTCGTTCAGTTCGCGAAGTTCGTTTTCCAGCGCGTCCAGATCAACCGGATCCTCGCCTTCCAAAAGGGAGCGAATTTCTGTCTTTCGTTTATTAATTTCTTCAAGCGACTTTGCGCTAAAATACTGCAGGTTCAATGTGTTGCCAAGTTTATTCTTCTTTGCCATGGATCAGACATCTCCTTTATTGTTATAGATAGGTTGCTAGAATGAGCCTTTTTCGTAGCTCGCTCTTCTTACGCTGATTTACATAATCCTTGTATGGATCATTGCTCCTTGCCGCCACCTGACTGTCCGGATAAGCAGGAAATGCAACCGGGCTGATTTCAATTAAGCGTGCCTGGCTGATCGTGCGGACGATATTATCCGGATCCGATTCATCCCATTCCTCAACTTGCATCATGAATCCAAAGCTGACACCGTCCACATCGCCGCGTTTGATTGTTTCATAGGCATCGTTGCCAAGCTGCGTCTGTGGAAGGTCAAGTTCGAAACGCAGCCCTACATCATCCTCATACAGTCGGAGCGTGTCATTCTTCGTGCGCCCCAGTACCTTGGATGTATCATGACTCCACAGCGCACGCTGATCGTCATCAACCAAAGAACTCGTGAATGCGCCTTTGGCAAACTGCTCTCTGAACCGGTGCCAATAACCCATGCGTTCCGATTTCATATTCCACTTGACTGCGTATCCGGAGATTTGTTTGGCTCCGTCCTCAGCTTCCCGAATCTCTATCTTGTCCGTCGTCATTGATCGGGTCTCCGTCTTCTCCATCGTCATCACCCCCTTTAGTGACCGGCGCTGTATCGAGCCGGCGAATCGGCTTGTCCCCGCCTTCGATCGGTGTCAAATTAAATACAGAACGCCATTCATTTGGCGTCAGTGCACCGCGGTCAACCATCTGCAGCAGGTTCAATTTGGTTTTCATTGACGCATGCTGCAGGTTCGACGCTTCAAAAATGATTGAATTGCCAAAGCCGCGTTCCCGTCGCGAAAACAGCTTGCGTGTGTACTCGCCAGACAGCTGCATTGCCACTGGCTCAATCTCACTCTCGAAATAGGCGTTCCACTCGTCTTCGGTGTAGTCGCTCTGAATGATCTTCTGATTCGTATTAAAAAAGCTATGGATCCGCAACGTGGTTTCTTTCATTTGTTCCGCGTTGGGGACATAGCTTTCCGGTTTCACTTGTTCGAGTGTGTAGCGCGGATCTGCCGGAGCTGCCACGCGATTGTTTTCGATATTCAAATAATTATTGGTAAAATCATCGACCTGCTTCTGAATATCTTCCGGCTTCAGCACGCTGCTGAAATGGAGAATCCAGCGAATCATCGCGCTGTTCTTGATTGCCTTCACAATGCCCTGATCTGTAGTCGTCACGACCTTCATCAACGGCGCCAATGCTTCCCCTGGGCTGTCACCAAAGAAATCATCCTGGTTGAAATCCTTGCGCAGATGAATGATGTCCGTGTAGGGCACAGTCATTTTCTTTCCGTTACCGAAATAGAAAGTCAGAAACAGATCACCTAACGCGCCTTCGACGACCTCAACCGTTGTGCAAGGAATTGGATAAATCTCTGCCAGCATCCCCAGTTCATCGCGTTTGATATAAGCGAATGCATTGTTGTTCAGCTCCAGCTGGGTGGTCAGCTTTTCCTGCATCACTTGACCAGTCATCAAGGGATTCGGCTCCTCAAGTAAAAAACGGATATTCGAATCCGGATTGACTTTGAAGTCAGCGGCATTGTTCCGAACATGTTTAGCCACAAGCTTGCCGACTGCTTTTGCTTTCGGACGAATGCAGGACCGGACGATATCGCTTTGATACAGATTGCCGTTCCACTGATAAAAGCCGTTTCCGGCATCACTGATCATCTCAAAGCGCCGTTTTGTCCCACTCGACTGTGGCGCTCGCTTGCCAAATATTTTCTCAAACAGCCCCAATCAACCACCCCCTTTACGGTCAAATCATGTTCAGATAATCGTTCTTCTTTTCCTGCAGCACGACATAGGCATCAAGTAATGCTGCGGTACCGTCGATTCGGCGCCGCTGATTCTGCGTTTTGCACGGCTGAATGTTCAGGTTCTTGTCCACTTCGATTGCCGTATTCGAGAGGCACCATTTGTCGATCGGGTTGTTGTTGTAGACGATGATCTTTTTTTTGAGGTCTGCACCGAGCAATTTCATCGGACTGGATAATGTCTTTTTACCCTGAATGACCGGAACCATCGCGTCCTTGCCGAAATAACCCTGCATCTCCTCAACCCAATACTTAGCGCTCCAAGAATCGTAGCCGATCCACGGCAAATAAATGCCATAGTCATCACGAATTTCAAGGAACCATTCAGTCACGTATTTCGCGTGGACACTGTTCCCTGGTGTCGTTCGCAGAAAGCCTTGTTGTGCCCACAGATCATATGGAATCTTGTCCTCTTTGGCTCTCTGCTCAAGCAAATCTTCAGGAAGCCAATACATCTGCATCACATAAATGTGTGGATCGTTTGGTACCATGAAAATTGTTTTTGCCGCGGTCAAATCGGTCGTACTCGACAAGTCGGTACCGCCGATTCCATAGCTTGGATTCAGCGTTTTGACATCGAATGTCGTCTGATTGTTCAGCTGTTCAAAAGTCAGCCAGGCTTCGCTTGATGTCTCACGGATATCAAAATCTTTGCATAAGAGATTTTTGACCAGAATCGGATTTGCTTTTGCCTTATTGACTTTGCTACGCAGCGTGTCCAGTTTCTTAATCGTGCCGAGCCCCGGATTTGCCTTTTTCCAGGTCTTCGGATCCGTCCATTCTGCCCGATTGTCGAGTTCATAAATGATGGGAAGGAATCGGTCATCCTTATAGCCGTTCGGGTCATCCAATCCATTCAGCAACATCTCCCCTTCATCGTATTTCAGGTCATAGACCGCTTCACGTACAGTGCCTGCCGTGGTGATCATCAAAATCATTGGCTGCTCACGGGACGAGGTGCCGTCAACAATAACGTCATACAGATTCTTATCTTTCCATGCGTGAATTTCATCAAGCGATGCACCGTGAACGTTCAGACCGTCCAGCTTGTCACTGTCGCTGCCCAGCGGTTCAAACGTGCTGTCATTAAAATCCGCGCGCAATTCCTTCACGAGTGGTGTGATCCGCTTGCGAAGTACCGGAGATTTCTTGACCATCTTCTTGGATTCTGACCAGACGATTTTCGCCTGTTTCTCCTTTGTGGCCACCGCATAGACTTCCGCGCCACCTTCGCCATCCGCCACCTGCAGGTAGAGACAAATACCTGATGAAAGTGTAGACTTACCATTCTTTCGGGCAACGACCAGCAGCACTTCACGATATTTCCGCGTGCCATCAATCTTGTGAATAAAGCCAAAACTCGCCGCAAGAAATGCCTTCTGCCAAAGTTCCAAATCAATGGGCTGACCCGCCCACTTGCCTTTTGATTGCCGGCAGTAGTTTTCGATGAACTCAATAACGTGATTGGCACGCGCCGGCGAATACTCGTACACTGATTCTTGGTCAAAAACATCATCGGCCAGTTTTTTATAAATCCTCCTGACCTTATCGCCAACCACTTCATCGCCACGTTCAATCTTTTCCCAGTAGTCAAGAATTGGGTTATAGGCAAGCGGATATTGTTTTCTCAGACTCATCTGCTATTCACGAATTCATCGAATCCATCGCTTTCCTCAGGCTCATCCTTAGGGAGAAGGCTCATGAGCTTGTCTGTTGCCGCCGTATAACGGTTGATCATGGCGTTATATGACTTCTGCGCCGGGTTTTCCACGAGCATCCGCTGAGCACCCTGAACCAGCAAATAGGTCGGTCCCTTGGTTTTGATCGTGTCTTCAAGGATACCGAGCGTCACCGTCATAAAAGCGACCCGCTCAATTAAGCGCTGGGCCGCTTTCTTTTTATCTTCCGCTATATTCTTGAAAATCTCGGTTAATCGGTCGATTTCGGACTGAATCAACGCATCTTGTTTTTTCTTGCTCAATTTCGCCATAAATCTGATCCCCCCCTCATGTGAGATGACCTGCGTGTTCATTTAATCTGGGGCTAACGGTTACGGTGACATAGGAAGAAAATAGAAAATGGGGGGGCTATGACTGCACCAATTCACCATATTCATTGAAGTGAACGCCTTCCATTGTCACTCCATACTTCTCATTGTGCTCTCTGTTGTGGCAGTCCTGGCAAAGCAATTCAAAATGCAGATCATTCAACGTGATCATTGGCTCATTGATGTTCTGTGGATTCAGTACAATCTTATGATGAACAATCTTGCCAGGCTTGCCGCATCGTTCACAGATGCCATGCTTCTTCTTGTAGTAAGCATCCCTGCATCGTCTCCACTGCTTGGATGCATAGAACTTCTTTGCCCACTCTTGCATCTTCATCACGTCCTAAAAAATAACCCCTACACTAATAGTGCAATTCGTATGACGAGTTCACCTCAATACCTATTCTGTTCAACTCGCTAAACGCTTGAAAGCCTTGATCTATCAGGCTTAAAAAATATTTTTGATATGAGTTCACGCTAATACTATTTATGGTGAAGTGAGTAGAAAGCTAGATTAATTTGACCTTGTCCACAGACCGATCAATCTGGTCTTGTGTGATGCCGATGTAACGTAATGTGATCTCAGGCTTCGAATGATTGAACAGTTCCTGCAGTATGGCCACATCATGATTGACCTTGTAGTGATGATAGCCAAACGTTTTGCGCAGCGTGTGTGTGCCAATCTCCTGCAGGTGACATGCCTTGGCTGCATCATTGAGAATCTTGTACGCTGTTGACCTGCAGATTGGTTTGTTCTTTCCCTGCCGGCTTTTAAAAATGAAGTCACCATCATGCAGCTGATCCGCAAACGGTACCACGTACTTCTTGATATAGCCAGGTATCTTGAAGCGCTTGGTCTTCTTCGTTTTCTTCTCAATGATCGTAATATGAGGCTTATAAAGATCTTCTTTCTTCAAGCGCAGAAGGTCAGATATTCGCAGTCCAACACAGATACCAAGCAAGAAGATCATAAAGTCACGTTCGGATCTGCTTCTCAAAT
>NZ_JFZC01000017.1 GCF_000648615.1 Sporolactobacillus terrae DSM 11697 | reverse complement strand
CCCCCGAAGGGGGCTCCAACTACTTGTAAGCACACGGTTTCAGGATCTCTTTCACTCCCCTTCCGGGGTGCTTTTCACCTTTCCCTCACGGTACTGGTTCACTATCGGTCACTGGGGAGTATTTAGCCTTGGGAGACGGTCCTCCCGGATTCCGACGGGGTTTCTCGTGTCCCGCCGTACTCAGGATCCACTCCGGAGTGTACGTTCCGTCGGCTACAGGGCGTTTGCCTTCTCTGGCCGACCCTTCCAGGTCGTTCGCCTGAAACGTACATTTGTAACTCCATGCGGAGTGTCCTACAACCCCAAAGGGCAAGCCCTTTGGTTTGGGCTGTTTCCCTTTCGCTCGCCACTACTCAGGAAATCGCATTTGCTTTCTCTTCCTCCGGGTACTGAGATGTTTCAGTTCCCCGGGTCTGCCTTACTCT
>NZ_JFZC01000016.1 GCF_000648615.1 Sporolactobacillus terrae DSM 11697 | reverse complement strand
TTGGAACCAACGCGTCCTCTTCGAGTGCAGTAGGCAAACTGAACAAAGTGCTTACGTTTGCCTAAAAAATATGATTTTATACCTAAGGCGTACAAATTTAGAATTAAGAAGCTCTTTCCCAATAAAGAGTTCCGAGAAAAGCTTGACACATACAAACAGGCAGCCTTGGTTGCTCTTCATGAGCGTGTATGGTAAAGTAAAATTAATTGTTGCGTGAACGTTGAGTTGAAGATGAGGGGTATAAATCGATGCATACATTTTTGATAACTTTAATGATTATTTCAGGTATCCTTTTAATTGCACTCGTTTTGGTACAGCGCAGTCAAGGCGATGGACTGTCTGAAGCGATTACCGGCGGCGCCGAGCAGTTATTCAGCAAACAAAAAGCAAGGGGAATTGAGGTCGGGCTTAAACGGCTGACAATCTTATTCGCCATTGTTTTCTTTGCATGCGCTTTTGTACTCGGTTACTATTTGTAATGAATGCTTAGATGTGAAACCGGAGCGAAAACTCCGGTTTTTGATTTATCTTGTACGGAAGCGCTCTCGATGCAATGAAGCTTGTTGGCAACGGTTTTGATGGTTCTGCTCGATTCTTTTAGACCTAGCTAAGGATATAGCGTATAATATAGTTTGGAAGAAGATACCTATTCCTGTTAAAAGCAACCGGCAAAAGACCGGCTTTTTGAATGGGGGCTGAGGGATGGTGCAATTAAAGCGCCCAAAACCATTTTTCCTTGAATCCGGATCGCGCGCTGTACTGCTTCTGCATGGATTCACCGGCAATTCTGTTGATGTTCGACGGCTGGGGCAGTATTTGAATAAACGCGGCTACACCTGCTTTGCTCCGATTTATGCGGGACATGGCGGGCCGCCTGAAGCACTTCTTAAAACAGGTCCAAATGCTTGGTGGCACGATGTGGAGCAGGCGATGGAGCTGCTGAAGAAAAACGGATATACTGAGATTGCCGTGTGCGGACTGTCACTTGGTGGGGTATTTTCACTCAAATGTGGATACACTTTTCCAGTGAAGGGGATTATTCCAATGTGTGCGCCGGCGTATCCGGCTGAATCGGAACGGTTGATTGCCGGAGCTGCTTCTTACGCGCGTACGTATAAGCAGTATCAAGGAAAAAGCGAAGTGGCGCTCACGGCGGAGCTGAACCGTTTTAAACGCGACATTCCTGATGTGCTGACGCGTTTAGGTGTATGCGTTGACGAGGTAGCTGCGCATTGTCATCAGATAAAGGTCCCGGCAATGATCGTTCAGGCGCGTAACGATGAAATGATTGATCCACGCAGTGCAAACTTTATTTATGACACCATTCAATCAAGGCATAAGCAGTTAAAATGGTACGAAAATTCAACACATGTGATTACGTTAGGAACAGAAAAAGAACGATTGCACCAGGATATCGATGCGTTTCTTGAAAGCCTGGATTGGTCTGTTTCCTAAGAATAGGGAGGTTAACGACATGGCGGAAGAACGCATTCAGAAAATCCTGAATTATATGCGAGAAGAAACTTACCGGCCGATGACATTAAAAGAACTTGAGGAAGCCTTTGGCGCAAGCGAACCGCAAACGTTCACAGACTTTGTCAAAACAATGAACGACTTGGAAGAACAGGGACTGGTGATCCGTACTCGTGCGGATCGTTATGGTCTCCCTGAAAAAATGAACTTGATGAAAGGCCGCGTTCAAGCGCATGCAAAGGGGTTTGCTTTTATTATCCCTGAAGATGACAAACTCGATGACGTGTTTGTCAGTCCGAACGACCTTGCAGGAGCGATGAACGGCGATACTGTGGTTATCCGCGTGACCCACAAAACAACAGGGGAACGTCCTGAGGGAACCGTCATCCGTATTCTTGAGCGGGCGGTTACCAAAGTTGTCGGTACATTCAATGCAGGCCGCCACTTCGGTTTTGTCATTCCCGATGATAACCGGATTAACGGAGATATTTTTATTCCGGAAAATGCGGAACACGGGGCAATGGAAGGGCATAAAGTTGTTGCTGAAATCACTAAGTATCCGGAGGGGCGCAAGAATGCGGAAGGGATGATCACGCAAATTCTCGGACATAAGAATGATCCGGGCATCGATATTTTATCCATCATTTATAAACATGATCTGCCGCTTGAATACCCACCGGAAGTGTTAGCTGAAGCCGAGGCAATCCCGGGCGAACTTTCGGAGAAAGATTACGAAGGCCGCCGCGATCTGCGCGGAGAAACGATTGTCACCATTGATGGTGAAGATTCGAAGGATTTGGATGATGCGGTTACCGTTTCACGGCTTGACAATGGCAATTACAAATTAGGCGTACATATCGCGGATGTCAGCTACTATGTAACCGAAGGATCGGCATTGGATGCAGAAGCCTATGAACGCGGCACCAGTGTCTATCTTGTCGATCGCGTCATCCCAATGATTCCGCATCGTTTGTCCAATGGTATTTGCAGCTTGAATCCGCATGTTGACCGACTGACCATCAGCTGCGAGATGGAAATCAATCCTCAAGGGGTTGTGGTTGGTCACGAAATCTTCCCAAGTGTGATTCGTTCAACCGAACGGATGACCTATAATAATGTGCGGAAGATCTTGAAGCGTGAAGATGATGAAGTGCTTGAACGTTACAAAGATATGATCCCGTTCTTTGATCTGATGGCTGAATTGGCGGGCATTTTAGAGAAGCACCGTCAAGAACGCGGCGCGATCGATTTTGATTTTACCGAAGCGAAAATCATTGTCGATGAACAAGGCAAGCCGGTTGATGTCGTCATCCGTGAGCGGACAGTCGCAGAGCGTTTGATCGAATCCTTCATGCTGGCGGCTAATGAAACGGTTGCCGAACATGTAGATAAATTACGCCTGCCGTTTATCTATCGTGTCCATGAAGAACCCAACTCAGAAAAACTGGAGAAGTTCTTTGACTTCGTTGTGAACTTCGGTTATGTACTCCATGGTTCACCGGATAATGTTCATCCGCGTACCTTGCAATCCTTGCTTGAAAAAGCGAAGGGTCAGCCGGAGGAAGCGGTGATCAGTACGGTGATGCTGCGTTCGATGGCCAAAGCGAAATATGATGACAAGTGTTTGGGACACTTCGGTCTTTCCACGGAGTACTACACACACTTCACCTCACCGATTCGCCGCTACCCGGACTTGACCGTACACCGGCTCCTGCGCAAATATCTGTTTGAGAAAAAAACGGATCAGAAAACGCAGGAATTCTGGAAATCAAAAATGCCTGAAATCGCAAAGCATACGTCGGAATGCGAGCAACGGGCGGTTGAAGCAGAGCGTGATACCGATGATCTGAAGAAGGCTGAATTTATGCAGGACAAAGTCGGCGAAACCTTCTCCGGTGTTGTCAGCGGAGTCACCAACTTCGGCTTGTTTGTTGAGTTGTCGAATACAATTGAAGGTTTGGTCCACATCAGCTATCTCACCGACGACTACTATCACTACAGTGAAGAAAATATGGCGCTCGTCGGCGAACGAACCGGGCACCTGTTCCGGATCGGCGATGAAATCGAAGTCCGCGTGCTCAACGTCAACCTGGATGAACATGCCGTTGACTTTGAGGTTGTGGGGATGAAACCGCAAAAACCGCGGCAACGCAAATCACGGCCGACCATTATCCAAGGCAAAACCGGACCGCAAAATGGCGGAAAGAAACGCTTTGGTGATCGTAATGGCAATAAATCCACGAATTCCAGAGGCGGCGGAAACCGTAACCGAAACGGCAATCGTCGTGGCGGAAACAACCACGGCGGCAGCAACCGTTCCTTTTCAAACAATCAAGGCAAAAATGAATAGAACGAGCTACACACACCTCGGCAAAACGGGTCCAATCCGTTTCGACGAGGTTTTTTTTTACAGGATAAGAGCGTATACGATTTTGCCCTGTCTTCAAACCAATAGCCCAGTGTCTTGACCGAGAATCAAAGCGCAGATGCTCTGGCGCCTGCGGAGCGTCTCTGTTGATCGCAGGCCAAAGGAGCCCCCCGCAGATAAAGTATGTCTGAGGGGGCTCCTGGACTGCCCGCGGCAAGCGAGCAATCGGAGCGTACACAAAAGGATACTTTAAGGACCAAGCATCGCGTGATTTAGGAAAACGCCTTCACATGGAAGCAGCTTTCTTTTTCCGTGTTTATTTTATTCGGCGACAAGGTACAAGGGAGGTGTAAGTATAACTAAGAGACGAGTATTCATCTATACAACAATTAATAAATATACAATTTGACTATACAAATATAAATGTAAGCGCTATAATAACAACTGTACTTATTAATGGACGGTCATCATTGCGTGTGCAGCGGCCGTGCACATGCATGTGATCCGAATGATTCAATATGCACTAATGAAAGCGCAATCTTTTTTTGAAACATCAATTATTGGGAGTGGATCGAAATGGCAGCGATCAATGAATCATCGGTCAAACAAATGATTGATTCGGTTGGCGGCGCTGAAAATATTAATGCCGCAACACACTGCGTTACACGTCTTCGCTTGATCCTAAATGATGAAGGCAAGGTCGATAAAGAAAAATTAAATGCTATTGATCTGGTTAAAGGATCGTTCTCAGCCAACGGTCAATTTCAGATCGTGATTGGAAATGGGACGGTTGATAAGGTTTATGACCTTTTCGTTCGTCTGACAGGGATTGGTGAGGCAACGAAACAGGAAGTCAAAGATGCCGCAGCAGAAAAAATGAATCCGCTGCAGAAGGGGATTAAAACCTTAGCGGATATTTTCATTCCAATCCTGCCGGCCATTGTTACCGCCGGTTTACTGATGGGCATTAACAACATTCTTGCCAATCCGGGAATATTCTTCGAAAAATCGGTGGTGCAAGCGTATCCGCAATGGAAAGATTTTGCGGACATTATCCTTGTCATTGCTAACACTGCTTTCGTCTTCCTGCCGGCGCTGATCGGTTGGTCGGCGGTTAAGAAATTCGGCGGCAATCCACTGCTCGGCATTGTACTTGGTCTGGTGCTTGTGCATCCGTCGCTGCTCAATGCATACAGCTTAGCGGATGCCCAGAACAAAGGCACGGTGCCGATCTGGGATCTGTTCGGTCTGCACATTGACAAGGTTGGCTATCAAGGCCAAGTACTCCCTGTTCTTGTTGCGTCCTACGTATTGGCGAAGCTTGAACTGTTTTTGAAAAAACATGTCTACGATTCGATTCAGCTGCTTGTCGTCGCACCGGTTTCACTTCTGGTTACCGGGCTGCTTTCTTTTACCATTATCGGACCGGTGACCCTGACGCTGGCAAACTGGATCACAGCAGGAATTGTTGCGTTATTTCACTTCGCACCGATTGTCGGCGGACTGGTTTATGGCTTCTTCTACGGGGTCTTGGTCATCACCGGGATGCATCAGATTTTCCTTGCCGTCGATCTGCAGCTAATCGGCAGCACCGGCTCTACGTTCCTTTGGCCGATGCTCGCATTATCAAATATCGCACAAGGGGCAGCGGCCTTTGCAATGTTCTTAATTGCACGCGACGCAAAACTCAAAGGCTTGGCAATGACCTCGTCCATCTCTGCATGGCTTGGAATTACAGAACCGGCGATGTTCGGGGTCAATCTCCGATTCCGCTATCCGTTCTTGGCAGCGATCACGAGTTCCGGTATTGCCGGAGCATTTATCACCTTATTCGGTGTCAAAGCAACATCAATTGGTATCGGCGGGTTGCCCGGTTTTCTGTCGATCATTCCGAACTACTGGGGCGTGTTCTTCATCGGCATGCTGATCGTGTTAATCCTGCCGTTTGTACTAACTTATCTTTTCGCGAAATTCAGTAAGAAATCAATTGACGAAGGGTAAAAACAGAGACAAGGTGTAAAGAAAAAAAGATTGGGTGTGACACAAATGCATCACGATTGGTGGAAATCAGCGACCGTTTACCAGATCTATCCGAAGAGCTTCAACGACACAAATGGAGATGGCATTGGCGATATTAACGGGATTATTGAAAAGCTCGACTATATCAAAACACTAGGCGCGGATGTGCTTTGGCTGACGCCAATGTACCGTTCGCCGCAGAACGATAATGGCTATGATATTAGCGACTACTACCGTCTGCAGCCGGAATTCGGAACCATGGACGATTTACGCCGCCTCTTCAATGAAGCGCATAAACGCAACTTAAAAATTGTCATGGACATTGTGGTGAATCATACGTCAACCGCGCACCATTGGTTTCAAGAAGCGCTCAAGGGCAAAAACAATCCTTATCGCGATTATTACATTTGGCGCGATCCGGGAGAAAACGGCGGGGCACCAAACAACTGGCAGTCTAAATTCGGCGGATCGGCGTGGGCATACGATGTGAAAAGCAATCAGTATTATTTACATCTATATGACGTCAGTCAGGCGGATTTAAACTGGGAAAATAAACACGTTCGCGATGAAGTGTATAAAATGATGAACTTCTGGCTCGATCAGGGCAGCGATGGCTTTCGGCTTGATGTTATCAATAACATTTCAAAGGATCAACGCTTTCCGGATGATCATGATCCGAGTTCACCCGGAGACGGGCGGCCCTTTTACACAGATGGTCCGCGTGTGCATGATTATCTGCACGAAATGAATCAACAGGTGTTCCGCAAACGTGCGGAAACACTGACCGTTGGCGAGATGTCCTCAACAACAATTGACAACTGCATTCGCTATACAAATCCAAAGTATGAAGAGCTGAGTATGGTTTTTACCTTCCATCACTTAAAGGTCGACTACCCGAACGGCCAGAAATGGGTACTTGGCACGCTGCATCTCCCGGATTTGAAAAAGGTCATGGCTGACTGGCAGAAAGGCATGCATGATGGCGGCGGCTGGAATGCACTTTTCTGGTGCAATCATGATCAGCCGCGGATTGTCTCTCGTTTTGGCGATGAAGGGGAATATCGGGTTATATCGGCGAAAATGCTGGCGACTACGCTCCACCTGATGCAGGGAACACCTTATGTCTATCAAGGTGAAGAACTTGGCATGACCAATCCGAATTTCAGCTCGCTTGATCAATACCGTGATATTGAAACGCTGAATGCCTACAAACTGCTGAAAAAGCAAGGAAAATCTGAAGCAGAAATCATGGCGGTTCTCCAGCAAAAATCACGTGATAACGGTCGGACGCCGATGCAGTGGGAAGCAGGGAAAAATGGCGGATTTACTACAGGTACACCGTGGATTCCGCTTGCGACCAATGCGCAAACGGTTAACGCTGCGCTTGCGCTTGAAGATCCAGATTCTGTTTTTCATTATTACCGAAAATTAATCGGATTGCGAAAAGAATTTTCTGTGATTCGGGACGGCGATTTTGAGCTGATTGCCCCGGAACATCCGGACATTTTCGCGTATGTGCGCAGCAGTGGCGGGAAGCAGCTGCTTGTGGTCAGCAACTTCACCAATCGTTCGGTTCCATTCTCAGTACCGAAGGCTTTCTTAAATGTGAAGCACACACTGCTGATTCATAACTATCCAGATGCTCTGCATTTTACCGCCTGCTTGCCGCTGCGTCCTTACGAGTCCGCAGCATACCTTCTGAATTGATTTGGAAAATTCACGAATTCGTCTGCATTGTGAGGGTTTTCATGGATCTGTTTTGGTATACTAAATAGTGTGAAATGAAAGATGGGGCCTGAAGTATGCCCTTTCTTTTTACTATTTTTTTATCCTTTACAGCAGAAAGGCAGTCGCGGACGAATCCATGCATGTTGCCGCTTTAAGGAGCACGAACACGATGAGGAAAAGCAAATTTGTCTCGATTTATAATGACCTCAGCGAGAAAATACACCAAAAAAAGATTGATGCAGGGGCACTTTTGCCGACTGAAAATGAACTTTGCGCGCAATATCAAGCTTCTCGCGAAACGATCCGCAAGGCACTCGCGATGCTGTCACGCAACGGCTATATTCAAAAGGTTCAAGGAAAAGGGTCGATCGTTCTGGATGTCAGCAGGCAGAACTTTCCCATTTCCGGACTTACAAGTTTTCGTGAACTCGCGGCTCATTCAAAACGGCAATGGACGACCAACGTTCACCAGGTCGTTTTGTTAAAGCCTGATGAGCACTTGAAAATGGTGATGAATCTGCAGGATGGGCAGACGGTTTGGCAGGTCGTTCGTTCTCGATCAACGGAGGGTGAGTCCGTGATCTTAGATCGAGATTACTTAATTCAAGAGGTTGTGCCCCTGCTGACTGCGGATCAATGCGCGCATTCGCTGTATGATTATATTGAAAATGAATTGGGATTGAAAATCGGCTTTGCAAAAAAAGAAATTACCGTTGAACCGGCAAATGAGGACGACTATCATTATCTGACTATGCACGAGGGAACGCATGTTGTGGTTGTGCGCAGCCTCGTGTACCTTGAGAATGCACAATTGTTTCAGTATACCGAATCCAGGCACCGGGCGGATAAATTTCGCTTTGTCGATTTTGCACGCCGCGATCATATGTAAACAGGAGGATCCGATGATAAAACTATTGGCAATGGATATGGATGGAACGCTGCTGAACAGGCACCGTGAAATCAGTTGGGGAAATTTGAAAGCGCTGCGCTATGCGCACGCAAAAGGAGTGACGCTGGCAATTGCTTCCGGACGCGCCTTTTTTGATATTAGCAGTAAAATGCATGAAGTTGATGTGGAGGCGCATCTGGTCGGCGCCAATGGGGCGACGATCCATTCATCCGACGGCAAGTTGCTGGGTGCTGACTTCTTGGACCGCAACGAAGCGTTGGCGATTGTTCAGGAACTTGTCGCACAGCACTATTATATTGGTGTCTATTCAACACATCATATCTATGTTCCGGAACAGGGAACCGACTGGCTGCGCGATGAACTGCAGCACCTCGGCATTCATGAAGACCGATCCGTCGGTTTCCAAGGTGCAACACGTGACGATTTTTACCGCGCGGTTGACGATTGGAGCGTATTCAAGACGAATAACACTGAGTTCTCGAAAATTATCATCTTCTCCTATGACGACGCGAAACTGCAAAAAGCGCGTGAGATCTATGAAGGGAAGCATAAATACAGCATTGTCACCAGTGGTACAGGCAATTTTGAAATCATGCCGCCTAACGTATCCAAAGGCAACGCGCTCGATCATTTGGCTCATTATCTGGGTATCCCGCTTAGCGAGGTCATGGCAATTGGGGACAATTATAATGATCTTTCCATGTTTGATGTGGCCGGCGTATCGGTGGCGATGGGCAATGCCAATGACGAGATAAAGAACTATTGTGACCGCGTGACAACCGAATGCAATGAGGATGGCGTCGCACATGCAATTTATGAAGCGCTTGGCTATCCAAGCGACGAAAAGGGCGGTTTGCGATGAAAAAAGTCCTGTACTATGCCGGACTGTTTGTGGCCAGCTTTGTGGTTCAGTGGGTTTGGTACCATCAGTTTGCGGCTCAATTTAACAAAACACCACTGGATATGCTGCTGGCCTCTGTCGCATTTCTTGTCATTTTAATCTTGCTCGATCTTATATCACCACGCAGAATGCGCAGATGAACCAACACAAAGTGCGGGTACTTGCCCCGCGGGGCGTGTATCGCCTATAATGAACTAATGAACGTATGTTTGGCAGGTGTTGGTAATGGGAAAAGGCGAAAGCCGCGTCCTTGCGCAAAATCGCAAGGCGCGTCACGAATATTTTATTGAAGAAACAGTTGAGGCGGGACTTGTCCTGCAAGGAACGGAAATTAAAGCCATTCGCCGCGGCAAAGTGAATATCCAAGATGCATTCGCCCGCATCGAAAACGGCGAAGCCTTTGTTTATAATATGAACATCAGTCAATACGAACAAGGCAACCGGTACAACCATGATCCGCTGCGTACGCGCAAGCTGCTCTTGCACCGCAAGGAGATTAATAAGCTCCGGCCGGCCGCTGATCAAACGGGCTATGCACTTGTTCCGCTGAAAATTTATATCAAACACGGCTTTGCCAAAGTGCTCGTTGGACTCGGACGCGGTAAGAAAATGTACGATAAGCGCGAATCGATGAAAAAACGCAGTGCTCAGCGCGAAATGGCACGCGCATTTCGCAATAACCAAAAAGTGTAAGTTGAAAAGCAGCGGATCATCTGCTATAATTCAATTACTGTGTTAAGCACAATTACAGTTATGGATTTTCACCGCAAGTCCCGTTGCTTTTTTTAAACGGGGACGTTACGGATTCGACAGGGGCAGGTCGGGTTTAAGCGGCGAGCCGAGGGGGTCGGCCTCGTAAAAACGCCAAAGCCATAACTGGCAAAACGAATAACAACCTCGCTCTAGCTGCCTAATCAGCTTTAGCGGTCCCTCCCTCCATCGCCCATGTGGTAGGATCAGGGACTCACTCTAGTGGGATACGCCGGACGCCCGCATCCTGAGGGCCATGGAAGAGAATAATCGGGATAGCCTCGCGAAAGCCTGTCGGCAGGCCAACGCCGAGGTGAAACGCTAATATGCTGACTACGCTCGTAGAAACTTAAATTACGATGTCTTTGGACGTGGGTTCGACTCCCACCGTCTCCATTAATGGAGTGTCAGAGATGGTTGCATAAACCAAGTAAAAGAGCCTTAAACCGTTGATATGACGCGGTTTAAGGCTCTTTTTTGCAGGAAAAGAAAGTATAAGATTTTGCCCCATCTTCAAACCAATAGCCCAGTGTCTTGGCCGAGAAACAAAGCGGAGGTGCGAGACGCCTGCGGGAACAGCGTGCCAGCGAGACCCCGCAGATACCTACCTGTCTGAGGAGGCTCGCGGTGCGCCCGCGGCAAGCGAGTAACCGAAGCGGCGATTCAGCACCGAAAAGACACTAGTCCATCACACATGGTTGGAGATTAAGGACCGGGCGTATTTTGCCCGGTTTTTCTTATTTTGACTTGATCGTCAATGAAAATCAACGAAAATCAAATCATTATGCGCTGATTTTGCGCATGGCATATAGATCATTTAATGCCAAATCGGTAGCTTCAGAATCGCGCTGTTCTAGCTCGTCAATAATATGTGAGTATGTATTCAGGGTTGTGATCACGCTCTTATGGCCAAGACGCCGAGAGATATATTTGATGTTGATCCCTTTGTAGAGCAGCATAGAAGCGTGCGTGTGGCGCAGAGAATGGAAGGTGATTGAATTAATTTCTATTTTCGTACATAAGCTTTTCAGGCACTTATTGACGGCTGTATTTGTCACTAAGTTCATTTGATCATTAACGAAGCACAGATTTGATTTATTTCTTAGCCCCGATTTGACAGCAGACTTTTTTTGAGATGACTTTAGATCATCGAGCCATTCACACGTTTGCTTGTCCAATCGGATGACTCGGATGGATGCTTTATTTTTTGTTGGTGCAAAAGTATTCGTATCTTGGTAATCCCATGTCTTGTCTATTTTTGCCGTTCGTTTTTTCGTATCAATGCAATCCCAAGTCATGCCTAATACTTCACTGAAGCGGCAGCCCGTTGCTAGTCCAAACAAGATCATGTAGCGGGAAATATAACGTGGCCTGAGATCACCCATCAATTCAGCAATCAGCTTCTGAGCGTCTTTGAAGTTAATGTATTTGAGACTTTCCTTCTTTTCTGCTACCTTTCCGATGGTCACTGCTTTATAAGTCGGATCCTTGAAAATCACGTCATCATTAATGGCGTCACGGAAACATGCACGCATGTAAATATTAAGTTTGCGTACGGAAGCAGTTGAATGATTTTTGGCGTATTTATTCAGTACTCGCTGATAGGCGAGTCGATCAATTTCTTTAATGGACATTCCTGCAAAGTGCACGGAGTTTTCGATTCAAGCAGGCAAAGTCTATCTCTCACCAATCATTGATTGCTTTGATGGGCAGATTACGAGCCGGTCTATCGGTTCAAGTTCGAACGCAGAGTTAGTCTCAACAATGCTTAAAGCAGCAGCTGAGACACTCAATGACAATGAAAACTAAATAAATTAATGAGTTAACTTTTTACAAGTTTAGAAAGTATGGTGGTGATCAAAATATAAATAAATATGTAATTTAGTAAAGGAGCGTGTAGTTTGAAAAACAAAAAGCTGATAATTATTTTGAGTCTCATCCTTATCATTTTTATTGTTTGTGGACTAACCTTTTTATTTTTAGAAAAAGGCCAAGAATCAAAGAATGATCCCTTAATTTGGTTTAGTACTGAAAAAGCAGCAATAAAAAGTGCTATAGAAGAACAAACTTCGGGTAATTCAATTTTATTAAAAGGAACAAACTACATTAATGGAAAAAAAGCAATTCCGGTCTATTTTAAAAACAAAAAGGATGGAGAAGGGTTTATCGTTATTGTTTTAGAAAAGAAGGGGGGAAAATATGCAACATTGTTAAATGGCTCTGGAGCGGCTGTAAGTGATCCGCCTGGTCTTTCTGAGGGACAAGAAGTTGTGCCTGGAATCATTTTCAAACTAGATAAAAAGCACAGATACATCCTCTACTTTGGTAAAAATAAGAATCACTCAAAATCAATTACTTTAAAGGGCAACAAAAAAATCGTTCCTTTATATGTGAATAACACTGATATTTATTATAGATTGGAGAGATATTAATGAGAGTTAAGTTTAGTAAACTTGTTATTACTGTTACTGTACTAACACTAGTGTTGGCTTCTTCGTTTGTTGGGGAAAAACTACTAGAGCCGCTTCTAATTCGAACAGTATCAAGTCAATAGAGCAAGACGATCAGAACACCCCAGCCTTTTATAAAGACAGCAACGATAAAGAAGTTGCTCCGTTTACGATTAGTGAAGATGGTTCCGTTCATTGGTTAAGTAAAAGTGAATATCAGGAAGCAAAAAACGGAGAAAATTTGGATAGTCTTGGAACGCCAAACGATGATAATAATTCAATTATAGGGAAATTTCGTCCGTTAGAGTCACCATTCCAAGGCTCATTTTACAAGCAAACATCTGCTTCAAATTATACAGGTGATCCTATAACTGTCGCTAACGGATTACGGGGACCAGGAACGATATCTTATTCGAAAATTTGGGAAACCACTATTGATGTTACCTTTGGAGTTGAATTATCATCAGCAGAAAAATCAGCTGTGAAATCTGGGGCGTCTATAACTCTCCAAAAGTTGACAAGTACAGCATGTGAATATTCTTTTCACGTTCCTAGTGGCTATATTGGTTGGGTTGCTTTTGTTCCGTATAAGCATAAATCCATTGGCACTGTTACAACTTACTATACGGGTAAAACTGTGACTAAGCATGTACTGCTCGTGCTGCTCGGAAAAGCGGTTCACACGCCTATGGGTATTACGAATGAATTAAGCAAAAAAAGTAAAAAGTTTTAATTAAAGCTTTCCAAAATCAATCAAATAAGTTCCTGAAGCAGTGAACTGTAGCATGAAAATACTTATCTCATCTAGTGAGGATAGGTATTTTTTGCGTTAAGTCTACCAAGATTATATGATATAATTACAGTCAGGCAATAGATGAAGCATATGAGCGGATGCGGTGACACCCTCAAGAAAGGGGGTGGCGCCAATGACAGTATTTCAAGCTTTAAGTCTCATGGATTAGTTTCGGGGTATTGATCTTGATGCTGTCAAATAGAAAAAAATAATCCGTCTCATATGCCATTGCACTGGCTGAAACGGATCGAGTAGAAACTATTCGGCTGTGAGATGCACTGCTCCGCTCTTATTGCGGATATTGCCCTACCGTCAGTGTTCATGCACTGGCGGTTTTATTCTACATCTCTTATGTCTATATTATACACAAAAATTCCTGATTGATGCAAAAATTTATAATCAAAATCGTAGCACTGGCCAGTGTTTTTGTTATTTATCCGTCATCCTCGTTTGTCTCGAGTAGGAGTTATGATTGAGCTTCCTCCTTTAACTGCCTGCGTCT
>NZ_JFZC01000015.1 GCF_000648615.1 Sporolactobacillus terrae DSM 11697 | reverse complement strand
ATAAAGGATTTTTTTGTTGGTTAGCCTTCTTAAATTCGAATATTCCTAGTATTTTGAATCATCAAAGTTACTTAATGCAAGGCTAGTGATCTGAACTATTAAGTACAGAATCAGCGATGCAAGCATTAGAGGCGAAATTGGACCAAAGACGAGCGGCAAAACGAGTGAACAGCAAGCCGCAAAGTAAAACGCGGTAAAATAATGCCTATCTTAACGGGATGCTGTGGTTGTTGAGAATTGAATACTGAATGCTTATCTAGAGTGGGGGAGGGACTGGCCCAATGAACCCCGACAACCCGCATGATTGCATGCACGGTGTCAATTCCAGAAACACTGAAGGGTGTTTGAAGATGAGAAAGGGCAAGCGCAGCAAACCTTTCGCATCGGCGTCAGGCTTGTTTTTTTATCAGCACTATTTTTTAAAGAAATCAGATTTCTGTGCTCCTTTCGTTATGTCATGTCATTTTCAAGGTGTTTCATGCGGGATCACGCACAACAATGATTCTGAAAGATCGGATGGTTAAATAATTATGAAACAAAAAATTAGTGCGTTTCTCGCTCTTATTTTTTTTTCTCTAATGTTTGCTAGTTTTGCATCGGCGCACGCTTTTGTTGTGCAATCGAACCCTGCTCAGAATCAACAGGTAAACGGGAATCTTAAGCATGTCACGATTCAATTTAATGAAGAAATCCAACCGACTTTTCTGACCTTGGAGGTTTTGGATCAAAAGGGCAGCCGTGTTGATACAGATCACGCACAGCGCAACAAGAAGAACCGAACCGTATTGGAAAACGGTGTGAAAAAGCCGCTCACCAGCGGCTATTACCGGATGAATTGGAAAGTCGTATCGGCAGATGGGCATGCCGTTCACGGAACGATCGGTTTTCACGTTGGACAACCGACAGAAAGTGCCGCAAATGGGCAGGCTTTCAGTGATGCAAGCAGCGATCTTCCAGGTGTGGATCAAGTTGTGATTAAATGGCTGATCTACCTGGGACTGTCCTTCTTCTTTGGCATCCTGTTCTTCCTAAAATTTTTCAATCCGGCACGAAATCTACCGATTTATCAGAAAAAGGCGCTGCAGCGAACGCTTTGGAGTGCCGCAGGAAGTTTGCTGCTTGGCGTTCTGCTGACACTGCCGCTTCAAGTGACACGCAACGCAGATGTGAACTGGCTGCATGCGTTTTCGGGTAAAGCCGTTGGCGAAACGTTGATGGCGACTTCATTTGGTACACCATGGTTCCTACAGATCAGTAGTTTGATTCTGTGTATCGCCCTTCTTCTCTGGTTGTTTCGCACGCGATCCAAGCGAACGGTTCGTGGACTCTTAGGGGTACTCATCGGTTTGCTGTTCGTCTTTTCATTATCCAAAGCATTCGTCGGCCATGCTGCAAGTACAGAGGATCAGGAATTGCGGCTTTGGGCCGTGGCTGCGGACTTTCTGCATCTGTCCGCCGCAGCAATCTGGATCGGTTCAATACTCAGCCTACTGCTTTTTCTGCCCAGATCTGTTAAAAACAATGATTCCCCTGAACAACAAAAGAAGATCTACTGGCAAACGTTGCACCGTTTTTCAAACGTTGCGCTTCTTTTAGTTGGGGTAATCTTTTTGACGGGCTTGATCGGCACGCTGATTCACTTGACGTCATTTCGTGCGTTATATACCTCAATCTATGGTTGGATCATCATCATAAAAGCGGCGCTTCTGTTGATCATGCTGCTGTTTGCGCTCTATTCGAATGTGCGCGTGAAGAAGCAGGGGAATTTTCTGAGAAAAAGTGTGCTGGGCGAGCTTCTGATCGGGCTGACGGTCTTACTGGCTGCGGCCGTCTTGACCAACGTTTCTCCTCCCGTTCCGAAAGCAGCGGTCGACGAGAGCACCTTTGAGGGATTTAGTGCAAAGTTCAACAATGGTAAACCAACGAAGACTACCCATCCGCCGACTGTATTGGAAGATCCGAAAAAAACGATACGGGTTAAGGAAAAAAACAACGTACTGACACTGCGCGTCGAACCGCTCAAGCTCGGACCCAATACGCTGTACTTAGATGTTCTTGATCATGGAAGACGGGCGCGCAATCTACAGCAGGTTGTCCTAAAGATCCGCTGCATTGATATGGATATGGGGGAAACCAAAGTCCAAGTGCCGCTAGCGAAACTTGGCAAGGGATTTGTTGTCAACGACGCATTTGATATGAAGCATCGTTTTCTCATCAATGTCCATGTTCTTGATAAGGATTATCAGACTGTCGATAAAGACTTCATTGTAAACATCAAATGACCCAAAAGGAGCAAGCGATCAATGAAAAAGTTTAGCCAAACCGTCACCGCTGCGTTCTTCTCTGCTGTACTCCTTTTCGCTTTTCACGACAGTGCATCGGCCCATGTTACCGTCAAACCGGTTCAGTCGATCACTGGATCGAGCGAAACGTATACAATCACTGTTCCCACTGAAAAGAACATTCCGACGACTAAAGTGGCACTGCGCATGCCGAAAAACGTTCAATTCTACAGCTACCAACCGGTGCCGGGATGGACGACTGAAGTCATCAAGAATGCGCACGGACAGGCGCAAACGGTGAGCTGGACAGCAAAGGAGAGCGGAATTGCGCCTGGAGCGTTCCAACAGTTTCAGTTTCGCGCACTGAACCCGAAACAAACCGGGGCTCTTGCTTGGAATGCTTATCAAACGTATAAGGATGGCAGTATTGTTGAATGGACAGGCAAAGAAAATGGCGAAACACCTCACGCGATAACAAACGTCGTTAAAAGCGCGGATACAACGCGCAGTGTGCCGCATGGCGACAGAGGCAATCAAATCCTTTCGCTGACTGCGATCGTTCTTTCGGCAATTGCGATCGTTCTTTCCCTACTCACGCTGATTGCGACGCGACAGAAGAAAGATGGCGCACAAGAAGATACGAAGCAATCCCATTGACGAAAAAGCTGTATAGGCGTTCCGAACGCGGTTTGCCGCGCTGCTTCATCATACATTTTTCCCGTTATAAAGAAGATGCCCCTCCAACCTTCAAAACCGGTGGAGGGGCATTGGTATTGCCTTGGTAAGGCACAACGCGAACGCATAATCAGAAGGATTTCCGATCGTTCGCGACATAGATGATGGTGTTCATAAAAGAATGATTCATCCCCGCGTTAACTCGAGAGAATGAATCATTTTTTACATAAATGAATTGGTTTCAGTGTGTCGTGCATTAAGCGGTGAAGTTGAGAATGTCTAGGATCTCTTCTTTTTTCTTGATGAATGCCGTGCTGTCCCGGCGTCGTGGACGTGGCAACGTTACATCAACGATTTTTTTCAGAATGGCTGGACGCGGCGTCATCGTGAAGACGCGATCGGCTAAGTAGACGGCTTCTTCAACATCATGCGTGACCATGACCATTGTGATGTTTGTCCGTTCCCGGATTTTGAGCAGTTCATCATGCATTTTCATCCGAGTAAACGCATCAAGTGCACCAAACGGCTCATCAAACAGCAAAACCTTCGGATAATTAATCAGCGTGCGTGCTAAGGCAACGCGCTGCTGCATACCGCCGGAGAGTTCGTAAGGGTAATTTTTTTCAAATCCCTTTAAACCGACTAATTCGATGAATTCGTGGATGGATTGACGTTTCTCGCGATACTCACCAGCTAATCTTGGGCCAAAGCCGACGTTTTGTTCGATCGTCAGCCATGGATACAAGGTTGGATCTTGAAAAACTAAGCCACGTTCGCGGCTTGGTCGTTCAACAAGATTACCATCAACCAATATCTTGCCTTGGGAAGGCTGATCCAGCCCCGCTAATAACCGTAACAGTGTTGATTTGCCGCAACCGGAAGGCCCGATCAGTGCGATAAATTCACCCGGTTCAACCTCTGCATTCACATGATGCAACGCTTCAACCGGCGAACCGGTCTCTGTACGCGGTGGAAAGACTTTTCGAAGATTGTTGAATGTGATTTGTCCTGTAGCTACCATTTAATAATCCCCTTCTGCCATCTTAAAACATAGTCGCGTATTTTAAAGAGAATCGCAATCATTAATGAGAAGCTGACTGCGATCACAACCAATCCGGCATAAACATTTGCATAAGACATAATTTCTCGCTGCCAGTTAATGTACCAGCCAATACCGTAGCGAACGCCGATCATCTCGGCGGACATTAAAGTAAGAAAAGCCCCGCATGTTCCGTTGAAAATCCCGACAAAAATATTTGGCAGCGCGCCGGGGACTGCGACGTGAAAAATCTTTTGGAAATCGGTTGCACCCAGTGTATCGGCGACCTCAAAAAATGTTTTTTTGACGTTCACAACACCGGATTGCGCTAATACCGCAATTGGGAACCAAGAGGCTAATGCGATTAAGAAAACTGCTGCTTGATAACTGGTCGCAAAAGCGGATAGAGCAACCGGAATGAACGCGGTGGATGGAATGGGTCCGACTGATTTTACAATTGGTTCCAGCCAATAATTCCACGATGAATACCAGCCAATTAATATTCCGGTCGCAAGTCCGGTGATGATGCCGATGCCTAATCCGTAAGCAAGCAATTGAGCAGAATGGAACAGACATTTTAGTAGAAAGCCTGAATCGCCAATGAGTACATCAATAATTTTTTCCGGCGCGGGAAAGAAAACAGGCTTCAACAATGTAAATTTAAGCGTGACCAGATTATACAAACCAAGGGCTAGGAATGCGGCGCCAATAAAGTAACTTTTAAAAACAAATCGCTTTAATCCACCGAAAAACGTATAGTAGATGGCGAGTATGGTTGTAATCGCAAGCGCAATGACTAATAACCCCGTGTACCAAGGCAGTGCTTTAGTGAACAAAGTGTCACTTTTAGGAATCACGATTTGAGCAATAAGCGTGATTGCAATGGCAATGCTTGCAAAGTACGCACGACCGATGTGGCGATCTTTTATTCGGGTTATTTTTTTGACGTAAATCGTATCCTTTTCCAAAAAAACTCCCCCTTTGTTTCAAGTACAGAAAGCATAGGGTTTTACCCCGTCTTCAAATGGATAGACCCGTGTCTTGGCCAAGCATCAGATGCCTGCCTGTCTGAGGAGGCTCGCGGTACGCCCGCGGCAAGCGAGCCGCTGAAGTGCCCGTCAGGCAAAAGATCGATGGCAAGGGACCTAGTTTTTCTCACAAATAGATTTAGTGTACACCTTTAATTTTCAAGAATGAGTGATCGGTAAGTGCTTGGGTATCAACATCTTTAGAGATGATGCCAATGTCCTGCAAACTATCGGCAGTTTGTTTGAATGCCTTCTTTGCACCGTCATAGGAGGGTTCCCATTGGTACGTTTCCAAAGCGGACAGATTCGTTTTTTCTTCACCGGCAATATATTTTTTCTCTGTTTGAATATGGACCGAATTCGATTGATTCTTTGCGATCCATTGTGCTGCTTCTTGTAACGCTAAAGTGAATTTACGTGCGATTTCCGGATGTTCTTTGGCAAGCTTGTTAGAAACGTAAGCAACGCAGCAATATTCATCCTTGAATGGTTCTGTGGTTGCAGAACTAGCCAGAGATTTGAAACCATAGTTTTTGATCGCAATTTGTGTATCCGGATCGCCGACGGCAATGGCATCGACCTGTCCTTTATTGAGGACGATTGGCAAGCTGGCAGAATCATAAGCGATAAACTGAACATCTGAGTTTTTCGTTTCAACATGCAATCCGTTGTAGGAAAGCACCCGTTTTGCAAAGGTAGCAGCACTGCCTGCCACGGTTCCGACACCAATTTTTTTACCTTTAAGATCCTTCACGGACTTAATCTTAGAATTCTTTCCCACTAAGATTTGCAGGCAGCCGGTATGCAGTCCAGTGGTGATTTTTAATTCGGCTCCATTTGTCAACGGTTGTACGATACTGGCGAGCAGCGAGTTCGTCGCATCGACTTTTCCTGCAGTCAGTGCTTCTGTACCGGATAGATCGCCAATTTTGACATTTTTATACTTGATGCCGTATTTCTTAAAGATCCCTTTTTCAATGGCGATTTGCTGTGGTGCTTCGCATAAGCCGGATGAATCTGCCAGTTTCAAAACATAATTGTCATCTTTTTTCGTAGCCGCACTTTTCTTATTTGTGATATGGCTAACCGAAAATACAGCGGCAATCAGCACAATAACGGCCACGCCAACGTAAAGCAGCCACTTTGTCAAGCGATTCGTTTTACTTTTCTTTGTCATGTTTTGTTTAGCCTCCCCTTAAAAAAATCACAGGTTGTGTCAAATTGCAGTGCAGCAGCTAAAGGAAATGCGGAGGAGTGTTTTTATAAAACTAAACATCCCTATATACTTGGAATTTACTTAAAAAGACGCTAATCATGTTGGAAACGAGGGGGCTGCCAACATGGTCGGACTTGCTGAGCGGATGTGGCGTTAATGAAGGCAATCAATAGTCTGCACTGCAACTGCGAACACGTTCTTCCGTTCCAATAGCTTCCCCATTCATGTAACATGCGCATAATCCATTCATTTTTTATTTGTAGTATACCAACCTCTTTTCTTGGAATAAAGGATAAAAAAATAGATAAGCAGTGATCAATTCGCAATGGACGTTGAAAGCGAACAGCAAGCAAGTCATCCTCCGACTTTTCCATCCGGCAACATGAGTGAAGTGCATTGACTCATTCTTTTCAACGTGTTGATGAGCATCCGATGATGATCGTGCTTAGTTGACGCCTAATTTAAACCATTAAAATTCACTTGTCAACCCCCACAAAAAATGAATTATCCTCCAGTCTCGTGGAAAAATGCTTGGCAACCGCCGAAAACTATGTTTTTATTTGGGTAATTGCAAAATTCCGGTTGCCCGTTGATCGCACCGGTATTTTATGCGATGACTCTGAATGCGAGGTGAACCTTATGCGTATGAAGCGACCACTTTATTATCAACTGTCGGAGTATGACTGCGGCATGGTGACGCTCCTGAATGCCATAAGCTATCTTTTTTCTCGGGAAGCGGTTCCGCCTGATGTCATTAAAGCCATTACAACGTATTCGCTTGATGCTTACAATACGGATGGCGAAGTGGGCAAACATGGAACGTCAAAGGCGGCAATGCGGTTTATTGCGGACTGGTTGAATCGTAACGGACCGATTAAGGGGCTGCCCATTTACGGTAACTATTATGTCGGTTCGCATGTACGTGTGAAAAAAGACAGTCCACTCATTGATGCGGTGCAGCAGGGTGGCGCAGTTATTTTAAGATTAAATTATGGTGGGGAACATTATGTGCTGGCAACGAAGGCAGATACGCAGCAAGACTATTTGTATCTGTTTGATCCTTATCTGGATGAAGCCTTAAAGGATACGAAGGGGATTGTCTTCGTAGACGACGCCCCCTTTGCCTATAATCGCAAGGTCCCTTTTAACTTTTTTGAAGCAAATGACGCGCATCATGTCTATGCCCTCGGTCCAGTGGAGAAACGGGAGGCGATTGTTTATTTTAACCGTGAACAGGGTTCAATCGCTCCGGTTTCATTCAACGATCGGCAAAACGTATCGAAGAAAGATGGCTGCGTCTGGTGAATGGTGTGACGCGGATAGAGAATCTGAAAAAAAACATTGACACATCATCGATTTTGAATTATATTACCCAGTAAACAGATGCGAATTATTTGCACGTGCTTTTTTGATATATGCATCGCAAAAGTCTGTTGCCTTTCCATTGAAAAGTGAATAGCAAACTTCTTATCAAGAGTGGCGGAGGGACTGGCCCAATGAAACCCGACAACCAGCACATGGTGTATGGTGTTAATTCCAGCAGTTTAGACTGAGAGATAAGAGAACCCGACGACGAATGTTTTCTTATCTTTCACTAAGGAAACATTTTTTTATTGCCTTTTAGGCGGTTCATCGTTGATTGGTTCATGCAGAAATCCACAGGCTCAAATCCGTGCTAGAGGAGGAATGTGATCATGGGTAGCGTGAGAAAGCAGTTCTTTTTTTTGATTCAGTCACTCATTTGGGATCCGGTTTATCTGCCATGGGAGTCCGAAGCGTTCTGCGGCGCCGTTGCAAGCAAGGATGAATGCCGAAAAAAGGTCTGATCATTTTATGATGTAGACGGCGCAAGATAATGCATCAAGGAGGAAGAGCAGGATGAAAATAGATTCATTGATTGTAAAGGGGATTGACGCCAAAGACAATCCAGACCACGCGGTTGTACCGCCAATCTATCTCGCAACCACTTATGTACAGGAGGATCTGCATAACTTTCAGTCCTATGCCTATGCCAGAGGCGGGAATCCGACACGGAATAATCTTGAACACTTGTTTTCAAAAATAGAACAAGCGGATTATGCCTATGCGTTTGCATCGGGCATGGCGGCCGTGTCGGCTGTGTTCAGTCTGCTTCATTCCGGTGACAAGGTGTTGCTGAACAATAATGTCTATGGTGGAACCTATCGCTATGCGAGCAACCTTTTCAAGGATCGGGGGATTAATTATGAACTGGTTCATGATTTTAACGATCTTACGGCAGCGGATTTGGATGATGATGTGGCAGCGCTCTATGTTGAGACACCGTCAAATCCATTGCTTCGCGTTGCAGATATTCAGCGTCTCGCAGCAGTCGCGCATCAGAAAGGCAAACTGCTTATTGTCGATAATACATTTCTAACCGCTTATTATCAGAATCCACTTGCTTTGGGCGCAGACGTCGTGCTCTATTCAGCCACAAAATACTTGAGTGGTCATGCGGACGTGCTTGCCGGACTGGTTGCGACTAATCAGGAATCCATTGCCGTGAAGCTGAAATTTTTACAAAATACGCTCGGCGGAATTCTGAGTCCGACCGATTCCTATGCGCTGATTCGCGGAATCAAGACGTTAAGCGTTCGTCTCGATCGTCAGGAAGAGAACACCGATCGGATCATCAAGTTTTTCAGCACTCATCCAGGTATTGAACACTTGTATTATCCAGGATCCTTTTCGCGTGAAGAAAAGGCCATTCAGGAGCGGCAAGCTTCGGGGCACGGATCGGTGATTTCCATTCGTCTTACTCCCGGGTATGATCAGGATCGGTTTGTTGACGCTTTATCGTTATTTGATCTAGCTGTCAGTTTAGGCGGTGTAGAGAGTTTGATTTGCCAGCCGGCGACGATGACGCATGAATCCTTTGATGCGGCTCTTCAGCAAAAAATAGGCATCACAAAGGGATTGCTTCGCCTAGCGATCGGCATTGAAAATGGCGAAGACCTGCTTGAGGATCTGACTCAGGCACTGGATAAAGCCAAGCAAAAAAAACATTTGGAGTGAGACATGGATGGAAATTCGCAAAATGATCCCTGACGATTATGAAAGGGCTTATGATCTATGGACGCGGGTTCAAGGGATGAACTTGGCGTCTCTGGACAACAGCTACGCAGGAATTGCCCGGATGATTCAAAGAAATCCGGAGACCTGTTTTGTTGCCGCCGATCACGACCGGATTATTGGTACGATTCTTGGCGGTACCGATGGAAGAAAAGGTTTTATCTACCACACGGCAGTTGATCCTAAAGAACAAGGTCAAGGCATCGGTACGGCCTTGATTGACCGAGTCTGTGCACAGTTTAAACGAGATGAGATTACAAAAATAGGTTTGTTTGTCGTCATTAATAATGAGGAGGGAAAACAATTTTGGAGACAAAAAGGTTGGAACTTCAGAGACGATATTGTATATCTTGATCGGGATCTGTGAGGGAACTGAAGATGAGTAAACGGTACGATTATCGCGGGATCCAGCAATGGGTAAAACGCATTTTTGAAGCTTATCAGTTTTCAGAACAAAGCAGCGCGGCCATTGCCCAATCCATCGTAGCAACTGATCTGTTCGGCATTGAATCACACGGCGTGCAGCGTCTGGCCATGTACGATCGGAAAATCCGTGCCGGTGACATCCGTGTCGGTGCAGTTGCGGAGGTTATTCGTGAATCACCGGTCAGCGCGGTGATTGATGGGCATGAGGGAATGGGGCAGCTTGTTGCCATTAAGGCCATGGAGCTGGCGATTAAGAAAGCGGAGCAGCGCGGCATCGGCATTGTCTCCGTTCGCCATTCCAATCATTATGGCATGGCCGGTTACTATGCCAAGCTGGCCAGTAAGAAAAAGATGTTCGGTATCTCGGCAACCAATTCGAATCCTTTTTTAATTCCGACCTATGCCATGCGTCCATTTCTCGGCAGTAATCCCATTGCTTTTGCACTGCCGGCTGCGCCGCATGATTTTCTTTATGATGCGGCGACAACGGTCGTATCGCTCGGAAAAATCGAGATTTACGCCAAACAGAAAAAAAGCATTCCTGGAGCATGGGCGGTCGACAACAAGAACCGAATCAGCCGCGATGCGCGTACGTTGCAGCGAAACTTATCGCATGTTCCTAAAATCGGCGGCATGCTTCCTGTGGGTGGGCAAGGAGAAGAAAACGGCGGGTACAAAGGCTTTGGTAATGCTTTGCTCGTAGAAATTTTGACGTCCATTCTTTCACAAGGCAATCTTTCCGCCGATCTCGGCGACGGAAGGACGAAAGGGATCAGCCATTTTTTTGCCGCAATTAATCTTCACTTGTTCGGGGATGCCAACAAGATTACAGACGCTTTATCGCAAATGCTTGAACGCATACGCAGACTGCCCCCTGAGCCGGGAAAGAAAATCTACATACATGGTGACAAAGAGGCTGACGCACTTGAAGATCGTGTGAAAAATGGTATTCCAATTGATCTTAAAACGCTCAATGAAATGACGGCTCTCTCAGATCGGTTGCATATTCCCTATCAGCAATACCTTTGAGCATGTGCAGGTGTTGAATTAGAAATGGAGGAAGATCAATGATGGAAGAATCAAGGCATCGTTTTGACACATTAAAAATACATGCAGGCTATGACCGCACGCAGCATAACAATGCATCGCAAGTTCCGATTTATCAAACGGTCGCCTTCGGATTTGGTGACACAGAACGTGCAGAACAGCTAGTTAATCTTAAAGAAAAAGGCTTCAGTTATTCGCGAATCGGTAATCCAACGACTGCTGTGTTGGAAAAAAGAATTGCCGAATTGGATGGTGGAAAAGAAGCGGTGGCAGTTGCATCAGGAATGGCTGCCGTTTCTTATGCGTTGCTTAATTTGGCTGAAGGCGGCGGCAGAATCATTACCGCTGCGAATATCTACGGATCGAGCTTTGACGAATTTCGCACGCTATTTCCTAAATTCGGCATTCAGTTTGACTTTATCGATGACATCAACGATTTGGCACAAGTAGAAGCGGCAATCAAAGCAGATACCAAGGCGATTTTTGCAGAAAGTGTCACAAATCCTGATACAATGGTAACAAACGTTAAAGCACTTGCGGAACGGGCACATCAGCATGGACTTCCGCTGGTCATCGACAATACTTTTCCGACCCCTTATCTATTTAACCCAATTCGTCACGGTGCCGATCTTGTCGTCTATTCTTCAACAAAAGGAATCAGCGGGCATGGTGAGGTGGTTTCGGGACTCATTGTTGATGCAGAGCAGTTTGATTACGGCAATGGGCGTTTCAAACAATTTGAAGAGAAGGATTATGTCCTGGGAGATGAAGAGGAACAGGTTGAACGAAGTTTTGTCGAAACATTCGGAGCGAAAGCATTCACAGCACGAATTCGTGTGAAGTACCTTCGGCTGCTTGGGGCAGCCTTGAGTCCGTTTGATGCCTACCTTGTGCTTTTAGGTATTGAAACGTTGTCGGAACGTCTCGCAAAACAAGTTGCCAGTACGGAGAAAATTGCTCGGCACCTGTCTAATCATCCACACGTGAAAGCGGTGCATTACTCAGGATTGCCGAATCATCCGCAGCATGAACTTGTTGCCCGTGATTTTCCCCGAGGCGTCGGTGCGATTTTCGCATTTGAAGTTGATGGCAGCGAAACCGAAGCAAAGAAAATTTTAAATGCGGTCAAGATCTTTAGTTATTTGCCCAATGTCGGCGACGCACGCTCGTTGATTGTGAATCCAGGCCGAACCACTCACCGTGAAATTCCCATAGCTGCTCGAGAAAAAAGCGGCCTGACTAACACATGGATTCGTCTGTCAATTGGTCTAGAAGATGCAGACGATCTCATTGCTGATCTGGATCAAGCATTGGCCAAAGCGTTTGACTAAGTCATCATTGAAGGAGAGAAAAATCCATGGATTTAGGTAAGATTGTCCGAGGCGGTCCGAGTCAATATCTCTGTTCAGAGGATGCGATCTGTCATCTCGATGAATTGACGGTTCCGTTTGCATCCGTTCATATTATTACAGGAAAAAAGTCGTTTACTGCTTTTCAAACGGTTTATCAGAAAGAGATTAAGTGGCCGGTCCATCATTACGATGGCACATCAAGCCATGAAGATATGGATCGGCTGACTCGTGAAATCGGGCAGGCAGATCTGATCATCGCAATCGGCGGTGGTCGCGTTCTAGATACTGCAAAAGGCGTCAATCACCGGCTGCGCGCGCAGTACATCTGCATTCCGACCGTTCTGGGTACGTGTTCCGCCTATACACCACTGGCCATCATCTACAATCAAAAGCATGAGCATGTCGGCCGCGATCATTTTCAAGAAACCGCCTATGCCGTGCTCGTCGATTTATCCTTACTCATTGATTCACCAAAGGATTATTATATTGCCGGGATTGGCGATACATTAGCCAAGTGGTATGAAGCAGAGGCGATTCGGAAAGATGAGAGTCAGCAAAACGATCCCTTTGTTTCACTTGGACTAAGTGCAGCTCTGCAGACAAAAAAGTTGCTGCTTCAGTATTCCGAAGAAGCGGTAACAAGCATGGAACGCCACCAAATCAGTCCGGCCTTCCGAATTATCTCTGATGTTATTGTCGGAATTTCCGGAACGGTCGGCAGTTTCGCCCGCGATTATGGGCGCGCTTCCGGTGCCCATGCGATTCATAATGCGATGATCAAGATCCAAGGCATGAGCCGCTACCAGCATGGCATCAAGGTCGCATATGGGTTGCTTGTCCTGCTTGCCACATTGGGACAGCATGCGGAAGTGCGCAAGCTGCTGCCTTTTTATAGGCGAGTTGGTCTCATTGACGCATTGGAGCAGTTCAGACTGAAGAATGTCAATGAGGCGAAGCAAATTCTGGCCAAAGAATGCGTGGAGACGGAGATTGGTTTCCGTTTTGTCTTCAAAACATTTGATGAAGCGTTTATTCTGAATGCATTAAATCAGGTGGAGACGCTTGCAAACGAAAGCAGCGATGCAACGCTTACGCCGCAGTCTCGATCATAAGGCAGATGAATAGAAAAGATGAGCCAAATTTTAGATGAAGAAACAACATATCTCACGCTTTTTAAAACATTGCATCAGCACCCGGAACGATCGCTGCACGAGCATGAAACAACCAATCTGATTAAAAAAAGGCTTCAGGACCTTTCCATTTCGCTAAGGGAGAGCCATCTTGAAACGGGAGTTTTCGCCGATATCTCAGGTGATCCGGACGGTCCGGCTATCGGACTTCGCGCGGATATTGATGCCTTGCCGATCCTTGAACAAACCGATCTGCCTTATAAGTCGCAAAATGACGGTGTCATGCATGCCTGTGGCCATGATTTTCATACAACCGCTTTGCTTTGGGCTGCCGATCTGTTAAAGCAAAATCAGCCGAAACTCCCGGGTACGGTTCGGTTGATTTTCCAGCCTGCTGAAGAAGCGGGACACGGAGGGCTTAAGGTGGTTAATGACGGTCAGCTCAAAGGACTTCGTGCGGTGATCGGCGTGCATAATAAACCGGATCTGCCGGTAGGAACGATTGGCATCAAATCCGGTCCGTTAATGGCTGCTTGCGATAAGTTTAAAGTTACATTTCATGGCATTGGCGGACATGCAGCGATTCCTGAACGCACGCGAGATGCGATCGTTGCTGCCTCATCGTTCATTCAAACGGTGCAATCGATTGTCAGCCGCAACATCACTCCGAAGCATGAAGCAGTGGTGAGTGTCACAAGTATTCACGGCGGCGATGTCTGGAATGTGCTGCCTGAAGCAGTTGAACTGTTGGGTACGGTACGCACTTTTTATGATGAGGACCGCGTGTTAATCATTGACCGATTTGAAGCAATTGCTGCTGGACTTCAACATGCGTACAATGTGCAGGTTCAGGTTGAGTGGGGGCAAGGCACGCCTTCAGTATTTAATAATGAAACAATAGCGAAGATCATTTACGATGCAAACAAAGCGGAGACTAACGTGGTTACCCCAGACTTATCGGTGGCCGGCGATGACTTCTCATGTTTCCAGCGTGAAGTTCCGGGCGTATTTGCCTTTATTGGTTCGAATGGACCGGAGGACTGGCATCATCCTGCGTTCCGTGTTGATCCTGCCGGAATTCAAACAGCAGCCACCTTCTACTACCGATCGGCTATCGCTGTTCTGCAAGCATTAAAAGATGAAGAAAGACCCGAACCGTCGCTGCCTGATGAACGTTAGCAAAGCATGCACATTGTAAACGACAGATCTGTGATCACCACCAAAAGAATAGCCATGATTCAGTCATGCTTATCCAGAGAGGCGGAGGGATTGGCCCTGCGAAGCCTCAGCAACCGACCCACACGTGGCACGGTGCTAATTCCACAAGCAGAATACGTTGCTTGAAGATAAGTCGAGGACACGATCGAATAAAAACCTGCTTCCTCCTCTTAGACGTGAAGGGAAAGCAGGTTTTAATTTTTTGTAAGGAGTGGTCAGCATCATGAATAGTGCGCTTCGAAAGACCGTTGAAAACAGGCGTGAACAATTAATTGAACGGTTGATTGCCCATCATGTCTACAAGAAAAATGGAAAGCATCTCTTTGAATTATCCTTATCAGAACTCGAACATGAATATAAACAGGTGCAGAAGCGCGCTTAAATTCATGGATTCACGCACCATGGCATGGTCGGCTTTTTCTTACCGTGAATCCTTTACGTTTGAGAAAAAGTCGAACTTGTCCGTCGTTACGAAATCAGGATTGGGAGTAGGCGAAGCGGTTTTGAGCATATGTGCCAAACGATTGAGCTGCTGCGAGAGGAGTGTCCGCTCCTTCTCACTCATGTTAAATACGAACCCGTACTGGAAAATCTCTGTTTTGAGTTCCTTCGCCCAAACGACTGAACCATAGAATGTAGCTGCCTTCCCAAGAATCGTTGTTTCTATTTTTAAGATCATTGAGGAATCAATCCCGAACCGTAAATCCGATAAGAAGCGCAATCCGCCCAGCCCGATATTTTCAATTAAAATACGCGATTGCCCGAGACGAACCGTTTGACCATGGAAATGATCTAATGTGACGGACGCTTTTAACGGCGATTTAAGGGCGACTCTAAAGAACTTACGCCTATTTTTATGAGGCTTTCTTTGAGCATGTCGGCTTATGTCGGCGGAACGGCCACGTTGTTTGCGCACAAATTTGGCAAACTGGTCGGCCGGTATGGGTCTAGAAAATAAATAACCTTGTACGACATCACATTTGATTTCTTTCAGCAACTGCAGCTGTTCTTGCGTTTCGACTCCTTCTGCGACTACGCGCATGTTCAAATGGTGAGCGAGATCGATGATTGATTGCGTAATAAACCGAGAGCTGTTATCGCCAGTTGCATTCAAGTCATCAATAAACGATTTATCAATTTTCAGCGTATCGATCTTGCCTTTGAATCGTTTCAGATAAGAAAGCGATGAGTAGCCGGTGCCGAAGTCGTCAAGATGAATGCCAATTCCGTTTGCTCTGAGGCCATCTAAAATCGAAAGAACCGTTGCTTCATTTTCAAGAAGCGAGGTCTCCACAATCTCAACTTCCAAATTGTGCGGGTCCAGTTTTGTTTGATTTAAAATTTCCAGAATACGTGTAACGAGGTCGTTTTCTAGAAAACGATACGCCGTTAAATTGACGGAAATTGGGAGTTCGGGTAGTCCAGCTTCCTGCCAAGCCTTATTTTGGCGACATGCCGTCTCCTCGATCCAGCGGTCGATTTGACGCATAACGCCGATTTCTTCTGCAAGCGGGATGAATTCCGTTGGTGATACAAGCCCCCATTTTGGGTGATTCCAGCGGATCAGTGCCTCAGCGCCCACAATTTGATTGGTAAAGAGATCGACCTTGGGCTGATAATATAAGTCGAATTGATGCAAATCGAGTGAATTTCTCAAGTCTGACTCTAAGGTGAACCGCTTGTAGCCAGTGATATCCATCGTGGATGTGAAGATCCGGTAACGGTTATGTTTGTCTTTCTGTGCCCAATGAAGTGCAGCGTCGGCATGTTTCATTAAAGTTGTGCCATCATCGCCATCATCAGGAAAGATACTGATCCCAAGATTGAGTGAAACCGGGATCCGGTAATCGTTAATGAGGAACGGTTCGTCAAATGCGCTGACCATGGTTTCTGCGAGATTGACGACCGTTGGATAGAAGACATTTGGACAGAGAATGAGAAACTCATCGGCACTGATTCGGGCGATAAAATGACGCACATCAAGTAAAGCTCTCAGTTTTTTCGCAAACTGTTTTAGCAATTCATCACCGGTCGGATGGCCTAATGTATCATTGATGTATTTAAAACGCTCCAGATCCAAATACATTACAGCCAGATTCTGGTGCAGCGAGTTGCTGACAATCAATTCCTGTTCCAGTTTTTTGCGGAAAAATCTGCTGTTAGGCAGATCGGTTAATTCGTCATGATTAATCAGGTATTTGGTTAACGCTTCTGCTTCTTTGCGTTTGGTTACGTCTTGAATACTGCCGATAAACGTTGCTTTGTCGCGATAGATAATTTTCTTAATCGAGCAATCAAAGTGATGCATCTCACCATCTCTGATCTTTCGAAATGAAAAATCGATGCCTTTCTCTCCAGCGACTAATTGATCGGTAATGGATCGAACGTTCGATTGATCATCCGGATGCAGCACATCAAGAATGCATGCATCTCCTGCGAGCTCTGGTTCAAGAAATGCATAGAGTTGCGGATTCCCATAAATGAGTTTTTTTCCTTGAAAAATAAAGATCGCAAAAGAAGCACTGTCTGTGATGCTTTTGAAGAGTATTTCCGATTCGATAAGCGATTGCTTCAAACGATTGGTTTGCGTCACATCGGTTGCAACCGCAAACATGCCAATCACTTTATTCTCAGACGTAGTCGGGAGCATCGTTAAATGGACATCGAAACGCCTGCCGTTCTTGTGCACGAAAACGGAATTTAGGTACTGCTTCTCACCAAGCAGCACCCTCTGATAAGCAGTGGTGAATGAGGGAATTTGTTCATCTGCCAGAAACTGATCCATTTTCTTTAAGATGATCTCATTGACCGGATAGCCAATAAACTTAGAAAAGCGTTTGTTTGGTAAAGCGATGACTCCATTCACATCCATATAGAAAATGAGATCAGGGCTGTTGTCAAATAATGAACGATAAAATAAATCAGGATACTGGGCGGTATCCCCATTCTGATGATCTGCACACTGCTTTTGATCGTTATGCATGGTCGCGGGCCTCCGTAATTCGCATGAATGTCACTCGGTTTCATGATTCATTATTTTTTTTTGTGATATAAAGATAATAGTATAAATGGCTTATTTTGACTATCGAAGAATGTTGAAATAGAAATTTTTTATCAGTAAAAGCAGTGCCGTGATGAACCACTGGTGCTGCACAGGTAACAAGCGCGTCTTTTTCTATAGAAGAATCACGTGCGGATGATCCCTATTGATCCGGCGAATACGGAACAAATTGCCTCCCCTTTCGATACGATAGCCACAATGTATACGGTTTCATCGAATGGTTAGGTGGACGATGAAACAAAGTGATGGAGAGTGAGTCGAGCATGAACGCTGCATTTCTGATTACTCCGAAAAACGAAGTGGAATTTGTTTATGAGGATTGGACCATCAGGCAGGCACTTGAAAAGATGGAGCATTATCGTTATACCGCAATTCCGGTGCTAAATCGAAGTGGGAGGTATGTGGGGACCCTAACCGAAGGCGACATGCTTTGGAACTTGAAGAACCATGCATCGCTCGATTTTAAAGATACAGAACATCTGCCATTGAGTCATGTGCCGCGCCATCGGGATAGTTCGGCGATGTCGATTAATGTCGCCATTGAAGATATGATCGAAACGTCGTTGACACAAAATTTTGTTCCAATCGTGGACGACAGCGGCGTCTTTATCGGCATTATTCGACGAAAGGAGATCATCAGCTATTTGTTAGCGCAACAAACAAAAGTCCGATGCTGATCAGGAAGGGACAATCAAAGGCAATGAAAGCTGCAACCAATGATCATTGGTTGTTCCTACAGGAAGATGTGCACTGCAAGGGTTATAACTTCTGATGCAGTGCCCTTTTGACTGTTTTTCCATAGTTTCCGCGTAGCGCCAGAATAAAAAGGACAAGACCCAATGGAAGCAATGCCGCGTATTGGATGACGTGGAGCAAGAGGCCGGCCGACAATGCGGCATTCTGCTGTATGCCTAGTCCGGCGAGAGCAACGATGACACCGTATTCGAAAAGACCGACGGCACCGGGCGAGGCGGGGATAAAACCGACGAAATTCGTTGTAGCAAAAACCGCCAGCGATAAGCGAAGCGATTGGTGCCAGCTATAACCGAATGCGGCCAGTCCCGCCCAGGTGGCCACAAGCAGGAGAACATAGGAGAAAAGCACCCAAAGCATCATGTTCAACATGCTGATGGTCAGATAACGACGAATGAAGCGGCGCAGCCGCGGCACAAAACAGAAACCGGCGAGAAGCAACACGATCAGCGCGATACAGGCAAAGAAAAGCATCCAGAGTAGGTGAACAATCACCGGGTCGGTAAATCTGGAAAATGGAACCGCAAGCAGTGAGATCAGGATAATCGCAATCGAATCCGCAACCGCTGGGATCATGACGAGTTTTGTTCGCCGCAGCGCGCTGTAGCCATCCGGGAAGAACGCGAAACGTAAACCATCCCCAATATGGAGCGGAAGGATCATGTTTGCCGCATGTCCGATGCCGACGATCTGCAGGGCGGTCAGCCGATCAATCGCCGAATCGATGCCCAATGTATAGCCAAGTCCGCGAACATAGTTTGAATAGAGGGTGAGCACAACGGAAACGAAGACCAGAAATCCATTAATGTTCGCATGGAACAGCGGACTAAGGTCTAAACGACCAAGTGTTTTGAATGAATAATAGATCACAAGCATTGTAATGATAATACCGACTATAAGTTTGAGTTTTGTTTTTTTGGTCATATACCTGCACCCTGGAATCGGTTTTGAACGGCGCAATCGATTAAGCGATCGGCCGATCTTGGGACGAGTTTTTCGCTTTGGCGATCTGAATGATCCGCTCAGTGATCACGCGAGCAGACTCAGGCTTCCTGAAATGGTACTGGTTCTCAGCGATTTGCCGCAACTTTTCACCGCTATGCGCCGATAATTCTGCGATCATCTCTGGCAAATCCTGCACATCTCTGCAATAAAGTCCTAATTTATGAGTGACAACAAACTGGGGATTCTTCGCCTCTTGTCCGCGCAGCGCACCGGTTACGATGACGGGTTTGCAAAGGTTGACTGCTTCCATTAAGACATTAGGACTTGCCCGCATGATCAGAAGATCCGCCTCCATCATCCGCGCCTTCACTTCCGAAGTAAACCCGTAAATGGTCACTTGATTGCCAATGTAGGGAGCTAGGGTTTGTTCGAGTGTTTTCTTTAAAACTGTATTGTGTCCGGCAATAATGGTTAGGCGGATCATTTTATTGTGAACCAATGTTCGAGCGATTTTCAGCACCTGAGCCGATCCCTGACTCCCGCTCATTAATAAAATTGAAATGAAATGCTTGTTTGCAAGGCAAAGTTCGGGACGTTGTAATGTGCAGAACGCGCTGCGTACCGGGAAGCCGGTCTTCACTAATTGCTCCGGTGCCATGCCGGCCTTCAGCATCTGCCGCCGCGTCTCTTCAGACGGACAGATCACATTGGCTGCCCGTTTGTCCGCCCACAAGTTTGTGACATTGTCTAAATCTGCAATCAACGAAACGACCGGGATATCCAGATGTGCTTGGTTTAAGACGCTGATCACCGAACCAACAAAGAGGTTATGCACGGACACAATGACGTCCGGACGAAAGGCGCGAACCTTTTTTAACAGCGGTTTCCGAATGCTGTGCGCAATAAATGTATTAATGAAACCCTTAAATGGATTACTCAACTGATAGAAGAGTCCCCATAATAAGGGACGTTTTACCGCAAACGAGTCATAATTGCGGCTTGATGAACGAAGAAGCCGATTGCCGAGTTCAAATCCATCAATCACTATGTAATGACTATCCGGTGAAAGAAGCGTTAGCTGCTCGCTCAAGGCCTCGGTAATGCTTTTATGCCCGCAGCCTGTATGTTCCGAAGAAAGAAACAGGATTCTAGCCACAGAATAATTCCCCTTTAGATGTCTTTATGAAGTAGTTCTAGCTCTTTGATACTATTTTCGCTAAGTCCATTCCTTTTATTGACCAAAATGTTTAAAATTCTAGGCCGGTTATAGCGTTGGATGATGATGTAGGGAAGATTGCATAGAACCGCAATGAAAAACATCAGTGCGGACATGCCCGTATGCGTCCATTGCATATACAGAAGCATACTGATAATGATGCACCAATGGACAAGCTCGGCACGACAAGTCTCTTGGGCAAAGCGATATAAATAATCAGAACCGGAATGCTCCATTTGCTTTTTGGAAAAAAGGAAGGACAGAAAATCGCTGAGCTCCGGCAAGAGGCTCTTCCATCTTCTCACGCCAAACCATTGCTGATAGAAAGCGCCGTCTTTTTCCCAGCGTCTTGTTCGGAACAGCCAACCATCGATATGAAAGATGGTTGGCGGAAGCTTGATCGAAATCAGCGTATTCATTAACGAGAGGATTATAAAAATAAATAAATTATTAATCAGTACAAGTAATCTCACAATTGTCCATCTCTTTTCTAGGCCGAGGAACCTCCGTACATAATCTATGCAAAAATGACCGCTTGATGAAAATCAGCGGATAAATAATCAAAGGGACACTTATTATAACTATAGATTAAAAGATCGGCAGAATCAATATAAGCGGTTTGGGACAAGGGACAGGCAGAAGAGCATCGTCACCATTGCTCGGGAAATTAAACTTTTGAAAGTGACTGATAAAATGTAAAAATGGTCGATAAACTTTTGAAAGTGACTGATAAAAATGCAAAAGTGGTCGATAAACTTTTGAAAGTGACTGATAAAAGCACAAAAGTGGTCGATAGCCATAGCTGTCTTGTATTTTTCTGTCCACGCGAAAAAAACTATTGAGGTGGTAAAAACCACTGACATCTTCAGTACTTGGGACAACTTGGGCCATTCAGCATTCATTCAGGACCACAGTATGATAAAATGTTTGCAACTGGCGACCAAGTTTCACTTGTTCTCATTTCGTTTACCTGTCACGACTTTGAAGGTGAGCTAAGTGAATCCAATGAAGAATCGATGAATAATCAATTTTTTGCATTGGATGATATACCTAATCATCTGTTTGTCGATCATCAAATGTGATCAATACGCCTTTATCAAAACGCTCGAGTCCGAGTATTGACTAAGTGGCAGGTCAGCAAAACAAAAAAAGCGCCGTACAGCGCTTCTTTTTGATCGTGTTCATCGGTTTGTGAAGGTTCGGTCGATGAGATCATACTCTTCTTTTGAGAGCTTTACATCAAGCGCGTGGACAATGCCTGGAATTTGACCGGCATTACGCGCACCTGGAATCACTGCAGTCAGATCGGGATTTGCCAAGTACCATGCCAGTACGACTTGAAGGACGTCAACATGATGATTCTGTGCAATTGAGCGAATGGCGTCTAAGTTCTGGATTGTTTTTTGGAACGCTTCGCCATTGAACTTCGCATCTTTACTGCGCGGATCGCTTTCTGCAAAGGTCGTATCCTTGTTAAACTTGCCTGTGAGCAATCCGGATTCAAGCGGGAAGTACGGAACAAAAGAAATACCCGCATCACGCAAGTAAGGAAATAGTTTCTCTTCCTCATCACGGTGAATCAAGCTGTAGTAATTTTCAATGACATCAACATAGCCATCCTGATTGGCTTCCTGTGTCTGTTCAAATGAAAAGTTGGAAATCCCGATGGCACGAATTTTACCCGCTTCTCGTAATTCTTGAAGTGCGCCGACTGCTTCACTTTTTGGCGTCTCTTTGTCAGGGAAGTGTATATAAAAAATATCGATATAATCGGTCTTCAGTCGTTTCAGTGCGTCATCCACCGATTGTTTCAGAAACTGGGGATTATTATTCAGCACCATCTCACCGCTTGAGAAGTCATGGGCGGCTTTATCGGCAATGATCACTTGCTCTCTTGGAAAATTAGCAATGACTTCACCAATCAGTTCTTCAGAGCGTCCTTTTCCATAGATAAAAGCTGTATCAAGCAATTGAATCCCCGATTTAAGCGCAGCATGAACGGTTTCCAGACCATCCGATTCTGATAAATTGGAAAACAAGTTATGACCTCCGACCTTGTTTGTACCCAGACCAAGAGGAACCGTTTCAACCTGACTTTTTCCAATTTTCACTTTGCTCATCAAGATACCTCCTTTTATTATAGGAAAGCTAACGTTGTCACTAATGTATCATAACGCTTGATCAAAATCCGTTTTCATGCTCAATGATCGATACGTTAACCGCCCCCAACATCTATTGGTCGCGCTCCTCCTTGGATTTTTATTTGCCGTCATTGTACAATCAATTTAATAGGTGGCAGCGGATATTAAATTCAGAAATCAAGTCGATAAAAGGAGTACGTCAATGGCAAACGATGAAGCGATTATAAAGTTCTGGAACGAGTATAAAACAAAGCAAGGCCTAACGCATGACAACTACCAGGCTTGGGCGTTCGGCAATACCCCTGAAATGGCTGATGATTTGGCAGAGTTGGTTGTTCGGGGAATCAAAACGGCGACAACCTCCGCCTATGAACTCTATGAAAAAGAGGAACCGCTTCCGCAAGTCGGAGAGTACAACATTATTCTTAATGGTAATGGTGAGCCGGAAGCGATTACCAAGACCGTTGTCACGGAAATTGTTCCCTATAACTTGGTCACATGGGAACACGCTTATCACGAAGGCGAAGGAGACCGTTCCCTTACTTATTGGCGACGCGTCCACGAGGCCTTTTTTAAGCAGGAATATGCAGAAGCAGGGCGGTCATTTCACAACGAGATTCCGTGCTTTTGCGAAGTTTTTGAGGTGGTTTATCGCAAGCAAGTTTGAGCGATTTGCGGCTAACCGCAGATTCTGCATCAAAGTCTACCATTGAGGTGATCGTATGGTTCAATTAGTAGAGCTGACTCCGGAACTAGAAGATGCGTTTAACGACTATTTGTCGGGATGGGTAGCTTCCGGGGAAGAAATCATTCCGAGTGCTTCCGCGAAAGGAGCGATCAGCTACCAACAATTTTTAGCGGAGCTTGAGGAAGGAAAAACCGCTGCGGTGCGCAAGCGTGGCTGGGTTCCGGCAACCTTGTATTTTTTAGCGGACGCGAACGGACGTCTGTACGGGGCGGTGCATTTGCGCCATGAATTGAACGAAGCTTTACTCGATCTTGGCGGTCACATTGGGTATGGTGTTCGGCCTTCGGAACGTTGCAAGGGCTTTGCGACTAAGATGCTGGCGCTTGCACTCGATAAGGCGCGGGCGCTTCATCTGAAACGCGTGCTCCTCACATGTGACAAGAACAATAGAGGTTCCGCAAAAACAATCATTCATAATGGCGGTATTCTTGAAAATGAGCTGCGGCATGGGGACCGAATCACGCAGCGGTACTGGATTGAGCTATAGAGCGCACTCCTTCCCGTTTTTTGGAAAACGAAAAAGACAGGTTCCCCTGTCACTGATCCTTTTTATCTAGCTTTTGGGCAATCGCTTTGAGCACATCGTTTCATTCTTTATGTATTTTTAAAAATTGAAGCATGTATCAGATGATGAAGACAGGAATTGCGATGTAAATCAAAATAAAAATGGGTAAGACAGCTGTTGCGGTTTGCATCATGTGAATTCTCTTTTTTCCTCATTATAGCAAAAGGGATACGTTATTCGATCCTTTTTGACCGGAATATCGTGGTGCAACAAGAAAAAAAGGAGGTGTTACGCATCATGAACTGGAAGGAAAACAGAATCGAATCAGCGAAAAACGGAACCAATCCGATGGTTCTTGCAGAATTGAAAAGCGGCTACGCGGTAATTGGTGATACACAATTTTTGCCGGGCTATTGCGTTCTGCTTCCGAAAAGAGAAGTGTTTAGCCTTAATGACTTAGCCGTTCCGGAACGTTCACAGTTTTTAACTGATATGAGTTTAATTGGTGACGCAATCCTCAAGGTTTGTCACCCGCTCCGCGTTAATTACGACCTATTGGGCAATGCTGATGCGTTCTTACACGCACACATTTTTCCCCGCTACGAGTGGGAAAGCGAAGAACGACGAAAAAAGCCGGTGTGGCTCTATGATTCGTCGAACTGGTTTGATGATGACAAGCAATTTAGTGAAGAAAAGCATGGAAAAATGAAAAAAGAACTCGCTAGTTATCTGTCTGATTGTACATTTTAACAGGGATGAACAACGTTCATGTTTCATTGCATCCCTGGTTATCCGAAGCGTATTTTGACTTAGAAAAAAGAGTAGCGTTCTAAGTTTTACTTTTGTAGAGAAGGATCAAGCGCAACGTATCATAGGTTAATACCTCTGCCGCTTAACGGCATTCCATACCTTGATTTTATTTTTGTTAAATTTCGTAACCTTGGTATAAATCGTTTGCATTTCAGGCCGATACCCCGATACCCAGGTAATCAAAACTCGATTTATACAGCATGACGATGATATAAATAGGAAAGCCAATAGTGCCTTTCTGCTAAATTAGCGAAAAGCAACTCTATGCATGAACATAGAAATAAATTTTTATAAAATTTTAGCTACAATAATTACGAAAGATGCCTCGGAAAAACGGATCTTCTCACTCTCCATCGTTTTAGTGATTTTTCGTTCTCTTCCTCTATACGTTTCATCTCATTCTGAAGCTTTTGAATGATTCCTCATTATTGGCTGATCGTTAACCATTATCTAGTTGAATCAATAAAGTTTCGGGAAATTTCCCTATGATTGGACACCTTTTCTCGATGTTCCTATCCATTTCCCGCCTTGTTTAAAATCTATTGTTTACGTTTTCATAGGGTGTTATGCTCTACCCGTAGTTAAAAAGAAAACGCATTCAATAGGGGGTCTGTACGATGGGACTGGTACTTGCACGAATTGATCAACGTTTAATTCACGGAATTGTAGTGACCCAATGGGCAGCGCATACAAAGGCAAAGCGATTGATGGTCGTCGATGACAAAGTGAGCAAAGATGAAACCCAAAAAGTAGCGATGCGCATGAGTAAGCCTGCAGGAACAGGGATGTCAATCATTGATACGGAAACGGCAATTACCAACTTTAATAAGGGAAAGTATGACAACCATAATGTTTTATTAGTTGTTCGTGAGCCGGAAACATTATTAAAACTTGCTGAGGGCGGCGTTCACATTCCGAAGGTGAACGTAGGAATCATTTTTGACGGTGAGGGAAAAAAGACAGTGAAGAAAATGGTTTCTGTCGATGAAAAGGAAGTTGCTGATTTAAAAGCTCTAAAAGAAAAAGGAATTCCCGTTACGTTTCACTTTGTGCCTGGGGAAGTAGAAGAGCCACTAGAAACTTATATTAACTAAGCAATCGAACGTTGACGTTGCACATGATGTCCGCAATGACTCATGACTAGGAAGAGGAGAAAAAAATGGAGATTATTCAAGGAGTACTTATCATTGCCTTGGCCTTCTGGATGGTGCTTGACCAACAGGGATTTGTCATTACCACATGGTACCCGGCGATTATTGGGATGATTGCAGGCATTATTATGGGCGATGTGACTACAGCAATGATTATAGCCGGAACCTTTCAATTAATGGCTTTGGGAGTAGCCAACATTGGCGGTTCATCGGTACCAAACTATGGTCTTGCAACCCTTGTCGGTGTTTATGTGGCGCTTCGAACAACTCATGATGTCGAAAATGCGAAAGCCATCGCTCTGGCAGTCGGTGTCCCAGTTGGAATGTTGGGTATTCAATTGGATGTTCTAGGCAAATTGTTGAATTCGTATGTTTCACATGCCGCTCAAAACGCGTTAAATCAAGGGAAATTCAAGAAAATGGAACGCATTTTCTGGATAGGACCACTCATCTTTGGCTTAACGACAGCTCTTCCTACAGCGCTGTGTGTGTTGTTTGGTGATCGGCTTGTGCGTTTGATTCTAGAATTTGTTCCAAAATGGTTTACAGATGGACTGTCCATTGCCGGGTCAATGCTTCCGGTAGTCGGTATTGCACTATTACTTCAATTTATGCCGGTCAAAAAATATTTAACCATGCTTTTAATCGGATTTGTCATTTCAGCGTATCTTAAATTACCAATTCTGGGCATTGCACTCTTAGGTTTTGCCTTTGCTTATTACTACTTCACGCAAAACATGAAAAAAACGCCGGTAACGGCTGGTGCTGGAGAAGCGGGTAACGCTGGCGAGGGAGATGACTTTGATGAATAACACGGAGAAGACCGATGCTGTCACGAAAAAAGATATTCGAAAAGCAGCTATTCGCTATATGTTTATGGCCTGTAATACATTTAATTATGAAAATCAGCAAGCGCCTGCCGTTGTGTACGGGCTTAGTAAAGTGTTGCGGAAAATTCATAAAAAGGATGATGATTATAAGGCCTCGTTAAATAATCATTTTAATTATTTCAATACAACAACATGGATGGCAAATTTGCTCCTCGGTGCTTCTGTGGCAATGGAAGAAAAGGACGGAATTAAATCAAAAGATGCTGTTCAAGCATTCAAAACGGGGATGATGGGACCATTAGCCGGTGTTGGCGACACGTTGGTTTGGGTTCTTTATCCAACGATTATGGGATCAATTGCTGGCTATATGGGACTGCAAGGCAATCCGACAGGTGCCATCATTTGGGTGTTATTAAATATTTTCTTCTTCTTTTTTCGTGTGAAATTATTCGAAATGGGACATAGCTCTGGATTGAAATTAATCACTGCTCTTGGCGATCGGCTGAACATTTTTACCGAGTCCGCTTCAATCATGGGATTAACTGTCGTTGGTGCATTAATTCCTTCCGTTGTGAAAATGAACATTCCACTTGAATTTAAAACAGGGAAAGTGACCTTGCCTATTCAAACAGAAATCTTAGATAAGATCATGCCGGCGTTACTTCCGGCAGTGTTAACTTATGTCGTCTACAAATTAATTGCTTCAAAAAAGCTGAGCATCACCCAAATTATTTTTCTAGTGATCGGATTGGCGTTAGTTTGTTCATTCTTTGGAATATTAGGCGTTTAAAGTGAGGAAAATCGCCGTGTTTCATTTAAAGAAAGGAAAAGAAATACAATGCGAAAAATCATCATTGCGAGCCATCACAAAATGGCACAAGGGATACAAGACACGTTGAACTACATTACGGGTGAACGCAACAACGTTTCTGCACTCTCGGCATATTTGACGAATACACCGATTCAAGAAGAAATTGACGCCTTGTTAAAAGGGGTGGATCAAGAAGATGAAGTTGTCGTTTTCACAGACTTATTAGGAGGATCGGTCAATCAATCCTTTGCCAAATATACTGCACGTCCGCATTTCCATGTGATTACCGGAATCAATCTACCCATTGTCTTGGCCATAGCATTGAAACCAGAGGGCACGTATCTAACAGCGGAACAAATTCGCTTGTCGCTAAATGAAGCGAAGGAACAATTGGTTTATGTGAATGACTTTATATCAAATAGGCCTGAAGAAGATGAAGACGATGAGTAAGGAGAAAATGATGGAAAAAGACTGGTGGAAAAAAAGCGTCGTTTATCAAGTCTATCCACAAAGCTTTAAAGATACAACAGGGAGCGGAGTAGGCGACTTAAATGGAATTCATGAAAAACTGCCTTATTTGGCTGAATTAGGTATTGATGTGATTTGGTTGAATCCGATTTATCAATCGCCGATGGTCGATAATGGCTATGACATTTCCGATTACTTCGAAATTAATCCTAAGTATGGAACTATGGCTGATTTCAAACGCCTTTTAAATAAAGCGCATTCTTTCGGTATCAAAATTATCATGGACTTGGTCGTGAATCATACAAGCGATCAGCATGAATGGTTTCGAAAATCATGCGAATCGCGTGATAATGAGTATTCCGATTTTTATATTTGGAAAGATCCGAAAGCTGATGGAAGTCCGCCAACGAATTGGGGCTCCACTTTTGGTGGCCCGGCTTGGGAGTATGTGGAAAGTCGCGGGCAATACTATCTCCATTTATTTGCGAAAGAACAGCCGGATTTAAACTGGGAAAATCCAAAAGTTCGTGAAAAAATTTATGCCATGATGAAATTTTGGTTTGAACTTGGAATTGATGGATTCCGAATGGATGTCATTAGTTTAATTAGCAAACGTCAGGACTGGCCGGATGCCCCAGATGATGCTGATTATAGTAAATCCTATTATATTGGCGCGTCGAATGGTCCGCGTGTCCATGAATTTCTCCATGAGATGAATCAAGAAGTATTAAGTAATTACAAGATCATGACCGTTGGCGAAACAGCCAATACGACGAGTGATCAAGCAATCCTATACACGGATCCTGATCGCAACGAATTAAATATGGTCTTTCATTTTGACCACATGCATTTGGACTACGGACCCTATGGTAAATTTTCAGATGTGCGTTTTAAGATGAGTGATTTGCGAGATGTTTTGAGCGAATGGCAACGCAAGCTGGAAGGTCATGGGTGGAATTCGCTTTATTGGAGTAACCATGACCAGCCACGCGCGGTGACTCGTTTTGGGAATGATAGGGACTATCGGGTGGAGTCTGCGAAAATGCTTGGCACCCTTCTCCATATGATGAAAGGGACGCCCTATATTTATCAAGGAGAAGAGTTGGGCATGCGCAATGTTCGCTTTGCTTCGCTAGATCACTATAAGGATATTGAAACCATAGGGGTGAAGAAGGACTTTGAAGCGCGGGGGCTTTCGCAAGCGTATATCAAAAAATCCATTTTTTTGAAATCTCGGGATAACGCGCGTACACCGATGCCTTGGAACGGAAAAGAAAAATTTGGATTTACTACTGGGACACCATGGATTGATTTTAGTCCGGATAATGCACGCATTAATGTGGCGCAATGTCTGAAAGATAAAGACTCGGTCTATTATCATTATAGGGCGCTCATTCGCCTCCGCAAAACGTTGCCGGTTGTGGTTGACGGGACCTATGAATTGATTAATCCAACCGATTCCGACGTCTATGGCTACATGCGTATTCTTCAAAAGCAAAAGTTAGTGGTCATTTGTTCCTTCTCAGAAAAAAAGGTGAACTATCGTTTACCTGAAGAATTAAAGCATGCTTCTGGAAAATTGTTACTCTCAAATTACCATGATAGCAAAGAAGTATTGGCGGATTTAGAACTCCGTCCCTATGAAGCGGTTATCTATCTTATTCAAGAATAAACGATACATGTGGCGAGTAAGAAACGGTCTCTTACTCGCCTTTATTGCTGTATACTGAGAAGGAACAGAGTAAGAAGTATCGGTAATAAATAGTACTTGAGACGATCGATTTTATAAGGTGGAAGCATATGGATTTCGAATTAAGTATAAAGATGCATTATGATCAACTGACCGATTCAGAAAAGGAAATGGCAAAGTTCATGATGAGGCGACCGCAGGATGTGGTTAATATGAGTATTGTTGAACTGGGAGCAGCAATGCTCAGTTCAAAAAGCTCCGTACTTCGCTTTGCAAAAAAATTGGGGTATCGCGGATTTTCAGAATTAAAATATGTCATTCGTGAGTCCATGAAGGTCCCCGCGTTTGAACCCTCTGACTTGACTCAGTTATTAAAACAGGACTTGGATTGGATCATGCGCTATGTAAAACAAACCAATTTCCAGCCTTTTTTGCAGAAATTGAAAGATGCACGCATGGTTTTCTTATATGCTACCGGCTTTTCGCAGAATAACTTCACCAAAGAATTCTCTAAGGACTTGATGCTCGCAAAACGTGCCAATATGCTGATCTCCGGAGAGTCCAATTTGTTGATGAGCAGTTCGATTATAAGGAAAGATGATTTGATTATTTTTACTTCATTGAGTGGAGAGACGCCTGGTATAAAAGACGCAGTGCGAATGTTGAAAATGAGGAATATACCGATTGCCACGTTTACTAAGTTTGGTAGTAATTATTTGAGTGAAAATGCCAATTATTCCTTTTTCTTTGAAGCGACGCCGCTGCCGGATCATCAGTACAAGCAACAAATTCATTCACTGATTGGTTTAGAATTAATCCTTGATGTGGTTTCTCGAAAATATCGCGAGTTTATTCTCTTTGATGAGTGACAGAGAAAATGGAGAGGTATAAATCGTGATTGTGAAATTAGAACGAAATGACCAAGTACCCATGGATCTCTTGTTGCTTGCTGATCCTTCCCAGAAAATGATTGAACGTTACCTGGATCGATCGACATGCTTGGCGATGGTTAAAGAAAACGAAATAGTCGGCGTTTGCGTGTTGATTGAGACGCGTCCGCTTACAATGGAGATTGTCAATATCGCCGTGCGTGAGAAAGAACAGGGCAAAGGAAATGGCAAAAAGCTGATTGAGCATGCAACAGACTACGCAAAGACAAAAGGCTTTCGCAGATTGGAAGTTTGCACTGGAAATTCAAGCATTGCACAGCTTGGTTTCTACCAGAAATGCGACTTTTCGATGACCGGTATTGATAAAGATTATTTTATTGCCCATTATGCCCAGCCTATTTTTGAAAATGGCATCCAGTGCCGCGATAGGATTCGTTTTGCTAAACGCTTGTCGTGAGCGTCGACAGAGTTAGGAAAGGTTGACCTGTCTGGGGAAAGAGATGCGTGAAAAAAGTAGGTTATACCTTTGTTTAAGAATGATGATTACATAACAATCGTGTTAGAAAAATGCAACATTGAGTGACGCTCACGAGCACGCAACGGCTGATTTTTTAGTTGACATTTATGCGTGTTCGCAATAGAATGAAAAGCAATCAAATTGATGATTTATGCGATGATGAAGAGGAGTAGGCAGAGCGAACGCTTCAGAGAGCTGATGGTAGGTGTGAATCAGTGCGGACGTTCTGGGTGAATGGGCTTTTGAGCATCCGGGCTGAACACAGAGTAGGTTTCGGCGGAAACTCTTACCGATAAAAGAGAGAATGTATCGAGCGGTGATCCGCTTTCCGTACATGAGCGCGTTTTTTAACGAACAAAGGTGGCACCACGGGGTCTCTCGTCCTTATTAGGATGAGCGGCCTCTTTTATTTTTTAGAAGAGTGCAGATGAGAACAGTAGAGGAGTGACGAGATTGAGTATTTTATCTCATTTTGAAGCGAAGACGGAGGACATGACGTATACGACGAAAGCAGGTGTGAAAATCACCCGCCATGCGCGAGCGCTTGATGAAGCACGCGCAATGGATGATTTACTTCAGAACCTTGATCATCAAAAAGGTGCGGTTTTCTCAAGCAGCTATGAATATCCGGGCAGATATACACGCTGGGATATTGGCTTTGTGAATCCGGGAATCGAAATTCGCTCCTATCCCAATGAATTTGTTGTCTCTGCCCTGAACCAAAGAGGCAGACTGCTGCTTGCAGCCATTGATGAGCAGTTAACCAAGAACAGCCAAATTGTGATGATCGAGCAATCCGCTGAATCAATCATCGGTACGATCAAATCGGATCATGAACTGTTCCGTGAAGAAGAACGAACGCGGCAGCCTTCGATTTTTACAGTTTTACGAGCCATTCAGGAACTTTTTGCATCGTCTGAAGATCATTTTCTCGGTCTGTATGGTGCCTTTGGTTACGATCTTGTTTTTCGATTGGAACCGATGACGCTGCATCAGAAACGTGATGAACGGAAACCGGACTTGGTACTCTATATTCCTGACGAGATCAGTATTGTTGATCATCAGCGTGAATGTGCGTACTGCCTGTCCTACGATTTTGAGATTGCAGGGCAGTCGACCGCGGGACTGCCAAGAGATGGCGCGTTCTATGCGTACCGCAAACGTGAAGACATTCCTGAGGATAAGAAGTACAAAAAAGGCAGATATGCCAAACTGGTTGCGCAAGCGATCCGTTCATTCAAACGTGGCGATTTATTTGAAGTTGTTCCTTCACATACCTTTTATGAACCATGCTCGGGCAGTCCTTCGGAAATCTTTCAAAGCTTGCGTACGATTAATCCAAGTCCCTATGGATTTATGATCAATTTAGGAACCGAACACCTTGTTGGCTGTTCACCGGAAATGTATGTCCGTGTTGACGGCCATCGGGTCGAAACATGTCCCATATCTGGAACGATCAGGCGCGGAAAAAATGCGATTGAAGATGCAGATCGTATTCGGCAACTGCTGAACTCGGAAAAGGACGAAGCGGAATTGACGATGTGCACGGATGTGGACCGTAACGACAAGTCAAGAATTTGCCTGCCGGGCACGGTTAAAGTGATTGGCCGCCGCCAGCTGGAAACGTATTCACATCTGATTCACACGGTCGATCATGTGGTGGGCAGCCTCAAGCCCGAACGTGATGCTCTTGATGCGTTCATCACGCATATGTGGGCGGTCACGATTACCGGTGCGCCGAAACGCAATGCGATTAAATGGATTGAACAGCACGAAGCGTCGCCGCGCGGCTGGTACGGCGGTGCCGTCGGTTATCTGACCTTTGACGGCAATCTGAATACCGGGCTGACCTTGCGTACAATGAAAATGAAAGCAGGCATCGCTGAAATCCGTGCTGGTGCTACGCTGCTGATTGACTCCGTACCGCAGGATGAAGAGGATGAGACGTTAACAAAAGCAGCAGCTTTGAGGCAAGCGGTCGAAGGTACAAAAGCAGTATCGCGCAATCCGCATCATAAAAAGGACGCGGTCGGTCGCGGGAAGAAGATTTTGATTGTCGATCACGAAGATTCATTCGTCCACACACTGGGCAACTATTTTAAACAAACCGGCGCCTGCGTCGTTACTGCCAGAACGGCATTAGCAAAACAACTGCTCAATGATTCAGCGGATTTTGATCTCGTTGTCCTGTCGCCAGGACCCGGGACGCCGAACGATTTTGCCATCCACGAGACGATTGACCGTTGCATCGAAAAAGAACTGCCGCTTTTCGGCGTTTGCCTCGGTCTGCAGGGCATCGTCGAATACTTTGGCGGGAAATTAGGTTACGCAAAAGAGCCAATGCATGGCAAAGCATCCACGATCACAGTTACCGAGCACGGCAAGCTCTTCAATGAAATCACGGATTGCTTTACCGCTAGTCGCTATCATTCCCTCTATGCGGAGCAAGTGCCCGACTGTTTGACCGTTACTGCCCGATCTGAGGATGGCATGGTCATGGCCTTGGAACATAAAAAATTACCGATTGTCGCGGTACAATTTCACCCGGAATCGATTCTGACCGCACGGCATAATATCGGACTGAAGATCATTGAAAATGTAATAGAGAGCATCAGCTGAACTAAGACCTTTCACACCGAATCGATACATTACCGAGCCTATTTTTCTTATTAAACTTAAATTGAGGCAGCTTCTTTTTCGAGTTTTCTAGAATGACTAAAAAAACAGCAAATCTTCGGGTTCAGAAAACTCAATCTATGTTATGATAATGATAGGATGTTAAATTTTACTATAAAGAAGGCTAGAGAAATGAGAAAGTATGCGATTATTGGTCTTGGACATGTGGGCGCAGCAGTTGCATTCCAGCTTGTATCGAGGGGGATTGCCGATGAGCTGATCCTCATTGATACGAACGAAGGACTGGCGCGCGCGGAACAACTTGATTTGCAGGATATGCAGGGACGGATCGACACGCGAACGATCATTAAAATCAATGATTACAGCGAACTTGCCGATACGGACATTCTGTTCATTACTGCCGGCAATATTCTTGCATACAAAGAGAAGCAAGCACAAGGAAACCGCTGGGCAGAATTCGAGTATACGAAGGACATCGTGCAAGCTATTGCGCCAAAAGTTAAGGCGTCCGGTTTCCATGGTGTAGCCATCGATACGATGAACCCCTGTGATGCGATTACGCAGTATTTCCAGGAAAATACCGGACTCAGCCGTCAGCAGGTTTTTGCAACCGGAACGTTCCTTGACACGGCGCGGATGCAAAAAGTGGTTTCCGATCAATTCGATTGTGATCCGAAAAACGTTTCCGGCTATGTATATGGCGAACATGGCGAATCGCAATTCACCGCGTGGTCAACGGTTCGCGTGAATGGATTGGACATTACGGAACTTGCGAAAGAACGGAACCTAAACCTAGATGATTTGGAAGAAGCAGCACGTCGCGGCGGTTGGGAAGTCTATAAAGGCAAGGGCTATACAAGCTGGGCCATTTCAACCTGCGCCGTTAAACTCAGTCAGGCTGTGCTTTCTGATGCTCGCTCCGCGTACATTTGCTCCTGCTACAGTGAAAAGTATGGCACTTATATTGGTCAGCCGGCGATCATTGGTAAAAAGGGTGTCGAAGAAGTTACCGAACTGCCACTGACTGTTGAAGAAGAAGCTAAATTTAAACACTCTGCAGATACAATTAAAGAGAAATTCCAAACGTTTGAAAAACAAACCAACTGATCAGCGAAAAAGCGAACGATCATTTGCTCGGCGATTTGAGTTCGGTACACCCGGACTCGGATCACCGAGTTTTTTAATGTTCTAAACGGTGCGGCATGCCATTTGCATGTTGTTCCTATAGAATAGAAGAAGACGGTCAAGAAAAAACGTCAAAAAAGGAGCGGACCCATGACATCTGAAAAACAAAAAATGATTGCCGGAGCGCTTTACAACGCAATGGATCAAGAATTAAAAACGGATCGCTTAAATGCTAGAAGATTAACACGTCTATTTAATCGCACGATCGAAACCGACCAAGACGAGAGAACGTCTTTATTAAAACAGCTGTTTGGTTCAACAGGAGAAAGGTTATATCTAGAGCCAACGTTTCATTGCGATTATGGGTACAACATTCATGTCGGTGAACATTTTTACGCCAATTTTGATTGTGTGTTCTTAGACATTTGTCCCATTCATATCGGCGACAACTGCATGTTCGGCCCGGGCGTGCATATTTATACGGCGGCACATCCGCTTAATACGGCACTGCGCATTTCTGGTGCAGAATTTGGGAAGCCGGTGACGATTGGCAATAATGTTTGGATTGGCGGACGAGCGGTGATCAATCCTGGTGTCACGATTGGCAGCAATGTTGTGGTCGGTTCAGGTTCGGTTGTCACCAAAGATGTGCCGGACAATGTCGTTGTCGGCGGCAATCCGGCAAGAATCATCAAGACGATTGAGGAATAGGAAGGCCGTTCCAGTAGCTTCTGGTTATTCGGCACGCGGAACCCGCCGATGATCCGGTGATCCCGCGCCGGTTTATCGTTGGATAGGGAAGATCGCGGCGGACGGTTGGAGAGGGGGATACACCAAGCGAAAGCTGCCACAAATCAGCCCAGCTGATCCTCTCATCCCCTAATTGCTAGTCTCAGAAGTGGAGGCTGGTGTTATGCGCGCATTCGGTGGCATATAGTTATATACCGAAGTGAGATGAGCCGTCAATCAAATATTTGTAAGCGATTTCCTTGTATCGGCTATCATAAATTCAATAGTAAACTTTATGTATCAATTAAGAAGAAGCAGGGCGGTTATCCGAACGGCTATGACTCGTTTAAACTCATTTTGAATAACATCAAGGCAGTATCGGTGACCGGAAGCGGGAAAAAGCTGCTGCTTGAGATCCATGATGATCAAACGGTGTTGATTACAGGCGAAGGCAAACTGGATATCGCGTTGTAATCGACCATCAGAGTGCAGGAGTTTCGTATCATTGCTTTAATCAGATACGCTGAGTCAAACAGTAAATCAATGACTCAGCGTTATTTTGGCTTCCAGAAAAAAAGACCTGGACGGCTTTCCTTCCAGGTCTCTCGATCTTGAATCTTATACAGCAAATATTTGCACTTTTTTTGGCTTGATATGGATGGTTTGATCTTTTTTCAAGTTTAACAGGGAAAACTCTTCCCAGTTAACTTCGATATTAAGCACGTGGTGGCTGTCTGAGCGTTCGACTTCGAGATGAACGGTCGGTCCAACGGCATGGATATGTTTGATCTGCACGGGAATGGAATATTTTCCGGAACGATCTTTTTCAATGATGAAATGGTAAGGTCGGACAAATCCAAGTCCGGCGGATTCGATGTTGGGATCAATCGGCGCTTCGGTTTCAAAGGAGCCATCGATAAAGGTACCGTTAATGATCTTTCCCTCGAACTTGTTGGCACTACCGATAAAGTCATAGACAAAGGGATTAGCAGGGTGATTGTAGACCTGTTCTGGTGTTCCAATCTGCTCGATTTTCCCGTTCTGAATGATGACAACACGATCGGCAACTTCAAAGGCTTCTTCTTGGTCGTGGGTTACAAAAATACTTGTAACTTTGACTGATTCGTGAAGTTCCCTGAGCCAGTACCTCAGTTCTTTTCTCACTTTGGCATCCAGTGCGCCGAAAGGTTCATCAAGCAACAGAATCTTTGGCTCAATAGCCAAAGCACGGGCAAGCGCAACCCGCTGCCGTTGCCCACCGGACAACTGAGACGGATAGCGTTTGCCAAAGGGCTCGAGGCGAACTAAACGGAGTAACTTATCAACCTTTGCCTTGATTTCTGTTCGGGAAGGTCTGATTTTTCTCGGCCGCACCCTAAGGCCATAGGCAATGTTGTCAAACACCGTCATGTTCTGAAAAAGCGCATAATGCTGGAAAACAAATCCGACTTGACGCTCTTTAATATGAGCATTGGTCAGATCCTGTCCGTGAAAAACGATTTGCCCATTATCCGGCTGTTCCAGTCCGGCGACAATGCGAAGCAATGAGGTTTTTCCTGATCCTGATGGCCCTAGTAAAGCCACGAGTTCGCCGGTCGGTATCGTTAAGTTGATATCGTTAAGAATTTGAAAGGAGTCAAATGCTTTGGATACGTGATTAATTTCAATACTCAACATGAATACCTCCTGAAAAAAGTAGACCATTCAAGTCTTCACAGGGTCTGCTTTTTAATGAAATTTTCAAGTATCACTTTAATGACCATGGTCAGAATAGCCAAGAGCGACATAATCGATGCAATGGCGAAGGCAGCGACAAATTGGTATTCATTATACAGGTTTTCAATTTGCAGAGGCATTGTATTCGTCATTCCACGGATGTGACCGGAAACAACAGAGACGGCACCAAATTCGCCGATGGAGCGCGCATTACATAAAATAATCCCATAGAAAAGTGCCCATTTGATATTCGGCAAAGTCACATGAATAAACGTTTGCCAGGCGCTGGCGCCGAGCATGATCGACGCTTCCTCTGAAACGGTTCCTTGGCTCTGCATTAATGGGATCAGTTCCCTGGAGATAAAGGGAAAGGTCACGAACAGGGTGGCCAGAACGATCCCAGGGACGTTAAAAACAATGTTGATATTATGGCTGATCAGCCACTGACCAAGTGAACTGTGCTGTCCAAATAAAAGAATGAAAATCAAACCGCCAATCACAGGTGAAACAGAAAAAGGAAGATCGATCAGCGTAATAAGAAAATTTTTGCCTCTAAAAGAATATTTTGTGATTACCCAAGCAAAAAGGATTCCGAAAACCGCATTGATTGGGACGACGATCAGTGTGACGAAGAGTGTCAGCCGGATTGCAGATAAAGCATCCGCTTCAACAATCGATGACAAATAGACCCTGACCCCTTGCCTAAACGCTTCAAAAAAAATCGAAACAAGCGGGATGATCAGAAAACTGAAGAAAAAGAGCAGGACAATGGTAATGAGCGACCAGCGTACAATGTCCCCTTTCAGTGAATGACGGGCAGTAAACGCTTGACCAGGTAGATTCGGTTGAACCGTGCTTTCCATAAAACAGCAACTCCTCTTCCGAGTTAATGGCTCGCATAACGTATGCGCGACCACCACTGGATTAAATTAATCAGCAGGATCAGCGCGAACGAGATGACAAGCATCACAACGGCAATAGCTGTCGCAGCCGGGTAGTCGAACTGTTCCAGTTTTGTCATAATCATCAGCGGCGCGATTTCCGTTTTAAATGGCATATTTCCGGCAATGAAGACGACGGAACCGTATTCGCCAAGCGAACGTGCAAATGCAAGCGAAAACCCGGACAGTGCAGCAGGCAGCAATTGTGGGAAAATAACTCTTCTAAATGTCTGAAACGGTGTCGCGCCGAGAGAGGCCGAGGCTTCTTCGACTTCGTGTTCAAAATTCTGCAGAACCGGCTGAACCATTCGCACGACAAACGGCAGTCCGACAAAGATAAGTGCGAGCGTAATGCCAATTGGCGTAAACGAAACATCAAACGGCAGCCATTTGCCGATCCATCCCTTCTCAGAATAGAGCGTTGTGAGGGTAATACCGGCTACCGCAGTTGGAAGAGCGAACGGTAAATCAACAAGACCATCGACGATCCGCTTCAATGGGAAGGTATACCGGCTGAGCACCCAAGCAAACAGGAGCCCGAATACCAGATTCACGAGGGCAGCTGAAAATGCAGTTAGAAAACTCAACTTGTATGAAGCGACCACTCTTGGGTCGGTAACGTCATTCCAAAAAGCTGTCCAGCCGAGCCGAGCTGAATAAATAAAGACAAGTGAAAGCGGGATCAGCACGAGCAGAGACAGGTAGAGCGTCGACAGACCCATCGTCAAGCCAAAACCGGGAATGGATTGTTTCTTTTTTGAATGCTGAATACGTGACAAATTTCTCAACTCCATTGCGCACGGATTAACAGAAGCGAATGTACAGTGATTATTTAGAATAAATTTGGTCGAATGTACCGCCATCAGCAAAATGCGTTTTCTGAGCTTTTGTCCAACCGCCGAAGTGATCTTCAACCGTTACAAGATTAAGTTTTGGAAATTGATCACTATATTTAGCCAGAATTTTCTGGTTCCTTGGTCGATAATAATTCTTCGCAATAATATTCTGAGCTTCATCGCTGTAGAGGTATTTCAAGTATTCAGTAGCGACCTTTGTTGTTCCATTGCTTTTCGCGTTCTTGTCGACAACTGCAACGGGTGGTTCTGCAAGAATACTTAGTGACGGCGTAACGATATCAAACTTGTCCTTGCCGAGTTCATCGATGCTCAAAAACGCTTCGTTTTCCCAGGCGATCAGCACATCACCGACACCGCGCTCCGTGAACGTTGTGGTTGCGCCGCGTGCACCGGAGTCAAGCACTTTTACGTTGGAGTAGAGTTTTTTGACGAATGCCTTGCTTTTCGCTTGGTCGTTATTATATTTCTTGTCCGCATAAGCCCAGGCCGCTAGATAGTTCCAGCGTGCGCCGCCGGAGGTTTTAGGATTCGGGGTGACAATAGAAACGCCTTTTCGTGTCAGGTCATCCCAATCTTTGATGTGTTTCGGATTGCCTTTGCGCACAAGAAAGACAATGGTTGAGGTATAGGGGGTGGAGTTATCAGGCAGTCGTTTTTGCCAGTTTTTATTCAGGTTGTCCGTGCTATCGGCGATTGCGTCAATGTCACCAGAAAGGGCCAGTGTGACGACATCTGCTTTTAAACCGTCAATAACCGAGCGGGCCTGTTTGCCTGAACCGCCATGGGATTGCTGAATGGTTACATTCTGATTTGTTTTCTTCTTCCAGTACTTGGCAAATGCAGCATTATAGTGTTCGTAAAGTTCTCGAGTTGGATCATAGGAAACATTAAGCAATTTGATCGACTTTTTCGTATTGTCGCCGGATCCTTGTGAAGCATTGCTTGATCCGCAGGCGCTGAGCACACTGATAATCATCAATGCAGCAAGAAGCAACAAGCTGTGTTTTTTCATTTTAACTTCCCCCTTAAATAGCATTGCATTTTTCTTTTTAAGTGATGGTGTCACGAAAGCAAACAATCAGCAACAAAGGAAACGGGTTTGAAAAAAGCTGCAATTAAGGACACTTATCAACGCTCAGGCAGAAGAATCGGTAGGGTCTGCGGCAGCCATCGGGCAGTCGATAAGGATTCGCCTCAATTCTTTCTCCATAATTTTCACGAAAAATCCCCATTCTCTGAAAACGGTGTGAAGAGGATTACATACGTACCAAGAATCCGGAGATCCCTAGTCTATTAGGGAGAACCTGTTCGATTTAGCGCCTTTACGTATTCTTACAAAAAATGGTTTCCGGGTAGCTACGGGATCTCCGCTGTTCACGATAAGCGTCACTTAAATTGGATTAATCCTATCACTATAGTTGGTATTAGACAAGGGATAAATTTACTAAAATCAGAATTTGTTACATTTTGCAATTCTATCAACCGGTCTTGCGTTTCTATCATTCAGCAACTCCGTTTATCCGATGAATCAATAAAGAATTTTAATTAATTTGTAAACTATGAATAAAGGATCATTGACATCCCTTGCGATTCATTCTAAAATCAAACACAATTAAATGATCTATCCAGAGTGATGGAGGGACTGGCCCGATGACATCCGGCAACCTGCACAGATTCGTTTTCTCTGTAAGGTGCTAATTCCAGCAAAATGGTCAACCATTTTGAAAGATAGGAAAAACGACGCAACCTTTTTTCCTACAAAATGGAAGAAGGGTTATTTTTTTAGGAGGAGGTTAAAACGAGTGGCATTTGTCATTACATCGGCTGGTATTGGTGAAAAAGTAGGGAAATACCCAGACGCCTGCCCTGTGAAAACAATGCTGGAGGATGCGATGCCGGATGGCGAGTGCAAATGGTGACTATTTAATCGGTATTTTTTTCCTAAACGTAGGCTGCGAAATTGATGAAAGAGGTGAGTGCAACGTCGAATACAGTAACTTACAGTCAATGGGGCAATGCGAAACTCCCTGAATTCAGTGATCGAATAGCGTTGCTTGAGTCCAGAAAAGTACTCGGGTGGGCCTTCCAGGAGTATGGGGATAAAGTCGTTTATTCCTGCAGTTTCGGTGTTGAAGGAATGGTGCTGATTGATCTGATTTACTCAATGAACAAAACGGCTTCGGTTATTTTTCTCGACACTGATTTTCACTTCAAGGAAACCTATGAGCTGATCGATCGCGTGGAAAAGCGTTATCCGCAACTGAAGATCATCAAAGAAAAACCTGCGCTTACTCCTGAACAACAAGCTGAAGAATATGGCGCGGAGCTTTGGAAGCGGCGACCCGATCTCTGTTGCCGGATCCGCAAAATCGATCCGCTTGCGGGGCGATTAAAACACTATAACGCATGGATTTCCGGGCTAAGGCATGAGCAGTCGCCACTAAGACGATCCGTTTCATTTGTAAACAAAGATGAACGCTTTCAATCGGTGAAAATTTGTCCGCTTATCCATTGGAAATGGACGGAAATATGGGATTATGTGCGCAAACATGATTTACCGTATAATCCGCTGCATGATCAAAACTATCCTAGTATCGGCTGCGCCTATTGTACGCGACCGGTGAAAGCCGGCGAAGATCAGCGCGCTGGCAGGTGGAGCGCGTTTGATAAAACGGAATGCGGGCTTCATTTAAAAGACTAAAATTCCGAGTATAATCAGATGAATAATACGATTAATGCCATTTGAAAACTTGAAAGAGATGCAATTTTAGAAACGGAAATGAGGGGAAAATCATGACAAGCATACCGCATGGCGGCACACTGGTGAATCGGCAAAACTTTGGGGGAGCCGTTGATGAACTGGATAAAGAACTTCAGATTGACCAAGTCGCATTGAGTGATCTGGAATTGATTGCAAGTGGCATTTACAGCCCGCTCACCGGTTTTCTTAATGAGGAGAACTATCGTTCAGTCGTCGAAACGATGCGGCTGACAACTGGGCTTGCTTGGACAATTCCGGTGACATTGCCGGTAACCGAGGACGCAGCTGAACGGGTAAGCATTGGCGAAAAAGTTAAACTGACCTACCAAGGTGAGGTATACGGTACGATTGAGATCACCGAAAAATATCATCCGGATAAGGAAAATGAAGCAAGAAAGGTGTACTTAACCAATGATACCGCACATCCGGGTGTGAAACGGTTGTATGAACGCGGCGACGTGTATCTGTCTGGTCCGATTGAACTGATTAAGCGCTCGAAACGACCTGCTGAGTTTGCGGACGATTTCTTGGATCCTGCAGAAACGCGGCGTTTGTTTGATCGAAAAGGCTGGAAGACCATTGTTGGCTTTCAGACGCGTAATCCGATCCATCGCGCTCACGAGCATATTCAAAAGACAGCGCTTGAGACGGTTGATGGGCTGTTTATCAATCCCTTGGTCGGCGAAACAAAAAAAGATGATATTCCTGCGGATATTCGTATGCGAAGCTACCATGCCTTGATCGACAACTATTACGTGAAGGAGCGAACGGCACTCGCCGTATTCCCGGCTGCGATGCGCTATGCAGGGCCGCGTGAAGCTGTTTTCCATGCGATTTGCCGGAAAAATTTCGGGTGTACGCATTTTATTGTCGGCAGAGATCATGCCGGGGTTAAGGATTATTATGGACCCTATGACGCGCAGAAGATTTTTTCTAACTTTTCGCGTGATGAACTGGATATTCAAACCCTTTTCTTTGAAAACAGCTATTTTTGCAAAAAGTGCGGAAGCATGGCGTCAAATAAAACCTGCCCGCATGATCCGTCGAACCATGTCTCCCTTTCCGGAACGAAAGTAAGAGCTTTGCTTAGGGAGGGAATCCGTCCGCCTGAAACGTTCAGCAGGCCGGAAGTCGCTCGGGTTTTGATTGATGGATTAAGAGAAAAGGCAGATCTTGCGAAGTAAGGGGGATGTAGGGCACATGGCGGATGCAGAGCATATCATTTGGCATCAAACGACCGTAACGAAAGCGGACAGAGAAAGAAGAAGCGGACACAGGGGCGCCGTTGTTTGGTTTACCGGCTTGTCCGGCTCAGGAAAATCGACGCTTGCCAATCGTGTTGAACATGAACTTTTTAAGCGCGGAATCCATACCTATCTCCTTGACGGAGACAATATCCGAACCGGGTTGAACAGCGATCTGGGCTTCTCCGCAGCGGATCGAAAAGAAAATATTCGCAGAATCAGTGAAGTAGCCGGCTTGTTTGTCGACAGCAATGCGATTGTGCTGACTGCCTTTATCTCGCCTTTTCAGGCAGATCGCGAAGCGGCACGACAGCGCGTCGCGGATGATGAATTTTTTGAGATCTATGTAAAGTGCCCACTTGAGGTATGCGAAAAGCGTGATCCGAAAGGTTTGTACAAGAAAGCGCTCGCCGGTCAAATTACAGCATTTACCGGTATCACATCGCCCTATGAAGAACCTCCGGCGCCTGATCTGATTATTGATACATCGGAACAGCGTTTGGAGGAGAGCACGCAGAGGGTCATGGATCTATTAGAAAAAAACCGGGTGATCGGCAACAAATGATCCGGTAATGAGGAGGAAGACGCCGATGGCTTATGAAAAGGTTTGGGCGAATAATGAGAAACTCAACAAAAATGAAATCAATAAGTTAAAGAAAGACGGGCTGTCAATCTTTGATGATATTCCGAAGTATGCGAAAGAAGGATTCGCATCCATTCCGAAAGATCAGTACATGTATTTTAAATATGCTGGGTTGACGGTACAGAAACCCCAGGATAAAGGATTGTTCATGCTTCGGGTGAAAGTGCCGACGGGAATTATGAACAATAATCAGGCAGTCGTTCTATCAGAAATTGGCAACGCATTCGGGCGCGGTTTTTTGGACCTCACCACGCGTCAGGCAATCCAATATCATTGGGTTCCTCTTGAGAAGCTCCCGGAAGTTTTTGATCGTCTGCATGCAGTCGGTCTGACAACAAGTGAAGCAGAAGGCGATGCACCGCGCAACATTGTCGGTAATCCGCTTGCCGGTATCGATGCAGACGAATTGTTTGACACACGTCCGGTCGTAAAAGACCTCTTTGACTTTTTCCAGGATAATCCGGATTATTCCAATCTGCCGCGTAAGTACAAAATATCAGTGAACACAAATATTTATAACGCGGGGCACGCCCAAATCAATGACCTTGCTTTTATTCCGGCGACCAAAGTGATCGATGGTCAATTGGTTAAGGGGTTTCATGTGCTGGTTGGCGGGGGTCTTGCGGCGAAGCCTTATCTTGCCCGGCAGCTGAATGTGTTTGTTCGTCCGCAAGAAGTGGTGAAGATCGCTGCAGCGGTTACTAATCTGTATCGCGACTATGGTTATCGAAAAAGTCGCGCACGCGCACGGCTTAAATATTTGATTGCCGACTGGGGCATTGAGACGTTCGAGAAGAAAGTTTTGGAGCAGACCGGACCATTTGAAACGACTGGTCATGATGAATTTAAAGGATGGAATGCAGGTTTCTTCTACGGCGTGCATCCGCAGAAGCAAAAAGGATTCAGCTATGTCGGTGTCAGTGTACCGGTTGGACGTATCGCAGCGAATGATTTTTATGCGTTTGCTCAGCTTGCAAAAACCTATGGCAGCGGCGAATTGAGAACCGCTAATTCTCAGAATCTGATTATCCCCAATATTCCGGATAACCAAGTTGAAAGCTTGCTCGCAAACGTTATTTTCAAACGTTTTCCGATTCGACCGTCACATTTTATCGGATACGCAGTTGCCTGCACCGGCAATGAATTTTGCAATCTGGCCCTGACGAACACGAAAGATCGCATGAGAGAAATCGCAGAATTTCTTGATCGGGAGATTGATATTGATGTTCCGGTTCGTATTCATATGGTTGGCTGTACGAATTCTTGCGCGCAGCGTCAAATCGCCGAAATCGGTTTGCAAGGACTGAAGCTGCGCACGAAGGATAAAAAGCTGATTGATGCCTATGAACTGTTTGTCGGTGGGACACTTGAAGGTGAGGGCAAATTTAACGAACGGTTAAAAGGGAGAATTCCTAACGATCTATTACCGGATGTTTTGAAAGACTTCCTGATTTATTTCCGAGACAACAAGGAGCTTGGTGAGAGCTTCTATGCATTCAGCAACCGTGTCGGTATACCGTTTCTGCAAGAATTACTTGATAAAATTCTAAAATCGCGCACACAGGAAGTCGGGTGAAGGGCCATGGAGTTGTTTCGCTTTATTGTGACGGCCGGTACATCGGAGATTCCAGTCGTCGCTGTAGCAGAAAATGAAGAGGCAGCCTTCCGAGTTGTCGACCGGGAATTGGATCATACCCTTTTAAAATTACCGCAGATCGATCATATTGCTCTGATGCAAAAAAAGAGTATTTCAAAAAAAGGGTCAGGCTTTGCGATTCTGCCAAGGGAACGATTTGAGTAAGGGAGGAAGAACGGATGGGAAAAGTATATTTAGTCGGTGCCGGTCCGGGTGATCCGGATTTGATCACTGTCAAAGGTCTTCGGCTTATTCAAACTGCTGATGTGATTGTCTATGACCGACTGGTGAATGACGTTTTGGTCAATGAAGCAAAACCGACTGCCAAACGCATTTATTGCGGAAAAATGCCGCATTCGCATCCACTAAAACAAGGAGCAATCAACCATATCTTAGTCAACCAGGCTAAGAAAAATAAGCGCGTTGTTCGATTGAAAGGCGGCGATCCGTTTGTTTTCGGACGAGGCGGTGAAGAAGCGGTATTTCTTGCAAAAGAAGGGATTGCTTTTGAAGTGGTGCCGGGTATTACCGCAGGAATTGCTGCACCGGCTTATGCAGGCATTCCAGCAACCCATCGCGACTACTCCAGTTCACTGGCCTTTGTAACCGGGCATGCGAAAGCGGGTGGACAGGAAAAAATCGACTGGGCAAAGCTGGCTACCGGCGTCGATACGCTGGCAATCTACATGGGTGTCGGCAATATCGCCCATATTACGAATGAACTAATTATAAACGGACGGCATCCGTCAACACCGGTCGCATTGATTGAATGGGGAACAACAGAACACCAGCGTACCGTCACGAGTACATTGAGCCATGCCGCTGATGAAGCAGCGAAACAAAAAATACAGAGCCCATCAATGATCCTTGTTGGCGAAGTGGTCAGGCTCAGGGATCAATTAAAAGGGTTCGAAGCAATGGAGCCGTCCGCAGATCCCGTCAAGGAGGCTTTATAAGATGCTTGCCGTGCTGTACGTTAGCCATGGAACACGCATTCATGAAGGCGTAAAGCAGGCGAATCAGTTTCTTTCGTCATGCATGAAACAAGTCGATGCACCGATTCAACGGGTCTGCTATCTCGAGATTGTTCAGCCCGGGATTTTGGACGGCATCCGCCAATGCATCGCAGCCGGCGCAGAAGTGGTTCTGGTTCAGCCGCTCTTGTTATTGACGGCAGGTCACGCTAAGCGAGATATTCCCAGAGTCATCAAACAAGCAGAGCGCCTTTATCCCGATGTGCGATTTATCTATGGCCGGCCATTCGGTGTCGATGAACGGATCGTGTCGCTCTTAATTGAACGGCTGCATGAGCAGCAAAACCCTCTGCCTCAGGGTTCGGGAATTCTGCTTGTCGGCAGGGGCTCCAGTGATCCCGATACAAAACGCAATTTTGCCCAGATTCGTCATCTGCTGCATCAGAAAGGCATGGAGTCGGTGACGGTCTGTTATATGGCCGCTGCCAAACCAACCTTTGAAGAAGGACTCGACCAAGTCATTCGTGAGCAGTGGCGGCATGTCTATGTCATTCCTTATCTGCTTTTCAGCGGTGTTTTAATGAAAACGATCCATCGGTCAATTGATGTGAAAAACAAGGCAGGTGCATCGATCACTCTGTGTCGGCCGCTTGGTTACCACCCGCATTTAATCCAATTAATGAAAAAAAGGGTTGAGGAGTCGCTTCACCATGTATTATCCGATTATGCTTGACATTAGGGGAAGAAAAGCAGTTGTGGCGGGAGGCGGTCAGGTCGCCTGCCGAAAAATTAAAGCCTTGATCGCTGCGGGCGCTGCGGTTACGGTTGTCAGCGTTCATGGATCCGAGCAGTTGAAAAAGTGGTCGGAAACAGGTCAAATTCATTGGTTGAGGCGCGCCTGGAAAATAGATGATGCCGAAACAGCCTTTTTAGTCTTTGCAGCAACCGATGATCGTGAAGCGAACAAGCAAATTGCTGAACAGGCCCAATCAAATCAGCTCGTCAGCATCATCGATCGGTATGAAGAAGGAAATTTTGTACTTCCAGCAGTATGTCACAGAGGAAGGTTGACACTTGCGGTATCAACAGGCGGAGCGAGTCCGCTGCTCGCTCGACGGATTCGAGATGAAGCGGCTGCGCGGCTGGATGATCAAACCGAAGACTATCTCGAGTTTTTGTTTCAGATGCGTCAGGAAATTAAACGAAAGGTTACCCGTCCGGCCGATAAGACCCTCTGTCTGCGCAACCTGCTTGACCGCAAATATAGAGAGAAGCAAATCCAGGAACAAACCTTGCATCATATTGATGCATTTATCACCGAAAGCCTATGCCAATAAAAAGTGGCGCAAAGCAATACGAAAACATGTCCTATACCGCATAATCCGTACAGAGACTCGGTGACGATGCTCTGTTTTTTATAGGAAGAAAGTATAGGATCGGTTTGACTGGCTTCAAACGTTAACTTGCTTAAAATGAAAATCAATGCCTTAAAACCAAAAAAAGAGCCCTGACTTGCAAGAATGATTGTCTTGTAAGTGAGGACCGGTCTGTCGATCGTTTAGTTGTTTTGTTTTGCCCAATTTTCCATCTTCCAGTAGTTGGCTTTTCCACTGCCGAGGAGCGGGATTTCATCAACGGTTTCAATGCTCGACGGCATGTAGAGCATCGACATCTTCTTGCTTTTGATGAATTTTTTGAACTCGCGTGTAGAGACCTTGGCCTTGGTGGTAAACAGAATGATTTGTTCGCCTTTTCGTTTATCCGGGATACTGACGGCGTAAAAGTCGGAACTTCCGTAGCATCCCATTGCCAGTTCCTCCACCTTATTAAGTGAAATCATCTCGCCGGCAATTTTTGCAAAGCGCTTCAGGCGGGCAATGATGTGGATAAATCCATCTTCATCAATCTGCGCAATATCGCCGGTATTGTACCATTCGCCGCATGGCACGAAACCTTTGCCGTGAATCAGGTAGCCTTTCATCACGTTCGGCCCTTTCAGCATTAGGTTGCCGCCTTCCTCAACACCTTCTACTTTTGCAATTCTTGCTTCCATGAGCGGAACCAGTGTGCCCACTGTGCCTTCTTTGACATGTTTCGGTGTGTTGAGCGAGATAATCGGCGATGTTTCAGTTGCTCCATAGCCCTCCAGAATCGTGATGCCAAACTTTTTCTTATACGTTTCGCGGACGTCTTCCTTCAGCTTTTCTGCACCGGCAACAACGATACGCAGCGTTTTAAACTGTTTCTTGCTCGCAAATTTAGCGTAATTGGCGAAGAACGTGTTGGTCGCAACAAATAAGGTGCTCTTATCTTTGTAGATCGCCTTTGGAATGTCGCGAAAATTCAGTGGTGACGGATAGAGGAACGCTTTCATATTAAGAATAAACGGTAGAACCGCGCCGACCGTCATGCCGAACGAGTGAAACAGCGGCAGCGGGTTGAAAATCCGATCATCCTCACTGAGTTCAATATGTTCCTTGACTTGCATAATGTTTGCATAAATATTGCGATGGGTCAGGATGACGCCCTTTGGTTTTGATTCGGTGCCTGAGGTAAACAGGATGACCTCCGACATCTCTCGTTTCTTCAGTCCGGCAACGCGGGCCTCGACCAAACCGGAGATTTTATGCATTGTCGAAATCCCGGCCTTCAAATCCTCAAGATAGATAATCTTAACTTCTTTTTCCATCTCTTCAAGGACATAACCGAGATCAGCCTTTTTAATGAATTCGCGTGAAGTGATCACGGTTTTCAAGGAAGCCGTTTGAATGCAGTCAATAATGTTCTGCGCGCCCATTGTAAAATTCAACAGGCACGGCTGCTGCTCATTTTTGAAGAGCGCGAACAGGACAATTGCCTGTGGCACAACATTTGGAAGAAAAAGACCGATGCGTTTCTCATCATCAACGACTTCACGAATCTTCTTGCTCATAATGTTGGCGGCAATCAGAAACTTCTTATAGGTGAATTTATTTTGCGTATCCTCAATGATCACTTTCTTCGGATGCAGCTTCGCTTGCTTTACCATCTCATCAAACAGGTTCACATCATCAGGTATTTGCAACGTCAAAAACAGTCACTCCCAGAGTACTAACAATTTAGCCTTCATTCGTCTATTCCCTTTTTCACAACGATTGAAGCAGGAACGCTTAGGTCTCGCATGCGTCTTAGAAACGATGAATAACACAAAATGAATAAACTATGGCTCATTCTTTTTTATAGCGTGATTCCAATCAAAAAGCAAGAACGAAAACCGCTACCATTTTACTACGTCTAGTGTTTACAAATAGTTTCAAAGATAAACCATCACCCGTTGCCTGAGGGAGGATCGTCCTCGGCGTGTCTAGTGTATGGTATCATGAATAAAAAGTGTTTCGCTGAAAGGGTGAGGGGATGGATACACGGATTCATCTACGGCAAAGTCTTCCCATTAGATGCGCTTTAAATTGAATCATGTCATCTTTTAATTGAATCATGAAAAACGAACACGAGGGGACAAGTATTTTGGACACAGTAAAAACGGTACTGAAAGCACTTATTTTTTATTTGATTCTACTCACAATCGGGGATATTCTGTTTGGTTTTCGCACGCATGTTGCCTATTACAATCTATTTAGGCCGGTGAATTGGCTTTTATTTGTCGCACTGCTCTATTTCTTTTTATTTCCAGTGAAAGGAAAAGATTCTAAAGAATAATTTAGCAATACGAACCGTTTCGATCAATTACGCGATGGGTAGATTATTTCAACACGGTTCGTCGAAGAATCAATAGGTACAGATGAGGAAGTGACAACTATGCATCGATTGGATATACCCTTAATCAAGCAAAGACCGGAACTGCCGACCGGTTGCGAGGCGGTTGCTTTAACCATGGCACTGCACTACTACGGCATTAACGTGGATAAAGAAAAAATTGTAGCACAAATGCCGCGGGATGCGACCCCATTAACGCGAGATGAGAAGGGAACGATCAAGACTTGGGGCGATCCGGAAGCTGGTTTTGTCGGCGATCCGTACGGTGATGGCATAACCATCAATCCGAATCCTTTGAAGCAGGTGCTCGACCAATACCGGAGCGGTGGGGTGGCACTCTATGGAAAAGCATTCAGTGTCATTGAAAACTATGTTGCAAAGGGCAAGCCGGTGCTCGTTTGGTTTACGATTTCACACGAAATGCCGATTCTCAGATATTGGCACACACCTGCAGGCAAAAGCATCTTTGCGCCGCGACCGCTGCATTGCATTGTGATGACCGGCATCGATGAACACGGTGTTTCTTTCAATGACTGTGAATCCACAGAACGGAGCGGCAAAGATGTTACCGTGGAACGAAAGAAGTTTATTAAAATATATGATGCTATGGGTCGCAGAGCACTTGTAGTGAACTAAAGCAGTTTAACCATGTGTTTTTGAAAGTGATCCAATTATTACACGAACCGGTCTGAATGTGGTAATGGGCTTTATTAACAGAGCTGCAAAATTCGATAGCTGTGCCAAATCGGGTCTGTGTTAAATTCTTAGGTCATTGAAAAATTCAATTAATAAAATGGAAAACGACCATTCACTAAATTCGCGAGTGGTCGTTTTCTTATTGGCTTAATACAATGCCAGTTGATTTTTCAGACTATAGGCGACACCGTGGTGATTGCAATCGAGCGTGACAAAGGAGCTGATTTCTTTGATCGAGGCAATGGCATTGCCCATGGCAACTCGTGTTGCAGCCGCATGAAACATGGGCAGATCGTTATCACTGTCTCCAATGACAATGGTATCTTTCTGATTGATCCCATAATGCCCGGCTAACTGGCGAATGCCCTTACCCTTATCGCATTTACTCGAGTTGAACTCTAACGTGTAACCGAGTGAGTAGGTGCACGACAAATCTGTTTGGTTAGCAAACTGTTCCCTGAGCTCAGTAAGAACCTGCTTATTAAAGGAAAAAAAGAGTAATTTATAAACCGCGTGACCGCTGCGGATGAGCGAACGTATCTCTGAACGTGGCTGCCAGCCTGCCTGAGCAAATTGGACCTCCGCTCGTGCCCATGCCTTTTGCGCGCTTTCCTTTGACAGCCGCTTATCGCTCACGTCCAGTTCCTCGCGGATAATCTGCTTTCCATCGAAAGGAATTAGCAAATGATGGGCGGTTGTCGCTTCATAGTAGAGGCGATGGTTTTCCGCGTACGCAATCAATTGTTCGGCAGTTTCTTGGGATAGGGGCGTCTCGCTTAGCAATTGGCCGCTGTGATCAAAAATGGTTGCCCCATTTGATGCAATCACCGGCAGGCTTACGCGTCCGCCAAGCATTGCCTGAACATCCATGACTGCCCGCCCGGTTGCAATCGCAACAAGATGATGTTCGGACGCCGCGGAAAGTGCATTCATGTTTTCGTCACTGATTCGATGATCTTTGTTCAGTAGCGTTCCGTCCAGATCAATCGCGACTAGCTTCACAGTAACACTCCTCATTATTTTTCTGATGCATGGCTGAGCTTTTTACTTAAGTGTCGATGTAAAGAGTACGGATTCCCCGGCTTTGACCTGGGTTAATTCCGACCATTCAAAGGAAAATTTATCTTCAGCCGTATTCGTAATCACAATCGGAACAACGATCCCTTTTCCTTGCTTGCTGATGAAATCAAAATCGACTTTCATCACCGGTTGGCCGACCTTGACTTTATCGCCAACCTTGACCAGATTTTCAAAGCCCTCACCATTGAGTTCGACCGTATCTAGTCCGATATGCACAAGAATTTCTTCACCCAACTTCGAGCGAATGCCAAATGCGTGTTTGGTTGACGCAAGTTGAATGACTTCGCCGTCAATCGGTGCGACGACGGTATGTGTACGAATATCCGGCGTAACCGCCATCCCTTCACCCATCATTTTTTCAGAGAAAACCGGATCCGGAACATCCGTGACCATCTGTGACTGACCCGAAATGGGTGCATAAACCTTTTCTTCTTTAACCGTTTGCTTTTGAAATAATTTACCAAACATATCAATCACTCCTTATAAAATAAAAAATGTATCTAATTTTTAACAGAAACAAAAGGGTTGTGAATCCAACGCATAACCGCCCGAGTGAGCAGCTGAAGTAAGACCGGGACTAAGCAAAGAAGGTCAGTCGAATCAAGGCGAAACTGCAAAACAGAGAAAGAAGGATCAGCCCTGCTGCTGCTGCTGAATAAAGGCGGTAGTGCAACAGATTGTGAAGTTTAAATCCATCGCTTAGACGTGCCTCTGAATGCAGCATGACAAAGGCGGACATGATAGCGATTACAATATTGCCAACTAGAAGTTGACTAATTGAAAAGAGAACCAAGAGCGCATACGTATAGTTTCTGCCCTCCACATGGCTAAATTCTTGTGTCAGCCGGAACAGAAGATATCCCCACAGCAGGTTCAGCATAACCGCAAGAAACATTATTGAATAGAGCGGATGGGTGAGCAAGAGGGTTTGAAAATCGGTCTTGCTTCGTACCATCGTCAAAAGAAGATAGGCAATGTAAAGGAAAGGGAGAACCAAGGTAAAAGCAGTCAGATAACCATACAACTTTTTAAACGACAGGTGAATCATCAGCAAGCTCCGGATTCTCTGCTTCATTTCATATCACCATCCTTAGTTGAGATTTGTTTGACGTAATCAAAAAAGAATGCTTCACAAAGGACTGATAATGCAGCTAAAGACGTCGGATCCTCTGAGACATGCATCGTCTTATGAATTGGGTATTCGGCTGCAAGAAAATATAGATTGTATGGCACAAGATTTGCTAATTCATTACGATCAAACCGTGTATTGGTAATGGAGAGTATCGGTACACGCTTTAAACTGAGAAAGCGAACAATTTCGATAATATCTGAAATGTCGCCGCTCAGTGAAATAATAATTAAAAGGTCCTCTTCACTGAGATAGGGAACAATCATTTCCAATTCACGCTTGGCTGCCAGATTGTGGATCATTTTCCCGCTGTTTAGAAAATTACGTTCCAGTTCACCGATTGCATTGCGCTGCGCCACCCGGTTCCATAAGCGAAGATGTTTTTTGCTGATTGTATTTTTTTATAAATGGGCACTAAATCGGTTTTCTTGAATAGGTCCATGGTCTTGTCGATGTTTGTGAGCGTCTGCTCAATATAATCCATGGCATGCGTCATGTCAGGCTCCAAATCATTTTTTAAGGAATACTTAAATTCACTGAAACCGGAGAAACCGAGTTTTTGAGCTGTACGCAGAATAGAAGATTTTGAGATTTTACAGCTTTTCGCCAACTCTGTAATGCTCTGTGCTGCACATTCTTTTTTATGATCAATGATGTAATGCAGTGTGGACAGATCCGTTTCGTTCAATTGATCGTAATTCTTGTTGATCAGCATCTCAAGTTTCATGGTCGTGATCCTTGTCTCCTTGGAACCATCGCTGTTGCCTGTTAAGTTCCTTTAATGAGCGGGGATCGAAAGGGGTGTTAGACGTTAAGCGTTTTCAATAGAAGGAAAACGTTTAACCTCCAGCCCTGATACGCGAATACCCTGCTAATTAGAATCATAGCAGGGTATTCGAAAATTGGCAATGATCAGGTTTAATTTAAACTAAGCTCGAGTTCTTTTACCTTCGCATCTTTTTTCAACTCCGGCCAGAAGCCCTTATTTGCTTCAACGAGGTCATCAAGGATCTTCTTTGCAACGGCTGCATCGGGAACCGTGTGTGACAGTGTGAGTGCCTGCCACAGTTTCAGATAGGAATGTTCCACCCAAGCGTCTACAGCGAGTTTTTCAACGGCAACTTGCTGTTCCAGTAGTCCCTTTTGGAAACGTGGAATGTCGCCCATGGCCAAGCGTTCCGGACCATTTGCACCAACGATACAAGGCACTTCAACCATTGCCGTTGGTTCAAAATTGGCGACGGCACCGTTATTTTCAACAATGACCAACATCCGTTCATGCGTGTTGTAAGCAATCGCCCGTGACAAATCAACAATATAATTTGAGTGATCGTCCGGTTCAAACTTCAATCCTTCGATGGACTGCGACTTAGCAATTCTGCGGCATTCACTGAAGACAAATTTTTCACGACCTTCTCGCACTTCATCGGTACGTGTATGGTTCGGGTCCATGTGTTCCGCTTCAAATTTTGTGTACAGATAATATTGAAGGTATGTGTTCGGGAAACGGTCCGGATCAAGGGCAAAGGTGTTTTTTGCCATGCCGAATGTTGCCTTCCAGCTGGGTTCTTCGTTCATCCCCGGAAGCAAGTAGCCGTGTTCGGCAATATAGTCGCGGATCTTCGGCATGAGATCATTGCCTTGTTTGTCACGCACCGCGGTCCACCAGCCAAAGTGGTTCAAGCCGAAATAGCGAACTTCCAAATCATTATAATAGTTGAGACCGGCAAGTTTCGCCATCCGTTCCTGAATACCGACTGGCATATCGCAAATGTTCAGGATTTTCGAATTTGGTTTCAGGCGGCGCGTTGCTTCGGCAACAATTGAAGCCGGATTCGAGTAGTTGAGCATCCAAGCGTTCGGTGAATACTTTTCCATGTAATTGGCGATTTCCAGCACGCCGCCAATGGAGCGAAGGCCATAAGCAATTCCGCCGGGGCCGCAGGTTTCTTGACCAATCACACCGTATTTTAATGGGATTTTTTCATCTTTATCGCGCATCGCGTATTTGCCGACACGGATTTGCGCCATAACGAAATCGACATCGGTAAAACCTTCTTCCGGATCGGTCGTAGCGACAAAGTTGATGTCCGGAGCCTTTTCGCGAAGAATGACTTCACATGCATCGGCAATCACTTTTTGACGTGCACCGTCGTTGTCGTAAAGTTTTAACTGACGGATTGGGAAACGATCCAAATGTTTCAGCAGAGTCATAACAATTCCAGGGGTATAGGTACTTCCTCCGCCAGCAATGACGATTGAAAACTTTTTCATGGTAATCCCTCCATTGTAATGTTTCTTATTGGGTTTCTATTTCTGATTCTCTTTCGTTTACACCCCTCATGTTACACGTTTTTGAAGCGGTTACAATACGTTTTGCATGATTAGGGAAAGCGCTTTTCTTTCTGGATAAAGTTACGTCAACTGGGAATTTTCTCACCGGTGACAACCGGTCATGTTACGTTTCGTTTATTCTCATGTATAGGTAAGACCTGAAGCACATGTTTTATCTCATTAAACACAGTGTGAAAATCATTGATGAATAAAAGTGCTCCTGTGGCTCCCATTCATACACTGGGCTTTAGACGGTTATGCATGCTGCGCAGAAGTTTGTGACAATTCCCAACTCTTGGACCCTTTCTCTTTAACAATGATCTGTTCCCCATTTAACGAAACATTATTGAAAACGTTTACATTTATATTATGATTAAAGGGTTCAGAATTTTATTGATTATCGCTGTGTGGAATTCATAACCTTATTAGGAGGCGGTTCAAATGATGCAAAAAATTCAACGTTTTGGCGGGGCGATGTTTACACCCGTGTTGTTGTTTGCTTTTTCAGGATTAATCCTGGCACTATCAATCATGCTGACCAATCCAATGATCGTTGGCGGTATTGCGGATACAAGTACGTTTTGGTATAAATTTTGGACGATTATTCAAAATGGTGGCTGGACAGTCTTCAATCAAATGGAACTATTGTTTGTTGTCGGACTTCCGATCGGTCTAGCAAAACAAGCCAACGGCCGGGCGGCAATGGAGTCCTTAATTGTTTATTTGACGTTCAATTATTTTGTCAGTACAATCCTTGGTTTTTGGGGGAAGACGTTTGGCATCAATTTTAATGTTGATCCGACTCAGGTACAAGGGACCGGCTTGAAACTGATTGCCGGGATCAAGACATTGGATACAAGTGTGCTTGGCGCTATTGTCCTTTCGGCAATCGTTGTCTGGCTGCACAATCGCTACTTTGATGTGAAGCTTCCGGAATGGCTCGGCGTTTTCCAAGGGTCGACATTTGTTACGATGCTTGGTTTTTTCGTGATGCTTCCCGTTTCTTTCTTAGCTTGTTGGCTGTGGCCAATCGTACAGCATGGCATTTCATCGCTGCAAGTATTCATGGCTTCATCTGGCGTAATTGGTGTATTCATTTATAGTTTCCTTGAACGTGTACTGATTCCAACCGGACTGCATCACTTTATCTATCTTCCATTCATGTTTGGCCCAGCCGTGACGCCGGATGGTATTGTTAAGGCCTGGCTTGCCAATATGCAAAGTTTCGCTGAATCAACGAAACCGTTAAAAGAGTTGTTCCCAGCCGGCGGGTTCGCGCTGTTTGGGAATGATAAAGTTTGGCCGCCGATTGGCATCGCCGCTGCATTCTATGTCACTGCGAAACCGGAGAAAAGAAAAAAAGTGCTCGCTCTGCTTATTCCTGCGGTGCTGACGGCGATTATGGCAGGAATTACTGAACCGTTTGAATTTACGTTCTTGTTTGCGGCTCCGGTGCTGTTCATCGTTCACGCATTGCTGTGCGGATTCATGGATGCGGCGATGTATTTCTTCGGTGTAGTTGGCAGCATGGACAGTGGTCTCATTGATATGGCAACAAAGAACTGGATTCCGTTGTTTGCCAATCACTGGATGACTTATGTGACCCAATGGATCATTGGCTTGATCTTCATCGTCATCTACTTTTTCTTGTTCCGCTTCCTTATTGTTAAGTTCAATTTTGCGACACCGGGTCGTGAGGCCGATGATGAGGAAACGCAGCTTTACACCAAAGCGGATTATAAGAATAAAAAAGCAGGCGACAAAGCAGCAGGTACAAATCGATACATGGAATCCGCTGCCGTCTATCTTGACGCGCTTGGCGGTTTCGACAACATTCAAGACGTCACGAACTGTGCAACGCGCCTTCGTGTAACCGTTAAAGATGAGGCCCTCGTTCAGCCGGATGCGGCATTCAAAGCGGGTGGCGCGCACGGTGTTGTTCGACATGGAAAAGCGTTCCAAGTTATTGTTGGCCTTTCTGTGCCACAGGTTCGCGAGGAATTTGAGAAGCTGCTGAAAAAAGGCATTCAATGATCAATCAATGAGTGGGCTAAAGCCGTTCATTCTTGTGCAACATCTTGTCGCAACAATAGCGGCAAGATGTTTTTCTTTTATAATTGGAGAAGGATTCGTTAAAGGAGGCGCAAGCGATGGGGTTTGAAAATGAAAAGGTAATGTGCGTGCGCCTCTTGGTCACAGGTCGCGTTCAGGGTGTCGGATTTCGCTAAGTGGTTTGGCATGGGAGATGCCTTGTATCAGAAGTTGGATTTTCAGCCATCACAAGAGTTTATAAAGAACTATAAGCATCAGTAAAGCCAGAAAACGCAAAAAAGATGGTCAAATGACCATCTTTTTCACAGTCATAATGCACAGTGATTGCGACAGCTTTCGTGTGCTCGACATTAGCTGACCGACAATCGATGCGGGAGCGCGCATGACCACGTATGGTCGCCCGCATAAACTATGCGGGATCACGCATGATTTGTGCGGTTTTTTAAGTGGGATCATAAGTTATAATTACATCATTATTAATCAATAGTCTTTTAACCAAATTTGGTGAAAGTGGTGGTTCGATGCATTGGTATGTTGATGTAATTAAGAATTATGTTGGTTTTAGTGGCCGGGCGACGCGAACGGAATTTTGGATGTTTGTATTAGTTAACTTTTTTATTGCCATTTTTGTAGAACTGATTGATAAATTCATTCTAAACGGTTTGCGGGTTTTTTCCACTTTGTATAATTTAGCTGTTTTGATTCCCGCTTTAGCAGTTGGCGCTCGACGTCTTCATGATATTGGAAAAACGGGTTGGTGGCAGCTGATCGGAATTATACCTGTATTAGGATGGATTGTTTTGATCGTTTATTTCTGCACAGATACTCAGGATAAGGAAAACAGTTATGGGGCGAATCCAAAAGAATCCCTACAGGAATAGGAACAATACGAACTATAAAAAATGGTTGATCTCTAACAGGGGCGGCCATTTTTTATTTTTTATCCGTTTCGAAAATACATGGGGGAAAGGATAGGGACTTCTGTCAATGACTACGCTTTATTTTGTTCGTCACGCGGAATCAGATTCGGATTCATGATGACCGACTGCAGCTTTTCCTGAGAAATAAGAGATCGACCAGTATCTTCGTGCACTGTTAAACGTATGAGTGTTACGAGAAAATTGTCTGCTCAAAAAAAGAATCTTCCTATATAATATTGAAGAATTCCGTGAACAGAAAGTAGTCGGATGGATCAAGAATTTTCACGCTTTTGTCAAGCAGCGGGGAAACGACTTTTCGTTTAAGCTGGGCGGCGGCGAGAATCTGCGCAAGGTCCAAAGTCGCATAATTGTGCGCTGAATCAGATCTTCAATTGAACAGGACAGTCGCATTCTGGTGTTGGGTAGCTAGGGCAGAGCGCGCAGCACACGCGTTAACGCGTTCGATGGTTGCAGCATGTAATGGCGTGGATCGTGAACGTGACATTCGTGCCTACAACCTGCACGCGGATCGAAACGGTTGATCTTTTTCAGAATCCGCGTGATGAGCAATTCCTTGTCAGCATTAATCATGGTGAGCTTCTGTACCGGGTTTTGATGCCATGCGCTGCCGTTTCTCATGATGGGTTGACGCCATTGAATCAGGCGATCAATAGCCGGGCGGGTAGCAGCCCGGTTTTTAACTGCTGATTTTGCATGGTGTGGTTCGCTCGCGGAGAACAATGACATGTCTTCGAAAGCTGCCGCTTTGCGGCGAGTCAGGAAGAATGAACGCAACATCTGTTGGCTCAGTAAAACGTGTACTGCTGCACGCAGTTGCAGAAATGCTGCCTGCAAGAACCGAACAGGCGCATCTAATCTTTGAACGTTGCGCATCGCATTTTCTCGAGCACACGGACGGACAAGCATACTGCAGAACAAACGGAATAATAACCATCGGACATGCATTTGTACGTTTGGTTTCCTACCGTAGGAACGGTTCATCGAAAACTGCCTCCTTGTTTCTAATAAGCATAATAAAAAGCCGCCCATTCGTTTGAATGGGCGGCTTTGCCTGAACCCATTCAACGCGAATCGGGGTCCAAGCATTCGTTAGTTGTCAACGGATGCCGGGACCCTAGCTAATAATAAGAATAGCTTTAACCATGCGTTGTAATGGACGATTCATAGCAAATGGCTCCTAACCGGAATTGTCAAAATTTTAGTATTGTCACTATAGCACGCTTGAAAATTTGTGTCAACAGAAAATAATCAAAAAATTGCCGTTATTTTTAATCGACGTGGCGGAGCCCGTTAAGAAAGCTCATACACAGGTTTGAGTCACACGGGCCAGTCGTTTACAGGCGCTCATGCTGTGCTGGTATTGCTCTGCTCGAATCATTGTTAGACAAGTGTTTTTGATCGCACAAGAAAATTCCGAAAAAAATTTAAGCTGTTTTTCTTCCATAAGAGCACCCAAAAACCTATGGAAAAAATGGATAAGAGGGGGTTGACTGATTTTTCTTAAGTGATTAACATGTGTGCCAACCCCAAAAATTTCCGCTTCGGTTTTCGAAACCAAACCGGAAAGTGGGGCAATTGAGGCCAAACACAGAGAAGGATGAAGAGCCTCAGAAACAAAAAGGCAATCAGAAAAAGAGAGGAGGAACCTAAATGACTGAAAAAACAGAACGGCGTACCGAAACGGGCGCTGATCTGCTGCTCCGATTAATCAAGCGGTCGGGGACAGAGGTGCTGTTCGGCTATCCGGGCGGTGCGGTACTGCCAATTTACGATGCGGTTTATCGACAGCGCATGCGTCATGTGCTGACGCGGCACGAGCAAGGTGCCGTACATGCAGCTGAAGGCTATGCCCGGGTTTCCGGGAAACCGGGAGTCGTGCTGGCAACGAGCGGGCCTGGTGCGACGAATTTGGTCACCGGATTGATGGATGCGCTGATCGACTCGCTGCCGCTGGTTGTGTTTACCGGTCAGGTAACACGCCGGGCAATTAACAGCGACGCGTTTCAGGAAGCCGATGTCGTCAGCATGACTGCGGCGGCGACCAAGCATAATTTTCGCGTCCGTAGTGTCAGTGAATTACCGCGAGTGGTTGCCGAAGCCTTTTATTTGGCGGCGAGCGGCCGGCCGGGACCGGTTCTGGTCGATCTGCCCAAGGACATTTGTGCCGGGAGTTCGGAAAAAGTAGCGGAGCCGCCCGGTACGGTTCAGCTTCCGGGTTATCATGTGCCCAAGCAAGCGGATGGCCGCGTGGTGTTGCAGCTAGCAGACGCATTGGTGAAAGCAGATCGTCCGCTACTACTGGCCGGCGCCGGTGTGCTTCATTCTGGAGCATCCGAGCAACTTCGCCATTTCGCCGAACATTGCCATTTGCCGGTGGTGACCACCTTTCTTGGCCTCGGCAGCTTCCCAGCATCGCATTCGCTTTCTCTTGGTATGGGCGGGATGCACGGAACGTTTGCCGCCAACATGGCACTTTCCGAATGCGATCTGCTGCTTAATGTCGGCGCGCGCTTCGATGACCGATTGACTGGAAATCTTGAAAAATTTGCGCCGAATGCTCAAGTCGCCCATGTCGATATTGATCCATCGGAAATTGGTAAAGTGGTCAAAACGGATTTTGGTCTTGTCGGCGATGCCGGCACGGTACTCGTTCAGTTGAAACAAGTCTTGGCTGTGCCCTTGCCCAGTCATCGCGATTGGCTGAATCATTTGCACGGTTATGCCGATGCGCATCCGCTGCAATATGATCCTGTGAAGGCAAGCCATCAATTGCTGCCACAATTTGTTATTGAGCAGATTTGCCGTTTTGCTGGCCCGGACGCCATCATTGCAACGGATGTTGGACAGCATCAAATGTGGTCGGCCCAATATTACCGTTTCGAAAGGCCTGGGAAATTTGTCAGTTCAGGTGGTTTGGGCACGATGGGATTCGGTCTCCCGGCGGCCATTGGTGCACAGGTTGCCTGCCCACAGACGAAGGTGGCGGCGATTCTCGGCGACGGCGGTTTTCAGATGACGCTTCAAGAGTTGGCAGTCATTGCCGAACAGAGACTGCCTGTGAAAATTTTTATTCTAAACAATCATACGCTCGGAATGGTTCGGCAATGGCAGGAATCCTTTTATGGCAAACGTTATGCGGAATCGATTCCGGAAATGCAGCCTGATTTTGTCCGGCTCGCGGAAAGCTACGGGATCCGCGCGCGGCGTTTGACCGATCCGGCTCAGGTTGCCGAAACCGTTGAAGCGGTGTTTGCAACGGATGCTTCGGCATTGGTTGATTGCAGGGTGAAGCAGATGGAAAATGTGACGCCCATGGTTCCTCCTGGCAAAGGATTGATGGAAATGACGGGAGGGTGAACAGATGGAGCAGACAGTACGGGTTGAAACGGCAACGAACCCTGATGTTCTGGCGCGGGTCACGATGTTGCTTGGACGTGGCAATTTGTCGATTGTCAACATGAACGCGGAACGTCAGGGCAAGCATTTTTACATGCACCTGACGCTGACAGCAGAAAGCGCAACCCAGCTGAAGCGGTTTGTCAGCCAGGCAGCAAAGCTGATTGATGTGTATGACGTTGCGCCATGCAGCGAAAAGAATGGATCGCTGGACGCGTCTAACTAAAACAATTTAACTATTGGCAATAGACAAAAAAGAAAAGGGGTATACGAAAATGACGGCAAAGGTTTACTATGACAAAGATATCAATGAAAATGTACTGCGTGGGAAAAAAGTAGCGATCATGGGCTATGGCTCGCAAGGACACTCACAGGCTCAGAACTTGCGTGACAGCGGCTTCTCCGTGACGATCGGCGTAAGGCCAGGAAAATCTTGGGAAAAAGCGGAACGCGATGGATTTCCGGTAAAAACGGTACGGGAAGCAGCGGCAGAAGCAGACGTTGTCATGCTGCTGCTGCCGGACGAACGTCAGCCTGAGGTTTATTACAAGGAAGTTGAGGAAGGACTTGAACCGGGCAATGCACTTGCATTCTCGCATGGCTTCAATATCCACTTCACTCAAATCGTGCCACCGAAGGATGTTGATGTATTCATGGTTGCGCCTAAAGGTCCAGGCCATTTCTGCCGCCGTGAATATCTGAATGGTGGCGGCGTACCGGCATTCTACGCTGTGCAGCAAAATCCATCCGGTCAAGCGGAAGAACTCGCGCTCGCATGGGCGAAAGGGCTTGGCGCAGCGCGTGCCGGTGTGCTGAAGACCACATTCAAGGAAGAGACGGAAACGGATCTTTTCGGCGAACAAGCGGTGCTGATGGGCGGTCTGACACACTTGATCGAAGCTGGATTTGAAACACTTGTTGAAGCAGGCTATCAGCCGGAAAATGCTTATTTTGAGACCTGTCACGAGATGAAAATGCTCACCGATTTAATCTACGAGAACGGTTTGACCGGGATGCGTTACTCATGCTCCGATACCTCCAAGTTCGGTGACTTTACGGTTGGACGTTATGTGATCGACGACGGTGTAAAAACGCGTATGAAAAAAGTCCTTGAAAATATCCAGTCCGGCAAATTCGCTCGCGATTGGGTGCTTGAAAATAAAGTTGGCCGCCCGATGTTCAACTCACTGCAGCAAAAAGAAAACAATTCAGAGCTTGAACGCGTGGGACGCGAACTGCGCAAGTTGATGCCGTTTGTTAAAGAAGGCAAGCAGGACAGTGAGGACATTACAGCAAACGTTGCACAATAAAATGTGGGGTTGACCCGAAAGGGGAGAAAGGGTGAAGAACATTGGGGATTATGTGTCGCTCGCAGCAATTCAAGAAGCCTGTGAAACGCTGATGCCTGTTGTGCATCGGACGTCGCTGATAGAATCGGCGACATTGAACCGCTTTAGCGGGGCGCATCTGCATCTGAAACTGGAAAATATGCAGCGAACCGGATCATTTAAACTTCGCGGCGCATTTAACAAAGTGGCTCATTTGTCTGATGAAGCGCTGAGTCGCGGTGTTGTCACCGCCTCTGCCGGTAATCATGCACAAGGCATTGCCTATGCAGCAGCACGACGCGGGGCTGCGGCACGAATCTTTATGCCCAAACAAACGCCTAAGGCTAAGATTCGGGCAACGGTCGCTTATGGCGCAGAAGTTGTACTTGCGGGTGCATCCTACCAGGAAGCGTACGAAGCCGCGCGCATGGACTGCCGGACAAATCATTCTGTTTTCGTTCATGCATTTGACGATAATCAAGTGATTGCTGGACAAGGCACCGTTGCAGCAGAAATGCTGGCGCAATGTTCAGATCTGAATACGGTACTTGTACCAATCGGAGGCGGCGGTCTTGCCGCAGGAACTGCTTGCTATCTGAAGAGTGTTCGGCCGAGTGTACGCGTGATCGGTGTTCAATCGGATCACGCACCGGCGATGTATAATTGTTTTCATCACGAGAACAAGTCGGCAAATCGACAAACGCCAGGCATCGCTGAGGGCATATTGGTTGATTGTCCTGGTGAACGTACGGTTCCGGTCATCCAACGCTATCTTGACGATCTCGTCACCGTCTCTGATTCAGAGATTGCCCAGGCAATGGTACTCATGCTTGAACGCAGCAAACTGCTTGTCGAAGGTGCCGGCGCCGCAGCACTTGCGGCGGTACTTGCCGGCCGGGTTGATGTGCGCGGCCAGCACGCCGGTTTAATTGTCAGCGGAGGCAATGCCGATCCGGAGGAATTGCCGCAGATTCAACACATGGCTGCAGAATCTGTTTCAAAGGTCGGCACGCTTTGAAAGGGGAAACGCTGAATGATTATTGATGCGAAAAATATCAGCTGGGTACGCGCAGATCATACCGTTCTGAAACATGTCGATTGGCAAGTGCACAAAGGGGAGCATTGGTCGCTGGTTGGGCTGAATGGTTCAGGAAAAACAACCTTACTGAAAATGGTTAACGGCTACATCTGGCCGACAAGCGGCACGTTGTCCGTGCTCAATCGTCCGTTCGGAACATGCGATTTGCGCGAGTTGCGCAAGAAAATTGGCTGGGTAAGCACTGCACTCGTTGATAAATTCAGGGCAGATGAACGACCGGAAACGATTGTTTTGAGCGGTAAATTCGCCTCCATTGGTCTTTACGATCAGGTATCGTCCAACGAGCGCGAGAAGGCGCATGAGTTATTGCAGAAGCTGGGCTGCGCATCGTTTGCGGGCAGAGCATTTGGTCTTTTGTCGCAAGGTGAGAAACAGCGCGTGCTGATTGCCCGCGCCTTGATAGCGGAACCTGAACTGTTAATTTTGGATGAACCGTGCAATGGGCTGGATCTGTTTGCCAGAGAACATTTACTGGCTCTTGTTGCACAACTGGCGGGCTCAGAGGAAGCACCAACAATGATCTTTGTAACCCATCATGTTGATGAACTTCTGCCTTGCTTTGATCATACACTCCTGATCAAAGCAGGGGCCGTCTTTCAATCCGGTGCGGCACGCGACGTCATGACGCCCGAAACTATGAGTGAATTTTATGACTATCGCGTTTCCGTGCAGCAGCAAAACGGACGACTCGCCGTGTCCCTGCGTGCTTAATCAATTCGATGGATTCAATCCTTTTAACTCCAGTAATTTTACTGATGCTTTTCTGTTTCGCGCATCTGCGCGTGGACGGAGAAGCTTTTTTTATGCCGCGAAGATTGCATTTTCTCATTCGCTCACTTCTTTGCATCTTTGCTGCTGAATATTAAAAAAATGTAAATCCTTAACCTTCCGTTAACAAAAATTCAGATCTGATCATAACCGTGGTGCAGATAAATGTTGATCGAACCGTGCTTATGGCGAAATGGTTTCGCCTTTCCGCTTTCATAATCTCTTTTGGCTATTTACAAAAACGATACAGTAAAACCTGTTTTTATTTAATCGGGGTTAAAAATTCTTCTCTATCATTAAAGGTACGATAAGCAGATTAAGAAAAGGAGAGACAAGCAGCTGAGCGCTGCGAAAAATTCGCATGAACGGGAAAGGAGGGGATTCAGATGTATCTGTCATCAACGCTCTGCTGGGACAACGGAGTTGACGAAGTGATTGCTTTGGCGGCCCATCTGGGATTTTCAGGTGTTGAGGTTTGGGCGGAACAGGTATGGCAGCATGGTACGGATGAATCATCTATAGCAGCAGCACGTGCGCGTTATCAGCAAGAACTGACGCTGCATGCGGCAAGCTGGGATCTGAATCTATGCGCGCTTAATGAATCGGTACGGCAGCAATCGCTTCGGGAAATTGAACGCTCCATGGACTTAGCGCGACGCATTGGTGCTCCTAACGTCACCGTTCATCCCGGACATTATACTTTGCCGCAGCTCTCAGAACTTCAATGGACGTGGTTGATAGACAGCCTAACAAAACTGGCAAACTGCGCAGAGCAGCTGCAAGTGACGCTTTCTATCGAAATGATGGAACCCACCGCGAAAGAATTTGTGACAACCCCGGAAATGGTCAATCAATTGCTGAGCGCGTTGCCGCCATCGGTCACAACGACTTTTGACGTTGCTCATGTTCCTTTGAAAGTAAATTGTTTAGCGTCCTTTAAACGCTTAAACAGAGTTAGCAAGATTCATTTCAGCGACTCAAGTTCTGAGCGCTACCACGTACCGCTCGGCAAAGGAGCATTGCCGATGGATGTCCTTTTTCCTTTTTTACAAACCGTGGATGTCCCGGTGGTTCTCGAAGGGTTTGATCTGAGCGCGACACACGAGATTCTCCAACAAGATCTTGAGTTTATCAAGCAGATGGGTACAGCGGCGAGGGGGATGCTTCTTTGAAAATTCTTATTTCGAATGATGATGGTATTTTTGCGCCTGGGGTTGAGGCACTGGTTAATGTACTCGGGCATCTGGGTGAGGTTTGTGTGGTTTGTCCGGATCGCGAACAGAGCGGAGTCAGTCACTCCATTACACTCCGCTACCCGATTAAAGCGACCCCGCTGAACATTTTTCCTGCCAACATATCGGCATGGGCAGTGAATGGGACACCGGCGGATTGCGTCAAGATGGGGATTGAAGTGCTGATGAAGGAAAAACCGGATATTGTTTTCTCAGGCATTAATCTTGGCCCGAACATCGGCAGAGATGTCTTTTATTCGGGAACCATCGCTTGTGCCGTTGAAGCTACTCTCTATGGTATTCCGGCCGTTTCCATGTCGCTCGCTACTTTTGACGGACGTGAAATCAACTATCAGAACGTTCAGCAGCTCGTCTACGAAATCAGTGAAATTATTGTTCGAAATGCGATTCCCAAAGACTTCTTTTTAAATGTCAATCTGCCCTATACGACGCGTGAATGCTGCAGAGGTGTAAAAGTTGCGCCACTCGATCTGTCCGTGTCGCGCTATCAATATGTCGGCATGAATGACCCATACGGCAATGTTTATTACTGGCTCAAAGACAACTACCAGCAACTGGATGAGCTGACCAAGGGTTCGGACTTTATTCATTTGAAAGATGGTTATGTCACGATCACTCCAGTTCAAATTGGAAAAAATGGAAAACGAAGAATGGATCAGATGAGTCAATGGTTTAAGGAATTTAACCGCTCAAAGGAGGCATTTATTCATGAAAATCGTTAAGTATGTCATTGTTGCGCTACTATCAATCAGCATTCTTGCTGGGTGCGGCACGTCTCAATCAACGGGAAGCTCAGGCAACAGCAGCAGTGAAAAAGAAAACACCTTGTCGGGGACACTGAACTTTTATACCTCGCAGCCGGATATGGATCAGCAGAAACTTGTTGCAGCTTTTAATAAAAAGTATCCGGAGGTTAAAGTCAATGTCTTTCGCTCAGGAACCGAAGATGTAATGAGCAAAATACAAGCGGAGAAAAAGTCTGGCAACGTTCAGGCTGATGTGCTTCTGCTTGCTGATGCGGTTACTTTTGAAACGCTTAAAGATGAAGATTTGCTTCTGGCCTACAAATCAAAGCAAGCCGCTGATTTTCCAAAAGAATTGGTCGACGCCGATGGGTACTATACAGGGACAAAAGTCATGGCAACCGCACTTGCAATCAACACAAACAAAGTGAAGGAAACACCGGACTCATGGGACGTGCTGACCGATTCAAAAACAAAGGGACAGGCGATCATGCCAAGTCCGCTCTACTCGGGAGCCGCCGCATATAATCTGGGTGTGTTCACGAGAGATGACGCGCTGGGTTGGGACTTCTATAAGGAACTTAAGAAAAACCAAATCACCGTGGTTCAAGGCAATGGCGACGTACTGAAGGCTGTTGCATCCGGCAATAAGGCATATGGAATGGTGGTTGATTTTGTGGTTGCCAATGCAGCGAAACAAGGTTCGCCGATCAAACTGATTTATCCTTCTGAAGGATCTCCAGTAATTACTGAGCCGATCGGAATTATGAAGAATGCAAAAAATGAAAAAGCGGCGAAAGCTTTTGTTGACTTCGTGCTCTCTAAAGAAGGACAAGTGCTCGCCTCCAGCCTTGGTTATACACCGATTCGTCCAGGCGTTCAGGCACCGGAAGGGTTGAAAAATATTGATGAGCTTAATGTATTGAATGCAGAGATTAAGCAGCTGAATGAGTCCAGAAGCGCCGATAAAGAGCAATTTACGAACGTGTTCGGCAAGTGAGAGGGAGTGACCCGTATTCATGAACCACCCACCGTTTTTCTTCTATGGAAAAGGACGTGTTGAGCCGAGAGCAATCTGGCTCTCTTTTCCTATTCGAACCGTTGCGTTCTTAGGTCTGGTGATGCTGTTTGTCTGGCCAATTGCACGCCTTGTTGCACTTGGGTTTACTTCGGAACATGGCGTTTCACTTGAAAACTATCAGCGTATTTTTAGCGATCCGTTGACGTGGCAAGTGGTGGCAAATACGCTGGTGATCAGCACCGGATCAACGGTGCTCGCTACGATTCTAGGACTCTTTTTTGCCTGGCTGATGGCCTATGTCAACCTACGTGGGAAGAAATTAATGCAGCTGTTTATTGTTCTGCCGTTTATCATTCCGTCTTATATTACGACACTCGCATGGACGCAACTCTTTAACGAAAATGGGATTTTGGCCCAAGTGCTTGCACTGCTTCCCGGACAAGTGCATCTATGGAATCTGTACAGCTATACCGGGATGATCTTCATTCTTGGGATCACGCATTATCCGCTCGTTTATTTATTTACGGTAAATGTTTTAAGGAAAATTCCTCGGGAAATGGAGCAAGCGTGCCGGGCATCCGGCGCTTCGAAAGGCGTGACATTCTGCAAGGTGACCTTGCCGATGGCACTTCCTGGTATTGCCAGCGGTGCTTTTCTCGCCTTTCTCGCGGGACTGGATAATTTCGGTATTCCTGCTTTCTTGGGGATTCCGGCCCATATTAGCGTGCTCAGCACGCATATTTACCAACAAATGATTGGCTTCGGCCCCGATGCTTTTGGGCGCGCCTCGGTCTTTTCGGTACTGCTTGGCGTATTGGCCCTTATTGGGATGCTCGGTCAATGGCTGCTGCAGCGCATGTTTAAAGTTGGCAGCACAGCCAGCATTGATCGGCAGCCACGTGATCAACTTTCCGGGTTTTCACAGCGGTTTTTGGAGTGTACGGTTTGGTTGTTCTTTATTGCAACGGCAATGGTTCCTTTTCTGGCAATGATGATGACTTCTTTGCTTCCTGCTTATGGCTTAACCTTCACGATGCAAAATTTGAGTTTGAAAAATTACGGATTCGTTCTGTTTGAGAGTCCGGACACGCAGCTGGCAATTCGAAACAGTGTTCAACTCGCATTGGTCACTACGCTGATTGGGTCAGTGATTGGGACACTTTTTGCATACAACCAGGTGCGCAGACCGTCGCGTTGGCTGAAGATGAGTGAAACATTTATGAGTTTGCCTTACGCGCTTCCAGGCACGGTCATGGCGTTATCCATGATTTTTGTCTGGATGGAGCCGATTCCCGGCTGGAACCCCGGTATTTATGGATCGATGACGATTTTGTTTCTTGCTTATTTCACACGATTTCTTATCTTGCAGGTGAGGGGGAGCGTGACGGCGGTGCTTCAAGTTGACGTGTCCATGGAAGAAGCGTCGCACGTCAGCGGGGCAACGGGATGGACGAAATGGCGCAAAATCTTAATTCCGCTGCTTCTGCCGGGAATCTTAAGTGGCGCTGCTTTGCTGTTTCTGACGGCGCTTACGGAACTAACCGTTTCCGCGCTGCTGTATTCAGCGCAGTCGAAAACAATCGGGGTGGTCATCTTTAGCTATGAACAAGCTGGTTATACCATGCTTTCTAGCGCATTTTCCAGTTTGATTGTACTGATTATTCTGATCGGTTTTGCCCTGTTAGCTTTGGCGCAAACACTCTGGAGACGAAAAGAGGGGGGACATCATGTCCATTAACATCACGAATGTTGGGCGCAGGTTTGCTCGTTTTGCAGCGTTGAAACGCATTAATTTAACGATTAAGGATGGCGAGTTTCTGGCTATTCTGGGACCATCCGGGTGTGGAAAAACAACGTTGCTTCGTCTGATTGCCGGATTTGACACGCCTTCTGAAGGAACCATTGAAATGGAAGGAAACAAGGTTAGCAGCCCGAAACACCATTTGCCTACTGAAAAACGAAATATCGGCATGGTCTTTCAATCGTTCGCGCTTTGGCCGCATATGACGGTGCGCAAACATATTGAATTTCCGTTGAAACACCATCAGTTTGTCAATCAATCGTTAAGAAAGAATATGGAGCAGCGCACCAATGACGTATTAAAAATAATTAAATTGCAAGATTTAGCTGGTCGAATGCCCGCTGAATTATCCGGCGGTCAACGACAACGCGTTGCGCTTGGCCGGGCGATTGCCCCGGAGCCAAAAGTATTGCTTATGGATGAGCCGCTGAGCAGTTTGGATGCTGAGTTGCGCATTGCGATGCGCAGCGAATTGCAAGAAATCCACCGTTTGACCGGCACATCGATCGTTTATGTGACGCATGATCAGGGTGAAGCACTTGCGATGGCCGATCGCATTGTTGTGATGAATCAAGGCTCGATTGAACAAATTGGAACGCCGCAGGAAATCTATACACATCCGCGCACAAGCTTTGTTGCTCACTTTGTCGGCAAGGCAAATTTGCTGAAGGGCAGCTGGCAGGGACGGCGCTTTTTTCCAGAAGAGGCTGCGCACATCTCTTGGCCGGATTTCGGTGTGTCGAAGGAATTGAAACAGGAGTCCATTTACCCAGTTCGACCAGAACAGTTTTTCATTCGTCGGGATGGCGGCGAGATACCAGGAACAATTACAAACCGTCAATATCAAGGAAAAGCAATGCGTTACACGGTGCAGACAGCGGGAGGCAGCAGGCAGGTTGATACGGACCTTACGGATTACTTTCAGCTGGGCGAGTCGGTATTCCTTGTGTTCAAAACAATTCCCCTTGCCGATGCGAAAGAAGTTGAGACGGGGAGGAGCGAGAACGTTGGTGAAAGCGTATAACTTATCGTGAAAGAAACCTGCTGTTGATTTGGGTAATGGTTTGATAGCAAAACGGACACTTCGTTGGAAAAGAGTTCGGGACGCGGGATGGAAACATTCGCTGTTTCCGTCTCTCTTTTTTTTACATAAAATCAGTGATCGAGCATCCTTTTGAAGGTGCAATTGATGCAAGCGGATGAATAGCCACGCCTCTTCATCAGACCCATGACTAAGGAATTATGGATGCTTTTGAAGAAGACTTAAAAGGAAACGAGTAGGATATTTATTTAAATAAACCTATTTCCTAAGTATTTTTTCCTAGTTTTTCCTGGATAATAAGGTATAATGATAATAATTATCATATTAGTTCTACACTTGGCGGTATATCGACGGCATTTCTTGGGTCGATTAAACTGCACTTTAGATTTTGTCTGCATGACTCATCATTGGCTCAATATAATACAATGGAGCGCCAGATACGTGCATCTTGACATCTCCTTCCTGCTCCTCAATTCTTCATTTTTGCGACTTTTATCTGGTATTACAGAGGTTGAATCGTTATGAAAAAAATAGTCATACAAACCAATGATCCTTATGGTGAAAACGGGACTGAGAATGACCGGAAATTTGTTGTTTTCTGTACGAATCTGTTTACCTTTTCGTTTATTGCACATGTTTTGCTCATGCCTGTTTTTTCTTTTTTTGGCAATCCTTTGATTCTCACGCTCGATCTATCGGCTGCTGCTTTGGATCTGTTCTGCTTAACACTTAATCGCAAACGATATGTACGTATTGCCAGTTTCCTCTGGGTTCTTGAGCTTTCGGTATTATCGAGCAGCTGCGTGCTTGTATTTGGATGGCAACAGGGCCATTATTACTATCTTTTTTCCTTGGTTCCAATTGTTTTCTTTGCGCGATGGCCCGGTGCTTTGCGTATTGCCGTTGCGCTTTTTCTTTTCGGCGATACGTTGTTTTTGTACGATTATACACAGACGCATTCACCGGTTACACCGCTCATTCCATATATGGCAACGTCAATGTATTTGATTAATGTGGCAATCAACTTTATTGGGCTTGGTTACGCTTCCTACTTCTATCGTGCGCATTCGGAACAATTGGAACGACAACTGCTGCGGAAGGCAAATACGGATGGCTTAACGGGAATTCACAATCGCAGGTCGTTTGAATGCAGAGCACAAGTTCAACTGGTACAAACGGATCATCAGGATGAGTGCGCACTCATTTATTTTGACCTGGATCATTTTAAACGAATTAATGATTCCTATGGGCATGCGGCCGGAGATCGTGCGTTAAAGATGGTTGCGGAGGCGTGCCGGCATGTGCTGCGCAAAGAGGATCTCTTTGCCCGAATCGGTGGGGAGGAATTTGCCGTCTTCTTGGCAAACACGTCGCGGAATGAAGCGATAAGCATTGCAGAGCGGCTTCGAAAGCAAATTGAATCGTGCTGTTTAACGTTTCAGGATGGGAAGCGTTTCTTCCTAAGCGCAAGTATTGGCCTTGCTGCCCCACAATTAAATGAGAAACGATTGGATCTTCTGATGGCGAATTCAGATCTTGCTCTTTATCAAGCGAAAAGAGACGGACGGAATCGCGTGGTTTCATTTATTTGAACCAAGCATGATCGGAAAAGTGATCGCGTAGGATGCGGTGCGAACACCTTGGTCATCGCAGGGGAACTGCTCCTTCTTCGTTAAACTGATCATAAAGCGTTTGAAATGATTTTTCATGCGCGAGGAAAACATCGGTGATGACCGGATCGAAATGTCGTCCTCGTTCATGTTTTATAATTTCCACTGCCTTTTCATGAGAATAACCGGGTTTATAGGGGCGTTTTGAACGCAGGGCATCATAGACATCGGCAAGGGCGACAATACGAGCCGAGAGCGGGATGGCATCGCCTGCGCTTCTGTCGGGATAACCACTGCCATCCCATTTTTCATGATGCGAGCGAGTGAGTGCAATCCCCATTTGTAAAAATTTATTGCCCGGATATTTTTGCTGGATTTCCGACAAGGTTTCGGCACCAATCACGGTGTGCGTCTTCATCACTTCAAATTCCTTTTCCGTTAATTTTCCCGGTTTGAGCAGGATGTCGTCAGCGATGCCGACCTTCCCAATATCATGAAGCGGACAGGCTTCATAAAGCGTTTCGATATAGGCGCTGTCCACCTGTTTTTGAAACTTTGGCAGGCGTTGAAGTTCTTCAGCGAGCAGCTTGCACGATGAGGAAACGCGTTCGACATGGGCACCTGAGGTCACATCTCTGGATTCAAGCAGCTTTACAAGCGAGAATAGGGTGGCGCTTTGCGCTTTTTGAAGCGTGCGTTCACGGCGAAGATTCTGTTCATAATTTGCCTTGTAGTAGTCGGCGAGAAAACCAATCACAAAAGCAACCATGACAAAAATGGCAAGGCGCATCAACCAATTTACCGGATATTGTGTGGCTTGAAACTGATTTAAGGGCATGAACGGACCGATCACCAATCCGCTTACACAGGCATGGATCATTCCATGAATTTTGCCGCGAGTCACTGCAACCAGCGTAATTGGCAAATACATCAGGTTGGTATAGGCATAGACTGTTCCTCCGGCTAAATAGATGATCAGTGCAATAATCATCGAGCAGATGTAGCAGCAGACAAGAAGAAACGGTTGAGTACATGCAGCGTGTTGTGTGATGCGCTTGGTCCGGGTTTTCACAGCTAATCACCTTTATCTCGTTGTTTCGAAAGGATGTTGTTTTTATTAATATAGCAATTTTTTCACCAATTGGAAATGAATTTATAGACTATTCGTTGTGTTCATCTTTTTCGAACAAATAGGTGGCATCTTTTTTTTATTCTTTCTTTTTAATTGCTTCCTCATTGATATTGCGCGGCGCAACGTGTTTGAGCTGTTTCAGCCGATTTGTCCCCCATTCGAACATGAGATCGATAATCGGAAGGAGCGTTTGCCCTAGTGCTGTGATCTCATAGTCAACGCGAACCGGCACTTCAGGATACAGAGTACGTGTGATCAGTTCGTCTTCTTCAAGCTCACGCAGCTGCTGGGTCAGCACTTTATTGGAGGCATGCGGCAACAGCTTTTTTAATTCACCGAAGCGATAGATACCGTCCTTCCCTAAATGATATAAAATAACGAGCTTCCATTTGCCACTGAACATCGATAGGGTGAGTTCTTTGGCGCAGCCGTAATCTCCCGACAGCAATTTCTTTTGGACGTCTTTGCGTACGACATCGGTCATTTGAATCCCTCATTTCTTCGCCTTGGTTACTTTCTGGTTACTGGATAACAAAAAAGTGCGTACTTTAAAAATTAATATACCAAGTATACCATATAGTTGTTGGTATCAAAAAGAACCTTAGGAGGAATTAAGATATGAGCAAAGTAGCCGTTCTTGTAACAAATGATGTTGAAGATATTGAATTTACGTCACCGAAAGAAGCTTTGGAGGCTGCCGGCCATAAAATTACCGTGATTGAGAAAGAAGCAGGTACCGAATTAACCGGCAAACATGGCACGAAGATTCCTGTGGATAAAGGGATTGATGAGGTAAATCCGGAAGACTTTGATGCGCTGCTCATTCCAGGCGGCTTCTCGCCCGACCAGCTGCGCGTTGATCCGCGGTTTGTTGCATTCACGAAATACTTCTTGGCTTATAATAAACCGTTGTTTTCAATCTGCCATGGCCCGCAGCTCTTCATTCAAACCGGTTTGGTTAAGGGGCGCACGCTAACAGCTTACGCATCCATTCAACCGGATTTGTACTATGCAGGTGCGGTTGTAGAGAACGAACCGGTTGTGATTGACCATGCGCTGATTACCAGCCGCGTTCCTGATGATCTGCCTACATTTAACAAAGCGATTGTTGATGCACTGGCCTAATTGAACTTGCGTGTGTGAGTACACGACTAAATCTACGGTGTTTCATGCCTTAAGCGGAGTAAGCGAAACAGCTGCTTCGCTTAAGGCATTTTTTGTACGCACACAAATAAAAAAATTAAACCCTCGCGTCCCAAGACCGTTCTTGGAACACGTGGATCCAACTTCACCTGTACAAGCAAATACGGCAGGCGGTCATTCATTGGGTGAACACTATAATTCAGCTTATTTTACCCATTGTGATCCTCCAACTTAATGATCTCTTTATCGCTTAATCCGGTTAGTTCGCTGATTTCAGCATGACCCATTCCTTTTTGCAACAGTTTTCGGGCAAATTGTTCCTTTGCTTTTCGCTCTCCTTGTTCAATCCCTTGTTCAATTCCCTCTTTCTTTCCGCGATCATAAAAGGAATTGGGCCACTTGAGCACTTCTTCGCGAATTTTTATGCTCATTTTACCCATTCTGATCCTCCAACTTAATGATCTCTTTATCACTCAATCCGGTTAGTTCACTGATTTCAGCATGACCCATTCCTTTTTGCAACAGCTTTCGTGCAAATTGTTCCTTTGCTTTTCGTTCTCCTTGTTCAATTCCTTCTTCAATTCCCTCTTTCTTTCCGCGATCATAAAAGGAATTGGGCCACTTGAGCACTTCTTCGCGAATTTCTATGCTCATTTTACCCATTCTGATCCTCCAACTTAATGATCTCTTTATCACTCAATCCGGTTAGTTCACTGATTTCAGCATGACCCATTCCTTTTTGCAACAGCTTTCGTGCAAATTGTTCCTTTGCTTTTCGTTCTCCTTGTTCAATTCCTTCTTCAATCCCTTGTTCAATTCCTTGCTCAATTCCCTCTTTCTTTCCGCGATCATAAAAGGAATTGGGCCACTTGAGCACTTCTTCTCGAATTTCTTCCGGAAGCTTTTTTGCTTGATCCATCAATTGATCCACCTCTTCCTTTTCTAATTGAAGATAGGTCTCGAAAAATCCATTGATCATGCTTTCACGTGCTTCTCCAAGATGCATGGTGATCATTTGCCTGATAAAAGCAAGTCGTACTTGTACACGTTCCCTTTTCGAGTAGTTCATCTTGCTCATCAGCGCGGCGGCGGCAGGATTATTGCTGTTCATAAATTTTCGCCAGCTCATTCTGGAAAGTTCGAGTTTCAAAAAATGGAACGCGCTAACAACCATTAGATGCGGCACTTTGACCACAAATTCGTCCGGTTCATCTCTAACTCCATCATAACTGAAAATGGCGATTGGTAAAACAGGTTTTCGAAATTTCAGATAGATCATGCTGTAATAGATATACATCCGTTCGGAAAAATCATCTTGGTAATAATTCTGTGCTTCAAGATGGACAATCAGGATGACATCCTTTTTTGATTTCAGCTTCGTTTCTGCGATAACATCTGCCCGTTTTTTGTCGCCTTCGACCATATCCGCAAACAGTTCCTCGGAAAGGAATTTTTTCTCGGAAAGATCAAGTGCCTGGTAAATTTTCGGGAAGAATGCTTCGAGAAATTCATCAAAAAACGCGTGAAGCAGGACTTTAAAGCGTCGATCGTGGTCTATAGACATAGGAAGCCTCCTTGCGAGGTATGTTTCGGTCATTCGAGAGGAATGTGTGAAGCGAATCGAGAAGAGAACAAATGAGAACAAATGATCGTGCTTGCTATTAGTATACCTTATATTGAAAATGCTTCAAGTCGTTTAGAGAAAACAGTGCCGGGTTGATGTGACTAAAAACTCGGTATCGGGTGGGTCTTCAATCGCCTTTAGCGGAAGTTCCTTTTACAATTAGCGAAAGTTTCACTTTTATAACGCTAATCATCGTATCAGCAAGGTAATTTATAAACTTTCTTTACCTGTAAAAACGGCTGCTTCTCCCAGCAGCCGTTGAATTGAAATAAGCGGAGCAACATGCATCCGCTTTTTATTGTTTCGGCAATCACTTCACCTGCATGCGCGCGTTAAAGAAGGCGCGGTAGGCGAGGGAGCAAGCAATGAATGAAGCAATTGCCGTTGTCGACAGCAGCATGAAGGTGACCATCAGCTGGTATTTGATCGCCTCAAGCGGCGAAGCGCCGGCAAGGATTAAACCGGTCATCATCCCGGGTAGGGATACGATCCCCAGTGTTTTAGCAGAATCAATTGTCGGCAGCATTCCGGTTTTTATTGAATCGCGGATGATGTCAATCGAAGAGGCGCGAATGTCTGTACCGAGCGCCAGCTTAGTTTCGACTTCCTCACGTTTCGTCTTGAAGTCGGCGGTCATCTGTTTATAGCACAGCCCGAGCGCAACCATGGCGTTGCTGATAATCATGCCGCCAATCGGAATCATTTGGTACGGTTCGTAGTGAATCGTCTTTGAGAGCAGAAGCACCGTCAAGGTTACGAGTGCGCCGATCAAAATGGAAAAAAACGAAATCTCGAGCCCATGTCTTATCGTGCGGCCGCGTTTTGCTGCATTATACGCGGCGTTAAACGTCATGAAGAGCAGCAAAAAGGTTGTGAATAGGGGATTTTTCACCCCGAATACATAATTCAAAACATAGCCGACCGCAATAAGCTGGATGACGGCACGAATCACGCTGATCAGCGTTTCTTTTTCAAGCTTCAGCTTCTGCCAATACGAGAAAAAGAGCGTGACAAGTACCAGCGAAGAAGCAATCAAGAGCGAGCTGGTTTGAATCGCAGCTGAGCCGTTCATCGAATCGCCTCCAATGAGCGGACTTCCCCGGTATCAATGGTCAGGATCTTATTCGCGTACTTGCGGCTCTGCTCCGGATTATGGGTGATCCACAGAATGGTTATACCCGCTTGATTCAGCGCCTCAATGACTTTTTCAACGATTTGCGTGTTTGCTACATCGAGCGCCGAGGTCACTTCGTCCAGCAGCAGAATTTCCGGCTGAAAGACGATACTGCGCATCAGGGCAATGCGCTGCTTTTCTCCGCCGGAGAGATGCTGAATTTCCTTTTCCAAATTGCTTGTCGACATTTGAAAAGCCGCGAATAATTCCTCAAGCCGGTCCGGATCGACGGGCTTGTTTCTCAGCAAAAACGGATACTCCAGATTGTTGCGCACCGTATCCCCGAACAAGTAGGGCATCTGAAAGCAATAACTGATCTGTTTGCGCAGTTCCATTGGATTGAAGCGCATCAGATCTTGCCCGTGAAAGTGAATCGTTCCTTCAGTGGGACTGATGAGGTGGCAGCACAGCCTGAGCACTGTACTCTTTCCGCTTCCAGATGGACCGACAATCGACAGAAAATCCCCTGCTTCAATGGATAATGAGAGATCGTTAACAATAGTTCTGTTTTCTCTAGTAAACGAGACATGTGAAAACTCAAGTAAAGACACAAAAGCACCGCCGTTTCCTTTTTCTGCATGAGAATTGTTGCTCTTGTTAGTGTAGACTATTTTCCTATTTTAAGCATTTAATAAAGTCGAATGGGTACGAAAAAATAGGATTCGGCGGTAGTGTGAGTATCAATGTTCGGCAGCCATGGCGTCGGCCTTTGTTTCGTGAACCGTTCCATGTGGATGTTGTGGTGGCGCATAAATCGAGTACAGTTTGATCGGTCGATTGCCTGTATTGATTAAGTTGTGCCATTTTCCAGCAGGGATGATAAAGGCAAAGTCATCGGATACCGGTCTCTGAAACGTGAGCTGGTCTTGCCGATCACCCATCATGACAAGTCCTTGACCCTCCTCGATACGGATAAATTGATCCAGATGCGGATGAGCTTCAAGCCCAATATCTCCGCCAACAGGGATGCTCATCAACGTCAGTTGCAGATGACTCCCCGTCCATAATGCGCGTCGATAGGCGTTATTCCGCTTGGTTACTTCTTCTATATTAAAAGCAATCGGAGCCGGACCGTAATCGTTCCGGTTCATGACAGCCGGTCGAAACGCCGGTTCATAAACCGAGCCTTGCGCGTAGGCGGGGTCAGGATAATAAACGGGCATTTGCCAGGCAGGATTCTGTGGATACGGCGAAAATTCAGCACGGCCGGCATCCCCAGAATCCCGCCAATTATAGGGGATCGGGTACATTTGATTTGAATACATTGGATTCATCCTTTCGTTCCTATCGGTTAACACACTGTATGTCAGGGCGTTTGAAACGGTGCGCGACGAATCAAAGCTTCTGAGCATAACCTTCCATCGTTCTGCACGGTTGATTTGTCCTATGAAAAGTGATCAGTAGGTGCGAATAGTTCGCGCCGATATGCATTGCTGTGCCATTAATCGATTAAAAGTTAGAATTAAAAAAATATATTGAAAATAGTCGTACCGACTCTATTCTCTTTGTTTCTATCGGCTTATGTTAGAAATTAAGAGATTATTTATTGCGATCTTTTCACTCGCAATAAATAATAGTGGGGAGGCATCCGAATGAAAAAAGGACTCAAATCTGCATTGGCGATTGCTCTGGTATGTTTGATTGCCGGCATTCCGGTACAAACCTTTGCGCGGCATGCCAAAGCATCAGGGAAAGAAAGTGATCATACGTACATCATCCGTTCAGCAAAGGAATTTTCAACAGGAGCACTCCAAAATGTGACGATTCATCAACGTCCCGGCGACGGTGCGGTGACCTTGAAAAAAACGCACGGCAGCTATGCGCGCGACGGTGTGTTTGTATCCCCGGAAATTTCAACCGATCCATTCGAGTATCTGATTGCTTCTTGGAACAGCGACACGCCGGCAGGAACTCATGTTGAGATTCAGGTGCGTGCCTTAATCAAGCATGATCATGGGGACAATGAGCAGGTCAAGGATTGGTCGACATGGAGAACCTGGGGAAAATGGGGGACGAACATCAAACGATCGAGCGTTAGCGACAAATCGGATCCGCTTGCTTATATTGATGTGGATACATTCACGGTACGTGGCAGCCGCGGCGAAACGGCGGACAAATTCCAGATCAGAGCGCTTTTGCATACCGATAATCCACAGGCGGCGCCGACGGTTCGGCTGCTTGCGGCATCCACTGCGCTGGGCTGGGGTACGATGAGCCAGCATCCGACGACAATTAAACTGAATAAAGATATTGAGACACCTGCCTACTCGCAGATGATTCGTGATCCGAAAATCGCTCATTCGATTTGCAGCCCAACGACCATTACAATGGCACTGAATCGTATGGGTGAAAACCTACTTCTCGAGGAGACGGCGCTTCGTGATTATGATTATGACTATGAAGGATTCGGAAACTGGGCGTTCAGCTCAGCGCTTGCCGGCAGCTACGGTTATCAATCGTATTCAACTTTTACGGATCTTGACGGTTTGAAGCGCGAAATTAAAGCGGGGTATCCGGTCGCTGTCAGCGTTCGCTACACGAATGACCCGTCGAATACGCATGAGCCGTATGTAGAAGGTGCACCGGGTACGACACCGGGGCATCTGATTCTTGTGCGCGGTTTCGAGACAATGAATGGGCAGGATTATGTGATTGTTAATGATTCGTTCGCGCCGTCCGACGATACCGCAGTGCGAAAGTATAAGGTTGATCAATTCCAAAAGGCGTGGGCGAACGGCGTTGCTTATATTGTTCACAGCAAAGAAAAAGGTGGCGCGGGGGATTCAGCTGCAAAGCGTATCCATGCAGACCTGCGTCCGACAAGCAGTGAACATGAATATGCGCTCTATGTCGGCAAGAAAAAAATTGAGATTCCGGCAAACTTTACTGCAGATGTCCGTCCATTGACGGAAGAGTCCGGAACATTGGCCTATACGATTTCCGATGGGAAAAAATATGATACGGACGCGCACAAGAAATTTTACTATACACATGAAACGTCGGACGGCAACATTGCTCTTGATCTTGACACGATAAAAAGCGAGCAGAACGGAAAGACCGCCAAGCTGACGCTTTATGTGCTGAGCACAACCGGTGACAACTATGTTGCGACACTTAATTTGGACAAATAAGGAAAGGGATGTAGCGCTCCTGCTAAGACTAAGACTTGAGAGGCACTTTTTTTATTGAAGATCATTGCGAAAGCGAATACAAAAAGCAGAACGGCGGAGTTAAAGCGAAAACTCCAAAAGTAAAAGCACCTCTTGATGATGCAACTCATCAGGAGGTGCTTTTCTTAAACCTATTGTACATATTGTGTATATTGTATATAATCAATTTGTACAGATGAGCACATAAAGAGGTTGCAGAATGAAAATTATTATTCAAAATCGATCAAATCAGCCCTTGTATCAACAGATTAAGGATCAAATCAAGCAAGCGATTATGACGAACGCATTGGAAGAGGGCGAGCGTCTGCCGACAATACGCGCGTTGGCCAATGATCTGCATGTCAGCGTTTTAACCACAAAGAAGGCATACGCGGAACTTGAAGCGGAAGGATTCATCACCACGCGGGTCGGTAAAGGCTCGTATGTTGCGCCGGAAAACCTAGAGCTGCTGATTGAATCCAAGCGGAAAATGGTAGAAGAAAAGCTGCTCGCTGCCTGCCGGATGGCGCGTCAACTGGGGATCGAAAAGAGCGCATTGCATGAGATGCTGGATCTCTTATTTGAAGAGGAGGATGAACGATGACCCAAGCGGTGTTAGAAGTAAATCAATTGACTAAACGATTTCAGCGTTTTTGCCTCGATCATGTGAATTTTTCATTAGAAGAAGGCTGTATCACCGGATTTATCGGGACAAACGGTTCTGGGAAAACAACGACCATTAAATCGATTCTCGGTCTCGTGGTTAAGGATTCCGGGCGGATTCGTTTGTTTGGCGAAGACCTGAATAAAAATGAACGCAAACTGAAGGATCGGATCGGGTTTGTTATGGATGAAGGCTATTTTTATGAGAATCTGACCCTCAAAGCGATGAAAAACGTACTCGCCGCGGCGTATTCACAGTGGGACGAGGCTGTTTTTCTCAGCTACATCAAACGCTTTAAGTTGGATCTAAAACAGAAGATTGCCAGCTTATCCAAAGGGATGCGGATGAAGTACGCGGTGGCGCTTGCGCTCTCACATCATGCTGATCTCTTGATTATGGATGAACCGACAAGCGGGCTTGATCCGCTGGTGCGTAGCGAGTTGATGGATATTCTGCTTGAGTTCATGCAGGAAGAAGGAAAAAGTGTCTTTTTTTCGACCCACATCACGTCCGATCTGGAGAAAATTGCTGATATGCTCATCCTGATTGATCATGGGCAAATAATCTTTGAAGAAGAAAAAGATGAGCTACTTGAAACGCATGTGCGTGTCAAAGGAGACAACGCTTGGATCAATGAAGAGACACGTGGACTTTTTTTGAGTGTGCGCCAGTCGCCATACGGTTTTGAAGCGGTAACGAATCAAAGGGACAACGTGCGTGCGGTCATGCCTGAAGCAGTGATTGAGCGCGCGTGCATTGAAGACATCATGCTGGCGTATATTGGAGGTGACCACGATGCTGATTAATCTTGTATTGAAGGACTTTATCTTGATCAAAAAAGATCTTCTTTTCTTTATGGCGTTTGCCATTGTTGCTCCGATCTACCTTGCTTCGCAGATGATGGCCAGCTCAATCAGCTTTTTTATCGTTGTACTGTTTATTGCCTATCTTTCATACAATCATGTGATGACCGATGAGTATAAATATAAAGGGACTTCACTGCTGTGCGCGACCCCGTATATGCGGAAATCGGTTGTTCTGGCAAAATACCTCGATGTCTCATTTTTATGTTGTGCGCGTTGATTCAGATGATGACCGCGACGGTGGTTCCAATGTACATGGAACGACTGTCGGTCTCTGGCTTCAGTGTGAGCCTGCTCTTTTTCAGTCTCTTTTTTGCTATTCTGATTCCGGTTCAATACAAGTTTGGCTATGAAAAAACGCGTCGAATCTTTCTCGTCATTATTTTCTGCACGCCATTTGCCCTTGGCTACTTGATGAAAGGGTTGCGCACGCATCCGATTCACTTCTCGTATGCGCTGCCTTTTCCAGCGATGATTCAGCATTGGATTCCGGCGCTAGTCGGTGTGCTGATTACCTTGCTTTCAATCATGCTTTCTTTGCGCATTTTTGCGCGCAAGGATCTGTAATCTGCTCCGTTTCTGCTCGTGATATAATGAAGAAAATGAATGCATCCTCAGCTGTTGGGGATGCATTTTGTGATACATAGGGGGAATTGGCTGTGGAGGAATCGATTCAGGCACATGCACAGCGGCTGCATGAACACTATATCGTGCTTGACGCGCATTTTGATCTGTTGATGGAAGTGGATTTGCGGCGCAAGCTGGGCTACCGTAAAGTGATTGAGACGGATTTTCTGCCGGATCTACGCGCGGGCGGGGTTAGCGCACTGGTCTGCTCGTTGTTCATTGAAAGTGAGTACCTGCCGGAAATGGGCTTGAAAATGGCACTTGATCAGATTAGTGCACTTTATTCGGAAATTGAGGAGTCTCCGGATAAACTTCAGCTCTGCACGACTTATGATGCGGTTTTAGATGCGCACGCGCATAATAAGCTGGCAATCTTACTTTCTCTTGAGGGCGTGGACCCACTTACCAATGATCTTGGACTCTTGCAGATATTCTATCAGCTTGGGGTGCGCTTTGTCGGACTGACCTGGAGCAGGCGCAACTTTGCCGCCGATGGCAGTCATTTTAAAGCGGTTGATGAAGGACGGCAAGGCGGACTGACGGAGTTTGGGGTGAAATTGGTCGAAGAGGCGGCACGGCTTAAGATGATCATTGATGTCAGTCATTTGAACGATGCTGGTTTGGCCGACGTTCTGGAGCGCAGCCGCTGCCCGATTATTGCCTCACACTCCAACGCACGCGCGCTCGCCTCATCAATGCGCAACCTAACAGACGATCAGATTCGCGAGCTGGCCGCAAGAGGCGCTGTGATCGGAATGAACGGGTTCAATGCGTTTGTCTCCGACCGTTATGAAGACGGTGATGTGGCGCACTTGATCGATCATTTGGATTATATGGTTAACTTGGTTGGCATCGACCATGTCGGTGTTGGTCTCGATATTTGCACCTTCCTGACCGAACTGCCGCTTAAGCCGGCGGGACATACGCGCGAATCCTTTGATGTGATTCCGAGTCATAAGCATCTGCCGCTGTTTACCGAGGAACTGATCCGGCGCGGCTACTCTGATGAGGCAATCGGATTAATCCTCGGCGGGAATTTTCTCAAGCTCTATCAGCAGCTGCTTTAAGGAAGCGGAACAATTTTCGTACCATGGACCTCTTGAACCGACAACTGCTGAGCAACGAACGCAGCGTTCACGGTCGTGATGCCGCCGCCAGGCAGAATGATCAGGCGGCCGGCGGCATGGTGAATCAATTTGCGCAAATGATTCACGTGATGCGTGATCGGCTGATCCATTGGTCCGCCATGGGTCAGGATTCTTTTAACACCGCGGGCCGCTAACCAGTCAATGGCAACAAATTGATCCTCGTGGGAGAGTTGATCAAATGCCATATGAAAGGTGATTTCTAAATCGAAAGCTGCATCGATTAAGTCAGCAGTTGCACCCACATCGAGCTGATTTTGATCGGTCAGGCATCCAAAAACGACGCCATCAGCACCGAAGCGGCTTGCCTGATCGATGTCTGCACGCATGATGCAGTGCTCATTTCGGGTAAAGACAAAATTACCGCCGCGAGGACGAATCATGACCATTACCGGGATGTTGCGGGCATGGCAGAAGCGGACCGTATGCGCCATAACGCCGGAGCTGACCGTGGTACCGCCGACTGCGAGGTTGTCGCACAGCTCAATCCGGTCTGCACCGCGTTCAATTGCTTTCGGAACATGGGTAAAATTTTCTGCACAGAATTCTTTGATTAAAGTCATTGAATACGCCTCTTTTCTTCATAGAGTTAGCGTACCATGAAAATGAATTTGATACGATTTTGCAAAGGCAGATGTTTTCTAATGAAGAATCGAATCGAACGAATGACACAGGAACAAGCTGAAGAAATCGCCTTTCATTGGCATTATGAGGGCGAGTATTCTTTTTACGATATGGAAGCAGATGAAGAGGATCTGCAGGAACTACTCAGCGCTGAAGCTCGCGGCGATGCTTATTACAGCGTCATCCAAGGGCAGGAACTGGTTGGCTTTTTTTGCTTTTTTCTTGTTTCAAACCAAACCATTGAAATCGGTTTAGGAATGAAGCCGGAACTAACCGGTAAGGGGAAGGGACAGCAATTCGTTGAGGCAGGCATTCAATATATTATCTCAAAAAGCAGACCCGATCATCTGACGCTGTCTGTTGCGACCTTCAATCAGCGAGCGATAAAAGTATATAAAAAAGCAGGATTTGTCGAGGAAGGCAGTTTTCTTCAGGAGACAAATGGCGGACGCTATCCATTTTTAAAGATGAATTATTGCTGCAAAGAACGCTGAGTACACGTCCTATTGAGAGGATGAGTGACAATGAGGAGTTTGGAAAATGAAATGGACAATTGATGAGATTCGTCCGAAAAGTCGAGAGTTGATTCGTCAACTTGCTCATGGAAACTGGGGCAACGATATGATGGTGGTTCACGATGCATGCTTTGACTTGGCTGATTTCCCCGGTTTCATGGCGAAAGCCGATCATCGGGTGATTGGTTTGCTGATCTACCGCATTGATGAACATTCAGACGCTGAACTTTTGTCGCTGGACAGTTTTGAAGAAAACCAAGGGGTTGGTTCCGCGCTACTTGACCGCTTCTTGAACCTTGAAGGGCCAAAACGGTTTTATCTGACGACAACCAACGACAATGTCCGCGCGCTGCAGTTTTATCAAAAACGAGGATTTTCGCTTGCGGCGTTCCGACAGCATGCAGTTCGAAAGGCAAGAAAAATAAAACCAGAAATTCCGCTTACCGCTGAGAATGGGATTCCGATTGAGCATGAGTTGGAACTGGAATGGTTTAAGGAGGATGATGGATGATGGTTGAATTTCTTGGCCATTTGGTTTCGACACTTGCGGACCTCTTTTGGTTCAATGAAAAAAAGAAAAAAACAACGCATCATAACAAACCATAAGTAATGGGCCGGGCTTCACGCGAAAGTGGAAAACAATTGACAAACTTTCAACGTGTGCGAGTCAGAGCGCGTCCTTATAATAGACTTGAGCGCTACAATAACAGATCATCGGAGGGATTCAATCATGGAAAGCTATGATGCCGTGTTAGCCTTTTTTGAAAAAGCTGATGCACCGGCAAATGCGGGTAAAGTCGCTGAAGCAACTGGAATCGACAAAAAAGAAGTCAACAAAGTCATGACCAAATTAAAAAAAGAAGAGAAGATTGTCTCACCGAAGCGCTGCTACTGGGAGATCAAGAAATGAGACAGGAGAGGAGGGAACGGTACGCCCCTCCTTTTTATTTTTTCGACCCCCCTTATGCTTTGAAGGCATTGAATCGCTTCGACGAACTAAGGCGATGCAGAGCGCGTAATTTGGATGCACTTAAAAGTTTTATCAGATGCGTCTCAATTTTTTTCTGCGTATAAGATCCGCAGCGGTTTGCCATGCTAACGAATGATCATCAGGTCTGGAGTGATAGTATGGAAACGGTTTCTGAATTGCTGCAGCGCTTGGAGTACTTGCAGCATTTTAACAGAGAGGAACGCATCTGGATGGGAACAATGGTTTCGTTTATGCGCAGACATCTGCCGGATTGGCAGGAAACAACCTTTTGCTGCATGCCGGCGTATCGAAACGGGCATCACTACATTGCTTTCTACGCATCAAGAGGGTCCTTTGCCTTTTACATCAATGACAGCGGGGAATGGCTGCATCTCAAAGAACAGCTGTCGCATGCGGCATTCGGCAAGCGATCGGTTCGTGTTCCACTTGAGAATACGGCAGTTTTGCCCGTCTTTTTTGATGCGTGTCGCAGCGTCTCAAGACGTGTAAATCGAATAAAGACGAGCGCTCAGTCGACTAATTTTTTGAAAAATGATTCGGTTGCCAAAAAATTATTACGGTGATATAATTTTATTAATGTTAGATCGAAATAAGTCGAAGAGACCTATTAAGAAACCGTATAAGTCTGCAAATAGGGTGCAGATGTTTCTACGCGGCAACCGTAAATTGCCTGCACTATGGTGTTCTGATTATTCCGAGCGAGTCGAATGCGGTTTGCGTTGCCCGCGTAATTAGGTTTGACTTGGCTCATCGGAATTCGCCATAGGCAGAGGACACCTGTTCCCTGCCTTTTTTGTTCTATGAAACCGTGAAACTTTTTGAAAGGGATACAGGTGAAGGATTAATGGATGAATATTTACTCAAAGTTGCCGGCGTCGAACGGAAATTACCGATTGTTCGGATTGCGGACAATATTAAGATCGCAAGTTTCGTTATCTTAGGGGATACAGAACTCGTTGAGGCTGCTGCTCAAGAATTGAAAGAACGGATACCGGATGCGGACTATTTTATCACTGCCGAAGCAAAAGGCATTCCGCTTGTCTATGAATTATCACGACTCTGCGGTAAGAAACGTTATTTTGTTGCAAGAAAGAGCATTAAACCGTATATGAGTGATCCGTTTGCGACGGAGGTCTATTCAATTACGACGCAAAGAAAGCAGCTGCTCTGTATTGAAAAAGAAGAAAGTGATCTAATTAAAGGAAAACGGATTCTGATTGTGGACGATGTAATCAGTACCGGGGAATCCTCGCGGGCATTGGAAGCACTGGTTACCCGTGCTGGAGGTACGGTTGTTGGTAAAGCGGCGATCCTTGCAGAAGGAAAAGACGCGGTGAAACGTGACGATATTATCTATCTGGGAGAACTGCCGCTCTTTCCCATTGAGTCATCGGATGCCATTCAATAAAGCGGGGAGATCACTATGAGCTTCAAAATTGAAAAGATAAGCTATCAATACAGTGCAGATACGCCGCTTATCTTAAAAAATATTAATATGGAAATCCGTCCAGCCGAAGTAACGGCAATTGTCGGCCCAAGCGGAAGCGGTAAATCAACGCTGGTCAGTATTTTGAGCGGCGTCATCCCGGAGCTGATGAACAAAGGAATGCTAACGGGAACCTTTCATCATGAGGATGACGTGATGATTTCGGTGGTTAGTCAGACCCCTGAGAATCAGTTGTTCGGCTACGGCGTTGAGGATGCGCTCGCGTTCGGCGTAGAGAACCTAGGCCTCAGCAGCGAGAAAATTAGTGAACGGGTTGAATCGGTACTCAATTTACTGCATATTCAGCATTTGCGCAAGCGCGCCGTATCAACGCTGTCCGGGGGGCAGCGGCAGGCAGTGTGTATTGCATCGGTGCTTGCGATGAAGCCGGATCTTGTAATTATGGACGAGCCGGTCAGCTCGCTTGATCCAAAAGGAAAGCACTTAATTCAGTCGGTATTGAACCAGCTTCGCGCTGCGGGACAGACCACGGTCATCGTTGACAACAATCTGGATTGGTTTTCGGATATTGTTGATCATGTCGTCGGTATCGACCATGGGGAAGTCGTGTTTGACGGAAGCCGAGATGAATTTTTTGCAGACGCGCAGCTTGCTCAGCGCCTTGGCGTCATCGTTCCACAAACGGTTGACATTTATCACGCATTGGCAAAGAAATCGGATGGACTAAAGCCGTTCACAACGCTTGATGCCGCTTATGAAGCACTCAAGGATTGCGTTGTACCGCAGGCTGCTAAGCCTGCCGAAGGTCCTCAGCGTGCGGAACAAGTGCTTGAGGTGAACAACCTCAGCAAAAGCTTTACTGATGGTTTTCAAGCGCTAAAAAAGATCAACGCCGGCTTTGAAAAAGGCAAGATCATCTCCATTCTTGGTCAGAATGGATCAGGAAAAACAACCCTGGTCAAGCATTTGAACGGGTTGCACCGACCTACTGAGGGGACGGTCACCTATCTTGGCAAGGAAACGACAACTAAGTCGGTTGCTGAAATTAGTCGTGATGTGATCCTCGTTTTTCAGCATCCGGAGCACATGCTTTTTGAAGAGAATGTCTACCGTGAACTGACCTTTTGCGCGCGTGCCCAAGGGATACCATTCGCAGAAAAAGATGCGCTGGAAGTGCTTGAAAACTATGATCTGTTAAAAGACAAAGAGGAGCTTCCGGTGAATCTGTCGATGGGTAAAAAGCATTTGCTAACGATTCTCTCGGTTCTCTTTTCAAGCGCCAAAGTAGTCATCTTGGATGAACCGACACTGGGTATGGATCTGCATTTACGTCGCCATTTGGAGGCAATTATCCACAAACTGAAGGAGCAGGGCAAGACCGTGATCCTCATCAGTCATGAGATTCCGCTGGTCTTTAAGCTCTCCGATCAGCTGCTCGTTCTTGATCATGCAGAGAAGCTTGCGGCTGGCAGCGTGCAGCAGCTTGCTGAAAATGAAGCTTTGTTCGAGAAAATTCAAATCGACCTTCCTCCGGTGGTTCGCTTGTCGAAGAAACTGGGACTGTCTCCGCTTGCCTGCGACGTCGCAAGTTTCGCGGCTCAAATTGATGAACTTCAGAAAATCGGGGGTGCAGAACGTGGGTGACTTTCTGCAGTATGTTGAATTGAATTCGTTCCTGCACCGGCTTGATCCGCGCAGCAAATTTGTCTTTTTTATCATCATGTCGGTTTTAACTTCTTTTGTGAAGAGCGGAGCGGCACTCTTATTCCTTTTTCTTGTTTTCATCGCCATCTGGCTGATTGGAGGAATCGGCAGTTATATACTGGTGCTGGCAAACAAAGTCAAGGTACTGCTCCTATTTATTTTCCTGCTGTGGCTGGTGCTTGGGCTGTTTACAGTGAATGAAGGACCGGCCATCTTCCGATCAGGGTTCTCATTGTTCGGTCATGCGTATGTGTTCAGTTTGGAATGGTTTGATTTCTATAAAGGAGCGGTGTACGCACTGCGGATTTTCCTAATGATCTCCGCGTTCTATACCGTGATACTGACGACGAATTTCAGCCAAATCATTCTTGGACTCCAATCATGGCGGGTGCCGTACGCGGTTGCTTTTGGTGTCGGGCTTGTATTCCAGATCATTCCGATGATCGTTCAGGAATTTGCGACCATTATGGAAGCGCAGAAGTCGCGCGGACTGGAAGTCGATAAATGCAGCGCATTTGCTAAATTAAAAAATTATGTCATTGTGTCGCTGCCGCTCCTGTTCCGCGTGTTGAGCAAAGGGCATGCGATCTCGCTGGCCATGCATTATTACAAACTCAATTTTAAAGTAAAGCGGACTTCCTACCAAACCATTAGTGCCGGCCGATCCGATTTTTGGTTTGCTGCCACAACGATCGCAGCGACCGTAATGACGATTGTTTTACAAATTCGATTCTATATTCAAATCTAGGGAATTGATTAAATTCCCTGTTTGTAACCGCTGATTTTTGAACATTTTAAATAATGGTACAGGAGGAATTCCTAATGATTTCAAAATGGGAGAATTTAACGCGTGATGAACTTGCAGCCATTGATAAAGATTCGGCGATTGTTTTTCTGCCGACTGCGGCGACCGAGCAGCATGGACCGCATTTGCCAGTGGGCACCGATGCCATTATTTTATCTCAGTTAATCGATCATTTTATTGCTACACAAAGCTTCGATGAAGGCGCGCTGATCTTTGCTCCGCTGCTGAATGTCGGCAAGAGCAATGAGCACATGGGCTTTGCCGGCACGATTACCTACGGCACGCAGACCTACTACTCCGTGCTGCATGACATTGCTGGGGCGATTGCAGCAAGCGGGTTTAAGAAGCTGGTGCTGTTTAACAGCCATGGCGGCAATACCGACATGCTCAACATGATCAGCCGCGATCTGCGCATTGATTTCACTATGGATGTGTTTGTGTTCGATTGGTGGTTTACCTCATTTTGGGACAAGGGGCTTGAAGGCTTGAAAGAATCCGGTACATACGGCGTCTTCCATGCATGCGAGCTGGAGACATCGCTCATGCTGCACGCGGCCCCTGAAACGGTTCATATGGAACTTGCGGTGGATGAGGATCCGGTTGAGGCGCTGCGCGACAACGATTTTGTGACCTTATTCGGACCGTACAATGCCGGCTGGAAGACAAAAGATGTGACGAAAAGCGGCGTGATCGGTGCACCAACCTACGCTACTGCTGAAAAAGGCAAAAAGCTGTTTGACTATGCCGTCAAAGAGCTTAAGCATATTATTTGCGCATTTGCAAAAACAAATTATTGAGGAGGCGTTTTCCCGTGAAGAAATTTACCTTTGTCAACATCATCTTTTTCGTTATTTTTGGTGTATTTACCGGCGTGCTCTGGGCATACGGCAGCCCGATTCCGCTGATTCCGGGTGCCGTGCATTTCAGAACTTTTGCGTTTATTATTCCTGCTATTGGTTTCTTATTCGGCCCGGTTTCCGGATTTTTTGCCGGCTACATCGGCACATTGGTTTGGTCACTGCTCGGTGGTTACTTCATTGCTCCTCATACCTTAATTGCAGACGGGATTACCGTTGCTTTAAGTGCGGCACTTCCAGCCTATATTATGACGCGGAAAAAGCCGCTTGAAAAACTTCTTGAAAATAAAGCGGCCTTTATTTGGCAATCATTGTTCTGGTCGCTCCTGTTCGGTTGTTTGATGATTCTTGCAACGAGCTTTTCTCTGTCATTCTTCACCGGACTCGGCTACTGGTACTGTGTCGTATGGATTGGGATTGCAGATGTTGTGCCGATCGCACTCACACCGTTTGTCGTTGTACTGCTCGCACCGCGTCTCAAACGGATTCAGACGATCATTCCGCGTATCTGACGATCATCAGTTCAGAGCCATCTCATACCAGGTGTGGGATGGTTTTTTTATTGTCCTGATAAATAATAGGGCGACTGAGCAAAGTCGTGGCCTATAGTGGGTGTGACCCCCATCGAATAAGAGCGCCACCCATCCATAACGAATCTTGGAAGGCTGAAGGAAACTTCAGTCTTTAAGCGTAGACGGTGAGCCAGTGGGTCGTTAGCCATGCGGTTGATGGGATTGAGACTCGAAAACCTAGAAAATTTTGGAATGCTGATGGCGTTGTAATTCCAGAAAGCAACATACCAGTCATTGTTAGGGCAAGAGGATTGGTGATTTCCCTGGATCAATCCATCGGTTACACTAAATGTGTTGACCGATACCTTTATATCGAGTGCTTATCCTACGACAAATTACAATAAAGAATGGGATTCCACGCAAGGTGAGTATGTTCTGAAATTCGATGGACATTGGACACGAAAAAAATAATTTCTAGTTTCTTTAATCCAAAACTCAAGGAACGTTTACTTTATGAAATCAAATATCCAAAAAAAAGAAAAAGCGGCACTAAATATTGAGGCCCCCCGGTACGTCTCTGTCTATGTACTGGATCAGAAAAATGGTGGTTTTCACATTTATCTTGATTTTCACAGGGGTTCGACGTTCACTTGCCCTCATTGCGGGCAGCCACATGTCATGATATTCCTTTCTTAATCCGTCGACATTCATTGAGGCGTAATTTTTCTCCAAGATTGATTCCCCTCACTGTCTTGTGTATAATTAATTTAGATACTGAATAAAATAATACCGTTGGTGTTCCACCACCAACGGCTTGGCAAACGAACTGCAATGGGCAGAACCTACGCAGAAGGGTAATAGCAAAAATAATCCACCTCAGCTCGGTCAAAAGCGTAAGAGGCGGATTATTTTTTATCTTTATTTGACAGTACGACGATAATACTTACAACGACTCCTATTAGTGTGATCAATAAACTAGAAAAAGCTATTGCAAGTGTTAGTGCTTCATATACTGTCATATTTATCCGCCCCCCTTCTTTCGGGGATCGGCATAGTAATCCGCTCTTTGCTTTATTCGCGCCATTTCTATTGTATCCTGTAAGTAACAAAATTTGGATCATTTGCCATAATGGGTAGATTTGAAAAATCAGACAGCTGAGGTGAAAAGTCGCAATGTACAGTTTTAAAAATGATTATAGTGAGGGCGCGCACCCGCAAATTCTCAATACGCTTGTTGATACCAATCTCGTTCAGGAAGAAGGCTACGGTGAGGACCGTTATTCACTGGAAGCGGCCGAGCTGCTTAAGAAGAAAATGGCTTGTTCCGATGTTGCCGTTCACTTTCTGACTGGAGGCACGCAGACGAACATGATCGCAATCGCGGCATTTTTGCGGCCGCATGAAGCGGCGATCGCCGCGCATACGGGTCATATCAACGTTCATGAAACCGGTGCAATCGAAGCGACCGGGCATAAAGTGTTGGCGGTCTCATCTGGAAAAGATGGAAAACTAACCGTTGCAGGCATTCAGGCAATGCTCGATGCGCACCCGGATGAACACATGGTCAAACCAAAGCTAGTATACATATCCGATACGACGGAGAACGGCGCTGTCTATACAAAAAGCGAACTCGAAGCGCTGAGTTCCTTTTGCAAAAGTCATCAGCTTTACCTCTATTTAGACGGTGCGCGACTCGGATCAGCGCTGAGCTCGCCGGTCAATGACCTGGAATTGAGTGATCTGCCCAAATTGGTCGATGCTTTCTATATCGGCGGGACAAAGAATGGCGCGCTGCTTGGCGAAGCACTGGTGATTTGTAACGACGCGCTTAAAGAAGATTTCCGTTATTTAATGAAGCAAAAGGGTGCGATGCTTGCCAAAGGACGACTGACCGGGATCCAATTTCTCGTTTTGTTCCGTGACGATTTGTATTCGGATCTTGCTGCGCATGCGAACGCAATGGCGTTCAAACTCAGTAAGGCCATCCAGGATGCGGGTTATGCCTTCCTGACGCCGCCGGTTTCCAACCAGATTTTTCCGATCTTGCCTCATGACGTGATTGAGCAGCTGCGCAGACAGTTTTATTTTTATGACTGGGAGCAGATTGACGCGGATCATTCAGCGGTCCGACTGGTCACTTCATGGGCAACCAAGGAAGAAGCCGTTGACGCATTTATTGAAACCTTAAAAGCAAAAGCAGTGAATTGAATGAAAGAGCTGCAAAGAATCCCTGATATGGCTTGACCATTAAGTAAAGAGATTTCGACTAGTTGGCCAATTAAATAGGCTAATTTTTGCTACCATGGCCTTTGCCGCACTCCTTTTCCGGCAACTCACTCAGCATTGGGCCATTGGTGCATGACATTTACTGCGGTTTCGATAAAATAATCGATTAATAACATCATCGCTGAAAAGGGTGACCGATCATGAGTGAAAGCAAACGAACGATTCGCGAAGCGAGAAAATCGGATGCAGCACCAGTTTTGGCTTATCTGAGCCGTATTGCAGGCGAGACCGACTTTTTAACCTATGGTTCGGTTGACGAGCTTCAGTTGACGGTTGAGAAAGAGGAAGCCCTCTTTGAACGTTATGCGAAAAAAGACAACGCTGTGTTTCTTGTTGCCGAATATGACGGCACAATTGTCGGCACTCTGAACTTCGAGGGCGGGAAACGCAAGCGAACAGCACATGTCGGCGAATTCGGCATCAGCGTGCGCAAAGACTATTGGGGAAAAGGGATCGGTCGTGCGCTCCTGTCGCACTTGATCCATTGGAGCAAAAAGACCGGAATCATCCGTAAGATCAACTTGATGGCTCGCTCGGACAACATACGCGCGATTAGGCTTTATGAATCGTTCGGTTTTGTTCAGGACGGGTTGATTACGCGTGATTTATTGATCGACGGTGTGTTTTATAGCACCGTACATATGGGCCTCTTGATTGATTAATAAGGCGGTGGGGGTGACACTGTGACCGGCCAATTTTTATCAATACCCGGATCAGAGGCTTGGACAGAAGTTAAACCGCTTCAGGCCGGTTGGTCGCATGACCGCAAATATGTTGTGACTGCCGATGAGCAGACGTTTCTGCTGCGTGTCTCTAGCTGGCGAATTCTTCGAACGGAGAAAACGAGAATTTGATGCTTTACAGGCACTACGCACGCTGCCCATTGCAACAACCAAGCCGATCGCGTTCGGCTGGTGTGATCATGGGAGATGCTGCTATACATTGATGACCTGGCTAGACGGATCAGATGCAGCGGCAGTGCTCTCGACACTTAATCTTGAAGAGCAGTACCTGCTCGGCCGCGAAGCGGGGAGAACGATGAGCCGAATTCACGCGATTCCGGCGCCGGAAGATCAGCCGAACTGGACTCAATTTTACAATGATAAGATTGACAGGAAATTAACCGCATATGTACGTTGCGGGATTCACGTAGAAGGCGCAGAGCAGATCATTGCGTTTATTGAGGAGCAGCGCGGCCTACTCAAGGACCGCCCACAATCTCTGCAGCACGGTGATTATCATTGCGGCAATATGGTGATTACAAAAGAGAAAATGATCGGAATTATCGATTTTGATCGGATGGATTACGGGGATCCGTGGGAAGAATTCAACCGGATCTCCTGGTGTGCCGGAGTGAGCCCGGCTTTTGCATCCGGACGCATCAATGGTTATTTCGACAACCAAATATCGGAGACCTTTTTTCCATTAATGGCGCTCTATATGGCGACGAATATGATCAGTTCCATTCCTTGGGCGATTGATTATGGCGCCGGAGAGGTTGATGTGATGAAGCGCGAGATCAAAAAAGCAATGGACGCGTACGATCATTTTCAAAATGTTGTACCGAAATGGTATCGGCGTTAAATGGGGGAGAGGCAGAAATGACAGCAGAAAAGTGGCATGTGAAACGATTTGACGACCTCTCTGGAAAGGAAGTCTATGAACTGCTGCGTGCACGGGAGACGGTTTTTGTTGTTGAGCAGGAATGTGCCTATCATGAAATCGATCACCATGATCTGGAAAGTCTTCATGTGTATACAACCGATGCGTTCGGTGTGGTGACCGCTTATGCGCGGATTTTCCAAGAAGGCGGTTTGGTGACCTTCGGACGGGTACTTGTCCGAAAGGATCAGCGTGGAAAGGGGCTTGCGAATCAATTGATTGGCAAAGTCTTGCAAGTGATCGAAGAACATTTTCCAAAGCAGCCGATTGAAATTGAAGCACAAGATTATGTTCAAGCGTTGTATGCCCGTTTCGGATTCAAAACAATCTCGGATGTGTTCCTGCTCGATGACATTCCCCATGTACGGATGGAAAAAAGGTGATGAAATGAAAATGGCGGTCATCACGGATATTCACGGCTAGATTAGGAGGAAAATCAATGAATCTTGCATTAAAAGAAGCGGGGGTGAAGCCAAGACTGGCTGCAAAACGACAATTGTTCAGTCTCAGTGGTGTGCATTTTATCAATGATCTGATGACCACCGGGCTTGTACCTGCGCTTTTGCCTTTATATAAACAAGCGTTTGACCTTAATTATACCCAAGCCGGACTCATTCTCTTTGTCTCGATGCTGACGTCATCGGTTGCTCAACCGGTGTTCGGGGTACTGTCCGATAAATATCCGAATGCGTGGTTCATGCCAATGGGCATTTGTCTGTGCGGGTTTGGGTTGACCGCCTCAGGATTTGCTTCGGTCTACTGGCTACTGCTCTTATGTGTTGCCGTATCCGGGATCGGTTCTGGAATCTTTCATCCGGAAGCGATGCGCGGTGCTTACATGGCGGCGGGAACAGCCAGAGGGACTGCACAGGCAATCATCCAAGTCGGCGGGAACTTCGGCCAGGCGGCCGGTCCACTGGTACTCCCCTTATTTTTAATTGCGACGGGGCTGCATGGGCTCGGCTGGTTTGCAATTGCCGCTCTTGCCGGGCTTTTGCTCGTGTTCTCGGTGATGCCCTGGTACCAGAGAAGTTTGGAGATGAATAAAAAAAGGCAGAAATTGATTCAAGGACGCAACCATGTGACTGGTCTTATCCTGCTCACGCTTGTGGTGATCTTGCGTTCTTGGACACAGATTGGTGTTGCCGGATTCCTGCCGTTTCTTTACTTGCACCAAGGGTTTACGTTGAAGGACGGGGAATTGTTGACCTTCCTTTTTCTAGCTGCCGGTGCGGTCGGCACCTTTATCGGCGGCCGCGTCTCCGATCAAATCAGCCGCAAATGGCTGCTGTTTCTTTCAATGGCGGTCACCATTCCTTTTGCTTGGCTGCTGCCTCATGTACATGGCGTTTTATCGATTATTGTCTTGTTCCTTTTCGGATTCTTCGTGCTGTCTTCATTTGCGGTTACCGTGGTCTACGGGCAAATGATGTTTCCAAAGAACATTGGATTGGTCTCAGGGCTGATGGTCGGCTTTGGGATTGGTGCCGGAGGAATCGGTGCTACGCTGATCGGTTGGCTTTCCGATCAGTATGGCATCTATACGATTTTTGGCCTGTTCGGTATTCTTCCGATGCTCGCAGCCATTCTCACCTTGTTCCTTCCGAGTGAACGAAGCTTGACCGCAAAAGAAGCGTGATCAACTCCCCGCATCTCGATCGATGCGGGGATTGCTTTAATCGTTCATTTTTTGGATCTGAAGCATTTTTTTGCTTTTGCAATCCAGATAAAGAAAAGGGGACAAACAGACTATTGAGAACATATGTTCCTGTTTGGTATACTAGATACATAATCTTTTAGACGTGGGAGCTGGGAGACGCGGCAGTTCTAGATAAGCGGGGCGAGAGCGATGACGGTATATCAAGCATTGATGTTTGCAATATCCTTTGCGGGACTCATTCTTATGATTCTTTCCTTTTTTAATGAAAAAAAGTGAACCGTTTTCTCCATGGAGTGAAGATGACCGGAACCAATGGATCCAATCGCTGTTATTCATCAAGGTCAGCTAGTGACCGATCGTAAGCATGTTTTGTGACGGGATCAAAGCAAACCAAGGTAACCTGTGCGACACTCTTGGATGTACTCAAAAATTCGCGGATTGTTTGAAGGGCGATCGGTGCGGCGGTCTCGAGCGGGAAATGGTAAACACCGGTACTGATGGATGGAAAAGCAACCGTTCGGCAGCCATGTGCATCGGCAAGTTTGAGGCTGTTTAAATAGCTGCTTTGCAGCAGTTCACGCTCGTGATTTGCACCACCTTGCCAAATGGGACCCGGTGTATGGATCACATAACGCGCCGGCAAACGATAGCCCTTGGTTATTTTTGCTGCGCCGGTCCGGCATCCGTTCAGGGTTCGGCATTCCGCAAGCAGCTCCGGTCCGGCAGCGCGGTGAATGGCACCGTCGACACCGCCTCCGCCAAGCAGTGTTGTGTTTGCTGCGTTGACAATCGCGTCTGCTTCGACTTGCGTAATATCACCGAGGATAATCGCTATGTTTTTCATTTTTCTTCCCTCCATGTCAAGACGTTTATTCTGAGGTTATTATACATCGTTTCAATGCATGTTAAAAAGGATTGCGGTTAAATAAAGCATGTTGCATTTTATCGTTGACGCCTCGTGCTTATCCAATGACGATAGATGAAAAGAAAGAGCAGAAGGGATGGAATCAATGGCACTAAGAGATTTCTTACTATTAAATATACTCGGCGCTTTATGGGGCGGCTCGTTTCTGTTTATGCGTGTTGCTGCGCCGGTGCTTGGACCGTTTTTATTAATTGATCTGCGTGTGCTGATTGCCGGTTTTGCCTTGCTGATCTACGCCTATGCGATCCGCAAGATGCCGGATTTTCGACAAAAGTGGAAGCAGTATCTTCTTCTTGGCGCTGTAAATGCGGCTATTCCTTTTACCATGATTGCAACTGCAGAGCTGCATGTGACGGCTTCGGTATCGTCAATTTTAAACGCAACCACGCCGCTTTTTGCCTTGCTTGCGGCAGCGATTTGGCTTAAGGAACGATTGCGTGCCGGTAAAATGCTGAGTATGTTCATTGGCATTGCCGGGGTGGCCATTCTTGCCGGATGGGGCCATCTTGGCCATTCACCGATTGTGTTGCTTTCGATTTTCTTTTCATTGGTTGCTTCTGTCTGCTATGGGATTGGCGGTGTGTACACAAAGCTGCATTTTGCATCTGAAGCTCCTTTGACTTTGGCGATTGGGCAACAGCTAGCCGCAGGTTTAGTATTGCTTCCCTTCAGTGTACCGACAGTCGGTCGATTGCAGGGCATGACGATTTCGATCGCGGTATCCGTATTCTGTTTGGCTGTGCTATCAACCTCAGTCGGCTACCTTATTTATTTCTACCTTATCAAAAGTGTTGGCCCAACGAAGACACTGAGTGTGACCCTGCTCGTTCCACTCTATGGTGTAATCTGGGGCATGCTGCTGCTCGGTGAAAGGCTGTCTGTGGGTACGGTTGCGGGGCTCGTACTGATCTTGAGCAGTACAATCATGATTACTGAAACGAAGCTGGGAGCTGGATCGAGGCGTACGGTCAGTTAGGGACGCGGTAACATCTGGCTGGATCATCAACTGTTTTGTGCGATTTATCGACCACTTTTCGTGATTTATCGACCAGTTTGAAACATTTATCGACCACTTTTCGTGATTTATCAACCAGTTCGCAGTTGGAACTGTTGTATTGAATGGTGGTGAATCGTCGCTTCGGTTACTCGCATCAACAGGGCGCGACCGCGCACCTCGAGCCTACTCAGGCAAGCAGGAATCTGCGTAGTCTCGCTGGTAAGCATCAACTAGGCGCCCGAGTACCTCCGCTTTGATGCTCAGCCATGACACTGTTTTATTGGTTTGAAGACAGGGTAAAATCGTTCACTTTTGTACGTAAATACAAGTTAGACGCTTTATCTCAAGGGTATTTTCATTCCGGCGGTGTCCCGCGCCCCCCAAGCGGGTCATGAATGTTTCTTTACCTACAAAAAAGGACCGAGCCGCGGCTCGGTCTTTTCGTCTCCGGGGCATATTCGGAGATTTTTAATTTTATTATTATGGGAGTTTGTTGCCGGCTGCCTGGTAAATGTCATACCATTCCTGACGCGTTAACGTGATATCTGCACCCTTGGCAGATGCGGCGACACGATCGATATTCGTCGTGCCAAGAATGACCTGCATCTCGGCCGGATGACGCAGAATCCAAGCAACGGCGATGGCGTTATTGCTGACGCCGTATTTCTTAGCGATTTCATCAATCTTCTGATTCAATTCTGGAAATTTTGGATTATCGAGGAAAACCCCTTCGAAGAATCCATATTGGAACGGCGACCAAGCTTGAATGGTTACATCGTTCAAACGACAATAGTCAAGAATGCTTCCGTCTCGATCCGATGCGCCGTCCACCGTCATATTGACATTGATACCGGCATCAATCATCCCGGTAAATTTAATGCTGAGCTGTAGCTGATTGATTTCAAGAGGCTGATGCAGATACTTTTTCAGCAACTCGATCTGATAAGGGTTCTGGTTGCTGACGCCGAAATGCAGGACTTTACCTTCTGAGTGCAGCTGATCGAATGCTTCGGCAACTTCTTCAGGTTCGACAAGTGCGTCCGGACGATGGAGCAGCAAGTAATCGACATGATCCGTTTGCAGTCGTTTTAGACTGGCGTTAACCGTTTCGAGAAGATGTTCCTTTGAAAAATCATAGGCCTTAATATGCTCTTCGTTTCCGCGTACGATGCCGCATTTGGTCTGTAATGTGATTTTGTCGCGCAGGCTTGGCTGCTTCGCGAGGACTTTTCCAAACAATGCCTCGCAAGCACCATCCGTGTACACATCCGCATGATCAAAGAACGTGATCCCATTTTCCAAATCGGTTTTAATCAGTCTGTCTGCTTCTGCCTCAGACATGTTTGCAATACGCATGCATCCTTGAACAACCGCAGAACCCGACTTTTTTTCCGGTCCAATTGCAATTTGCTTCATGATCATACCTCCAAATTAAAGTTCACAAGAAGAACGCTTTCAATAACTATCATAAGACAGGCATCTATTTTTTTAAAGAAATTCGCTTTGTACGTATCGGTCTGCTCATGGAATCGGGCCAACCGGGTTAAACTATAAAAAAGACAATTTAGGGGACGATCATGCCGTATATCGAAACGAATCAAGGAATCCACCTCTTTTATGAAAAGATTGGAAAAGGCAGGCCAATCGTTTTTCTGCATCCGCCGCTCATGGGGCATGTTGCTTTTCGTTACCAAAAGGCTTTAGCCGATCGAGCTCAATTGATTTTCTATGATCAAAGAGGGCATGGACAAAGCGGGTACCAAGCCTCAGCTTCATTGGGTCAGGTGATTTCGGATCATGAACATGACCTAAGCGAACTCATTCTCAAATTGCAACTGGAAAAGCCGATACTTGTTGGTTATTCAAGCGGAGGACTGATTGCGCTCACTTATGCGTTGCGCCATTCGGGAAATATCGGCGGTATTCTGCTTGCAGGAGGATTCCCATGCATTGCGTCAGTCCTGCTGCGTCTGGAATATCAGTTGGGCATTAGCTTAATGAAAACCGGAAATCAGCAGCTGCTGAGCAGGCTCATTGCTAAAGCAAATAAAAACAGCGCAGAAGATGAACGGGCGATGGATGATTACGCACAAAAGGCCAATCCCGGAGCTGTTCTGGATCTCTATTGTGCAGGACCAAAAACAGACTTGACCTCGCAGCTTGCGCAATTGGATCAGCTGCCGATGCAAATACTTTACGGTTCGCTGGATGTTTATTTGAAAAAGCACAAGAAATATTTTGAACCGCTTGCGCACACCGAAATCATAACGGTTGATCGCGCCTTTCATCAATTGCCCACGCATCATTACAAAGTGTTTAATCATCTGATCATGCGATTCTTGCGTCAACTCGGCTAATAAAAAGCAGCGCCCATCAAGTGGGAAGCTGCTTTTAGGTTTTTTACAGGATACTGACAGGATTCCTGTTACGGTCATTCAAAAAGTCACTTATGAACGATTTTGATCTAATTCTTTTAACAGGGCATCTTCGACATCGTCAATGGGCATTTCTTGATCGGTCCATCGTTGGAACGCTTGGGCGCCTTGATAGATCAGCATACCTAGACCGTTAAAAGTAATGCAGCCATGCTGTTTTGCTGCATGTAAAAAGCGCGTCTGTCGCGGTTCGTAAATGGCGTCACAAACCACGGCCGAGGGTGATAGACAATCGATCAGCGCTTCAGCTACCGGCAATTTTGCGTCATCACCCATGCCGATATTGGTTGAATTAATGAGAAAATCGCTCTCAGAAAGCGCGCGCTGCAAAGCCGCCTCATCATTGTAATCATGGAGCTGGATCGTCGTAGGATAAGCAGCGGCGATATGGCTTAATTTCTCCGAAACGGCGGGGAATGACGCATTGCGCCGTTTAAACACATGGATGGTGCTCAGTCCTTTCGAGGCACCTGCAGCAATGATCGACAGCCCGGCGCCGCCTGCACCAAGAATAGTTGCCGTCTTTTGTTTTGTTGCACAGCCGTTTGCCGCTAAATGCGCAAAGAAACCGGTCCCGTCCGTATTTGCGCCGATCAAACGGCCGTCCCGATTCATAATCGTATTGACTGCACCGATCAGGTCAGCGGTCGGGGTCAGTTCATCGAGAAAGGGGATCACTGTCCGCTTGAATGGCATTGATAAATTAACGCCACCCATATCAAACTGGCGGATACTGTTCACAGCATCACCAAGATCCCCAGTCAAATCAAAGGCCAAGTAAACGGCATTGATCCCCCGCTTCCTAAAACTGAGATTATGCATCAGCGGCGATAGACTGTGTTTCGCCGGATGAGCAAACAGTCCATACAGCCGGGTACGACCGTTAATCGTGTCAATCATGTAAAGCAGCTCCAATCTTTCGCGTTTGGACGCATTGTTATTGCATTCATTATAACAAATCTTCTGTGAGTCTTTTGTTCAATGTCTTTAGACATAGTCTAGGGAGATAAGGTATACTATTGGTAAATTATTGAAAAGAGGCGATCCAATGCTTCAACTCTATATCCTTTGCGTAGAATTACTTGTTCTATTTTTATCGGGACTATTCGGCTGCTTATTTTTAATTTACACGTATCAAAACACGAAATACAAGAAAACACACTATTATCGCATCACGCATCGTCCTTATTTGAAAATGAGACGTTCAACCGGTAGTTACGGCGAGTACCTCATCTATAATAATCTGCGTTCACTCGAGAAAGAAGGACGTCTTCTCTTCAACGTATACTTACCCAAAGAAGACGGCACAACGACCGAGATTGATGTGCTGCTGATTCATAAAAGCGGTCTATACGTGTTCGAATCGAAAAATTACAGTGGCTGGATTTTTGGAACAGAAAGCCAGCGCACTTGGACGCAGACGCTTCCGAGCGGCAGGAGGAGTATTAAAAACCGCTTTTTCAATCCGATCATGCAAAACGAAGGTCATATTAGCCAACTCAAGCAGTTCCTCTCAGACTATCCGCAAATCATCTATCATTCGATTATCCTCTTCAGCGATCGCTGTGAACTGAAAAAAATCACGCTGAATCAAGGCAAAGCAGCCGTTATGAACCGTCGCCGTGTCACATCTTTTGTAAAGAAAACAATGGCCAATACCAACGAAGTCCTCGATCCCAATGAAATTGAAGCAATCGACCAGACCCTTTTTCCATATTCACAAACCTCCGAAGAAGCAAAACAGATCCATATTGAAAACATTCAAGCAAAACATCCGAAGCATTCCAAGAAAAAATCAGCCGGTCTCAAAAAAAAGATCGAGGAGCAAGCAGCGATTGAGACTGCGTCAACAGCAGAATGCGATCCTCCGGCTGGTGAAGCGCAAGCTTTGGAACAAGACCAAAAGGAATCGACGATCCAGAAGCAAATAAAAGAAGATAAAGAAGAATATCAAATGTTCCCCAATACAAATACCGCTCTGGATGAGCAAACAAAAGAAGTCGAAAAAGTGTGCCCACGCTGCGGTAAACCGATGGTCCAACGTGTGGCAAAACGCGGAACGTACAGCGGCGAGCACTTCTGGGGCTGCAGCAATTTTCCAAAGTGTCGCTACATGGAAAAGCAGCATGTTGTGGAGTAACCTTCAAATGGTGCTCCTGACCGTTTATGGAGCATTAATGGGCCCATTTCTTTTGCAGTACGTGTTATCGCGATCCCGTCGTATAAAAAAAAGATCCGCCTCAATGACCATCGCAGTGGCTGAGGCAGATTTATTGATGACATTATTCGGTGTATGCGAAATGGTAAAGCACCTTAAAATTCTTGAAAAAGCAGGGATCTTTCCATTCAAAAGCAAAGCAACACTACGTTCGATGTTTACTTTTTTGTGACGCCTTTGAATGAAGTGCCATCGTTTTTTACATTTAAAAAAGTATTTGAACCTCGATCTGCTTTAATCCATTGTTTCGTTTTTGGGTTGTAATACTGTATCCTATTTCTTACAGCGCCATGCCTTCCTTTACCTGGTTTTCCATTCGTCGCCATTAGGATTACCTCACTTGTCTCTATTTTTTTGGAGCAATGTAAAAATTGCTGCAAGTATTGCTAAAACAAAAGCAGGGAAAGCGAGAAACATTGTGATCAAAAAACAAGCCATCCCAATAATTCCGAGTACATGCCCAACAACCGATATTCCTGCTTTTTTTGATTTGATCCATGCAATAATATGCAGAATCAGTGTGATTCCGGCACAAATGTAAAAGAAACTGCCAACACCGCCCGTTGCATGAGTTCCTGTTGCTGCATCGCCTACCGCTGCAAAGAGAACAGCAAACCAGGAAATCATAATCAGAAAAGCCATGATGATGTCTGCAACACCCGTTACGTTATTAATTGTGAGTCTTTTTTTCAAACGAAAAGCCTTCTTTCCCATGAGTTAGAATTGAATGGCAACACTATAATTCTTTTGAGTAAGCATCTCATCGCCAGCGATCACATCAAACTTGAAAGCACCTTTTTTAAATTGCTTTGCTTGCTTCTCTTTTAATGGGAACAAGACATAGCCTGATTTTGTTGCACCGCTTGCGATTTCGCCATCTTTGAATGCATCATCAACCGTGACATCTGCACCCATTAGTCCATCAATTTGCGTACCATCTTCAAGTACGACATGACCTTGCGAAGGATATGTGGTCGCTTCATCCTTCGCCTTATTTGAAACGCTCATATGAATGAGGAGCACAAAATCGACTTGATCCATTTCATTGTCTATGAGGTTTAAGTCCGAAACCTGTTTGATCTCAGCAGAGTCAACTTTTGTCGTTTGTCCAGCTGCCGTGTTAGTGAAATCTAATTTCGTTTGCTTATGAATCTTTTCTTTTGAGGCTTTGCTCGATGATTCAGTTTGCGATGCAGACGAGTCACCGCTGCCGACGGTAACATCCTCGGTGCAAGCAGCTAATGTGAATATCAGAAGTAAACTTATTGTTAAACCAACTATTCTTTTCAAAATGAACCCTCCCAAACTGAGTTAATTATTGGTAAATCAGTGTGTATCCAGCCAATTGAATGACGGTTTTCATCCCCTCAAGTTGTTGCGTAATAATGATCTGCTTTGCCTGATCAAGTGCAAGCTTTGAACCAGCTAAACGTTCGACCTCGAGCTCCATATGCTTCATTGTTTTGACAATCTTATTTTGTACGTTGGCAGTCAATGGTTCTGTATGGTTGCCTGAAATAGGGATCATGGCAAGTTGCATCTTTTTATCGCCTCCTGAGTTATGCGCGATCATGATTCATTTAAAAAATTCAAGCGTATTGCTTAGAAGTACATTGATGTACATAATAGAAGTAAGCTGCAGACATACTTCGGATGAATAAACAGCATGATTGGTGCATTTCCGGAATGCATGATCTAATAAATTGAATTGGGTTAACCTCACAAAATAATTAATAGCAGAAAATATTGACTCAGTCAATAAATGATTCTAAAATAAAATCAACCGAGTCAATAAGAAAGCCCAAATTGGTGGTGATGGATTGATAGGCTTGGAGTATCTGCTTGGGCTTTACACCATGCAGCAGCTGGAGCTCGCTGATCGGTTAGGGATAAAAAAACAAAATATTAATTTATGGCTTAAGGGCAAACAGAAGATACCGAAGAAATATCTGCCGACTTTGGAGCAGCTTTTTCATGTCGATCGATCGTATCTGTCGAAAGAATTAAATGAACTTGAAAAACTGGAGCTGCAAAAAGAAAAGCTTAAAGCCGAATTACAACCGATTATTAAACGGCATGAGGATGTGCTTCGTCCTGGAGCAGAAAAGTTGGACGCCGTTCCAATCTATGATCGAGAAGAGATTAACAGGATCGACCGAACGATTGAGAAGACGAAACTTGTACAACGATTCAAAAAATCCTTGGAACAGGTTGATGATCATCCCTATATGGATACGTACCGAATCATTCTGGAATTGCTAGAACAAGCAGAATCCGAAATTATTTTACAGAAGACCATACAAGGACTAGCCCATTATTTAAACGTCTTGCCTGGAGACATTTCAACCGGTCCGGAACAGGAAGAGTTCGAAGCGGCACTGTTTGAAGTGCTTGATGATTACAACTATTGAGGAGCGACAAGATTATGGCAAAATCAACAGCAAATATTGGCTTTGAAGAAACCTTGTGGAAGGCAGCCGACAAATTGCGTGGCAGTATGGAAGCCACCGATTATAAGCATGTAGTGCTTGGGCTGATCTTCCTCAAATACATATCGGACAAGTTCGAAATGAAATACAATGCACTCGTCGAAGAAGGCGAGGGGTTCGAAGAAGAGATTGACGAATACTTAGCAGAAAACATTTTCTGGGTACCAAAAGAAGCACGATGGGGTCATATTCGCGATCATGCGAAAAGCGAGAAAATCGGTCAGATCATTGATGATGCGATGATTCTGATTGAAAAAGAAAATGCTACGCTTAAAAATGTGCTTGAGAAACGGTACGCACGCCCAGAACTTGACAAACGAAGACTCGGTGAATTGGTCGATCTTATTTCAACCATTAAGCTGTACGATAACGAAGAAAAAGATTTGCTCGGCCGCGTGTATGAATACTTCCTCGCAAAATTTGCGGCAGCGGAAGGCAAAGGCGGCGGAGAATTCTATACGCCAACTGGCGTGGTAAAAACACTGGTTTCCATGATTGAACCCTTTAAAGGCCGGGTCTATGATCCTTGCTGCGGGTCAGGTGGTATGTTCGTACAAAGTGAAAAATTTGTTGCAGAGCGCCAGGGAAGAATTGCAGATCTTGCTATTTATGGTCAGGAACTGAATGCAACCACGTGGAAAATATGCAAAATGAATTTGGCGATCCGCGGATTGTCTGGAAATATTGGCCCACATCACGATGATACCTTTCATAATGATCTGCACAAAAATTTAAAAGCAGATTTCATTCTCGCCAATCCTCCATTTAATATCAGTGATTGGGGCGGAGAGCAGTTGGTTGATGATGTGCGTTGGGCATATGGGGTACCGCCGAAAGGAAACGCCAACTATGCTTGGCTTGAACATATGGTTTACCACTTATCACCAAGGGGTATTGCGGGTGTCGTGCTTGCCAATGGATCGCTCAGTACGAATACATCCAATGAAGGCGCGATCCGGAAAAATCTTCTTGAGGCTGATCTCGTTGACTGCATCGTCGCCATGCCGGATAAATTATTCTATTCCACGGGTATCCCGGTTTCGCTATGGATACTTAATCGTAACAAGAAAGGCAGCACAAAGCATCGGAACCGCGAACATGAAATCCTGTTTCTCGATGCTCGTGAGCTCGGAGAAATGATCGATCGCCGCCACCGCGAGTTGAGCCTTGAAAATATCGAAAAAATTGCCGGTACTTATCACGAATGGCGAAACAAAGACGGAAAGTATGAAGATATGAAGGGATTCTGTAAATCAGCAACACTCGACGAAGTGAAAGAAAATGATTATATACTGACACCTGGGCGCTATGTAGGGATCGCGGAAGAACAAGACGATGGCGTTCCATTTGATGAAAAAATGAATCAATTAACCAGCGAGTTGAGCGATCTATTCGACCAATCTCACAAACTCGAAGAAGAGATCAGGAAGAATTTGAGGGGGATTGGGTATGAGATTAGATGAATGGAGCTGTAAGAAGTTATCAGAAATAACGATAAAGATTGGGAGTGGTGCGACTCCTAAGGGAGGCAAAAAAGTATATCAACAATATGGAGTGCCTTTTATAAGAAGCCAAAATATATATAATAATCTATTTAATGCTGGCGGATTAGCTTTCATTGATAAAGAAAAAGCAAGAAAATTAATGAATGTAGAGATCAAAAAAGACGACGTTTTACTAAATATCACTGGTGATTCTGTGGCAAGATGTACGAAAGTCCCTCTAAAGTATGTAGGTGGTCGCGTGAATCAACATGTTGCAATAATTAGACCAGATCAGAAATATTTATTACCGGATTTCTTAAAATACTATTTGGTTACCCCTTTCATGCAAGAATCCATGTTATCTTTAGCAAGAATGGGAGGAACTCGTGCTGCATTAACAAAAGGAATGATTGAATCATTTAAGATACCTGTTCCCAAAATTAGAGAACAAGAATTTATTTCTACTGTTCTGTCAACTATTGACGATAAAATTGGAATCAATACAAGGATAAATCAAAATTTAGAAGCAATGGCTCAAGCAATTTTCAAACATTGGTTTGTTGATTTTGAGTTTCCAAATGAAGAGGGAAGATCCTATAAATCTAGCGGTGGAGAAATGGTTGAGAGTGAACTTGGATTGGTTCCTAAAGGGTGGTCTATTAAATCATTGGATAAGGTTGCGGATTACATAAACGGTTTAGCAATGAAAAAGTATAGACCACGTGAAGATGAGAAAAGTATACCGGTTCTTAAAATTAAAGAATTAAAACAAGGGTTTATTGATAGTGAGAGTGATATTTGTTCATCGAATATTGATTCGCAATATAGAATCAATAATGGAGACGTAATTTTTTCTTGGTCAGGCAGCCTCGTTGTTGATATATGGTGTGGGGGTATATGTGGTCTAAATCAGCATCTTTTTAAGGTTAGATCAACGAATTATGATAAATGGTTTTATTTTTATTGGACCAAACATCATCTAAATAAGTTTATTGGGATTGCTAAAGATAAAGCTACCACAATGGGTCATATCAAAAGAAAAGATCTGAAAGATTCTTTAGTGACTATTCCAAATTTGGCTATTTACAAGCTAGCCAATTCGATATTTTCACAGTTGCTTAATAAACAAATAAAATTACGAGAGGAATCTAGAATGTTGATTGAAATAAGAGACATCCTCCTCCCAAAACTGATGTCTGGGGAGATTCGTGTTCCGATGGAAGTGGCTGAACAAAAAAATTAGTGTTTATATTTCTCCAATTATGCAAAATCATTATAAGATTAGTAATAAATGCAAATTGGAGGAAGTCATGAAAAACGAAATGATCAATGACGTACTTAACCGAATGGTCGCCCACTTGGACAATCATCAAATGTTGAAACTAAAAGATGTTTTGCTGGAATGTTTTGCTGGAGTATCACTAGAAATGGAAAGGGATAATGAAACTAGTAATTATATTCTAAACAATACGACAAGGGTCAACGGCTTCCTTTCATCTAAAAAGGTAGAAGGGTGCTCAAGTAAGTCATTAGATTACTATAAAAAGACCATTGATCGTATGTTGGCATCAGTTGGTAAAGACATAACACGAATTACTACTGAGGATTTAAGAAACTATTTGGCAGAATATCATGATGTGAGAAGAGTGAGCAAAGTAACCATTGATAATATAAGAAGAATTTTATCGAGTTTCTTTTCCTGGCTTGAGGATGAAGAGTTGATCATGAAAAGCCCCGTGCGACGAATCCATAAAGTAAAAACTGATAAACTCGTAAAAGAAACGTATTCTGATGAAATGCTAGAGAAGATGAGAGATTCCTGTGTTAAATCAAGAGACCTTGCTTTGATCGATCTCCTTGCCTCAACCGGGATGCGTGTCGGCGAGCTCGTCAAATTAAATAAATCGGACATTAATTTTCATGAACGGGAATGCGTGGTTTTGGGCAAGGGGAGCAAAGAACGGCTCGTTTATTTTGATGCACGAACGAAAATACATTTAATGCATTATCTAAGTGAACGGCATGATAAAAATCCAGCATTATTTGTAGCCTTAAATACACCTCATTACCGGTTAACTATTGGTGGTGTAGAAGCAAGATTGAAAAAAATAGGAAAATCAGTTACTGAAGAAAGAGTGTATCCACATAAATTTAGAAGAACACTAGCTACAGCAGCGATTGACAAAGGGATGCCCATCGAACAAGTCCAACATCTACTGGGACATCAACGAATAGATACAACCTTGCAATATGCAATGGTGAATCAAGTAAATGTGAAAAATGCTCACAGAAAATATATAGGATGAATTAGATAATTTAACTGCTGAGTTTAGAAAAAAACGAATTTAAAGATTAAAGATAGACCTTGGGGGATCGACTATGAGTTCTGATGAATGGCAAAAGGTTCGATTAGGTGATGTTATTGAATTTAATCCTAATGAAAAGCTAAAAAAAGGTGAATTGGCAAAGAAGATTGGGATGGATAAGCTACATCCACTTCAAAGATATATTCGCGGTTTTGAGATCACAAAGTATACAAGTGGTACTAAATTTAGAAATGGAGACACCTTATTGGCAAGGATAACCCCTTGTCTCGAAAATGGTAAAACTGCACAAGTCACAGTCTTAGAAAAGGATGAAGTAGGTTTTGGATCTACTGAATTTATTGTCCTAAGAGAAAAGAAAGAGTACACAGTTAATGACTTTATCTATTATTTGGCCATATCTCCAAACTTAAGAGATATTGCAATTAAATCAATGACAGGTACTTCTGGCAGGCAAAGAGCACAGGTAGATTTAATTAAGAATACTCCTATGAAATTTCCGCCCAAGAGGATTCAGAAAAAAGTAGCATACATTCTTTCAACTATAGACGAAAAAATTGAGTTGAATAATAGAATAAATCAAAATTTTCATGTTAATATTTTGCATAAGATTATTAATTTTATTATGAAATGCTTGCACAAATCAAAATTTAGAAGCAATGGCTCAAGCAATTTTCAAACATTGGTTTGTTGATTTTGAATTTCCAAATGAAGAGGGAAGATCCTATAAATCTAGCGGTGGAGAAATGGTTGAAAGCGAACTCGGGTTGATTCCGAGAAGGTGGGAGGTTAGTGATCTTGGAAGCATATCGGAAATTCAAAACGGATTTGCTTTCAAGGCTTCAGACTATGTTGCAGATGGAGTGAAAGTTTTAAGGACTTTGAATATTGGCGAAAATGGCTATTTTACTAATAATAATTTAGTATATCTGCCACAAAAATACAGAAGTGAAAAGTATGAAAAATACATTTTAAAAAATTTTGATGTAGCCTTAGTTATGGTTGGAGCAAGTATAGGAAAAATAGGGATGGTACTAAGGAATACAGAAGGCTCTTTACAAAATCAAAATATGTGGAGATTTAGATCAAAAGACGGGCAGATTCCACAACTATTTTTGTACTATCTTGTTAAAGAAGCTCAGAAGGTTGCCTCGAATTGGGAAACTGGAAGTGCAAGATTATTCTATAGAAAAGATAGTTTCTCAAAAATAAAGGTCATATTTCCTAATAATAATACCTTAATGTTATTTAAAAAAGTTTCCTCAGCAATTTTCAATAGGGTAAATAATAATGTTATTGAAAATGAAAGACTAGTGATTTTAAGAGACACTCTCCTCCCAAAACTGATGTCTGGAGAGATTCGCGTTCCGATGGAAGAAATTTAAGAAAATTAGTGTTTATCTATTACTTTTTTGGTAATTTTGCCCAGTATTCGCTATTTCGCGGTTTTATTAACGATCTTCTAACCTATGAGCCTGATAAAAGAGGTGTCCATCGATGAAATTTGGTATGAGAAAACCGAGTTTGAAACGAAGAATATCCGCGCGAACGAGTCTCAAACGGCAATTGATTCATTGTATCGGTTTAAAAATGCCACGTGGTTACGGATGGATTCGGAATCCGAAGAAATATGGATACAACAAGGTTTATCAGCGTACGTCTTTTGATCTTTTTGCATTGCTGAAGAAGCTTTTTAAATAGAAAGGGGGAGCGTACCCATGAGTGTTCCAGAAAGTTTTACTGAAGACAGCTTGGAACAAGCGGCCATAGAAATTTTAGAAGAACTAGGCTATGAGTATCAATCAGGGCCTGATATTGCCTGTGACGGCGATTATCCAGAACGAAAGGATTATAAAGAAGTGATCCTTGAAAGTCGGGTACGTGATGCATTAATACGCATCAATCCAGGAATTCCGCGAGAGGCTCTGGATGATGCGTTTCGACAGGTGATCACGTTTAATAATCCATCTTTAGCGGAAAATAACCATTATTTTCACCGGATGCTTACAGAAGGGATCGACGTTTCTTACAAGGAAGACCATATCATTCGAACGAAACGCGTGTACATCGTTGATTCTGAGCACGTTGAGAATAATGACTTTCTCGCAGTGAATCAATTCACCATTATTGGTTTGAAGAATAGACGCCCTGACTTGATTCTATTTATTAATGGGCTGCCGCTTGTCGTGATTGAACTGAAATCAGCCTCGGACGACAATGTTGGCATTGAGCATGCTTATAATCAAATTCAAACGTACAAGAGGGATATCCCATCGCTGTTTCATTACAACGCATTTTGTATTCTATCCGATGGGATCAATGCTAAGGCGGGTACAATCACGTCTAACTTCGAACGATTCATGAACTGGCGCAGTGATGACGGTCAAAATGTAGCCCCGCTTTCGATGCCTCAATACGAGACACTGTTTCACGGGATGCTTGAGCAATCACGTTTGATCGATATTGTGACGCATTTTATCTTATTTCAAACCACGCGTTCGGAAAGTTATGATGCAAAGGGTAAAAAGTTTGGGGCAAAAAAATCGCTGATTAAAATTTTAGCTGCCTATCATCAATATTTTGCGGTGAAAAAAGCAATTGAGAAAACGAGAATGGCGACGAGCAGCACGGGCAATCGAAAAATTGGTGTCGTTTGGCACACGCAGGGTTCTGGAAAGAGTTTCACGATGGTCTTTTACACTGCGGCACTTGTTCGCCAGTTAAATAATCCCACGATCATTGTCATTACCGACCGGAATGATCTGGATGATCAGCTCTATACAACCTTCTCCAAGGCTCAAGAGATTCTAAGGCAGGAGCCGAAACAGGCAGATGTCCGAAAATTAACGGATGAGCAGAAGAAGATCCTTGCAAGCGATCACTCGCGCGAAGTAAATGGATTATATGATCTGCTCAATGAACGACAATCTGGCGGGATTATTTTCACGACGATTCAAAAGTTCAAGCCTGAAGCTGGAGAAATGCCGATTTTAACAGATCGGCGTAACGTGATTATTATTGCAGATGAGGCGCACCGCAGCCAGTATGGGCTTGAGGCGAAAACAAATTTGAAAACAGGGACAATAAAGTTTGGCTATGCCAAGTATATGCGTGATGCGTTGCCAAATGCTTCCTATATCGGTTTTACTGGAACGCCGATTGAATTTGATGATAAATCGACACCTGCCGTATTTGGCAATTATATTGATATTTATGATATGACGCGTTCAGTTGAGGACAAGGCAACCGTTAAAATTTATTACGAGAATCGCGTGATTAAGCTTGAAGCTGATGATGATGTGATGCAGGTTCTGGATGATGAATTCAATGAAATTACCGAAGGACTTGAAGAAACCGCACGGGAAAAAAATAAATCAAAATGGTCACGTCTTGAAGCAGTTGTCGGCTCACCCAATCGGATCAAGAGACTTGCTGCGGATATTGTTCAGCATTTTGAAGCCAAAGAAGAGGTCATGTCTGGGAAAGCGATGATTGTCTGCATGAGTCGTAAGATTTGTGTGGATTTGTACGACGCAATTGTGGCGCTGCGACCAGACTGGCACAGTGACGATTTAAATAAAGGAAAAATAAAAGTTGTGATGACAGGCAGTGCGGCGGACAGTGAACGGCTGCAAAAACATGTCGGGGGAAAACAGCGCCGTGATACCCTGGCAAAACGGATGAAGGACAACGGTGACCCGCTTAAGCTTGTGATTGTTCGTGATATGTGGTTAACAGGATTCGATGTCCCGTCACTAAACACGATGTATATTGATAAGCCGATGAAAGGTCACAACCTCATGCAAGCAATTGCCCGCGTTAACCGCGTATTTAAAGATAAAGAGGGCGGCGTGGTTGTTGACTATATTGGCATTCTTGAGAGCTTGAAGCGAGCATTGAATCAGTACACAGACAGTGATCGGAAGAATACAGGAATTGATACGTCAGCTGCGATTGCAGTCATGAAAGAGAAACTGGAAATCGTTCAGAGTATGATGCATGGATTTGATTATAGCGGCTATTTCTCGACTTCGGCACGTACGCGCATGCGAACGATTGCAGAAGGCATGAATTTTATCCTCGGCAAAGATGAAAAAGAGCAAAAAGATTTCATTCAATATGCCACCGAACTTGGTAAAGCACATGGGCTTGTTTCTGCTACCGAAGCTGGAAAAGCTGTGACGATGGAAGTAGGGTACTTCAAGGCAGTAAAAGCAAGCTTGATTAAGCTTCAACACGGATCCAAGACACCGCCAAGCAAACATGTCATTGAACAACGGATCAATCAATTGCTTGAACGCTCGATTATTTCTGAAGATGTGATCGATGTCTTCCAAACGCTTGGCCTGAAGCAGCCGGAAATCTCCTTGCTTGATGAACATTTTCTCCAAGAAGTAAAAGCATTAAAAACAAAGAATTTGGCTCGCGAAATGCTGAAAAAGCTGCTCGAAGGCGAAATCAAAGTCATGTCGCGAACCAACCTTGTCAAATCAGAACTCTTCTCAGAAAAGCTGAAACGCTCGCTTAATAAATACCGCAACCAATCCATTACGAATGCTGAAGTCATTGAAGAACTGATACGCATGGCGAAACAAATTCGCAAAATGGGTGAGGATGAGGCAAAACTAGGATTGAATAGAGATGAAATTGCCTTCTATTACGCGCTGTCCAAAGATGAAGCCGTTCAAGATTTCTATGACGATGACACGTTGAAAACGATTGCTCAAGAACTAACAGAATCAATTAGAAAGAACGTAACCATTGATTTTAACATCCGTGAACAAGCACAGGCGATGATGCGTCGAACCATCCGTAGACTCTTGAAGAAATACAATTATCCACCGGATCAAGCAGAAGACGCACTTGAAATTGTGATGAAACAAGTAAATCGCATGTCCGGAAACGTAGCAGAGAACCTAACCTATGATGGGATGCTTGCTCAGCAGGCGGCTGAGGATAGTGAAGATTATAAGTTATGAAAATAACAATGAAATTCAGTAATCAAATGATTGAGGTTGGTGAACGATACCTTGAAAGCTGTTGAGCAAAACTTTTTAAAATTTCTTCAATCACCGAGTCAATTCGTTGTGCCCATTTATCAAAGAAAATATAGCTGGTCAATCCCGCAATGTAAAAAATTACTTCAAGATGTTCTTGTGGCTGGAAAAGATGATGAAAGTTTCGGGCATTTTACGGGTTCAATTGTTTACATAACAAAAGATGTCTTTCATGCAGCTGTAATTAATCAATTAAGCATCATCGATGGACAGCAACGATTAACGACTCTGTCCCTAATGATCTTGGCGCTTAGAAATGCATTGGAAATTCAGAAAAAGGAAATTGGAATTTCGACGAGAAAGTTGACGAACTATTATCTTGTGAACAGTGATGAAGAAGATGACTTATTTTATAAATTGGTTTTAACAGAAGGCGATAACCAAGCCATAAGATCAATTTTAGATTCTGATAAAGCTGCGATAGACGCTTACAAAGAAAGTCGTATTGTACAGAATTACAATTATTTCTTCAATGAAATGATGAAATCAGAACTTAAAGTCGTCTATGAAGGTTTAAAGAAACTGATGATCATCGATGTAAGTCTTGAACAAGGAAAGGACAACCCTCAATTAATTTTTGAAAGTCTTAACTCGACTGGATTAGATTTATCGCAAAGCGATTTAATTCGAAATTATATACTCATGGATTTAGATCCGAAATTACAATCCACGATGTACCGGAAATATTGGTTGAAAATTGAGCAGTTGTTTACGGATCATCCCGAAAATGCCTTTGATCGTTTCTCAAGGGATTACTTAACGATTAAAACTGGTCGAATCCCACGCCAGGACAGAATCTATGAGTCGTTTAAACGATACTTTAAAAGCGCCATATCAAAGTTAGGCTTGGAACAAGTCGTTAAAGATTTTTATGATTATAGCAAAATCTTTGCTGATTTGTTATCAGCCGTTACGCCAAATCAAAAAGTGAACGCATTGATGCAAGAGATTAACGAGTTAAGGGTAAATGTTGCCTATCCATTTTTGGTTCAAACCTATCATGATTTCGATAACAAGGTAATAAATCAAGAACAACTGATTACCATTTATCGCCTTGTTGAATCGTATGTGTTCAGAAGAGCAGTAGTAGGTATCCCAACGAATTCTTTAAATAAGACATTTGCCACATTGAATGCCAAAATCGATAAAGCGCATTATTTGGACAGCTTTTGCTATGAACTTCTTCAATTAGATTCATATAAGCGCTTTCCATCAGATGAGGAATTTGAAAGAGAGCTGAAAATAAAGGATATTTATAATTTTCAACGCTCAAAATACTTATTGAGCAAACTCGAAAACTTTGACACAAAAGAAATCATTGATCTTAACAAGTACTCGATTGAACATATTATGCCTCAAACGTTAAATGAAAAGTGGAAAGAAATACTCGGGCAAGATTGGAAAACCATTCATACTCAGTATTTGAACAGGCTTGGCAATCTAACACTTACCCGTTATAACTCCGAATTGAGTAATCAAGAATTCGAAGGAAAAAGAAAAATGAAAAACGGATTTATTTATAGTCCGATACGATTGAATCGAATGTTAGCTGAAGTAGAGCAGTGGGATCCTAGTGCAATTGATCGACGAGGAAATTTGCTTTCCAGACGAACTCTGAACATTTGGCAATACCCAAGTGTATCTCCAGATTATTGTGAGCAAAGAGAAGAAACGGTTGATAACGTTTCCTATACTATTGAAGATTATGAGTTTCGATCGAAACCAAATCTAGAACTTTTTACAGCCATTCAAGACTATTTAATAAATCTGAATGCTGATATTACCGTTAAATATAATAAGCATTATGTTGTCTTCCGTTTTAGAAGTAATCTTACTAGTGTTATGTTCACAAAAGAGGGCATTTCAGTGAATATTAATGCTTCTGTGGATGAATTAACAGATCCTAAAGGTCTGCTCAGAGATTTGCGAGGTATTGGCCATTGGGCAACGGGAGAAAGTGAGATCAAAATTTTTTCACCTGTACAATTGGATGATGTGTATCCACTCATTCATCAAGCTTATGCTATCCAAATGGAGATTTGATTTTTATTTATTATCGTTGGTATTTCGAAGTTACTTAAATGAATAATTTAGATCAAATAGTACCGCAATCATGATAATGAAGGATTGATCGAGTTATGAACAACAAACTCATCACCAATTCGAATGGACAAACGTTCTTATATGAATTGCAGCAGGCGTTTTCGACATGTGAAGCGTTCTACTTTAGTGTCGCATTCATTAATTACAGCGGGCTGCAGCTGCTACTTGACCATTTAAAGGAGCTGCGTGAGCGCGGGGTCAGAGGGAAGATCATGACCTCGACGTACTTAAATTTCACCGAGCCGAAGGCGCTGAAACGGATTAAGAAGTTTGATAATATTGAGCTTCGTGTTTTTGAAGCGGATCGGGCAAAAGGGTTCCATAACAAGGTGTATCTTTTTCAAAATCAAGATACTTATACGATTATGATTGGTTCCTCAAACATGACGCAAAGTGCGCTGAAGAGTAATGTTGAATGGAACGTGGCAACGGTGGCGAAACGTGAGGCGCCGTTTCTGAAAAAGGTGATTCATGAATACAACGCATTGTGGGCGCAGTGTACGGTTGCAGACGACTTGTTTCTGCAGAAGTATGAGCGATTTATTGAATCGCTGAAGGCTCAGGTTGCAGCTGCGAGGGAACCAACGTTTTCAAGTTATGGAAATTCTGCGATGCAGAAAATTGTTCCAAATGTGATGCAGCATCAAGCGATCGATAATCTCGAACGGCTGAGGGATCATGGCGAAACGCGTGCGCTTGTGATTTCAGCAACAGGTACAGGGAAGACCTACATGGCGGCGTTTGATGTACAAAACGTTAGGCCAAAAACGATGTTGTTTATTGTCCATCGAGAAGAAATTTTGCGTAAAGCCAAAGAGACGTTTGAACGCTTACTTGGTCGCGGGAACAAGATGGGAATGTTCACCGGTACGATAAAAGATCATAAGGGAAAGCCGTATCTTTTCACAACGATTCAAACCATCAAAGATCATTACCAAGAGTTCGCCGCTGATTATTTTGAGTACATCATCATTGATGAAGCGCATCATGGAACCAGTCCTACATATACGCGTGTTTTGGATTATTTTGAACCAAAATTTTTACTGGGTATGACGGCGACACCTGAGCGCTGCGATCGCGGTGATATTTTCGGCTTGTTCGACCACAATATTGCAATTGAGGTTCGTCTGAATGAGGCTTTAGAAGAAGATCTTGTGCTGCCGTTTCATTATTTTGGGATTTCGGATGTTGACGGTGTCGATCTGTCCGATGTCTCAATCGATGACGTTGCCGAAGTTGCAAAACGGCTTAAGGTAAATGAGCGCGTAGATTTTATTATCGCAAAAATGAACTTTTACGGCTATGACGGGGATTCATGCAAGTGTCTTGGTTATTGCGTGACCAAGGATCATGCGCAATACATGGCGGAGCAATTCAATCAACGTGGCGTAGTCAGCACCTATTTGACCGGGGATGATCCGCAGTGGAAGCGGCAAGAAATGATTCACAAGCTTGAGAATGATCATGATCCGCTACAAGTGATCTTCACTGTTGACATCTTTAATGAAGGGGTCGATATTCCGTCGGTAAATCTTGTGCTGATGCTGCGGCCAACGAATTCGCCGATTATCTTCATGCAACAGCTTGGCCGCGGTCTGAGAAAATATCAAGGACAATCCTTTTTAACTGTGCTTGACTTTATTGGCAATCACAGTAAAACCTTTTTGATTGCGATTGCGCTCAGTGGCAAGCGCTTTTACGATAAGGACAGCCTTAAGGTCGCTGTCGATCGCGGTTTTCCCAATCTTCCCGGTGCAACGCATATTCAAATGGACCGAATCTCACAAAAACGAATTATTGAACAGTTAAATCAAGAGAATTTCCGAGCGATGAAGTATTTAAAAGAAGAGTACCTGGAATTTAAAAAACAATTTGTACGCAGTGCAGAAGACCGGACGATTCCGTATTATTTAATGGATTACGCACGATTTGAAAATGCGCCAGATCCGATAAGATTTATCGATAATAAGAAAACTTATCTTGCATTTCTCGCCACCGTTGAGAAAATGGATAAGCTAAAGCAGCTCGCAAATGAAGAGCCATTCAGCACCGTCCTACGTCAATTGTCAATGACGCTGCCGATTAAGCGTCCCTATGAGTTTGTCGTCCTTCGCTATCTGATGAACCATCACGCGATATCATGGGCGGAAGCGCAAAATGAAGTGCTGAAAGTTATTGAGTCGTTTGACGAGACGTCGCTCGTACATGCCTTTGAACATTTGAATCAAACCTATGATGATCAGGGCCAAAAGTCACGAGAGATTAAGTTAGGAAGCTATGACCGGAGGACAAAGGCTTTTATCAGATCAGAACCCTTAGATAAAATTTTTGAAGATCAGCAGCAAAGTGCGTATATGCTTGATGTACTCAATTTCGGGCTTTATCGCTATGAGAAAATGTTTGGTCATCGGAATTATGGATCACCTTTTTTCAAACGTTATGCGCAATATACAATGATCGAAACAGCATTGTTATCGAATTACCAAAAGACGTTGAGTTCTTTTCGCGGTTCCGGACTGTTAACAAACGGTAACAACTACTTCTTATTTATTGATCTACATAAAGAAAAGGGTATTAAGGACAGCATTAATTATCAGGATCATTTTATTAGTTCTACCCTTTTTCAATGGGAATCACCGAATACAAAGCGTCAAGATTCGGTGCAAGGTCATCATATCATTCATAATAAAGAAGATGGTATCACACTCCACCTTTTTATTCGAAAATTTCGGACGATTGATCAAAAGTCCGAACCATTCATCTACATCGGGACCGGTGATGTAATCAGCTATAAGGGCAATAAGCCAATCACAACAGAAATTGCGCTGCATCACGAAGTACCGATGGCGCTATACCGGGAATTCACCACCAAAGTATAATAGAATCATAAAAAAGCCTCTTCTCGTTTCTTGGTGACGAGAAGAGGCTTTTCTTAGTAAGGGAAGAAAGTTTATGATCTTGCTTTGAAGTACAACGATAAGCGGCATAAAAATGGAGCTTCTACCAATTGCAAAAGGAACTTTCGCTAATTGTAAGAGGAACTTCTGCTAAGGGCATGCACATCCTGTGCACAACGCAGAAGTCACCGCATCCTGAGGAAGTACGAAAGCGCGGGACGCCTGCGGGAGTGCAGGGAGGCCACTGAAAAAGTCCAACCTATTCATTGGGCCGTTGAATGTTTGATTCATCAAACATTCAACGGCCCTTTTCCTTTATAATGGA
>NZ_JFZC01000014.1 GCF_000648615.1 Sporolactobacillus terrae DSM 11697 | reverse complement strand
CTTGGTCTTTTGTTTGGTTTTGAAGGAAGCATTCCTTCACCGGCGAGCCGAAAGGCAGCCATGAACCTTGAAAACTGGATAACGAAAATAAGCAACAAAGTCAAGAAACATCCAACGTGATGAATCGATTATTCGTGATTGGTTCATCACAAGTGTGACGAATGAGAAGCAAGAAGATCGAGGAGGTATCATGCCCGAGTATCGGACACAAGCCGACGAAGAGATTCGCCGCTCATCGCACATGCAGTGGTTAAGTTATAAAGAGCGCACGGTGGATGCCTTGGCACTGGGAGCCGATGAAGGACGGAACGAACGCCGATACGCTTCG
>NZ_JFZC01000013.1 GCF_000648615.1 Sporolactobacillus terrae DSM 11697 | reverse complement strand
TTAATTTCTCTTTCACGCATTTAGCGGTTTTCTTCGCGGCCTTTGCGGCAATGAGTAAGCGTGTCTTTCGATCAACAAGGGTTACCAGACATTCGGATCCAATTTTTCCAACGACCGTATCTGCTTCCCAGTGGCCAATGACGCGACGTTCATTAGCCTCAGGCGGTCGTTCATCAATGGAATGACTGTAGTTGATTTTGCCACGACGTTCTTCATAACCTTTGCCGTGGCGTGATTTTCCTCGGTGTCGCAGGCGACGAGCAATCCC
>NZ_JFZC01000012.1 GCF_000648615.1 Sporolactobacillus terrae DSM 11697 | reverse complement strand
TTCATAAATAAAAGGTATCACAGTCATATTCACTGCGATACCCCCAAAATCATATACTTTCTTTTCCTGTAAGAAAAACCGGGCAAAAAGCGCCCGGTCCCTAATCTCCAACCATGTTTGATGGGCTCGTGTCTTTTCAGCGCTGAATCGCCGCTTCGGTTACTCGCTTGCCGCGGGCGCCCCGCGAGCCTCCTCAGACAGGCCAGAAATCTGCGGGGTCTCGCTGGCACGCTGTTCCCGCAGGCGTCTCGCACCTCCGCTTTGTTTCTCGGCCAAGACACTGGGCTATTGGTTTGAAGACAGGGCAAAATCATATACTTTCTTATCCTGTAAGAAAAACCGGGCAAAAAGCGCCCGGTCCTTACTTCCGCCTTCCATTCGGGCTTTGTTCATCACCTTGTGCACAAACGACACTCCAGCTGCTCGCTTGCCGCGGGCGCACCGCGAGCCTCAGACAGGGCAAGAATCTGCGGGGTCTCGCTGGCACGCATCAACTAACCGCGATCCCGCAGGCGCCAGAGCCCCTCCGCTTTGACTCTTGGCCAAAACACTGGGCTATTGGTTTGAAGACAGGGCAAAATCTTATCCTTTCTTTTCCTGCTAAAAAGGGTGTCTCAAAGTTAAAAACGGACTTTTGAGACACCCTTTTCTTGCTTTCTATCAACTTTTTTAATTGCTTTCCGCCACGCAACACATTGTGTGCCATTTTGAATGGACCTTTTTATGCTTTGTTAATCACAAACTGGGCAACCACTTGTCTTAATTCATCCGCAAGTATCGACAAGTTGGTTGCGTTATGGGCAATTTCTTCCATTGATGCCGATTGCTGTTCTGCTGCAGCCGATACATTTTCGGAAAGGCCGCTGGTCGTCTCAGACAAATGAGCAATTGCATCAATTCGTTCGACAATTTCTCCTGAAGACCCTGAAATTTTCTGAACAGAGTCAGACATCTCTCGCGCGGCTTTCGATACTGAAGCAACCGTTTCCTCAACATCAGCAAACGTCGTCGTGGCTGTATCAGCCATACCGATTCCCTTGCTCACTTGTTGCGCTCCCGTTTTCATCGACTGTACAAGTTCTTGTACTTTTTCAGTAATCGAGGCTTCAGCGTCAGCAATCTTAGCGGTTGATTCTGCAGATTGGACGGCGAGTTTCTGAATTTCAGCTGCTACCACACTAAATCCTTTACCATGTTCCCCAGCTCGAGCCGCTTCAATCGCTGCATTCAGAGACAGAAGATGGGTCTGTGCCGCAATATCATTAATCAGATTATTTGTGTCGCTGATCTGATTCAATTTTCCTTCCAAATCATTCAACTCTTTAGCAAATTGATCATTCGTTGTTCGAATGATTTTGATTTGCTGAACAACTTGGGTCAACGCGTGTTTTCCATTGTTGACGGAATCCGTGGCATCAACAGATCGTTCGCTAAGGACTGTGGCTTGTGTAGCTATTTTCTCTGTTTCTTTATTGATTCGAGCAACACTTTGCTTGGATGCTTCAACCTTTTGATTCTGTTCTTGGGAGCCGGCAGCAATCTCTTGAATCGCTTGCGCAACTTCATCGGAGGTTGCCCGATTTTCCTCTGTTGAAGCGGTTAATTCTTCAGATGATGAGGCAACAGCAGTCGCCTTGTCATCCACTTGTATCAGGACATTGTTTAAAGATGAAATCATCTGATTGAAACCCGTTCCCAATTGTTTAAACTCGTCAAATCCTTCTTTTTCAGCGAGATTCGTCAGATCCTTCTCCGTAACTTTATTAGCAACATGAAGCAGATTCTTAATGGGTCGGATGATGAAGTAGACCGTCATCAACGCAAATGCGGCAGCAATGATTGCCGTGATTGCACCAATAAGGATTGAATTCATCAAGATACCGTTGGTGTTTCTTGAAATATCACTGTTGTTCAGGGAACCGACAATCACCCAGCCGGTATCCTTATTGGTGACATAAAAGTCCTTCTTCTCAATCCCTTTGTAGTTTGTTTCCACAGAGCCGCTGCTTGATTTCTTTATCTTTTTAAGCAATGCAGCGTCGGGAACCTTCGTCCCTGGCTTCAGTTTTGGGTGTGCAACAATTTTTCCGCCGGGACTCACGATAAACGCATAGCCGCTCTCGCCGACACGAACAGAGTTGGCTATTTTTTGAAGTTCCCCAAGATTTAGATCGATACCGACCACGCCTTGCGTATCTGTGGTCGTGGAAGACAAAGAAACAACATAATCTTTGACAAGCACCGAATTGTACGGCTCATTAACGACAACATGGTGGGGTTGTTTCATTGCATCGATAAACCATGGACGTGTGACGGGATCAAATCCGTCAGGTTTAATCAATGACTGCGGCGTATACACGTAGTGACCTTTTTTCGTCCCTACATAAGCCTGAGCGAGCCCGCTGTCGGCTTGTTGCTGTGAAAGCAGTGTATTAATGGTTTCACGATTTTCACCATTTTTAATGGATACAGCAGAGATGTGGCTCGCTAAATAATCCAAACGTTCTTTCTCTAGGTCAATCGTTTGAGAAATATTTTGGTTTAATAAGTTGACACTGTTCGTCGCACTGTGTTCAATCTGCTCCGACACCTTATGACTGGCATTGATAAATGAAGCGACACCGACAATAATCGCAGGAACGAGCGCTACAACGATCATAGAAGTAATTAATGTTCTTTTTAAATTGAGATTTAAACGCAAGCGTTTCTGCTTTTCCGACATATTTCGATAAAATCCTCCTTTTTTCTCTATGATTTATATATCGGAAAAAAACAGAGGATTTGAAATACAATTTTTTAAGCAAAGCAAATCGACTCATTCACTTTAATACGCGGATGCAGCGATTGCAGCACCGGACAATTTTCTGCGATTTGATAAAAGACATGTTCAACCTGTTCGCGATCACGTCCTTCCACCTTCATCACAAATTGCACATCAATACGCGCCAGCGGATTAGGATAGCAGCTGCCAAGCTGATAATCAAGCACCACTTTTTTCATTTCATAGCTCACTTCGCGCATATTCAGCAAATTTTCAAAAACGTAGGTACTGCATGCTGCGGTCGCCGCTGCAACAAGCTGCACCGGTGAAAAGCCCGCCCCTTCCTTCAGGCACCAATTTCCCTGTTCATGGACAAGTTCCAAACGATCACGGTCTTGAATCAGTTCCATTCTCCAGCCCCCTTGATCATGCACGATTTGTTCCATTATATGGCCGTGCCTAAGCGAATATGTGCCGCTTTCCGCTCAATTCGCATGCCGGGTCAGTCGAAAAAACTTTGTCTTTATCGTCATATTTTGAAAATAACCGCACACTTTTTGCTATACTAATTGAATGGATTTGTCACATTTTGTTCTGCATCATCATGGGCTGCCCGCGTAATACCAGAGCCAAAGGAGTAAACTATGGGAAAGAAAAAGGACTTGCAACCATCACGAAGCTCATTCAGAAGATCAAGAAAACGCCACCGTGTTTGGCGCTATATCTTATTGACCCTTGCGATTCTGCTTGTTACCGGAACTGCTTTGGGCTTCTACGAATTACATCGACTGAAACCGGCCAATCATTTCAATCACTTAAAAACGGTTGGCTCCGGTGACACGAGCAAGATCAAAAATTATAAAGAAAAAGCCGGAACCTTCAATGTACTGTTGATCGGCTCGGATTCTCGAAAAGGGTCAAAGGCCAGTCACACCGACTCGATGGTGCTGATTCATGCCGATTTAAACAATCATACATACAACATGCTCAGCATCCCGCGTGATACCCGGGTCTACATGGATGGCTACGGGCATACAAAGCTGACGAGTGTCCAATACATTGCCCAAGTGAATCATGGAACCAAAAAAGGCATTGAAACTGCGGTGTCCGCCGTATCCAACCTCACCGGCGTCCCGATTCATTACTATGCCGAGACCAATTATTGGGGGCTGCAGTATATGGTCGATGCACTGGACGGCATTGAAATGAATGTCCCGTTTAAAGTCACCCTTACCCACCCATGGTACGCGAAAAACGCAGGCAAAACCTTTGCCCCCGGCGTTCAAAAGTTGAACGGTGAAATGGTAACCGAGCTCTGCCACGAGCGCTATTCCTTGCCGGGAACCGACTACGGACGGCAACAGCTTCAACAGGCGGCGCTGATCGGCATTGCAAAGAAAATCATGCAGCCATCCAACGTCACCCGGCTGCCGGCGCTGATGCAATCCCTTTCCAAGTTCCTGATTGCTACCAACATGTCGACTGAAGACATGGTCAGTGTTGGATTGGGCGTAAAGGACAACTTTCAGCCTGAAAAACAGATCAAGTACCGCCAGGTTAAAGGCCGCGGCGCAACGATGCGCGATGATCTGCTTAAAGCAAATAACAGCCAAATCATTCTCGATGAAAATGAACTGAAAACAACGATCAAAAAATATTTTTCAAACTAAAGTTTGATCAGATCAAATACCGCCCGTGCTTTTGGCACGGGCGGTATTGTCTGCGGTCCGAAGCGCCGCAGCGATCGATTTTTAAAAAGAGAACCTCTGAAACGGTTGCAGTTTTAGGGGTTCTTTTGCATGTATGCTCACTTTAAATGCAGATAAATGGCCTTTAAACGCGCCTTAGTGATCGGCACCGGGTTATTCTGCATGTTCGGTGCAAAGCTTTTGCTTACCAATTGATCAAGCGCTTCTTCGAGGATGCCCGCCTCTGCTAAAGTCGTGCACAGCTGCATTTCCTTTTTCATCGCATCCATCTGATCGGCAAGCGCATTGCTGCTAGCGAAACCAAGCCGTCTGCTGAAAGCCTGCAGCCGTTCTGCTTCCGCACCTTCTTCACTGTTCAAACGCCAGAAGGACGGCAACGTGAACGCGCACGCCTCGCCGTGCACAATCCCGAAATCTTGAGTCAGCGGATAGGAGCAGGCATGTGCGGCCGCTGTTTGCGTCTGTCCGAAAGCAAAGCCGGCAGTCACCGACGCCTCGCTCATCTTCTCCCGTGCTTCTCGGTTATTGGGTTCGCGATAAGCCGTCAGCAGGGCATCAAAGGCAAGCGTGGCCGCTCGTTCGGCTGCCAAATCGGTCAGCGGCTGATGCTTTTTCCCATAGTAGGCTTCCAGTGCATGAGCGATCACATCAAAACCGCTCGCTGCCGTTACCTGAGGCGGGCAGCTCATCGAAAGTTGCGGATCAACAAGTGCGTAAGCCGGATACAGCTCATCACTGCCGAGCAGTGCCTTCACCCCGCGCTCGGTATCGGTCAATACCGATGCAGTCGTCACTTCACTCGCCGTTCCCGATGTTGTTGGTACGGCAATCATCGGAATGCCCGCATGATCAACCGAGCGCTGTCCGGACAAAAAGTCGGCTGCACTGTACGGGGTCGTTGCTGTAAAACAAGCCGCCTTAGCACAGTCCATAATACTACCGCCACCGAGCGCAATCGCAAAATCACATTGCTCATCGCGAAGTATGGTCGCACAGGCATCCGTATTCAGCACCGTAGGATTCGGCTGAATGTCGGAAAAAACAGCGATGATTCTTCCGTCCGACTGTTCCATAAGCTGCTGTGCGACCCCTGCACGCACCATTGACGGTGCACTGATCAGTAATCCACGCGTAAAACCGAACTGCTGCAGAATCTGCGGCAGTTTTCTGATCTTGCCAAATCCGAAATCAACCGGTACTGGCTGTTTGTAGAAAAATTGCTCCATAGCGTCCCCCTCATTTGTCCGTGTTCACATCATGCTACTCCCATCTTAGAGCAGCCACGCTGGAAAACAAGGGGCGTCCACAACAAAAAACGTTGTGCAAATGCATAATACTCATTGCATGTCCCCCTTGTTCCGGTTTATAACTCGCTAATCAGCTGCAGTACATCACTCGGCCGTTCTGCAATAAAATCGGGACCTGCTTTGCGCACATTCTCTGCTCCATCAAAGCCCCACGCTGCCCAGACCACCCGAATCCCGCTTTTTTGGCTGGCAAGAACATCGCGCGCCTCGTCACCAATGTAAACCACTTGATCCGGCTTTAACTTCTGACGTTTCAAATAGTTATTCATCAGCCGATCCTTAGCAAACAGTTTCCTTGAGCACATAATTGTGGAGAAGCCATCCAAACCGTGAACCTTCAGGAAAAAGCGGATATTTTTCTCCTCATTCGAAGAGAGAATCGCCAAGCGATAGCCCGCCGCCTGTAAATCCCGCACCATTTCCCGTGCACCTTTCATCAGTGGAATCTCCATCATTGACGCTTGATAGTAGCGCGAGATTTCACCGATCAAGAAAGGAATTTTATGGAAAGGAACATTCAGCGCCTTGCAACGTTCCCGCATTGAGCGCGCCCTCAATTGTTCAAACAACGGATGGGTCAATCTTGCAAAACCATGCCGTTGTGCTAATTTATTATAGGCCGTCAGAAATGCTTCTCTCGAATCTGCCAATGTTCCGTCAAAATCAAACAGGACTGCTTTCAGCATCCGAATCACCTCAATTGTATAACTATTTTACGGCACTCAAACCGCGGATAAGACTGTATAAGAGTGTATGCAGCGATGAAACAAACGACACCGTTTAAAACCAGCTGAGCAGTATGTCAAGGGTCACAGCGCTCGTCACAGTCGTGATCAGCGTACAGCTGGAAACAAATTGCGGCTTGGCATTGAACTGGATCGCATACAGCGTCGTATTCGCCGCACTCGGCATTGCCGCCATCACAATAATCACATTCCGCAAAAGCGGATCGATCGGGAACATCACGCACACCCAAAAAGCAATCAACGGCGACAAAACAAGTCGTACGCCCGTTGCCAGACTGATTCGTCCCCAACTTATTTTATGTACATCGACATTCGCCAACTGCATCCCGAGGATGACCATGATGACTGGAATTGATGCATCGCTGACAAGTTCGATACTTTGCAGAAAGTGGGCCGGGATCTCAATATGAAAGAATTGCAGAAGCAGTGCCGGAATAATCGCATAGTTCATCGGCTGTTTCAGCACGGTCTGCAGCGCCATTTTCACGCTCCCCTTCCCGTTCGCCGCAATATAGATACCCACGATGCCCATAAGAATGGCATGAAAAATCATCAACGGCATCGCATAGGAGACGCCCTGCTTTCCAAAAGCAAATAAAATAATCGGCACACCGTAATTGCCGCTGTTTGGAAAAATAGTCGAAAGCAAGAACGCATTCCGCTCGCTTTTATCATAACGAAAGAACCGGCAAAGCAGCAGTCCGGCTGCAATCAGCGCCGCCATAATGATCACCGAAGTCACCACAATATAGTAGAAACTGAGATCCATTGGCGTCGTGTAGAACGTATCAAACACCAAGAATGGAATCAGCAGATACACCGCAAGCGTCGAGATCGGGAGCAAATCAAGTTTAAAGATTTTCTGTAAAAGATAACCGCTTAAAAAAATGAAAAATACCGGTAAAATCACATCAATAAAAATCAGCAAAAAGGTTCCCTCTCTCCAAAGCACTTTTTTCTCTATCATTTTACGTTGTCACAAACGACGAGTACAAGCATTACTTTTCATAGATTGGAACGATTTCGTAGATTTCTACCAGCATCCGAGTAAAAGGGCTAATTTTTTTCTTACATTTTTTGGCATGGATCCCCATCTTTTCGCAAAAACAGATACATTCAATGCTGCATGATCGATCGTTTTGTCAGATTCTGTTGTTCTCTGATGATTTTTTATGATTTATCAATGATTGTTTCTTTGCTACGATTCTCTTAATTGTTGAAATAAACGCATATTTTTTTAGAAGATGCAAGATTTCTTCAACGCGTTTATCGATTAATCAGGAGGGATTACATGCTAAGCACACGCCACACGAAGTGGATCGCAGGATTACTCATTTTTATTCTTGTTCTGTCGAGTGTCTTTTCATTCTCAACATCATCTGCCCATGCAGAGCGCCATGTGAATACGATCAAACCCATGGAGTTGAATAAAGCAGATCTCCAGAACCTGAAGCAGACGATCGAAAGCAAGAAAAAGAGTGCTGACATTGAACAAGGACTCAATACCGACACCAGCAAACAACAAGCGATTATCGTTGAATTTACTACAGATCCTCTTGCCACCCACAAGCCAGCCGCCTCACTCAAATCAGCGAAATCCTTTTCAACCGCAACAAGCGCATTGCAAGCAATTAATAAAGAACATGCCGATTTTAAAGCTTCATTACAAAGTGCGGCAAAAGTGAAAAGTTTCGCCGCTTCCTCCACCCAGCTGGGCTATGAATTTAAGCAAACCTTTAATGGAATGGCCGTTAAACTACCCGGAAATAAAATCAAAAGCATCGCAAAGCTTCCTTATGTTAAAAAAGTTTGGAAAGATCAAATCGTCCGCGTCCCCGAAGATAAAATAACAAAGGTAGCTGAGGACGCAGTTTCTGCCAACATGGATCAAAGTCGTCCGCAAATCGGCGTTGACAAAGCACGCAAAGATTTTGGGATCACCGGTAAAGGCGGCAAAGTCGGTGTTCTGGATACAGGGATTGATTACAATCATCCGGAACTCAAGGGTGTCTACAGCGGCGGTTATGATTTCATCGATAACGATAATGATCCGATGGAAACAACGTATAATGATTGGAAAAAGAGCGGCGAACCGGAAATCGATCCTGATACGGGCAGTGAATACTACACCTCACACGGCACGCATGTTTCCGGAACGATTGCTGCATCTGAACTGGGCATCGCCCCCGATGTCGAACTCCACATCTACCGTGTCCTCGGTCCCTATGGCAGCGGCGCGTCCTCAGGCATCATCGCTGCAATCGACCGCGCTTATACAGATGGAATCGATGTCATTAATCTGTCCCTTGGCTCTTCGGATAATCAGCCTTACGGCGCTGATTCTGTTGCCATTAACAACTTTTCACTAGCCGGGAAAACGGCAGTTATTTCAGCGGGTAATTCCGGACCCTCCGCAGGGACATTGGGATCGCCGGGAACCTCCCCGCTTGCAATCACCGTTGGCGCCAGCGACTCGCCGACAAGCACGCCGGCCTTCAATGGAGCAGCAGGCGATCTCAAACTTGACCTGACCACCATTGCGACCGGACTTGGCGACGACGTTGCAACGCTGCAAGGCAAAGAATACGCGGTCGTTGATTGCGGCCAAGGTCTTGAGGGACAGTTTGACGATAAGGCACTGAAAGCGCAAGATTCAATCGCCCTCATTCAGCGAGGCGGCAACTATTTTGTTGATAATCTCGCAAATGCCAAAAAACACGGTGCAAAGTTTGCGATTATTTATAACAATTCGGACGTCATGTTCGACTACAGTTTCGGCGCATCAAAGCATTACGTTCCCTCCTTCAGCCTGAACAAAGCCCAAGGTGATGCCTTAGTCGCTGCCTTAAAGAAAAATCCAATACTGAAAGTGAACTTCGGCACCATGCACACCGTCGAAAAGTCCGGAGACAACCTTGCCGATTTCAGTTCCAGAGGTCCGGTTGGCTTGACCTATGACATTAAACCTGATCTAACGGCACCGGGCGTTGCCATTGACTCGACAGCGCCTTACTATATTAACGCACCGGACAACGCCAACGATTATACCTATGCTTATCAGATGATGGACGGCACATCAATGGCCGCTCCGCATGTCACCGGTGTGGCTGCACTCCTGTATAGTCAAGCAAAAGCAGAAGGAAAGACGTTGACTCCAGCAGAAGTAAAATCAGATTTGATGAGTACGACTGATCCGCTCAGCAAACCCTGGTCGGTTTTTGACGCAGGCGCCGGCCGTATTGATGCTTATAAAGCATTGAATCATCCAACAACATTTACCGTTCAGAACACCTCGTCCTCTCTGGATCTGAATACCGGGACTAAAGAAGAAATTCCTTATTTAACCGGCTCCGCAGCATTCGGCGCATTCTTTGATCAAAAAGCGCGCGACATCAGCAAAACCGTTAAGATACACAATAGCGGGGCAAGCACAAAAACATTCACACTAAAAGGGACGTTCAATGGATCAAATGTGGGGGCACCTGGAAATGGTGGCTTAACACTCGATCTGCCAAAATCAGTAACCGTTCCAGCAGGTGGAAATGCTTCCATTCAGCTGACGTTGCATCTTCCTTCAGGGACCGCCTACAACAGCTATCAAGGATTTATCACCGCGACAAGCGGTTCAGACATTACCCGAATCCCGTTTTCAACAACCGTTGCCAAACAGCCGGTGGCCGCATCCGCTGACCTTGACCGCTATATAACGCTTAAAGACAGCGGTGATGTGTCCAACTATCCATGGGAAAACGACAATGTTGATGGATACGTGACGATGAATTCGCCAAAAGACAGCGTATGGATCGTCGTTTATGACGCCAATACCGGAAAATTGTTCGGCGTCGCCAATATTTTTGCCATAAAAAATAAAACAGGCGCGCTCAAGCTTGGGGATGCCTGGAACGGAACCTACCTTGATCTTGCCAGTTTGGAAACCAAGCAGGCACCCGCAGGCGACTACCTCCTTGACTACTGGTTTGTCAACGATGATCCAGACGACGCAGGAACCGACCTTCTCGTTCCACTCTCAGTTATTGATCAAGATTCCAAAGATCAAAAACCTTCGTTGTCTCTTGCAACAAAATCAGGAACTTACACAGTCAAACCATCCGATCTGACGACAGAAGTCAATCCTGAGACTGGAAAAAAGGAAAAAGCATTCTGGATCAAAGGCAATCTCAAAGACCCGGCGCTCGATTATTTATGGAATACATGGACACAGCGCTATGACTATCACGGAACGGTCAACGGAACACGCGACTCCATCCAGGTTGTGCCAACCGGAAAAGATGGAAAGGCTGATTTTAAGCAGGCGATCCGAATTAAGGTCGCTGCAGACGGAAGCTTTAAATACCCGATTTCTTATCATTCCTTAACCGATACAGCAACGAAATTCTTTATTTACGGCGTCGGTTATTCAACGGTAACAAGCGAGTCAGCCTTCTTTTCAGTAAAAAAGGATAGTCAAGCGGAGGCCGAAGCCGCTGTTGCCAAAGCAGAGAAAAGCAAATTGCAGCGTGATGTAGACGCAGCGCGAACACGCGTTGACGCGCTCCCGGATGGCCCAGACAAAACCAGATTGCTGAAACGGCTTAATGCCATTAAAGTCAAAGATGGTGATCAGTCATCCGGAAATCCTGCTTCTGGCGAAGAATCAGGAACACTGCCACCAGGACAAACGGATCAGACGGCTCCAGCTCCGAATCCGCCAAAACAGGAGAATGATGGTTCAAGCAGCGATGCACCTGCCGATCCGGACAAAAGCGATTCAAACGTCAATCCGCCTGCTGATCAGAAAAAGGACGATTCATCCTTGATTTCGCCGGTCGACCAATCAAACAGTGGCACGTCGGTAAATGCGGCATCATCACAGAGCAGCGATGCTACCAAAACCGCTGCTAAGGATCAAGCAGCCCATCTCCAACAAGCAAAGACAAGTAGCTTGTTGAATCATTTTCTTCCGGCGCTAGGGGATCAATCCAACCTTTGGTTCATCGGTCTGGGTGTATTCTTCCTTGTTTTTGCAGTACAGCTGATGCGGCGTAAAAAACTGCAGTAATCTCATCAAATAGTAAAGGTGTCCGGATTCGATCCGGACACCTTTTTTTATGGAATAGTTTCTATTTCGGACAAGGTGTGCCCGATTTTTCTAATGCAAAACAAGCAATTAATGCGCCATTTTTAACTGTTTGGCACTTTCCGCCAAATGCAGCAAATTCACAAGCATTTCATGACTTTTCGCTTCGAGACCGTGTTTTTTCGCTGTTTTTACAATATGTCCGTTGATGTAGTCGACTTCGGTCGGTCGGCCGTTGACCATATCCTGGTACATCGATGGATGATGCAGCGGATTTACTTGCGAGCTTTCGTGATCGATGATCTGAAGCATTTCTTCGCGACTCTGCATAAAGCGCACGCCGTCGGCAACTCCCGCCGCATAGCCTTCATCGATCAATCGACGCGAAAGATCATCCGCCCCTGAATAAGCGACATATTCGCCCATCGTGATATCCATCAATGTGCACAGTGTATTAATCACCGAATTCATCAGCAGCTTGCCCCACAGAGTACCCAGATAATTGGTCTGCAGCGTCGGGTTCATGCCCGCACGTTCAAATTCGCGAACCACTTCATCCGTAAAATCATCCGGTTTTTCGGTCACATTAACCAGTTGCGTATGTCCCGCACCCTTAGCACCCATGAAATCAACTTTTCCCGGTGCATCAAGCACTGTCGCAATCAGCGCGATTCCGGCAATGATTCGTTCATTCGGCACATAACGGCGAATGACATCGACCGATCCAATTCCGTTTTGATTGGTCAGCACATACGTTTTTTCACCGATAAAATGGCGACAGGCCACCATCGCTTCTTCCGACTGCATCTGTTTTGTAAATAAAATCACTAAATCCGGAGTTTGCGTATATTCATCCGGACGGTACACATCGACCGGTACTAGATGCTGATTCTGATGGTCGCGCGAGACTTGCACGCCGCCCTGTTTGCAAATGGCCTGATAGCTCGGCGCCCACGGTTCCACAAAATCGACATCATTGCCGACTTCCTGAAGCAAGATTCCGTAGCGCAGTCCCATTGCTCCTGCACCAATGACCGCTATTTTCATTTTGATCACTCCATTCTCTATTTGTAAAACGTTAATTTAAAGAAAACTTGGCGAGGCCAAGCCTCTGGCGCTGGCGGAGCCTTAGTTGCACTTATACTATCTTCCTTATAATCTTTATACTTTCTGATAGTATTAGAAAAACCGGGCTAAAGGCGCCTCGTCCTTAATTAACAACCATGCGTGATGGGCTCGCGTTTTTTCGGTGCTGAATCGTCGCTTCGGTTGCTCGCATCAACTAGGCGCGGACGCGGGCAGTCCGGAAGCCTCCTCGGCTCAGACCACAATCCCTGCGGGGTCTTCCTTGCGGCTTTGATCCATCGAACTGGTGCTTGAACGCCACTTCAGCCGCTCGCATCAACTAGGCGCGGGACGCGGGCAGTCCGGAAGCCTCCTCGCGCGCTGTTACCTGCGTGACACCCCTTCGTCGTCACAATCAATCTATTGGCAAAAACATGCGTCATTACAAGTTTTTATCCATATTGAAGGTCAATTTTGACAGTGACATCGCCTGCATCGTCAAATCCTGGAGCAACTTGCGTGTGGCTTCAAGCGCTTGGCCCGCATTTTCACCGGTCACCTTTGTCAAGAATTTCGTGATTTCCTGCTCATCCAGCTTACCCGCCTGTTCATCGGTCGCTTCGAGCGTGCCAAGATAACTGCTGAAAAGCTGTTCCTTATAGTCCTGCACCTGTTTCAGGAATGCATGGTAGTGCGGCTCGACAATCACCGGAATCGTCTTGTAGAGCCAGTATGCAGAGGAAAGCGACAGCTTAAGCGGCGTCACCGCATACGATTCAGGAACAGAAGTGATGTTCGTGTAAAAAGGAACATAAGGACTGAACGTTCCGGCAAGCGAAATCCACTGAATACCAGCAAACGCATCCGGCACATTGGGACGAATCTGCAAAATATGCGAATCCTGCGTCCGGTTGAGCGAAATCGCGCGGAACAAAGTACGCTCTGCTTCGCTACCGGAGCCGAGCGGATCATACACCGTTTCCTGATAGTGCGAGTCCAGAATATAGGCAATGTCATCGACACCGATTTTCCGACCAGCTTTGCGCAGAAACGGGAGTTCATTCGATTGCGGATCTTGTTCACTATCCGGATTCAAATACTTCTGACCGTACCAGACACGAGGGGTATTGTAATGACGGTCAAAGACATTCTGCCGTCCAAAAACATTGCGGAAGTTGATGGTGTCGCTCCCCGTATTTAAATGATGCTTTTCAATAAAATCAACCAGCTGCGGCGCCATCAAAAAATGCTCTTTCTCGTAAGGATCTATTTCCTGAATCGCCGATTGATTGGCGACCACCGCGTAACAATCATCCGGAATCCGCTGCGCTGCCCACAGATGGCCGGTCACAATTTCCATGTACCAAACTTCATCCTTATCTGAAAACAGAACACCGTTTGATTCGGCCGCACCATAGGTTTCAACAATTTCTCCGAGACGCAGCACACCTTCGCGCGCCGAATGAATGTATGGAAGCACAACCGTAACCATGCAATCTTCTGCAATCCCGTTTTCCACAAGCGGGTCATAACCGAGCACGCGCGGATTGCCGTAAATGCTTTCCGTTGCACTCATACCGACATTTCTCTCATTGATTCCCGCATCTTCAAATGTGACGTAGCGATCCTCGCGATCGGGAATCGCCGTATAGCGGAAGCGTTCCTTCGGCAATGTGATCGTAAAGCGGTTGTTTGGAGATACGTAGTTTTCTTCTTTCTCCAGTACTTGATGCTCATGCACGACCACTTTTTTCGGAACAAGAACTTCATAGCTGTCCCCGTTCCTGGCAATCATCGTTGAGCCATCTAATGTTGCGCCCTTGCCGACCAGCACCGTCGTACAAGCCGCATGTGAATTATTCTTCATTGCGACATCCCTTTGTTCATAAATAGTTTGAAAAGCTTGTAAACTTACTCCTATATTAACTCAATTTTCCGACCGTGAACATTGCCCGTGAACACATTGGTTTTCTCTGAAGACAGAAAAAAGACAGGTGCTGTAAAGCAGCCTGCCTGATTGATGAAAAGGTTATTTTTTTTCACGCGGCGTTACGCGAACCGTAGTTTGATGTTTGGCTTGAACGCCTGCAACATTCGAAACCGTATACGTGATGCGATACGTTCCCGGCTTCTTGGTATTCACTTTGTCGCCGGATACCTTGATTGCCGAAGTCAAGTCGCCATCCTTTGGATCCTGCGCGCGAACTCCATCGAGCGGATCGAATTCAGATCGATAGCTGACCGTCTGATGATCAGGGGCGTTGATTGTTGGATTGTTGCCCCAGATGCTTTCGAAATGCTCGCCGACAGCCCGGGTAATGGTCACTTTTCCGCTTTCCGCGAAGAATGCCAGCCCTTTTGAATCGGACGGCTGTTCGGGATTCGGATAAACCACCTGAGTCAGCACTTTTTCTCCATTGTTCACGAATACTTCAATCGAAGACGTATCGACGTAAACCGCCAGTTTGATGTTGGTTGGATTTCCGTCCAGCTTCACCTTGGTATTCTGTCTTGTGATCGATTCGCCGTCTTTTGTTCGATCAAGATAAACCTGCTTGCTGCTTGGGTCATAGCCAACTGCAACGTATTTCGAACCGTCTTCCGAAGCTCTGAGTTTAACGCCAAGACGATTCGGTGCTTGATTTTTCTTCCATGAAAAATCAGCGCTGACTTTATACTGCGTGCCGGAAAAGTTTTTGATATCGATCGTTTTTTCTGATTGAGCGCGCGCATGAATCTTCCGAACATCTAAAGCTGTTTCCCCTTGGCTTAATTGATTCACTTCTTTCACAGGCGCCTGTTTCAATGAATAGCCGCTATTGTCACGAACGAGCGTCAATTCTCTCGGCAAGGTCATCTCTCCGTGCCATGGTGTGGTCTTCTGCTCACCAACGTAGTTCCAATTCGACATCCAGCCAAGCATGATCGTTCGTCCAGGCGTTTCCCCAAACGTAACACCGGCATAGAAATCCTCACCGAAATCGAGCCACTGTGGATTTTTCATCGTTTCATCAGAATCCGGAATGAATTTTTTCCCATCAAAATTGCCGATAAAGTACTGCATTCCGGATCCGCCCGCAGGTGCCCCTTGCTGCACGCTTAGCGAAAGCACCCATTTTGTCTTGTTCGTGCCTTTGACCTTCATCGGGATCAGTTCCGGGCATTCCCAAACGCCATTGCCGACATCATGTGCGCGCTTAATCGCCGATTGAAAGGTCCAGTCCTTCAAGTTTGTTGACGTAAACAAATCAACTTCCTGCCCGGAAACGACCGGCATAACCCATTGCTTATTCGCTTCATCATAAACAACTTTCGGATCACGGAAATTTCCCGCATCACTGGTCGGTACTTGGGTTACCGGAATAACCGGATTCTGGTTGTTGTACTTTTTAAATGTCTTGCCACCGTCCGTACTGTACGCCATGTTCTGTTCCTGGACTTCACGGATGCCCAGCAAGTTGCCAAGTTGATCTTTGCTGTAATCATCATCGCGAACGGCAACCTGATAGGTACTTGTATAATAAGCAATCAGTGTATTTTTTCCAAAGCCTGCGACATTGTCTTTATCCAAAATCACTGAGCCGCTGAAAATGTAGCGCTTACCGTTCGGATTCCAAACATCCCAATTTGTTGTCGGGCGGCCAAGATAATGAACCGGTTTTGCATCGTCCTTTGTCTTCATCCAGAAATCGACCCATGCATTTTCGTCACTCTCCGGAATGGCGACATCCTGTTCCTTCCAATGAACAAGATCCGTACTCGTTGCATGCCCCCAAGACATGTTTCCCCACTCATTCCCCTGAGGATTATATTGATAGAACATATGATAAACGCCGTCGTATTTGATCAACCCGTTCGGATCATTCAGCCAATTCTGTTTCGCCGAATAATGATACTGATTGCGGTAAGGTTCTTGATAGGAGCCAGCTGCTGCCTTCGCCTGTGCAGGAAATACCGATCCAATGATCCCGAGAATGAGCAGCGCAGCAATCCAAGACGTTAGTATTTTTTTCAATCGTTTTTCTCCCCTTTAGTTAAGCGTTTTCATTTTGTGGGTCGATCATTTCACAAATAAATCGTTCCTCCTCCTTCCTTCCGGATACAAAATCTAATGCATCTCAACGAATCTGAGCACGATTGGTTTCATCCGCCGCACTAAATCCAGCAATTTTCATACCAACCTTGTGTGTTGCACTGATTCACCGTAGAATTCTCGATTGCAGCAGGAAAAGTTGCCGGACATTTTCCAGTGCACGCCTTAGTATTTTTAAACACTAAGATTGAAAATGAAAACACAGCCCAGAGAAAAAGCACACTAACTGCCTTTTTTATCGTGATGAGACACACTGACTTAAGGGAAAAAAACACTGAAAAGCATAGGCTGATTGACTCAAATCGAAGAATCATGCTTTGTGCCTAGTGATTCTAAAGGCAACAAGGACCAAAAACCGATAGGCCAAATCAAGGTGATTCATCGGTTCATCCATAAGTAAGATCTCAAGCTCTTGAGCAAGTGCTTGTGCCAAAAAGACCCTCTGCTGTTCGCCGCCCGACAACTGGGAGCCTCCTCGTACATACCGTTACCTGCGGGTCTCCCCTGGCCTGCGATCAACAGGATCGCTCCGCAAGCGCCTCGCGCTTACGTGTCTGGAGCTGATTTTATTGAAGACGAAATTTATTCCAGTACAAACTGGTCAAAACTTCAAACTTTCTTTTCTTGCGAAAAAGCCTTCGGACAATTGTTCCCTGCAAGGGTTCAATCGCCCAAAGGCTCCTAATAGAATCAGTGTTCATGCTTGAGTACTGCGCAGCAGTTCGGTTTCGTCCCACAAAATTTTATTGTCTTCGATAACGACACCAAACTCGTTTCTGGCACGTTCGGACGTGATATAATCGTCAAGCACATCGCCAAGAACGGCTTCCGGATCACGTTCGAACGGGCTACCGTATCCGCCGCCACACGGACCGATGATCTCCAGCGTTTCGCCTGGGTTGGTTTTCTTATAGGGAACCTTTGACGGGAGTACCGTCTCCTTACCCGCGCGATCACGGAAAATCAGCGTGCTTGGCGTGCCATCACAGCCGCCGGCAAAACCCCATGGCGCGTATTTTTGTCCTTCGCCTTCGACAGAAAATCCGCCTTCATCGGTAAATTCAATGTCACGGATCGGACCGACACCGCCGCGATATTTTCCTGAGGCTGCGGCATTGTCCGGGAATTCATAACGAGTCACACTCAGCGGTTGATGCGATTCGATATCCTCGATCGGATTGTTTCGCGTATTAGCATACAAGACATCGATCGCATCCATACCGTCTTTCCCAAAGCGTCCGCCGGAACTTCCGGCCATAATATCCATGTATACCCAGTATCTTTTATCAATCATCCCGCTGTAGGCGACCATGTACAAATTGCCGATGCCGGCGCAAATTTGATTTGGAACCGCCTGACCGAGTGCATGCATGATCGTATCGGCAAGTGCATTGCCGGGACAAAATCGAGAGATCGTCGGTGCCGGGTAAGTTGGGTTTACAAGCGTTCCTTCCGGCGCGATGATCTTAATCGGTTTCACCATTCCGGCATTTTGCGGAATGTAGCCGAATTTCTTCGAATCCAGCAGAATGGTTCGGATCGTCAGGTACACCGCCATATCTGTAGTTCCCGGAAACGGCATGTTGATCGGCCGGTCATCGACCTGATCCGAGGTTCCGGTCAGGTCAACGATCATGTCATCGCCTTCTACAGTCAGGTTGACCTCGAACTTCAAGTCCTTTCGCTTCGGATCCTCACTATCCAAGTATCCGTCGATGTAGCCGGACGAATGATACGTGCCGTCTGGTATTTTCGCAATCTCGTTTCTCAGGATCCGCTCCGAATAGTCGATCATATAGTCGCGTGCCGCTCGGACAGTCTCGAGTCCGAACTTTTCGACCAATTCCAAATAGCGTTGTGCGCCGATCCGGCACGTTGCAATTTGTGCTTCCATATCACCGACAACCATATCAGTGGCGCGCACGTTATCACGAATCAGCTGCCAAACAGTATCATTCGGTTTTCCTTCATCATAAACCTTGATCGCCTTAAACTGCAGCCCTTCTGCGAAACAATCCACTGCATCGATGATCCCGATGGAGCCTGGAGACAGCGCGCCAAGATCAAGTTGATGCGCCGTTGAGCACGAAAAGCCAACTAACTCACCTTTATAATAGACCGGAACAAAGAAACCGCAATCCGGCTGGTGTGTCGCACCATAAAAAGAAGAATTATGGAGAATAACATCCCCCGGTTTAAAATCATCACCGCGCTCGGCCATAATCGTACGAATACCTTGGAGGTAGCCGGGAATCGGACCGGATTGCAGCGGTGTACTGTTTACCGACTCGCAAAGCTGCTGTCCGTTTTCATCAAGCAGCGCGCAGCCAAAATCATTGGATTCGCGAATGATACTGGAATAGGACATACGCGCGAGCTTGTGCCCCATTTCAATCGCAATATTTTTCAGTGCACCGCTTAGAACTTGTGCCGTAATCGGGTCGATCGCTTTCTTCGTATCTACCATTACGCTTCGCCCCCTATTTTTACGATGATGCTTCCGTTTGCGCTCATCGTTGCCGCGCAGTTCGGCGGAATAACGGATGTCGTATCCTTTTGCAAAATAATGCACGGACCTGCAAAAGCTTCATCGATCGGCAGCTTGCTTTTCATATAGTGCGGCGTGTCAAATGATTTCAACGTGCTGTTTGAGCGGAACCATGCCGGAGCCACTTTGACCAGAGCCTCATCAAGCGAACGGCTTCCTTCAGCAAAATCAGGATCACCAATCTTCGGCATTTCACCGACGCCGGTAACACGCATGTTGACAATTTCAACCGGGTTATTTAAAAAGGAGTGCCCGTACTCACGTTTATGAACCTCATGGAACGTATTCCAAATAGCCGACGCGTTGCTTTCATTAATTACCCCTGTAGCAACCGGGATGCGCAGCTCATAGCCCTGCCCGACATAGCGGCAGTCAAAGAAACGCAGGAGCGAAATTTGTTCCTTCTCAAACCCTGCATCCATCAATTGAGCCGTAATTTCTTTTTCAAGATTCGTAAAACGCTCGTTCAAATACGCCAAATCGACCTTGTCGCTCGCCACAAAAATCGTCTGAACGGCATCATACTTCAAATCGGTCGTGAGCAGACCGGTTGCTGACGTAATTCCCGGATACGGCGGAATGATGACTTCCGGAATATCGAGAATTTTTGCCACTTCGATCGAACACATCGGTCCACCGCCGCCGAGCGCCGCCAAACTAAATTCACGCGGATCAAAGCCTTTCTGAATCGTACGCGATCGGATCGCGTTGGCCATATTATTATTCACGATCGTTAAAATGCCCTCAGCAGTTTCATAGAGCCCAAGCCCAAGCACGGAAGCCAGGTGCTGAACCGAAGCAACCGCCTTTTCCGGGAAAATCTCCATCTCACCGTCCAGGAAGTGATCCGGATCGAGACGGCCAAGCACGAGCGTGGCATCGGTCACGGTCGGCAGATCGCCGCCGCGTCCGTAACAGGCAGGACCCGGATAGGATCCGGCACTTTGCGGGCCAACCTGAAATGCGCCGCCGGCATCAACATAAGCGATACTTCCGCCGCCCGCACCAATCGTATAAATATCAATCATCGGCACCTGTAGCGGGTAACCGGCAATTTCAGTATCGCCGGCAGAAGATTCCGAGAATCCGCGCTCGGTCACGATCCCGATGTCTGCACTTGTTCCGCCGACGTCAAAGGTAATCAGCCGTTCATGATTGGACAATTTTCCTGCCCATTGGCCGCCGAGCACCCCTGCTGCCGGACCCGATAATAGGGTCAGAACCGGTTTTTCAGAAATTGTTGCTGAATTGGCCACTCCGCCATTTGATGTCATAATCAGCAGATCGCAATCGATGCCGGCATCAGCGAGCCGTGATTCAAGCGCTTCGATATACCCTTTCATCTTCGGACCGACAAATCCGTTCATCGAAGCCGTCGCAAACCGTTCAAATTCACGAAACTGAGGCGAAATCTCTGCTGAAGTCGTGATATAAAAATCAGGAAACTTTTCCTGGACGATCTCCTTCACCCGCTCTTCGTGATCCGGATTCAAATAAGAGAATAAGAACCCGACCACAACTGACTCGACGCCTTCCTTTTTAAAATCATCAAGAACGCTGATGACCGCTTCCTCATCAAGTGGCACTTTTTCATAGGCCTTTCCATCGAGCACACCGATCCGTTCGGAAACCGTCTTTCGATAGCGTCGCGCCACCATTGAGCGATCCTGCCACGGAATATCCTGAGTGATCGAATAGTTTTCTGGTCGCTGGTGCCGGCCGATCTGCAAAAGATCACGGTAGCCTTCCGTCGTAATCAGTCCCGTTTTCGCCCCCTTATGCTCCAGAGCAGCATTGGTTGCAATCGTCGTACCGTGGAAAACATGATCGACACTGCCGCGATCAATCCCGTAACGGCTGCATAGTTCTAAAATGCCATTGACCATGCCAATTGATGGGTCGTTTGTGGTCGTTGGCGTTTTATGAATCTTTGAAACACCGGTATCCGTATCTGTGTAAATCACATCGGTAAATGTACCACCAATATCTACACCAATAAGTTTCATAAGCGTCAGCCTCCATCCACAATTCGAAAACGAATTACAAAGCATATTTAAAAGAAAGTCGAAAACGATCTTTAAAAATTCAGACTTAAAAAAATGTAAGCAGTTTAAACAAAATTTAATTCAGCACAAAACCTGCATTAGGAACAATCTTTCCAGCTTAAGATACGGATTGATCAAGTCTACTGGTAAAAAGCAAGTTCGTCACATACTTCCGAGTTTCTGGAATCAGAAGCTGCACCGTCGCTTGCGGAGCGTTTCCTGTCTCCTCAGCCTGTTTGAATGCAACAAATGTGCCACTAAGATTTTCAATGATACCGACAATGCAAAAATTATTTTCAAGCAACGTGTCAATCTTTTGCTTTTCATCTAAATAAAGCTGGTGTTCTTGCATTGCTCAACCTCCAAACGTACTGATCAGGCGCTGGCGTTCGTTCCAAGTCATCGAAACGTCACTTGGCTGATCGATCATATCAATCGCGCCTTCTGCCGGACAGACAATGGAACAAAGGTTGCAACCGACGCAATCCTGTTCACGCACTTTGAGTGCACGGGTACCGTCGGACTCTGTATAAAATTCAATGCACTGATGTGCTGCATCCTCACAGGCAATGTGGCATTTGTTGCAATGAATACAATAGTCTTGATTGATACGGGCAACCACTTTGTGATTCAAATCGAGGTCGCCCCATTTCTTATATTTGGAAACAGAACGCCCGACCAAATCCGAAACGGAAGCAAGACCTTTTTCATCCAAATAATTGTTCAATCCGTCGATCATATCCTCAACAATACGGAAGCCATGATGCATGGCAGCCGTGCATACCTGCACGCTCGATGCACCCATCAACATAAATTCTGCGGCATCCTGCCAGTTTTCGATCCCGCCGATCCCGGAGATTGGTACCGGAATATCCGGCTGCGTCGCACACTCGGCAACCATGCTCAAGGCAATCGGCTTCACTGCAGGTCCGCAATAACCGCCGTGTGTCCCTTTGCCGGCGACATTCGGGATTGTATTCCATGTGTCCAGGTCAACGCCCATTAAACTATTAATGGTATTGATCATGCTGATCGCATCGGCTCCGCCTTGAGCAGCCGCATAGGCAGTTGCCGTAATATCCGTAATGTTCGGGGTTAATTTGACGATCACCGGTGTTTCTGCTGCTTCTTTTGTCCAATAGGTTTGTTTTTCGACCAATTCCGGAACCTGCCCTGAGGCAGAACCCATACCGCGCTCAGCCATTCCATGCGGACAGCCGAAATTGAGTTCCAGACCGTCAACACCAACATCCTCAACACGTTTGACAATCTCATGCCATTTCTCCTGTTTTGGCTCAACCATGAGCGAAGCAATGATTGCATGATCAGGATAGGCACGTTTCGTTTCTCTGATCTCGCGCAGATTGACTTCAAGCGGACGATCCGTAATCAGTTCAATATTATTAAAACCAGCCACACGCTGCCCGCCATAATTCAATCCTGAGAATCGTGACGTTACATTGATGACCGGATCACCCAGTGTTTTCCATACGGCACCGCCCCAACCGGCGTCAAATGCACGCTGCACCTGATAGCCGGTGTTGGTCGGTGGTCCGGAAGCCAGCCAGAAAGGATTCTTTGACTTAATGCCTGCAAAATCAATATGCAAATCCGCCATCGCCTTCACTCCTCAGTTTTAAATTTTGCTGAGCAGCTGCTCATGAATCGCTTGTGCTGTCTTTTTCCCCTGCTCCGCAGCTGCAACAACCATCGCTTCGCCTTTTCCATTACCGAAAATCACATCACCGGCAGCATATACCTTAGGATTCGATGTTTGGTAAGTCAGCGGGTCAACCGCCACAACACCGTGATCATGAGCCAAATCAAATGCCTCAATCAATGGTACATCACGCATTTGTCCGATCGCCTTGACCACGACATCGGTGTTCATGGGAAATGGAGCATTGTCAATTTCGATTGGACGGCGGCGCCCGCTTGCATCTTTTTCGCCGAGCATGATTGGCGCACAGACAACGCTTGTAACGTTACCGTTTTCGTCGCCTTCAATCCTTTTCGGCTGTGTTTGCCAGCGAAATTCAATGCCTTCTTCTTTGGCAAAACGGTATTCAAACGGATAAGCAGTCATTTCCTTCTCAGAACGGCGGTACACGATTTGCACGCGAGCCGCACCCAATCGTTTTAGACAAGTCGCTGCGTCGATGGCCGTATTCCCGGCACCAATCACGACTGCCTTTTTCCCGGAGAAACGATCCGTGACGTGGCCGCTTTTTACACGTTCAATCAGCTGAATCGCATCAAATACGCCGTCAAGTTCTTCTCCGGGAATGCCAAGCGGCGGTACATGAGCCATACCGATGGCCAGGATAACTGCATCAAACCCATCAAGAACCGCTTGAATCGATACATCTTTTCCGACTTCAGTATTCGTTTGAATGCTCACGCCGAGTTTCTTGATCTGCTCGACTTCCCAAAGCGCAACATGCTTGGGAAGCCGAAAGGGAACGATCCCGTACGTATCCAGACCTCCAGCTTCCGCTTGTTTCTCAAAAACCGTTACTTGATAGCCATAACGCGCAAGTTCCCGAGCCGAAGACAACCCGGCCGGACCGGCACCGATTACTGCAACCCTTTTGCCGTTCTGCTCGCCTGCCTCAAACAATTGCGGATTATTTTTCATCGCCCAGTTCATCGTATGCCGCTGCAGATCGCCGATCATAATTGGTAGTGACGCATCGTTGAGCACGCAAGCACCTTCGCATAATTCTTCGGTTGGACATACCCGCGCGCAGGTTGCTGCGACCGGATTCGCTTCCATAATGATACGCGCCGACCCTTTCATATTGCCGGTTGTAATCTTTTTGATGAATAACGGAACATCAATATGGGTTGGACAGGCCTTCATACACGGTGCATCGAAACAGAACAAACAGCGATTCGCTTCCTCCATGACTTCTTTTGGCTTCATGTCGGGCTTCACTTCATCGAAGATCTTCCAAGCATTCGTTGCTGCAGAATCCATAACCAATCATCTCCTCGTATTCAGCCGTCATTCATTGCGTGAATCAGACGTTTTCCGGATCGGATTTGATTACATTGCCACTTAATTTTTTTGACGTACTTGCTGAATCCATCATCACCGTCATCGAGGCGTACTCTTCCTCGCTGAGCATGCTCGGGCTTTGACGCATCAGGTATCCGTACACGCACCCGGAGATGATCAGACCGAATGTCCATGCATTTTGCCACAGGAAGGAAAGTGCCGGGATAAAGAGCCCAAGTACCGGAATCACGATTCCGATCAGCAAGGCATAAATACTCTTCATGTTAAAGCCGGAAGCATAGCTGTATCGACCGTCGCTTTTATACAACTCGCTCAATGCAAGACGACGTTTGCGTACAAACCAATAATCGGCAATTGCAATTCCATCGATCGGACCAAGCAGCGCGCCGTATCCGTTGAGGAAGACGAAAATGTAATTGGCGATATCGCCAACAAGATACCATGGCTGCATCACAAGCGAAAGCAGACCAGTTAAAATGGCACCGCCGGCAAAGGTGATTTTTTTCGGATAAAGATTTTCTGCCGCACGAGCCGGAGCGACGACGTTCGCAGCAACATTGGTCGTTAAGGCAGCTAGGATAATGCCAATTGTACCGATGAAGATCACAAATGGAGGAAAATGAGAAAGAAGTGCAGCCGGATCCCAGATCGCTTCACCGAAAATAACGACGGTAGCCGAGGTGACCCCAACACCGATGAACGCAAACAGTCCCATCGTACCGGGAAGTGCAATCGATTGACCAACCACTTGCGCTTTTTGACTTTTCGCGTAGCGTCCGAAATCAGGAATGTTTAGAGCCAAGGTTGCCCAAAAAGCGATGACCCCGGTTAATGCAGGGAAAAAGATGGCTAGGAACGAGCCGACTGAATTAAATTTAGAAGGAGCAGAAAGCATTGGCCCAAAGCCGCCGGCAGCAGTTAATGCCCAAATCAGCAAGGCAAGACCGAGAATGAGCAACACCGGGGCAGCCCAGAATTCCATTTTACGGATGGCTTCCGGTCCGCGATAGGCGATCAATACATTCAGAGCCCAGAATGCAAAGAACGCGATGAACAAGTGCCCGCCGACCTGTTCCCAACCGGTCATTGAGACAAGCAGCGTATCGATCGCCGCACCACCGTACCAGCAGTTAATACCGAACCAAGCCGCGGCAACGATTGCCCGGGCAATCGCCGGAATATGTGCCCCTTTTGATCCGAACCAAAGACGTGCGAATACCGGATAAGGGATGCCAAACTTCGTACCGGCATGCGTATTCAGCAAGATTGGAATCAGAACGATCAAGTTTCCGAGAATGATCGTGACGATTGCCTGCCACCAGTTCATCCCCAGTGCAATCAGTCCGGACGACATTGTGTACGTCGGGATACAGATACACATGCCTATCCAAAGTGAAGCAAAGTTATATGCCGTCCAATGATGTTCCTCTTTCGTTGTCGGGCGCAAATCTTCATTCAACAGATGACTGTCTTTAAGCGTTTCAGCAGCTTCGCTGGTCAATGTTACAATACCGTTTTGCTCAACTTGCGTTTTCGTCATGTGTCTTCCTCCCTAATTTAATTTGGAGTTGCAGGAGAACCATCACAAGACCTCGTTCATAGAGGCAAAACCATCACAAAGCTCAAAGCCTTGTTCTCTCTTGATCACGAAAGCTATTAAAAAAAGAATCATTGCAAGAATCACGCCGGACTAAGGATGGAAAGCACTGTATCCAGGGCCGCATTCACCCCCTTTGCGCAATCTTCATAGTCCGTAAACTCTTCCTCACAGTGGCTCTTGCCATCCAAGCTTGGAACGAAAATCATTGCCGTAGGAATGTAATCGGCTATATACTGAGCGTCATGACCGGCACCGCTGTACATTCTTTTATAGGTATAACCCAGCTCTTGTGCCGATTGTTCCAACCTGTCGCAAAGCGTCTGGTCAAAGGCAACGGTCTTTCTCCCCCATAATTTTCGAACCTTAATTGTGCAGCCGCCCAAAGTTTCTGGTAGCTCTTTAATCGCTTGAACGACTTGTGCCACAACATTCATATCTTTGTGCCGCGCTTCGAGTGTGAACGTCACTCGATTCGGAATCACGGTATGAATATTCGGAGCCACCAGCATTCGTCCCATCGTATAAACCAAATCAGAATCCAGCTCATTCAACTTCTTCCTCAGTAGGACGATGGCATCGGTCGCTGCAAACAACGCATCCTTGCGCATGGGCATCGGTGTCGTTCCAGCATGATCTGATGCCCCGGTTACCTCAATCTCGTCATTCACCATACCGACAACGCCCTCAACAATGCCGATCGAACGTGCTTCGCTCTCGAGCACCGGCCCCTGTTCAATATGCATTTCCAAATAAGCGGTCGCTTCCTGTAGTCGATTGGCCGCATCGCCCTCATAACCGCTCGCCGCCAATGCCTCTCCAAAAGTCATGCCTTGCGAATCCATACTTTGCAGCATTTGCGCCTTCTCAAATTTTCCGGAGATGATTCCGGAACACATCATCGCCGGATCAAAACGTGCACCTTCTTCATTCGTGAAATCAACGAGCATGAACGGAATTTTCGGCTGAATGCGGTGGTCATGCAGCGTTCGTGCCACTTCCAGTGCGGCAATAACGCCGAGCACACCGTCAAAACGACCGCCTTTCTTCACCGTGTCGAGATGGGACCCCATCACCAGCGGAGGTCGGTCCTCGCTGCCTGCCATTGTGGCGTACACATTTGCAACATCGTCAACCTTGATACTCATCCCTAGCTCCTTACAACAAGAGACCAGGTAGTCCCGTGCACCGATATCCTCATTTGAAAGCGATAGTCGCGTGACCCCATTCTTCTCAGTGCGCCCAAAATCCGCAAATTTTTCAATTGTCTCCTTCAACCGTTCCGCATTAATCTTCAGCTTCTGTTCCTGCACGAGCGTCCCGCCTCCGTAAAACAATTTTTCCTTGCTGAACCGGCTCAAATGACACGCGTTGTCTCGAACTCCATTTCACTGTAAAAAAATTATTTTTCATTGCGGTCAAACGTATGGCGCATTTTATGAGCAAACCGCTTAATTAAGGCGTCATCAACTTCGAATCTGCGAACAGAACCTCTTTTTCAAACTGAGTCAAAGCAGCTTCAAAGCGATCCATCGCTTCATTAATTTCCGCTTCGGTAATAATCAGCGGCGGAGCGATCATCACACTCGATTCATGTGAGTAGGTGTAAAAGCCTTGGGCCATCAGCATGCCGACGAATTTTTTCATCAGTCCGACTTTATCCCTGCCGAAATCCATCCCATAGGCGATCAGCGGTTCTTTTGTCTCCTTGTCTTTGACGAGTTCAACTGCCGCGAACAGTCCGATACAGCGCACCTCGCCAACGGATGCAAAACGTTTCAGCTTATCGAGACGCTCTGCCAGAACATCGCCCATCGCCGCCGCGTGATCAATCAAGTGCTCCTCCTTGTACACATCAAGCGTGGCGCAGCCGATTTGTGTGGAGACCGTGTGCCCACTATAGGTCAATCCGGTCATCAGCACATGATCATCGAAATAGTCAGCAATCTGCTTGCTGACAATCACACCGCCAAGTGGACTATAGCCGCAGGTCACGCCTTTGGCAAAAGTCATCATGTCCGGTTCAATTCCGAAATGTTCAACCGCAAACATTTTCCCGGTGCGCCCGAAACCGGCCATGACCTCGTCGCAAATCATCAGGATCCCATATTTCGTGCACAGCTCCCGTACACCTTCCATATAACCCTTTGGCGGAATCAGTACGCCGTTGCTACCTGGAATCGACTCCATGAAAATGGCTGCAATCGATTCCGGCCCTTCATAGAGGATCTGACTGTTGAGACGATCCAGATAGAAAGCTGCCGCCGCTTCTTCACTGTCAAAAGCAATGGATTCCCGGTAAAGGTACGGTGTCTCAAATTTAATGAATCCAGGAAGTCCCGGTTCAACAGTGAAACGACGATTTTCACCGGATAAATTACCGGCACCAAAGGTTGCGCCATGATAGGATCGATAACGTGAGAAGATTTTGTACCGTCCCGAGTACATGCGCGCAATTTTTACCGCGTGGTCATTCGAGTCGGCACCGCCATTGGCGAAGAAGACCTTGGCCATGTTCTTTGGCGCAACCTCAATAATCTTGTGGGCAAGCTCTGCCTTCGATTCTGTCGCAAACCCCGGTGCGGAAAGCGGGATTTCACCGATGTGTTTGAACGCCTCCATCAGCTTCGGATGATTATGGCCCACATTCAGATAGACAAGCTGTGAACACATGTCGTAAAACCTTTTTCCTGTCTCATCCCAGAAAAAAATTCCTTGCGCTTTTTTAATGATCTTAGGATGGACGTCTTTTTGTTTAGACCATGAATGTAAGACATAGTTTCGATCGTCTTCTTTAATTTGCTGGTCATCAAGGTGCTCCATTGCGCCATCTCCAGTCCATTTTTCTGAATTAACATAATTTAATGATATAACGATAAAAACAGAAAACAATGAACATTCAGCCAAAAAATAATGTGCACTTGCACAATCGCAAGGCACATTATCGCATCAGATCTTCAATCATAAAGGCCAACTGCAAATTCGTTTTCACAAAAGGATGCCCCAGATCTGCTCCAAGAATCGCTTCAATTTTTTTCACTTTATAAAGGACTGTATTCCGATGAATAAATTTTTTATGAGCAATCGTTGCCGTGCGTCCATCCTCTTCGAGAAAAACACGAAGAAATGGAACAAAATCAGTCTCATGCAGTTGATCATAACGGTACAGCTGCCCAAGATACTTTTGATAAAAGCGCTCAATGATGCGTGGATCGCGCACATCCATAATAATGCGCGATAGGCACCTAGATCATTAAACTCACAAATCTTCAAATACGGATGACGTTTAGCCAGACGTAGTACCGTCAGCGCTTCCTGGTAACTCCTTTGAGCCTCCATAACCGGGTATTCGCTTCCGCTCCCGATTGAAAGGTTGCGCCACTCTGTCTTCTTGGCGCGAATTGCCTCGGTCAGCTTCATCAGCGGCAAGTCCGATCCGCGCAGTTGTACAGTCAAATAAATTAATTGATTCTCCCGATGCATCGATTGCAGCAGTCGGTATTTTCGCGACAGTTCCATCTCTATTCCATAGACGAGCGCAACCGGCAATTGATCCGAATCATACGAACAGACCACGATTGAAAAGGATTGATCCGCCTGCGCGCCGATCTGCTCAAGTTCCGCAGTCACATAAGCACGATCGGGAACGGATTGGAACAACAGCTCTGACAGCAAATCTCTGAAACGGGATTGATTCTGTTCCGCCGCTGCAAGAAACTGAACGGTAATTTTCACGAAATCAGCCACACGATAGCTCCAAGGCATACTGAAAATTGGGAACCGATGGCTATTTGCAAAATCCATGACTTCATTGGGAATGCTCGGAATATATGGACCGACATTCAAGATCACGCCGGATGCTTGGTGATCATAGGTTTTTTTCACCATGGTGATCAGCTTTTCCTCATCATGATCCATGTTGATCCCCGTCGTGACAAGCAGCTCGCCTGCCTTAAAAAAGTCGAATAAACAGTCGCTTTCCATCACATTGACCCCGGAGATCGTTCGCGACATGCCCGCTTCTCCGGCGACCGGTTTGATCGTTGAAAGTTCCGGCAGCATAAACAAATGCTTAAGTGTGATCATCTCATTCCCCCTTACAATCCAAAGAAACATTTAGGAAGTAAAGCATTGAATCAAAAACGAACGAAAGTAGAAACGTAATCAGCCTGTATTAAAGCCTATTCTGACTTGTTTAAAAATTTTCACATCTACTTTGACTATAAATCGATCCATTTCCCATGTCCAATGCTATGTAAAGAAAGTTCACCCACATTACTCAGACATGCACTCTCCGGAATACAGCGTCACCGGACTTGATCCGAAGCACTTTGAAGATGCCGTGATCCTCTCACTTCTGATCGATCTCTATCGCTACGATCAATGGAAGCGATCAGAAAACCCTGACTAAGCCCGTTCCTTGCTCCCGTAGGACGAGGATTGGATCCATCAATCTTGAGTTTGAACGACACTTCAGCTGCTTGCCGAGGGCGATCCGGGAGCCTCCTCGAACACGCAATTTTCCTGAGGGGGCTTCCTTGGCTTGCTTGCCGCGGGCGTCTCACTCATATCTCAATTTGATTGATTACAGATATGCTGCTTATCCCAGTTTCAGCAAGTTCATGTTAAAAAAAAAAAAAAAAACAGACCCTAAAATCAGGTCTGCTCCCACGCTCAAATGTTTAGAACCGTTCAATAACATCAGCATTTAACTTTTTCAACACGTCGACTGTCAACTTCACCGCCGAAACAAAATCCTCATAGGCAACAAAGCAATAGGAGGTATGCGCATAACGAACCGGCACACTGATCACAACGGTCGGCGCGCCGTGATACAGATTGATCACCGCACCATCATTGCCACCTCCGCTTCGTACAGACTGTTGCGTCGGAATCCTTTTTTCAGAAGCCAGATCAAGGCAGAACTTTTGAAAACGCGGATTTACAATAATCGATGAGTCAAAATGACGCAGCATCGGTCCGCGTTTGAGCCCGGTTTGGATCATATACTCGGGCATCACCGTATCATCCGCCGGCGCACCTTCAAACACGATTGAAACATCCGCATTGATCTTCTTCATCGCGACCTGTGCGCCACGCTCGCCAACCTCTTCCTGTGCAGAAAGCGAGGCTACAACATCAATGTCAAGATCCGATCCATCCAATTCCTTCAGAACTTCAGCCATCACCGCCGTACCGATTCGGTTGTCAAACGCCTTGCCCAGCATTAAACCCTTGGCTTCGTTATACTCGAACGTCACGTCCGGCACAACCGGTGCCCCAATGTCAATTTTGAAATCGCGAACCGCTTCCTCAGCAGAAGTTGCGCCAACATCGATCACCATCTCGGAAACCTCAGGTAGTCGTTTGCGCTCCTCCGCGGTCATAAAATGAGGAGGTGTGCTGGCGATAATCCCCGATATGTATTGCCCATCGCGATTGCGCACGCGCACCTTGTGTGCCGGAATATTGGCGCGCACCCAGCCGCCGACCGTCACAAAACGCAGCATGCCATTCGGTTTCACTGCCTGAACCATAAATCCGACTTCGTCGCTGTGCGCATCCAGCTGAACAACCGGACGAGCACCATTATTTCCATTTCGCGCCGCATACACATTGCGCATATGATCTTCCTCGACCGAACTGAACGGCTTGACCGCATCAGTAAAAATGCCGGCAACCTCGTCCTCAAAACCTGAGATACCGTGCGCATTCGACAAACGCTCAATCAATTGAATCGACTTTTTCTTATCCACAAAAATGCACCTCTCGTCTCTAAAACACCTACATGATAATTTCATTATTATTATAGTATCGTTCAAAAAGAGTTGTCTCAAGAAACATTCTATAGACAACTTTCCAAGACAGAAAAGAGTACCACCGCCATCTTAGTACTCTTTCTCCATGTGCGTCATTCGAAGTCAAACGGAGTGATCACTCCGCTTGTTCACCTGCTGCTTCTCCTCATCCTTTTCAACAAATCGAAAGAGCAGGTAGCCGGCTACGGTTCCGATTGTATTCAGGATCACATCATTAATATCGGTGGTGCGGTTGGGCAGAAAAAGCTGAATGCATTCAATGATCGATGAGAACAAGGCACCCATAAACACAAGATGCAGGAATTTGAAGTACGGGTACTTTAACGTGAGCATGTAACCGAACGGGAGAAAAAGCAATACATTACCTAGATCATCAATAATAAAGTACTTCATCGAGGCCGAACGAAAATCATCGAACAAATGCAGCGGATTCATGTTCACATTGAAATGATGCACCGGACCGCCATGCCAGTTGCCGGTACCGATTAGACCATGAGGAATCATCGTCAAGTAAAGAACAAAAAGGATCGAAAAGGTTAAGGCAATGTTGATCATTGCTTGTTTTAAACCGTTCATCCGATCCCTCCTCCACACGAATCTTGGTAAAGTTACTATTAAATTAAGTGTTAGGCAACCGTGATTTTTTGTCAAACGAAAACACCCGGACAAGAGTGTCCGAGTGCCGCCTGAGGAACACTTTGACGTCAAAGACGTTTACTCTGAATCAACCTCATCTCCAAAAATCCCTTTGAGATGATCATCAAAGTGTTCATGAATTTTTTTGAACTTCTGATCAAATTCTTCTTGCGTGATGATCCCTTTCTCCATCAATAAGTAGAATAATGCGGTGATACGCTCATAGTTAAGTACAGCCTCAGATCCAAGTTCCGTGATGATCTCGTCATTGCCCATTTTGCCAAACATCCCCTCATAAAAATAAACGATGTTAGCACTATAACCAAATGTACCAATCGGCATACGCACGCCTTGGCCACCAGTCTGTGGCAAATCACGACATCAGTTATGACGCTGAGACCTTTTCCTTAATCGTTTTACAACGACTCTGTGACGACTTTGCGTTCAAATGGGTCGGAGCTGATTCCGGCTTCAACGATCTTTTTCGCCCATTCTTTTGCCGAGAAGAGCGAGTGATCGCGATAGTTGCCGCAACTCTCAATGGTTGTACCTTGAACATCGTCCCATGTTGCCGGCCCGGCGATAAATTCAAGCGATCCTTTTAATGCTTTGGCGACATCAACCGGATCATGTTCGCCCCAAAGAATCAGGTGAAACCCTGTGCGGCAGCCAAACGGTGAGCAGTCAATGACGCCTTCAAGCCGATCGCGCAGAAGGCTTGCCAGCATGTGTTCAATCGTGTGCAGTCCTGCAGTTGGAATGGCATTTTCATTCGGCTGTACAAAGCGCAGGTCATAATTCTGGATGACATCGCCTTTCGGTCCTTTTTGTGTGGCAATTAAGCGCACATAAGGCGCGAGAACCTTCGTATGGTCAAGGGTGAAACTTTCAACTTTTGCCATGATGAAACACTCCTATTCGCTTCATTTATATTTATCGTATCATTTAAACGCGGGTACATATACACCGTTATATGTTTTTTTGATAGTGTTTGCAACCGATTGCGTCTGATATGCTTTTGCGGCTGATGCAGAAACGTATCGTGCTGAAATGCCGTCAGAACCAATTCTTTATTAAACTATATTCTTCATATTCGCTACCAAATCGAACTCTTGTTGGAATAGCGATTTTGTTTGATTGATCAAATTCGAATAGATGCTTTCCTTGGTTTCCATTGGCCCTCCTAATCCTCACGCAGCCAGCGATTCTATCCCTCGTCAATGAGTTAAAACTATTCTATATTGATAAATCATATATGTCAACTAGGTATTATAGTGATTAAAAAACCTTTGAGAACGATCCGGCCCTCAAAGGTTTTTTGGGTCATCCATTAATAAGAAACGTTTGGATTGACGAGATGCGTGGGTCTTTGATCTGCACTCAAGCGCTGAACCAATTGTTCAAGCGTCATTTTTCGTGCTGCGTAAAAGGAGTCTTCTGAAACAAAGGCAGCGTGCGGGGTTATTACTGTATTCTCAAGAGAAAATAGGCGACTTTGTTCCGTATCTTCATCCTCGATCACATCAAGTGCAGCCGCCTGGATATCGCCGCCTTTGAGCGCTTTGATCAAAGCCGCCTCATCAACGACCTTGCCGCGGGCGGTATTGATCAAAAAAGCAGTCTTTTTCATTAGCTTCAGTTCCCGTTCTGAAATCAAATGCTGGGTTGTGTCCATGAGCGGGCAATGAAGCGAGACAATATCCGCTTCAGTAAGCAGTTCATCAAACGTTTCCGCCTTTTCCACACCATAGGCTTCCAGAAATTCTTTGGTTTTGGTTGGCGCATAGGCAAGAATACGCACATTCAGTGCTTGCAGCATCGGAATCATTGCCCGCGGAATACTGCCGAAGAAATAAAGGCCAACCGTTTTACCTTCGAGTCGATGCGTCGTGTAGCCCAGGCGCGGATCCCATTTTCCCTGGCGCACCGTGCGATCAAAATAGGTAATCTTCCGCGTCAGGTCAATGATCATGCCAATGGTGTGCAGTGCAACTTCTTTGGAGCAGAATCCCGGGCAGTTGGTCACGCATACGCCGCGTTTGGTCGCTGCGCCAAGATCGACATTATCAACACCGATTGATTGCAACGCAACAATCTTCAAATGAGGCAGTTGATTTAGAATACCTTTTGTGATTTGCTGATACTCGACGACCACACCGTCCGCATCCTGCGCATAGTCGACAAATGATTTCCGATTCTCGTAATCTTTCACTTCGATCAGCTCAAGATCATTAATCTTCCATTCCGTAAGCAATTGACGCTCATAGTCAAGCGAATCATCAATATTATAGTAGAGGACCTGCTTGTTCATGGCGGTCATCCTCTCTCATTTTTTACTCCATTGACTCAAGACCTGATCAATAATCGCAATGCCCTGATCGATTTCCTGCTTTTTTACGTTAAGCGGTGTCGCAAAACGCATGCCGTTTTCATGGACGCCGCAACCGAGCGTCAGAAGTTTCTTCTCTAAGCACCCCTTCTGCACCTTCGCCAGCAGGTCCCCTGCAGGGCTGCCATCCGCATGTGAAAATTCAATTGCCTGCATTAACCCAAGCCCGCGCACATCGGAAATACAGGCATATTTTTTCTGTAATTCTTGAAGCTGTTCATTCAAATAGCCGCCGATCTCGTTGACGTGATCAAGCAGCTGCTCTTCTTTAAATACATCTAAAACCGCTAAGGCAGCAGCTGCACACAGCGGATTACCGCCAAAAGTCGTCCCATGCATCCCCGGATGCCATTCCGCCATAACCTCCGGCGTCGCAATCACCGCACTCATCGGCAATCCCCCCGCAATCGCCTTGCCCACCGTCATGATATCGGGAACCACATCAAAATGCTCGCCGGCAAACATTTTTCCAGTCCGACCGTATCCCGACTGAATTTCATCCATAATCAACAAAATTCCATAGCGATCACAGCGCTGGCGAATGCCCTGAACAAAAGCCTTCGACGGAACAACGTACCCGCCTTCCCCTTGAATCGGCTCCATAATGATCGCCGCAACCTGATCCGGACTCACCAGATACTCAAACAAATGATCCAATTCATCCAGACAAAAATTCGTCCGCTGCGCCTCATCAAATCCGTTTGGACACAGATCCTTCGACGGATAAGGCGTAAAATAAACCGAACCGACCAGCGGCTCATACGTTTTTCGGTATTTTGCCTTAGACCCCGTCACCGACAGCGCCCCGAACGTCCGCCCATGAAAAGAACCCTCAAACGCAATCATTGCCGGCCGTTTCGTGTAGGCACGTGCCAGTTTCAAAGCGCCATCAATCGCCTCCGCCCCGCCATTGGAAAAAAACACCGAATTCAGCTTGCCTGGCGTTACCTCCGCCAAACGTTTCGCCAATTCAAGCGTCGACGGATAATTCACCACATTAAATGAGGCCGTGAGCAACTGCTCCGCCTGCTGCTTAATCGCCGCAACGACCTTCGGGTGACAATGCCCTAGCGCATTGACCGCAATTCCCTGAACAAAGTCGAGATAACGCACACCATTCACATCCGTTGAATAGCATCCCTGACCACTTTCCATAATCAGATCCGTTGCCTTAGCCAATGCAGGACTCAAATAGGGCCGATAATCCTCGAACTTCATGTACACGCCCCCTGAGAATAAGATCACCTCAAAATCTGCTTTAGCTATAAAGGTATGACGTGTGCAGGGGAATATGCTGATCCTTTCAAAAACAAAAACCACTCAAATTCTATGAATCGGGATAGAATAGAACATTATAAAATACCTTTTTTGTGATTTTTTGCCATTAAATAAAACCAATGAACACATTCAGATTACAAATGTTTTTACTCTCTGATCCTAATAAAACTCGTTTTATTCTGTAAAACTTTTGTAATAACTGCAAATAATGGTATAATAGCAAACGTTTGACCATTCTATTATCCTACGAAAGAAGGCATACATATGAAATGTGTTCATTGTGGCAAGGAAAACGGTAACAATGCAGCTTTTTGTGGTCATTGCGGACACCCGCTTAATCCCGCATCCACTGAGCAAGCCGCACAAGAAGAATCGGCGGCGACTGCAGCGAAAAAAGGTGAAATTACGATTAACGCGGACGTCTTTGCAAACTTTTGGAGTTATGTAAAAGGTGCGTTGAGAACGCCAAATGCCTTCGAAGATCACCTGAAAAATGGTATTTTTTCTCTTGCTCTTCTCTGTATTTTTCTTCCTATATCTATCGTTAACGCAATTAATCAACTCTATCATACCGTTGGTGGATGGATTGGAAGCGAATTGTTTGGATCGGTGTCACCAATAAAGGCACAACTATTGGGATTCGATGCAATGGTTAAGGGGATGCTTACGCTGGCCATCTGTATCGCCTTTTACGCACTCCTCATCTTCTTATGCTTAAAAGTTGCTCACGCAGAGGTCTCGTATCAATCAATTATTGCGCGATTTGGATCCTTAAGCGTACCACTAATGGTACTCTCACTTGCACTATTCTTCATCTCATATCTTAATTTACAGATCTACTTAGCTCTTCTAGTCTTAGCATCCATCGGCATCCAAGTCATGTTCTTTTTGACCATGTTCTCCTTCAGCAAGAAAACGCATCTTGATACTTTTTACCTCACGCTGATCTGCCATGTTGTCTACACCGTTATCATTTATTTTGCGCTGAAATCGTACATTGTTAATCTCTTTATGAATCTTCCAACCTTACTGAACAGCTAATTTAGAGCAGTTTAAAAAACAGAAAGAAGGTTAGTCAATTTGGCAAAGCATTGTACTCAATGCGGACAGCTGCTTCCGGATGGCGTAAAATTCTGCACCCATTGTGGTCATTCCGTAGAATCAGCACAGGATCAAACGGCAGCAACGAGAGCGGTTGCACCAACGCTTCCGCAGGTTTCACCTGAAAAACATCATAAAACACAATCAGACAAAAAATCCATTACCATCAAGAAAAGTGTTCTCATTCCTGTCATTATCGCTATCATTTTGATCATTGGTTTTTACTATACGGGAAAAGTATTCACCGACCCACAGCGCACCGTCGATTCATTTCGCAATGCTGTTCGCGATCACAAAACACATCAACTGGCACAAATGATCCACACCAATGAAAATACAAAAGTTACCGATGCACAGGCAAAAGCAATGCTTCAGCTTTTCGATAAAAATCCGAGCATCTATTCACAATCTCTGAGTGCCATGGAAAGCAGTGCAAAACATTCCGGGAAACAACCTTCTGGGAGTCATGCGCTCTACCAGTTAAAAAAATCAGGCAAGAAATATTTGATCTATGATAACTATCAAATTACGACAAACAATGTCCATCCAAAAGTTGTCACCAATTTAAAAGGAATGAAGGTTGGCATTAAAAACATCGGTAAGATGAAAATCGCTACCAAAGCAAACAGCGATGATTCAGAAACCATTACACTGAGCGGAGTCATTCCTGGCTATTACACAATCATTGGTCAATCCAAGTCTATGAATACATCACAGTCTGCAGCTATGCTGTCTAACGAGGACAACGCCATCGATTTTTCAGGGACATTTGTTGCAATTTCCACTAATCTTCCAGGAGCAAAACTTTTCATTGATGACAAAGATGCGAGTAAAATCCTATCTGATAAAGCGGTCAATGTAGGACCTTACAAAGAGGGAGACACGCCATCCTTTTATGCAACGTACACAGTGAATGGGAAATCGATTAAATCAAATACGATTTCCATTTCAGATGATGAATCGTCGGATGATTATTCAGAGGAGTATGAGGATGAAACAACGACAATCGATGATGCCGAATCAGACGGTATTAATCTCATATTCGAAGCGGCTGCCGAAGAAGGTTTCTATTCCCTGAATCGCGATGATCTGAATGGAGAACAAAACGAAAATACACTTGACGCTTATTTTCAAGACTATTATGATGCATTATCAAGCGCAGTCAATGAGCAAGATAACGACTATCTGACCGATTATTACGAAACCGGAACTTCTTTTAGCCAATCCACATTCAAAGACCTCACGGCGATTGAAGATAAAGAGATCAGCGAATCACTTCGTTCCTTTGACGTGACGAAAATATCAGCTGCCGATTCTGAAACTTTCACTATTGACGTTACTGAAGATTGGAACGAATACTATTATGATGACGATGACAACGCGGTCGATAAAGATTTCACATTGAAAACCACCTACCAATTGAAACCCACCGCCCCAGGACAATTGAAAATTGTCGGTTATAAAACTAACGGCAAATCAGAAAAATAATTCGCAGCTTCACTAAAAAAGCGGAGTGGGAAACAATCGGTTTCCACTCCGCTTCTCTTTTCCTGTTATTCAATCGTCAAGAATACTAAACCCGAGCGTTTTAATATCTGCTTCAAAGTTCTTTACGGTATCGATTGAGACTTGTTTCGCGCTTTTTCCGATATTCCCGAGTTTTGATAGGATACTCGGCGGAACGGTGATGATATCGCAACCAAGGTCCTGAGCCTGAAAAATATTTAGCACTTCTCGGGTGCTTGCCCAAAGGAGCTGGGCACCATCTTTCGTATCGCATATTTTTCGACTCGCTCGAACGAATGCCGAAGGATCGACACCTGTATCCGCAATTCTTCCCGCAAAGACGGAAATGATATTTTTCTTGCCTTCGGTTAAGGCATCAACCGCTTCTTGTACCTGTTGTGATGTTGTAATCGCGGTAACGTTGATCGCAATGCCTTCTTCGGACAGTTCGTGAATCAATTCAGCAGTACTTTTTTCATCTGGGGTCAGGATCGGGATCTTGACTGCTACATTTTCGCCAAGTGACGCAATGACTCTTGCTTCTTGCTTCATCGTCTCAAAGCTATTGCCAAAGACTTCAAATGAAATACTATGCTTGGGAAATTCCTTGACTACATCGCGGGCAAAGGATAGATAATCTGTAACGCCTGCGCTTTTCATCAAGGACGGATTCGTCGTAAATCCCTTCACATAATCATGAACCGCGACTTTTCGCATGTCGGCTATATCCGCACCGTCTGAATAAATTCCTATTTTTTTAAATGGCAAATCGATGACCTCTTTTCTTTAAGCGCATGATAGGTTCTCACAACATTTTCAACGGTAAAGCCTTTGAGCCGCATGAATTCAGCTGCATTTCCGCTTGCTCCAAAACCATCAATTCCAATGCATGCACCATCGAAACCCACATAGCGATCCCAGCCAAACGTTGACCCCATTTCAATAGATATACGCAAGGTCACCTCACGAGGCAATATCGATTCTTTATAGTCCTCGGACTGCTGCTCAAACAATTCCATACTCGGCATTGAGACAACAGAAACAGGTGTGCCTGACTTTGCGAGACGTTCCTGTGCACGCAGTGCTAAACCCAATTCAGAACCTGATGCAATCAAGATGCCCTCCGGTTTTGTACCCGTTTGAGGGGAAAGAACATAGGCACCGCGCGCCACTCCTCGATGTGCCCGCTGCTTTGTTCCGCTTAAAACCGGCAAGTCTTGACGTGTTAATGCGAGGATTGTCGGATGATCGGTGCTTCTCATCGCAAGTTTCCAAGATTCAACAGCTTCAACCGGGTCACCCGGTCTTAAAGTAACGACGCCGGGCATCGCTCTGAAACTGGCTAAATGCTCAATGGGTTGGTGGGTTGGGCCATCCGGGCCCAATGCGATCGAATCATGGGTAAAAAGGTAGGTTACCGGAATTTTTTGCAGAGCAGCCAAACGGATTGCATTGCGCATATAATCTGAGAAAACGAAAAAGGTACTCGCGTAAATTTTGCTTCCCCCATGGAGTGCAATGCCATTCACAGCCGCTGCTTCGCCAAATTCGCGTACACCGAACCAAATATTCCGACCTTCAGGCGTTTCTGGCGCAAAAAGCGTTTGATCGGCAATATTTGTTTTATTGGACGCAAACAAGTCGGCAGACCCGCCCCAAAAATACGGTACCTTCTGAGCAAAGTGCTGAATGAGTTTATGAACAGTAGTCCTTCCCGCCTCTGCTTCACCTTCATCGTAAACAGGAAGGTCTACAGACCAGCCTTTTGGCAAATCCCCTTTTATTGCTGTTTCAAGTTCCTCAGCAAGTTGTGGGTATTGGTTTTGATAGTCCGAAAATAAGCGCTTCCATTTTTCTTCTGCCTTTTTCCCGGTTATACCAAACTGGCTAAATCGCGCATAGACGTGTTGCGGAATGAAAAATTCAGGGTAATGCCAACCATACTTTTTCTTTGCCGTTAATGCACCCTTTGGCCCAAGAATGTTGCCATGTACGCGATGCGTTCCCGCATTTGGCGCACCATAACCAATAATCGTTTTTATCTCAATAAGGGTTGGCTTTTCTTTCTGGGCTTTGGCACGTTCAATAGCTAAATTGATTTCATCAAGATCATTACCATCGGGAACGAAGTCATAATTCCATCCGTATGCTTCAAAGCGTTCTTTAATACGCTCGGTAAATGTGTTTTTTGTCGGACCATCTAATGAATTGTCATTCGAATCATAGAGCACAATTAATCGATTTAATTTAAGATGTCCCGCTAATGCACCCGCTTCATGTGAAATGCCTTCCATTAGGTCTCCGTCACCGGCAATCACAAACGTATGATGATCGATGATCGGAAAGTTGGGACGGTTATACCGCGCAGCAAGATGTTGCTCCGCCATCGCCATACCAACCGCCATGCCCAGTCCTTGACCAAGTGGTCCGGTACTTGCATCGACGCCTTCGGTCACGCCAAATTCCGGATGTCCTGGAGTATTGCTGTTCAGGCTTCGGTAATTTTTCAGATCGTCAAGCGACACTTGAAAACCAGCTAAATGCAGCATGCTGTACAGGAGCGCTGATCCGTGACCCGCCGACAAGACAAAGCGATCACGATTAAACCAGTGGCTGTCGGTTGGATTAAAAGTCATTTGCTTCGTCAACACATAAGCCATTGGCGCCGCGCCAAGCGGCATGCCCGGATGTCCGGACTTCGCGTGCTCAATGCAGTCAATACTTAGTGCACGAATGGCATCGACACTCAGCTGATCCGTTTCATCAAACATAAATTTCCGCCACCTTTTTCAGAACTTTTATTGTACCGATTCCCTGCTTCGTATCAGTCCGTCGATTTTCTCTTGAAGAAGCTCAAAACAAACATCAGTGCGAGTACAGCCAGAATGCCCGTCGTGATCAATGCGACACCGCCCATAGATCCTAAGCTTCCTAAGAAAATACCCACCGCACCGTAATCCGTATCTGAGAAGCTGGAGTTGGCAAACCCAAGATTGCCGAGCACCGGCATTAATGCGAGCGGCATGAAACTGATCAGGATACCGTGTACAAAGGAACCAAGAATTGCCCCTTTCCTGCCGCCGGTCGCATTCCCGAACACTCCGGCCGTAGCGCCGCAGAAAAAATGAGGAACGACACCGGGCAAAATAATGACGGTATGCAGGGCAATCATGATGAACATACTGACAATCCCGCCAACAAAGCTGGAGAAAAAGCCAATGATCACCGCATTAGGTGCATAGGGAAAAACAATTGGGCAGTCAAGCGCAGGTTTTGAATTCGGAACAAGCTTCTCCGATATCCCTTTAAACGCCGGAATGATTTCGCCTAAGATTAAACGAACTCCTGACAAAATGACATAAACACCTGCTGCAAACGTTCCGGCCATTTGAAAAGCATAGATAATATAGTTGGTGCCAGTGCTTAATTTTGATTCGATGAACGATTGCCCGGTGAACAGCGCTAGAATCACATAGATCATCGCCATGGTAATCGTGATCGCAACCGTTGAATCACGTAAAAAGGAGAGTCCTTTAGGAATTTTTAAATCTTCTGTGGACTTGCCGTTGTGACCGACCGCCTTTCCGACTAAAGCTGAAATCAAATAGCCAAGACCGCCGGTATGTCCAAGCGCAACCTCATTCGTTCCGGTAATCTTTTTCATAAACGGTTGCAAAATTGCCGGGGATAGTGCATTGGCCATACCAAGCATCAAGCCGCCAAGAAGAATCAATGGAACCGTTGTAAATCCACAAACGGTCATGATTACAGCGATCATACACGACATATACAGCGTCGCATGGCCCGTCAAATAGATATATTTAAATCGCGTAAATCGAGCGATAAGGATATTGGCAATCATTCCGACGAGCATAATTAAAGCGGTCGGCGTCCCGTATTTCGTCAGTGCAAGAGCCACAATGGCTTCATTATTCGGGACAACCCCCTGTACAGCAAATGCATGCTGGAACATCTCACCAAGTGGGGTCAATGCATTCAAAACAATCCCCGCGCCTCCGGTTAAAACGAGAAAGCCGACAAACGTTTTAATGCCGCCAAGTGTAATCGTACTGATTGATTTTTTCTGCAAGATAAGACCTAAAACAGCGATCAACGCGACTAATAAGGCAGGGGCACTTGCAATATCAATCAAAATACTTAACAGCTCTTTCACGGTGAATCCCCCTCGATCTGGATAAATTTTTGCATCGATAATAAGCACAAAGGTGCGCGAACCGTTTAGGGCAAGAGGTGCTGATCCTTTAGAAATTGAGTCACTTTTTCCTTTAATTCGGCTTTATCAATAATACTGTTCAGTACAGTAACCTTTTCTTTTCCCAATTTCTCTGCCGCCTCCGCTAAGTCTTGACCGACAAAGAAATGATCCGCTGAACCTGACGTTGCGCTCCCCATATCAAAGTGCGTCACTTCAAGCACATCCTCGCTTATCCCCAATTGATTTAAAATGGTTTTGATATTTAATTCGATCATGAAGCTCGAACCCAATCCTGATCCACACACCGCTGCAATTTTCATTTTTTCTCCTCCTCTTCAATAATTGATAAAAGATCTTCTTTTGTTTGTGCCTTTAATAATTGCTCAAGCGTAGTCGCTTCGCCAAGAAGCGAAGCTAATTCCGACAGCGCTTTCAAATGTGCCGTATTGTCCACAGCCGCTAAAGTAAAGAAAAGGGTTACCGGGTGATTCTGATCAACCAAATCCACCGGTTTATCCAATTTAAGCAGTGACATACTCAGATGATTCACCCCTTTGTCAGGACGCGCATGAGCAAGCGCCACCCCTTTGCCAATATTAATAAACGGGCCATGTTGGTTAACGACTTCAATCATTGCGTCAATGTATTGCGACGTAACCTTTCCTTTTTTCAAAAGCGGTTCTGCACTCTTTTGAATGGCTTGCTTCCAGTTCATCCCCTGGTTTTGAGCCACTTGTACCGTGTCGCGCGTCAGCAATTCACTCAACATTGGCTGATAACCCCCTTTCGCATCGCGATCCGGATTACTGAACAGCTGAATGAGGCCCTCTTCTAATCCAGCGAAGTCCGTCACTTTTGCATAGTCACACACAACATCCAATATGGAGGCGACCAATTGATTGCACCCCATATCAAATGGAACAAGCGCATCAGATAAAATTTTTAAATCGTGTTGATCCGGAAGGGCATGAACGAGCATCACTTTTTTATTTTTAATCGGAAGAGAAATCGTTGAAATGACAATACTTTCCTTTACTTCCGACCGCTTCATATAAGCGCGTTCCGTAATCGGACCTTCAAAGCTGACAAATGGAAACATCGATTGCAGTTTCTGTTTCAAAATGCTTGCCGTTCCAACCCCGCTGCTGCATACAAGAAGTACTTTATGTGCCGGAGCAGTGTCTCCTTTATTTCGATTCAATCGGTCGATCTCTGCGCCAAAGTATAATGAAATCAGCGCAATTTCATCTTCACTTATTGGGCGCTCGCAGAAATCTGCAAAGGATACAATCGAAAACTTAGTAAATGAAAAGACATCACTGTAATTCTTCTTTATTTGTTTTAACCATCTGTTTTTATAGTTCACCCCATACTTCACGCGGTAGTAACAGGCGAGCAGATGCAGATACAAGTTTTTCTTCAATTCCTCTGTGTTTTCAAAACGCATACCCGAAATGTATTGAAAGCGTTTAAGACTTCTTCAACTTCATTTTCTAAGCCAATGAATCGTTGCGGCGCGTCATTCGATTCCGAACTGATATAATTGATTTGGCTGCTCAGCAGCAGAGCTTCAAGATAAAACACATCCCCTTCATAGTGCGCCGCATTTCTGCCGTATCGGTTAAATAATTGGTGGATCATTGGATATTCCGGATCATTCCGAAGAACATTTGCTTCGTAGCATTCAGCAGAAGACATCACATTGCCATTTGCAAGTCGAGACATAACAAAGGGGATAAAAAAAGTCAGAACATGAAGCGTATCATCAGAAAAATGTTTGCCGGTCAAACGTTCAACATCTTCGATCCATTCAAACGTTACTGTCACATTCCGCTCGAGTTTAACAAATTCTTCGACCATGAGTGCCGTTGTATTTTTCTTTAACTGTTTAAAGAATGCCAAATGATTTTCAATCAGTTCATAAAACCACCATCGAATGTCCGCTTCGTTTCCAGAAACGTTGTATCCTTTACTCGTCGTACTCGTTAATGTCAGCTTGTATTTCTCTAATTTTTTTCTGACCCATTGAATATCAGACAGTACGGTATTTCTTGAAACATTCTGCACCTCGGCCAATTGGTCTACGGTCACTTTCTTCGTACTGATTAAGCAAAGAAAAGGATCAATGATACACCGCTCATCTTTTGAAAAATTGATGATTGGCTCTGGATCAGCATGCGGATTCTCTCGAAGTTTCAGCTTCGTGTTTCGTTTTAAATAGTAGCCAGCACGTCGTACATTTTGAATAGGCTCTAAGTCTTGTTTCATCAAATCGTGATTAATCGCATCAAAAATGTAATACAAAGTTCTCGGTGAAATTTTGAATTTCTGCGTGATCGCTTGAGTAGACAAATACCCCTCATGATCAAGCAAATAGTGTAGAACCAACTCTTTTTTATTAGCGCTTACATTTTTACTCAACCCTTTCTCTCCCCTTTTCGTTCTCAATAATACACCTTCGTGCTTTCAAAGAAAGCGCAATCAGTGCAAAGAAGTTTATGCACGATTGGGCCCCGCAATGCGTGTAAAATAAAAACCCCCCTCCTGAAGCATCAGATTTCATCTGACCTTAAGGAGGGGGGTTGGTCGACGTATTCAATTCATTGTGCCGTTTCATGGGTTACTTAAACCCCTTATTCTCCAGCACGGTGACTTTCTTTTGCGAGGTACGCCCGGCCTTCTTCGTATAGGCAACCAGTTTAATGAGATCTTTCCAGCACTGCTTTGCGCCGAACGTGAGCAAAGGCACGCCGATAAAATCGATGTGCATCCAGCGCGAACATAGGCCCCCCATGGTCATCGCAAACGGAACCGTCGGGGATGTATTTGAGAAAATAATCTTTTCATCGCCATGATACTTTTCTGCAAGCAGTTCGGCTAAGTGAGTCATCGCTGGAAGCACATGCTTTCCCGGACCGCGCCCAACCGTATAAACGGCATTTCCTTCCTTATCCACACCATGAAAGATGAATTTTCCCATATCCGATGCATTCAATTGATTGAAATACGGCACTTCAAGAATTTCTTGGGAGGTCAGTTTCCGATCATCTGGAATCAAATTCAGATGATAGGCTGCCGCAAGTGATGTGGTGTGAGTGCCGCCGAAATCATTATAGATATAAATCACCCGAACACCTTCTCATTGATCAATTTCAATTCTTCATTGATTATTGCCATGAATCGGTGCAATTAATCGATACCTAGACGCCGTGCCTCGTACTGTTCTTATCCGATCGTTTCCGTACTGAGTATCAACGGCTTCACAACAATAAACCTTCTCACCCTAACAAAACATCCACCTGCGAACTTAGGTGGAGGTTTTTAACCTTTATATGCGCTAAGCGAACCAAACGAAATCCGCGCCATCCAATGCAAAGTTGCCTTAAACACTCTGTGATTGCGCGGAAAAACGGCTGAGAAAGTTCATGGTCCGTTGATGTTTCGGTTGATTGAAAAGTTGTTCCGGTGCTCCCTGCTCGACGATCTGACCATCCGCCATGAAGACAACACGATCAGCAATATCACGTGCGAACGCCATTTCGTGAGTGATGAGCAGCATCGCCATCTCCTCTTCTTCAGCGATCTCACGAATCACGCCCAATACTTCCTCAACGAGTTCTGGATCGAGCGCCGATGTAACTTCGTCAAACAGCATGATTTTCGGTTTCATGACAAGTGCGCGAGCCATAGCAACGCGCTGCTGCTGCCCCCCTGATAGTTGCGCCGGGTAGGCCTTGCATTTGTCAGCTAAACCTACTTTTTTCAGCAGCTTGACGGCTTGCTCCTTGGCCTCCTGCTTTGTTCTGCCCAGTACATGAACCTGCGCCTCCATAATGTTGCGCAAAATCGTCATATGCGGAAAAAGATTAAAGTGTTGAAACACCATGCCAATTTGCCCGCGAACTTTGCGCAAATGACTCGCGTTAGCTTCCATAAGCCGCCCATTAACGTTGCGGTGCCACAACAGTTCTCCGCCGACTTCAATCGTTCCTTTCGATGGTTTTTCCAAAGTCATCAGCATGCGGGCAAGCGTCGTTTTTCCCGATCCGCTCGGTCCAATCATGGCGACCTTCTCGCCCGGATATATATCAAAGTTAATGTCACTGAGCACTTCTGTTGCCCCAAACCTTTTGCCGATATTACGGTATTTAACTAATGGTTCGCCCGCTACGTGTTCATTCATGAGAACCATTCCTCCTTTTCATTAAATGGACTGACCGAAACGCTGCTTGATTCGCTTATTGATTACCCCCACAATCAACGAAGCCGGATAACTCAGCACTAGAAAAATAATGCCGACATCAGTAAACGCCTCGACATATCGGAAGGAGGCCGAACCAATCATTTGAGCCGTTTGTACCATCTCAACAAGGGATATTGCCGACAGCAGCGGTGTTTCTTTAAACATAACAATGAAGTAGTTGCCCAGCATCGGGATGATCGGCGGAATCGCCTGCGGCATAATGATCTGCGTCCATATTTTCACTCTGGAAAAGTTCAAAGCAGAGCCGGCTTCCCACTGTCCTTTCGGTATCGCGTCGATCCCTGTTCGAAATACCTCCGTTAAATAGGTACTGTAATGCAGTCCAAGGCCGAGCACACCCGCCAAAAAAGGGGATAAGGACACGCCGAACGCTGGAAAGACAAAGAAGATAAAGTACAATTGAACCAGAAGCGGTGTACTCTTAATGAATTCAACAAAAGCATTGACGGCAATACGCAAAGGTGTAAAAGGCGAACGTTTGCAAAGCGTCCATAATAACCCGAGCAATGCTGCAATCACAAAACCGACAATCGTCGCTTCAATCGTCACAACCATCGCCTGCAACAGTTGCGGTAAAATCGAAAATGCAAAATCCCAGCTCCACATCGCTTAACCCCTCCCCACGGACAATTTTTTCTCAAGCCAACGAAACGCCAACGTAATCGGATAGGCAACAATAAAATAAAGAATGAGCAGTATAGTAAAAATTTTTACGGTCTCCATTGTAGCCGAACGGAGGGCCATCGCCTGAAAGGTGAGGTCGGATAAAGTAACCAGTGAAACAAGCGACGTCCCTTTTAATAGTTCAATAGTCAAATTGCTGAATGTCGGCAGCATGATCAGAAACGCTTGAGGCAGTATAACCGAACGCATCCGCCGGAACGGCGACATGTTAAGGGCGACAGACGCTTCAAACTGCCCTTTCGGAACGGCTTGAATCGAGGTTTTCACCACGACCGCACCGTATGCGCCATAGTTCAGCCCCAGGCCAAGCACGCCGACCAGCATCGCAGGCAGCTGAATCCCTAGAATCGGCAAACTGAAATAAAGCCAAAACAATTGCACGAGCAGTGAAGTCCCGCGAAAAATTTCAATATAAAGATGTGAGACGATCTTAGCCATTTTCCATTTACTGAGGCTCAAAAAGCCGAAAATAAAAGATAATCCCAAAGCTAGAATGACCGAATAACCCAGAACCTGCAGCGTCACGGCTAGTCCTTTGAGCAGACTATTAAAGATAGCGATGTTTGAGACCACATGTTTCACTCCTTGCTTTGAATGAATAAACTGAGCTGAATGTCTTCACAAGGATGAGCAATGCACCTATTTTCCTATAAGTTCATCGCCAAGATGATCGAACCGTCGCTATGAATATCGCTCATCCTCAAACGATATAAAATGCGTCAACCCAAGCCCTTCTTTTCAAAGATTAATAAATACGACAGAAAGAGAGAAAGGTTCTCTCTCTTTCGATCATTCATCCTTGCTTTCATCATGACGATCGCTATTAATGGTTAAGGACATCTTCTAGCGTCGCATCCCCCGGAAGTTCATCCTCGGTAAAACCATATTTTTTCAAGATTTTGAGCAATTCGCCGCTCTGTTTCATTTTTTCCAACTCTTTATTAAATGCTTCTTTGAAATCATCATCGCCTTTACGGAATACACTAGCCCCATAGCTTCGCACACTCTTACCGTCAATCGTAGGCTGCTTGAAATCTTCGACTTTCTCAACCTTGTTGGACTTTGAAGCATCAAGCACCGCTTTTAATGACGGTCCGGTCATGGTAATCACATCGACACGTCCGGATTCAAGCGCAGACAGCGCACTCGGATTATCATTGAAAATTTTGATTTGACGCGTACTTACACCTGAAGCAGTCAGATATTTTTGTTCTGCCGCTCCGCCCATTACACCGATCGTTGCGTTTTTATTTTTCTTAATATCTGCATAACTTTTGATGTTTTTCGGATTGCCTTTTTTGACCGCAATGGCTTCAGCAATGCTGTAGTCCGGATTAGCAAAATCAACTTCTTTGGCTCGTTCAGGCGTGATGTACATTCCGGCTGTGATCATATCAAAACGTTTTGCTTTAAGTCCTGGAATTAATGAGCCAAATTGAGTCAGTACCCCATCCACTTCTTTAATCCCGAGTCGTTTTAAGATTGTCTTGGCCACTTCTACAGCTTCGCCTTTTAATTTTCCATCGGTCGTTGCATAGGCATACGGCTTTTCATTAGCAAATCCTACCGTAATCCGTCCTGCTTTTTTTGCCTTCTCAAAGGTTGTTTCCCCTTTTGCACCGGACGAATTCTTATCTGCGTTTCCACACCCAACAAGCCCAATGACCATCAATACACCAAGTATCACAATGATTAATTTTTTCATAGGAACACGCTCCTTCGAATTGGAATAGAGGTAATAGCAAAAATAATCTGATTTTTTTCATAGGAACAGATCTACATCGCACCCATGGTTCAGCAAGTTGTCTGTTTTTTATCCGGCATTTGTTCCGGATGATGCAAGCACTCAAGAATCGTACCGGCAAATGCAGTCACACCGATCAGCAGGCTGTTTTCATTAAGATCAAAGATCGGCGCGTGCAAATCTCGTTTCACCCCATCTTCTGTGGCACAGCCTAAGAAAAACATTGCAGAGGGAACCCGAGCCGCCATATGGGCAAAATCTTCACCGCCCAGACCAAATGTATCCGGTCGTATGCACACTTCAGGAAGCAGTCTGCCAATCGCACGCTTCATAATTGGCGTCAACGACTGATGATTATACACCGAAGGCTCTCCGTGATTGATCAACAGCTGATAGTCGCCTCCGAGTGGTTTCACGATCGAAAGCACCGATTCAAACTGCTGAACAAGTTGCGCGCGCACTTCCGGCGAGTAACTGCGGAAGGTTCCTTGAAGCCGCGCTTCTGATGGAATGACATTATTCGTTTTCCCGTCGCCGGCAGCTACATGGCAAACACTGACAACCGCCGGCTCAAGCGGTGACGTTTTCCTCGATACAATACCTTGAAGCGCCTGCAGCACAGAGCCGAGCATCCAGATCGGATCATTGCTGAGATGCGGATAAGCGCCGTGTCCACCCTTTCCTTTAATAATGGCTGTAAACTCATCAACATTGGCCGTACAGTACCCGTCGGGAACAAGAACGACGCCGAGCGGATACTCCGGCATCACATGAAGTGCAAACAAAGCATCAAGCGAATCCAGCACTCCGGATGCTGCCAAATAGTGTCCGCCAGTCTTTCCAAAACGGTCGGTCGTCTCTTCAGCGGGCTGGAAGAGAAAACGCACCGTGCCGGTCAGTTCGCCGCGCTGCCATCGTTCACTCATTAAATGAGCAACTGAGAGCGCAATCGCCATGTGAGCATCATGCCCACATGCATGCATCACCCCTTCATTTTGCGAGCGATACAGGCATTGATTCGCCTCACTGATTGGCAGTGCATCCATGTCGGCACGAACACCGATGGTCGGTCCATCGCCGCCACGGATCGTCGCAATGACCGCTGTTTCCAAACCAATCCCCGTTTTCACACGCATCCCCGGCATTTTAGCTAATTCCGCTTCGAGATATGCAGCGGTGTTTTCTTCATGAAAGCTCAATTCCGGATGCTGATGCAGCTGTCTTCGATAGATGATGGTCTTTTGAAAATAGGCCTTTGCATGGTCCGTGATCCATTGATCATTCATGCAATCACTCCTTAGCGTGTCATGGATTGACAGTACTCCAGTTTCTCAAACGCCTGTGTGAGGTCATCAATAAGATCCTCCGTATCTTCAATCCCTACGGAAATGCGAATCAGTCCATCCGGAATCCCCATTGCCTTGCGTTCCTCAGCGCTACATTCAACATGACTCGTGGTTCGTGCAGGACCATAGGTTGTCTCGACCGCACCAAGATTTGCAGCACGATGAGCAAATTTCAGAGCTGGGAGCAGCGTCTTCACGGCTTCCATACCGTCTTTCAATGAAAAGCTGAGCATTGCGCCGTATCCTTCCATTTGTTTCGTAGCAATGTCGTGATGCAGATGTGATTCAAGTCCGGGATAATACACATGATCAACCGCGGGCTGAGTCTTCAAGTACTTGGCAAGCGCCATTGCACTCTTTGTTTGCTGCAGCACACGCAATTTTAAGGTCTTCATCCCGCGAAGTAATAGATAGGCCGACCACGGATCAAGCGAAGCCCCATTAATTTCTCGATAATGATAGATTTGACGCACCAGCGTTTTTGCACCGCAAACAATTCCGCCTAGTGCATCGGCATGTCCGCCAAGAAATTTCGTCGCACTGTGCAAGACCAAGTCCGCCCCAAGATCAAGTGGATGCTGGAGAATCGGTGTTGCAAATGTATTATCAACGACAACCAGTGCTCCTGCCTGATGCCCAACTTTTGCCATTCTTTCAATATCAGTGATTTTCACCGTCGGATTCGTCGGCGTCTCAAGGTAGAGAATCGTGCACCCTTTCGCTACTTCGGTCTCGATCGATTCATGATCGCCTGTCGTGCACAGTGCAACGTCCACACCAATTTTAGGAAGAAATTCTGTGAAAATTTTATTGGTGCCACCATAAGTATCCTTGATGGAAACCACCCGATCACCCGGCTTCAAAAAGGTGTAGAGGGTATTGCTGATTGCCGCCATTCCGGTCGTAAAGCTGGTTGCGTCCTCCGCCCCTTCAAGTGCTTTCAGCTTATCCTCAAAAGCTTGAACGGTGGGGTTGGTATTGCGGCCGTAGATATGTCCCGGCTTATTGCCGATCGCCACGTCGTACCACTCGTCCATGTCATCGTAATTATACGCAACACTGACGATCACCGGCACTTGGGTCGCATGATGAACGAGCACCTCCTTTTCGCCGGCCCAAACGGTCTTTGTGCCTACTCCCGTTTTTCTCTCATTCACTAAAATCGCTCCTTTCTTTATCCGTTCGTGCCATCCAATCTGTCTTCACTTAAACGGTCTTCATTTTCACTAGACGCTCAAAAGCATAACGCGCAATCGCCGTATCCTGCACACCGGTTCCAGTTAAATCGCAAAGGGTAATCTGCTGATCGTTTTCACGCCCCTGCACTGCCTTGGCCGTTAGCGCGCCGAGTTCAACCATACGTGCATCTTCGTTTTGCAAAACTCCGTGATCGGCAGCATGATGCAATTCTCCATATTTCAAGCACTGCGCTTTCACATCGCATACGATACGATCTGCCTTGCGGAACACTTCTGCGTCAAGTTCCTGCTTCAATTCGGTGTCCGCGCCCATTGCCGTAAGATGCAGCCCTTCATGAAGCCATTCGCGTTGAACGATTGGCTCCCGTGACGGAGTTGTTGTCACCACCACATCGGATTGCCTGACCACTTCCTCTGCAGGAGCTGCTTCACAAGCAATTCCGAGTTTTGCACTCATTTCGCCAATGTACGCATCGACCGCTTCAGCTCTGCGTCCATATACGAGCAGCCGTTTAAATGGGCGCATCATGTGCAGCGCCTCCATTTGCAGCCGCGCCTGCACGCCGGTACCAATAACACCGGCGATTTCAACATGCGCCTTAGCTAAATACTTTGCTGCTATCGCACCGGCGCATGCCGTTCGAATATCGGTCAAGTATCCGTTATCCATCAACACTGCCTCAGGAACGCCGGTTACTGAGTGAAGCAGAATCATCATTCCGCTCAAACTGGGGAGCCCAAGCGTCTTATTATCAAAGAAACCGGATGACACTTTTATTGCAAATGTGTCCAGACCTTTCATATAGGCAGTCTTGACATCAACCTCGCCATGATGTTCCGGTATATCGATACGCATCATCGGCGGCAGCACGACCTGTCCTTGACTAAGCTGGGTAAATCCTTCCTCCACTTGTTCAATCGCTGAGTGATTCAGGCAAACACAACCGCGAATCTCGTCCTCATTAAATAAGAACACGACGACCGCTCCTTTATGGTTTTATAAATAGTTTCCGTGGAAAATCGGCAAATGGCTCACAGCCGTTTTCAGTAATGCGAATTGCTTCTGTACATTCGAAGCCAACATCATCCATCCATATGCCGGGCATGAGATGAAACGTCATGTTGGGTTTGAGTAGGGTTTGATCCCCTGGTCGAAAACTTGCTGTATGTTCGCCCCAATCCGGCGGATAGTTTAAGCCGACCGAGTATCCGGCGCGAGATTCTTTCTCGAACCCATATTTATGGATGACCTTGCGCCAAACCTGTTCCACTTCTTCACCGGTCATCCCCGGCTTGATTGCTGCAAGCGTTGTATTGATGCCTTCAATGCAGGCGCTGGACAGATCAATCATCTTTTTTGAAGGCTGACCCAGATATACGGTGCGCGCCATTGGCGAATGATAATGCTTATAGGCACCGGCAATTTCAATAAGTACAGGGGTATTCGTTTCATAGCGTTCATCCGTCCAGGTCAGATGCGGTGTAGACGTATGTTCCCCAGACGGAAGCAAGGGAACGATTGCCGTATAGTCGCCGCCATATTCCTCTGTCCCGACAATCTGCTGATGGACAATGGCCGCAGCAACATCACATTGGCGCGCACCGACCGCAACCTGTTCAATCCCTTTTTGCATCGCTTTCTCTACAATCTTTGCTGCCTTCTTCATAAAAGAAATTTCTGCATCCGACTTAATGATGCGTACATAATTGACAAGATTTGTTGCATCCTTGAAGGCTGCATCAGGCAGTCCTTCTTTTAATTTGACATAGCTCTGTGCTGAGAAATAGTAGGCATCCATCTCCAAACCGATCGTACGCTTGGATTGACCGATCTCCTTCAAAATGCTGCATACAAAGTCCATTGGATGTCTTTCGGTAGTCTGAATATGATCTTCCGGATACGGAATCACATGATTTTCATCGAGCCACGTGGTTGCTTTAGCACCATTCGCATCTTGCGCTCGTCCGATCCAGAACGGCTGATCTTCATCAATCAACAGGACCAGCAATTGCGGTACGTAGAATGACCAGCCATCATACCCTGACAAATAGTTCATATTTGCCGGATTACTGACCAAGAGAACATCGATTTCCTTCGCTTGCATGCTCTGTTTCGTTTTCTTTAATCGTTCATTAAATTCGCTTAGCTCAAATGACAACATGGTTCTCCCTTCCATTCGTGTTAGATTTTTTAACGCTGGGCGTTTGATTTAATATCATCATCTTATCGAACTCGGTATTTTCCGACTATTATTAATAGTGTAAGAACATTTACCTCCGCTTTCTGTCATTTTATACGATGGACAGTGCGCGAACACTTCTATAAAATAGAAACATTAAAATAATTCAAATTATTGATGTCAGATTAACTGACATATCAGTGAAACACTTTATTTTAAGGAGACGCGATCATGAACGATGAAATGCAAGCCCTTGTTAAACCGAAAATCACAGTCCACGACATTTGGAAAGCGCGAAAAACGATTACCCCCTACGTTCACAAAACACCGCTTGTTTACGCTCCTTCGCTGTCACAGAAGTCCGGCGCAAAGATCTATTTAAAATATGAACATCTGCATTTAAGCGGCGCGTTTAAATTAAGAGGCGCAATCAATGCGCTGTGTCATTTATCAGAAAAGCAAAAATCCCAAGGCGTTACAACATTTTCTACCGGAAACCATGGCATTGCTGTTGCGATGGCTGCGCAGCAGCTGGGTATGAAAGCGACGATATGTGTCTCCAACCATGTGCCCAAATCCAAATCGGACTTCATCCAATCGCTCGGTGCGGAACTGAAGCTTACCGGTGCGTCTCAAGATGACGCAGAAGCAGCATGTTACCAGTTGGAGCGCGACAAAGGAATGACTATCATCCCGCCGTTTGATCATCCTGAGATCATTGCCGGTCAAGGAACGATCGGCCTGGAAATTCTCGAAGACCTCCCAGATGTGAGCTGCGTGATTGCCGGCCTTTCCGGCGGTGGCCTGCTGTCAGGAATCAGTCTTGTCATGAAGCAGACGAGCCCCAATATTCGAACGATCGGTTTATCCATGGAAAAGGGCGCTGCAATGTATGAAAGCCTCCACGCAAACCATCCGGTGACGGTCAATGAATCGCCAACACTCGCAGATAGTCTTCTCGGCGGAATCGGTCAAGAAAATCATTATACGTTCCCGATCATTCAAAAAAACTTGGACGAGGCGCTGCTCATTCCCGAAGCGACCATCGCTAAGGGCATGGCCCATTTGTTTGCCCATCAGCACATCATCGTTGAAGGTGCCGCAGCGATCTCAACCGGCGCTGTCTTGGATCATTATCTGACGTTCAACCCAGGCGACCATGTTGTGCTCATCATTAGCGGCTGCAATGTCGATTTGAATGCCCATGCATCTGCCATCCGCCCCTATCTCGATCAGGTCTGAACCGCCCGCTGAATCGATTCACTGAATGAAAGGAGACAAATTTATGTACTATTCAGTTGATCAAGTCCTTGCCCAGCCCTTAATGGGAAAAGCTAAAGTCTTGTCAGGCATGCGTTTGCTAAAACAATGTCCCGTCGAATCCGTGTCAGTGATTGAGCAGCCCGTCGAAAAATTTGTCAAAAAAAATGAGTTGGTCCTAACCACAGGGATTGGTTTTGACCGCGCCCCGGAAACATTCGAAAGCTTCGTCCAAGAAATTTATGCATCGCATGCATCAGCACTCGCCGTTGCAACCGGACGACATATCAAAACAGTCCCCCATCAAGTGATTGCTTTTGCGCAAAACAAAGGCTTTCCACTCATTCAGCTGCCTTGGGAGATTCGGTTCTCCGATGTCATCAAAAATGTTTTAAGCGGCATTAACCATTGGGAAGAGTTTATGATGCACCAGTATAAAAAGCTGCAGCGAGAAATGATCAACGCCTATCTAGAGGGAAAATCAATCCATGAAGCGCTTCTTGTCATGGAGCACTTCTCACAAGCACATATCTATATCTTGCAGCGAAGAAACGAAACAATTTTCTCTACTGCTCCTGAACGGCATCCTCACCACCCAAGCCTTCATATCAATCAATTAATCTTGGACAAACCATCCGTCATGAACACGGCTTGGGGATCGCGCGCACAAATTTATCCCTTTGAAATTCTTAACCAAAGCAAGGCGGCATTGGTGATCGACTCGGATTCATCTCAACTGCCGATCATTCCGCCGTCCATTCTAGAACAAGCCATCATTGCTCTGCAATTATGGTTTAAAAAACAGCAATTGGCGATCCATCAAAGCAATACGGAAAAAGAACGATTGATCGCGACAATGATCAGTAAAGACTGGAAGAATGGACCCTCTTTTGTCGCTCGTGCTGAACGGCAAAAGTTCAGTCCTACCGAAAACTACTGTTGCATCGTTGGCAAACCCGAACAGAGTGGCCACAAACAAACGGCACAAGACACGAATGATTTGGCCGAGCTTGCCACAAAAACGGCCAAGGAGATCTGTGAATCTAGTCTCTGTGCTTTTCACTCAAAGTATCTCGTCATTTTTTTACGCGCATCAGGCGACAGCCAAGAAATAACCGAAGGCTTTCTTGAACGGTTTGAAGAAAAAAGAAATGGTTATCATTTCCCAATCTTTTCTTGGGGAATCAGTGATCGCCCGGCTAATATTCATGAACTATCAACAAGCTATAAAAACGCATGCATCGCACTTGAAACCGGACGAAGCCGGCACGGGATCGGCACGCGCAGTACTTTTACCGATACGTGTGAATTTCAAATTCTTTCACATCTGTCGAAGAATCGTGCAGCAAAGGACATCGTTCAGAAAATCATCGGTCCACTCGTCGCTTATAATTCAGAGCGCGGATTAGATTTAATGCACACGCTGACCTACTATATTCATCACAATGGCAACGTCAGTCAAACCGCTCGCGCACTGTCGCTGCAGCGCCAATCGCTCATCTATCGACTGCAGAAGATTGAAGGATTAACCGGAAAATCACTCTCTAAATCGGACGATCTGTTTCTGCTGCAATTGTGCGTGAAATTATGGACGATGACGGTTTGATTGCTGCCCATAACAAAAAATCGCTAAAGGGAGCCCATGCTTCCCCTTAACGATTTTTTTAGTTTTCTTTAGTTTACACAAACATCAATTTTACTCAGTGCCTGGTCTAAATCATGAATTAAGTCGTCGGCATCCTCAATACCAACCGACAGCCGAACCTGCCCGTCATAGATACTGACGCGGTGGCGTTCCTCCGGCGTCATGTCGAAGTGACTCATGGAAGGTGAATGCTGAATCAAAGAGTCGACGTTTCCAAGGCTCGTCGCTAAGCTGAATACCTTTGTCGCATTCATCACTTTACGCACCGCATCAATCCCGCCTTTGATATCGGCACTCATCATGCCGCCGAATCCGCGCATTTGTTTTTTCGCCGTTTCATGGCTCGGATGAGACGGGAGTCCCGGATAGTAGACATGATCAATCATCGGATGTCCCTCCAGGAAGTTTGCAACCTTCATTGCATTCTCGCAATGGCGCTCCATGCGCACCCCCAGCGTCTTCATGCCTTGCATGATCTGCCATGCAGCAAACGGATCGAGCACCGCACCAAAGCATTGCAAATAAGGCATCCGCGCTTGATCAATCAATGCCTTGCTTCCCGCAATAACGCCGGCTGTGACCGTTCCATGCCCACACAGATATTTCGTGGCACTGTGTACAACCAAATCAGCACCCAAATCAAGCGGATTCTGGAGATACGGAGAAGCAAATGTGCTGTCAACAATTAATCGAATGCCCTCATGCTGATGGACAAGATCGGCAATTGCTTGGATGTCACTGATCTTCAGCGTTGGATTGGCCGGTGTCTCAACATAAACCAGCTTTGTGTTCGGTCGAATCGCAGCTGCAATTGCTTCTGGGTCGGTTGTATCAACAATCGTATAGTCAACATGAAAATCAGGAAGTACTTTTGTAAACAAAGCAAAGGTGCAACCATAGATCACATCACCAAAAATGATATGATCGCCACCCTTAATCACCGACATAACTGCCGTCGAAATCGCACCAAGCCCCGAAGCCAAACCTAGTGCAGCCTCCGCATGCTCGAGATAAGCAATTTTCCGTTCGAACTCATCCACCGTTGGATTACCGAAACGACTATACACAAACCCCTGATCAATATTCTGATTCAAGTGCACTGCCTCATCAAAGTCATGCAGCACAAACGTTGACGTTTGGTACAACGGACTGACATGCGACCCAAAAGCAACATCCCGACGCTGCTCCGCATGAAGAACATCTGTATTCAATTCCATATACCGGCACTCCTTAATTCGAAGCGAACGTAATCCCGCCTCTTCTATTATTTAACAAACAAAAAATTCTAACGATTTAACGGTTCCATCATACCGAATTTTTTCATGCGTTGTTACCTGCAATATGTATGAAAATCATCTGCGTCGACTCTTCACTTTGTATAGAACATCGAGCGAAATAATTGTATGTATCAACATAATTTTCTGATTATTTATGCTATAATCTAATTGTTTGAGATTTTAGTTAAAAAAGGAGCGGTTGTGCATGTATCGGGACGTTATGAATTTATCGGTGGTCACATTTAATGCGATCTGGGGAGATAAGGAGAAGAACTTGAATCGGATTAAAGGGTATATCGAGAGCGCCGCAAAACGCGGCAGCGACTTTATCGTCTTCCCAGAGATGGCCTTGACCGGCTATGATGATGAAGCAGATAAACCGCTTGAGGAAAAAATGCAATTTAAACTTTCTGAAACGATTCCCGGCGAGGCAACCGATGAAATCGAAAAGTTGACCCAACAATATGGGGTTTATGTTGTTTTCGGTATGCCGGAAAAAGATGCAGCAAACCCTGCCAATCTCTATAATTCCTTAGCTATTTTCTCTCCTGAAGGTTTGGTCGGCGCTTACCGAAAAATGCACCTTCCTGCTCCAGAGCCGAACTGGGCAAAACGCGGCGACAAACCGTTTATTCTTGATACGCCTTGGGGACCGGTTGGCTGCGCCATTTGCTATGACTCCTATTGTTTTCCCGAACTGATGCGCTACTATACTTCCAAAGGCTGCCGATTGTACATTAACAGCACAGCGCTCGCGAAATGCCATGGCAAGGCGCTCGGTACATCGACCTTGGAGGCAGCCGTTATTCGTGAAGGCATCTACATTGCCTCAGCCAATTTAGGCGGAACTGATCTTTACAATGAATTCTGGGGCGGCAGCAGCATTATCGGACCAAGCCGAAAGACTTGGGAACCCTACTATTTCGCCGGACACAAGTTCACCGATGAAATTGCCTGTGAATCGGAAATTTTCACTGCAACCATTGATCTCTCACTCGCAACCCGGTTCCTTTTCAAACACAATCCATCCGTTCAAGGAACCGATTGGCGACCTGATAAATACATCGCCATGTACGAAGAATCCCTGCAAGATGCAAAGTTTGGGAAATAACTGAGAATAGGGAACTAGTGGCAAAAGTTAATCATTCATCAACTACAGCAATGGATCGTGCGAAAGTTGAGTAAATGCGTTAATTACTCCAAAAGCGTGTATAGTGAAGGTAAGAAAAAAGCAAAATAAAATCGCTAAACGATCATAACGCTGCATGAATGACAAGAAATAATCCACAACAGAGTCGAAAACTGGGTGGATTATTTTTTGTTTTAGTGAACGACACTATCCTTCATGCGTGCTTGATATAAAACCACGCGCGGATTAATTAGGCACTTTTATCCCATGTCCTTTTAATTATGTTTCCAAATTGTGAACAAGAGTGGATTAGATTGAAATAATTTACAAATAAATATTTCCATTAATTTTAATATTTAGTATCATTAGGGCGAAGGGAGGTTAAGTTCCCCCGTGCATTCTGATGAGGATGCACTTTTCCACGAACCATCTTGTTTGTCCACTATTTATTCCTTTCATAATAATCGGTAATTCACCGTTGCCGACCTCATAAATCCTCAAAGCCGCAACGCGCACCTTCTCAGATCGAGGGGCTTTAATCTAGATCTGATAACCTCGAAGACACCACGTCAGTCACAACGAAACGGCACTCTTTTCTGTGGAATTCAATAAATCACGTGATTTGCCATTTAGATGAATAGAGCAGCCGATCCGAGCACATCGACGGCTGCTCTATTTGCTTTCAATCGATTTAATTTCTCCGGCTCCACTGCTAGTAGTCCAAGTGAAAATCACTCAAATCGTTCATTACTTCTTTAGTCCCCTTCTTTAGTCCGAGGTGCTTTTCCCCTCATGACTTCACGATCGAAACCTTGTTTGAGCGTACCGGGTGCATAGGTCCTTTGATTCATTCCCAATTCACTTGCCTTGCTGAAGCTGCTCCGATCACATCGAGGGCAGAGGAAAATACCTATGCGGGAGCGGATAGCCGAGACTGTTATGAGCGTGTGCAGCTTCAGTTCATCGTTACGTCGAAGAATCAGGTCCTGCTTCAAATCATCTGCGGTTTGAAGCCGAGGGATTGTGAAGGGAAATAAAAAAACACCTGCATCATTATGGTACAGGTCGATGTGCATGTGCATGACTCATTGATGATTATCTACCAAGCGCTTGGTTGAAAGCATCACGCTTTGTCTTTTAATCGGGTTTGGAATGACTTGCAACGTTGAAGCAATCCGCTACAGCGCTTACATTTAACTTATTAGTTAAACACAATCCCACCGTCAATCAGAATTGATTGGCCGGTAATATAATCGGAATCACTTGAAGCTAGGAATGAAACGAAATTGGCGATATCCTCAGGTTTCTCAGGCCGCCCCAATGCGATGCTCTCAATCGCTTTCTTAAATGCCTCACCCTTCTTGATGCCTTGGTAGTTCGTCATGACGTCATCAATGCGCTCCCACATCCCGGTGCCGACGATCCCTGGACAATAAGCGTTCACCTTAATGTTGAACTGAGCCAGTTCTTTCGCCGCTGCCTGCGTAAAGCCGCGTACGGCAAACTTGGTTGCTGAGTAAAGTCCCATCATCGGGAAACTCTGATGGCCGGCAATACTGCAGGCATTGATAATTTTCCCGCCATTGTCCTGCTGCTTCATTTGTTCAGCAGCTGCCTGAATCCCATACACTGTACCAAATACATTAACCTTGAACAGCAAATCCAGATTTTGTTCCTTCAACTCCAGCACCGGCCCCACATGCGCAACACCGGCATTATTAACAAAGACGTCCGTACTGCCGAATGTGTTTACCGCTTGATGAACAAGCGCTTTTTGATCCTCGGGCTTGGTGACATCGCCGACAAAATAAGCGACTTGGTAGCCTGCCTGCTCAAATTCTTTGACCGTCCCTTTTAATACCTCTTCATTTAAATCACCCAGAACAACGGCAAAACCGTCCTTTGCCAAACGTTCTGCAATACCTTTCCCAATGCCTTGTCCTGATCCTGTGACTACTGCTGTACCTTTTGACATATTCGCAAAACCTCCTGTATGGAACCGGGAGCACTATATCGCAAACGAGCGGTACGCTACCCCTGATAAATGATATTGTGCAGAAGAAAGAACAATACCAATTATTATTCTTTTTCCGCAAACCCAACAAATCCATTTTAGAATGCGCTTACATTTTTGTAAAAAGATATGCTTATTTTTTGTGATTAATGTCATTCACATGTCTTAATAATTATTTCTGGACAGATACCAGGATTTTCACAGAATAAGTCACTTCATTTTGACATAAAAAAATGACTGTGCTGATCCTGAATAAACTGCAGTCAAGCTCCAAGCGCTTCCTGAGTGTGTCACCTAAATCGAACGGTTCTGGATTTTCGCATTAACCTCGACAATTAAACTGTCGTTCATGAGGATTCAGCTTTTCTAATATTGTAATCATTTACCTGCCTAAGTCTATGGTAGTTCAAAATAATTGTGTACTTCCTCTTTATTTTTTGATCTCTATCAACAAATCATATAGTTTATTATAATCTGGAATGAATATACCTTTATAGCCCCCAGGTGGAGAGTTTCTTCCATGTCATGAAAACAGAAACTGTAACGAATCATCATTGCATGGCCGAATCAACTTTATAATCAATCTAGGATCAAAGAAAAACTCGGTGGACAAAGGCCGATTGAATATCGGATTTCACCTACCGAGCAATAGCTTAAAATTTTGTTCAACTTTTTGGGGTCAACATTAAAGATAGAGTTTCCCTTCACCCTTTAAAATTTCTTATCTTAACGTTTCTAAGTCCAGTATCAATAACATTTTCCCCACGAATCAAGTCAACACCCGATGCACTTCCGCCAGTTCTTCATACATATGCGTAGTGAGATCGCGTATAACCGGAAAAGCAGGACGGATTTTTCGTGCGGCTTCAGGATCGATTTCTGCAAAGGTGAGGCTTTCGCCCGTGTAAGGTGCTTTGCAAAGAATCGGCGTTCCGGGAACTTTGCGTTCGGGATCACCAGCACTGACGACAAAACCACCACCCCAATAGGTTGTATTTCCTTCTGTTCCGACCAGATTCGTATAAATGAAGTTGATTGCGTTCTCGGCAGCTCTGGCTTTGACAATTGGTTCAAAAATATCCTTTTCAGGGGCCGGAGAACCGGAAATGCCGACAATAAAATCTGCTCCTTTTAGAGTCAATAGCCGTGCAAGTTCTGGGAACCAGATGTCGTAACAGATGAGCAGTCCGATTTTGCCAATGGCTGTTTGATAGATCGGCGCGTGTTCACCCGGCTTGAAAAATTTTCTGTCTGGAAATGCACCCGGACCGATTGTATCTGAGGCGTGCCCAGGCAAGGTGTTCTTACGCCATTTTCCAACAAACCCTTCGGGTCCAACGAGCGCAGCAGCGTTGTAAAGCACACCATCGATACTCTTCTCAGGCATGCCCCAAATGATATAGATACCTAATTCAGCAGCCAATTTACTAAAGTGTTGGGTTGCTGGACCTGGAATCAATTCTGCTTCATCGAAAAAATGATCGCCACAATTATATCCAGTTAAAACAAGTTCCGGAAAAACGACCAACTTGGCTCCTTCGCTTGCTGCCTCTTGTATCCACTTATCCATTTTTTCAGTATTAGCTTGTTTATCACACGTTTTTGGCGTGATCTGTCCAATTGCAACTTTGATCATCCAAATCCCCCACCCTTTCAACATGTTGTTCATCAAAATGGCTATAACAAAGTCTTCCGCCGCTTGTCCTTTAAACCGAGAAGAACCTCACCGCATCACAAATACTTTTTATCGATTTTAGCCACAAGTGAATAGTACGTATCTACCATGTTGCCAACACTCATTCTACCGATCTGAGACAGCGCTTGATGAGCATCATACTTGTCCCACCCAAAGTCCTCAGCCATCCATTCAATCAGTTCCATATAAGCAATACGAGCTGCATCTTCCATTGGACGCGCACTGCCGATCACCATCAATTCGTTTGCGCTCTCAATGCGGGGCCAATTAATCGATTTGCCTTTAATCAATTCAAACCGGCAAGTAACTTTCGCTGCAATTTCCAAAGCAAATCCACATAATTCACCGTCGCCCTGTCCTGCATGAACATCACCGGTGTAGAAATAAGCTCCGGGAACATTGACCGGTAAGTATACAATATTTCCTGGTTTAGTCTCAGGGGTATCCATGTTGCCACCATGTGTGAATGGCGTCAATGCTGATAACGCTTCAATTCTTGGGGCAGTTGCAATCGTTCCAATAAATGGACGCCACGGATAGCTCATTTTTTCATTGTAGGTAACCATCCCATCTGCGATCTTGTAAACATAGACCTTCTCCGGCATCGGCTCCGCCAGCATTGGCGTTGCACTTGTCGGTGTCAAACCACCTAAACCGGGTTTGTGCGCACTGACCGCATAATCGCGTGTTGCCTCGATATTGAGAAGATGTACCGCTAATGTATCGCCAGGTTCAGCACCCTCAATATATATCGGTCCGGTTTGTGGGTTAGGATCGCCTTCAAGAATTTGCGAAGGGCGATCCGTTGGTTTTGAAACGCGATCCTCAAATGCATCTTTCGTGTAAATCGCAACAGTTTCCCCAGGTTGTACGGTAACCACCGGATCTGCATATTTACTGAACACATAGCTGTAAGCGCCGGGTTGTCTGATTTCTTTCAATTTCATAGCCTCCTCAGAGTAATCATGAATAATCCTATAAACCCCATCAATGGCTCATCTTTGGTTCGTCCCGTAAAGTTACTAAAACAGCATAAAAAAGCATTAATCAGTGAAAAGGGATAACTTTTGCGTGTGAATCAGCTCCTTATAATAATGTGGCAACCGCATCATGACCAGATCTTTACGCCGAACGACATTCGTTGGATAAACATTGTCCAAATTACCAGTATCAATCTCGGATTGGACGATGCCTGCTTCATCAACCATAATTACCTCCTGTCGCGGGAAATGGAACGTATCCGGTCCAAAAACCCCGCTCTTTCCCGAAAAACCCTGTGCCGGATCAAAATGATTTGCAAATGCGAAGTACGTGTTGTTCTCTCCGGCACGCGCGCGAAGAAGATGCCAATGACACGGATCGGCACCGGTAGGGATCGGGTAGTTCTGCCTTACCTTTGTTCCCGGATGTCCTATGGTCACAGTTCCGGCAAGCGCCGAGGGACACACAATCAGATCACAACCCATTAGTGCGAGGACACGTGCGGATTCAGGTATGACTGCATCATAGCCAATGAGCAGTCCAACACGGCCGATTGGCAGGTCCGCATAAACCCACTCGTCGCCAGCTGATGCCCACGTTCTATCTCGATGATTCAAATGAATTTTTCGATACTTGGCAACAAGCCCTTCTGGACCGGTTAATACAGCAGTATTAAAGAGTTTTACTCCCTCTCTTTCGATCAATCCTGCAACCAGATAGATTTGATATTTACGAGACAAGTACAGCAAAAAATCAGTTTGCGGACCTGGAACTTCCTCTCCCAAATCTGAATCGCTATAGAATCCGCTCATCGCAAATTCCGGAAAAACGAGCAATTCAGCACCTTTAGTTTTAGATGATCTAGTAAATTCCTCAATGGTCTGCTGTTTACTTCCAGTCACGTTAAATTGAGCAACCGCAACTGTTGAGCGCCTTCCAGGAGGCAGAGGATCATGACCATATAATCCGAAATAGTCCAAAGGATTCCATAAATACGGATCAGTCAGCAATGCGTGATACAGTTCCGGACGACGATCAGCAAAAATTGTTTCCTCATTGATCAGCTTTGTTTCCGATAACTGAACATCGACCATTCCATACGCAATCCCATCACCCGCATCGACTACGCTTTGAATATGTCCGTCGGGATTAATAACACAGCTTCCGCCACTGAATTGAACCGTACGTTCATCACCCCAGCGGTTGCTTTCCATTAAATAGCAGTGATTTTCAAACGCGCGAGTAATCCAATACGGCGCTGGGGTACGTTCTGCCAGCCAATTACTGATATGACAGATCACGTCAGCACCCTTTAACGCCACTAGACGAGCGGTTTCAATGAAATGGAGATCCATACAGATTAATAAGCCAATTTTCCCGTATTTCGTTTGAAATACTTGATGGCCTAGATCCCCTGAAGCCGCCCACTTTGGCTCTGAGATATAGAGATGTGTTTTTCGATATTTGCCTACCACACCTTCCGGGCCAATCAAAACAGCCGTGTTGTAATACAAATTAGTCGCTGTATCGACCTCTGGCAGACCAATAACAATATAACAATCGTAGCGTTTTGCTAGTTCATAAAACGCTTGAGTCGTCGGTCCAGGAACGACCTCGACATAGGAGGCAACCTCTTTGCGATCATACCAGCAATATCCAGTGATCCCCATCTCCGGTGTTGTAATTATTTTTGCTCCATTTTCAGCCGCTTCCTCAACAAGAAGTATCAGTTTTTTTATATTTCGGTCTTTTTCAAATAGCGTTGGTTCAAACTGAATCGCCGCAACGTCCACAGACATTACCTTCACCTCTGCTTTTAAACGGTTAAATATGATTTCAACCGATCATAGTTATGCAGATCCTCACCGCCCACTTCACCAACGATCACGCCTTTATCCATGGCGTAACAACGTTCGGACAGCTCTTGAATCATGCCCATATGCTGTTCAACAAAAAGGATAGTAATCCCAAGCTCACGATTGATCTTACGGATCATTTCGGAGATTTGATGAATGATACTCGGCTGAATTCCTTCAGAAGGTTCGTCAAGGATCAGTAATTCTGGATAACCAGCCAAGGCACGGCCAATAGCGAGCGCCGCTTGTTCTCCACCGCTTAATGTGCCTGCTTTCTGCCTTTTGCGTTCCTTCAATTTTGGAAAATAGTCATAAATCGTCAGCAAATTCATACTTGGTTTCTTCTTATTAATTTGTGTTCCCATCATAAGATTTTCTTCAACAGTTAAGGTAGGGAAAACCCCATGGCCCTGAGGAACGTAGCCCATACCCTGTCGTGCACGATCATTGGCTTTACTTCGCGTCACATCCTGTTCTTGAAATCGGATGCTTCCAGAATGAGCCGGCAAAAGGCCCATTACCGTTTTCACGAATGTGCTCTTCCCGACGCCATTTCTTCCAATAATCGAAACAATCTCTCCTTCATTGACTGTGATCGATACGCTGCGGACAATGTCTACTTTGCCATAACCCGAAAACACACGATCAGCTGTGAGTAGCATGCGCCTTCACCCTCCTTTCATGACTTACCAAGATAAATGTCAACCACCTGTTGATTAGTTTCAATTTCTTCAACTGTCCCCTCCGCAAACTTTCTTCCGAGATGAAGAACGGTTGTATTTCGTGCTAATTTCTTGACGAATGCCATGTCATGGTCAATGAACAAAATCGTAATCCCTTGCTGGTTTAACTGCCGAATCAGCTCTGCAGTCCGATCGGTTTCTTCCGGTCCCATTCCGGCAGCAGGCTCGTCAAGAAGAAGTAACTTGGGCTTGCATGCAAGTGCCATGCCGATCTCAAGCCACTGCTGCTGCCCATGAGACAAGTTATCAACCAACTCATCTTTCAAATCTCGGATCATCAGGAGCTCAAGAAGTCTCGATACCTCGCTTTTAACTTCTGCATGCCGTGTAAAATGCTGAACCGCGATTTTCATATTTTCATATACAGTCAATTCACCAAATACCCCAGGTGTCTGCATTTTAATGCTAATGCCTAACTTAACTCTGTCCCAGCTTTTGAGATGGGTCACATTACGCTGGTTGAAGAAAACACTTCCGTTCGTTGGCTTGTATATGCCCATAATCATTTTAAAAATGGTACTTTTTCCTGCACCGTTCGGACCAAGCAAGCAGTGCAGATCACCCGATTCAACCTTGATATTGATATCGTCAACAGCACGCAGTCCGCCAAAATATTTGCCAACATGCCTTAGTTCTAAAAGAACAGCTTCTTTACTCACAACGTTTTCGCTCCTTTCTTTCGTAGAAGCGATTTCGAATGCTCTCTAAAGAAAAGCTGATCGCCAGCATGAAACAAGGAGGCTATCAAGCCGTTCGGAACAAAGAGGATTGCAACAATGAGCACAAGTCCAAGAATAATAAGCGCATACTCGCTACCACTCGCCGACAATGTTTGCGAGAACCAGTAGTATAAAACCGTAAATAGAAGCGCTGCTGTTACGTTCTTCCGTCCACCTGCTGCAACAAGTACAACCGGAATTGTTGCCGATGCCAATCCAAATGCTGACGGTGTAATGTAGTTGCCCCATAATACGTAGAAAATCCCGCTAAGTGAAGCAAGTGCGCCACCCATTGCAAAAACAAGTGATTGGATAAACGGGACATTGTAACCCAAGAGTTTCGTTCGTTCACGATTTTCCCGAATGGCCACTACCGCAATACCAAGCTTTGAGAACTCGAACCATTTCAAGAAAATAAATACGGCAAGAAGAATCAAGAGTACAAAATAGTAAAAACTGTTTCCGGTTAGAATGAACGATCCGATTTGAAGTGAGGGAATACTATTAATCCCGTTAAATCCACCTAAATTCACTTGGCCGATCATCCACTGGTCACCTGCAGTCTGTCCCATAAACGTCTCAAGAACAAGCGTCAAACAAAGCGTAATCAAGCCGACAAATACATCATTGACGCCACCGTAAAACATAAAATAACCAAGAATCCAGGCAATGACCCCGCCAATTAAAACGCCTAAAATGAGCCCTAGCGGCGTTAACGTAGTTATCCCGCTATTTAAAGTAAATACCGCATAGAAATAGCCACTGATCCCAAAAAACACTGCCTGACCGAAACTGAAAATACCACAATAACCCCAGATCAACGACAAACTCAAGGAAAGAAAAACCATCGAAAGAAAATAAGCAAGATTCATAACGCTATATGCATCGACAAGCACTGGATAAACAAAAAAGAACAAGAAAATCAAAACCGCTACTATATTTTCCGTGTTGAGTTTCACGAGCATCACCCCCTGCTCTTTCTTACGGACAATTTCTCAACCAATCCTGAAAAACCGAGCGGCATGATACGAATCACAAGGATGGCAACCACAAGCAAGCCAAGTCGTCCAAAGAAGGTTCCCCATGTTGCATCAAGTCCGGTACTCACAACACCGAGTACTCCGCCGGAAAGTGACGGACCAATTAATGGATTTGCCCCACCGACAATGACGGTAACAAAGCTTGGCATCAGGAATCCGCCGCCAAAAGTTGGCGACACCGCCATCGTTGGTGCATAAAGTGCGCCGGTCAATCCCGCGAGCGCCGCACCGATACTAAACGTGAAGGAATAGATCCGATTCGTGTTCACACCCATACTCCGAGCAATCTCTGCATTCTGCATCGCTGCACGCGAATGCAGGCCAAATGTTGTTTTTGTAAAAAGAAGATAAAGCAGAATCAGCAGTACAATCGCTGTAACAAATAACAAAATACGATACAATGAATAGTCGCTTCCGCCAATGGAAATGGATCCCAAAGGTGTCGATAAAGTTTCTAAAGACGGACCAAACAGTATCAAAATCCCCTGCTGCATTACGAGACTCACGCCCCAAGTAACCACAACTGAGTCCAACGTCCGCCCGTATAATCTGCTAATAATCAGTCGATCGACAATCAGTCCAAAGATACCGACTCCGACCACACTTAATAGAATCGACAGCAACAGCGGTATACCAGCCTTCGTGGCTAATGTCGCAATGTAGGCGCCGAGCATAATAAACTCTCCATGCGCAAGATTAATGATCTTCATCATTCCAAAGATCACCGCAAGTCCAATTGCCGATAAGATTAGGAATGCAAAATTATTCATAAATTGATAGAGAAGATCTTCCATAAAATCCTCCTAGAAACATGCTGCCCAAGAAAACTTGAGCAGCTTTTTAAAAGATCAGTCAAGACAACATCCACTCACTTAAGTGGTGTATACTGCTTTGCTTCTTGCTTCTTTGTTAGATCAACATTCTTTTCTTTAGATAGCCAATCCGGTTTCACATCTTTCCATTCCGTATCGATATGAACCTTTTGTTTTGCATCCGTGTGAACGAGGTACACATTGCGAATCGCGTGATGGGTCTTTGGATCAATCGTTACTGGACCTGCTGGACCATCATAGCTGATCCCCGACTCCAATGCTTTAATCACTTTATCGGTATCTGTCGATTTCGCTTTCTTCACTGCTTTTGCCCAAAGCATGATTCCTGTATACTCTGACTCCGCTTCCATCCCCACATACTTATCATTGGGGAATTTTTTATAGAATTTGTCCACGAATTTCTTAGCACTTGGATACTTTTGATCTAATTCTTCCATGAAGGTTGCGGTAACATACATGTTAGCAAGCGCTGGAGCCGCAAAACGTTTGTGTTCATAAGCTTGAGCCATGTTTACCGTTGATGCCATTGGAATGCTCTTATCTCCGGATTTTGACCATTGTTCATAGAACGACGATTGGTCCTGACCGACAAGAAGGGTTACGAGAACATCTGGTTTCGCTTTCTTAATTCGACTGATCGTACTGCTGAACTGAGACACACCAAGCGGAATGAATTCTTCATTGACCAACTTCCCACCATTTGCCTCAACCGTCTTCTTCACCCACTGGGCGGAAATTTGACCGAAGTTGTAGTCCGCTGCAATTGTGTACACCCTCGGTCCGAATTTCTTGATCATATATTGAATCAACGGTACCATTTGATGTTCCGGAATCGCGCCGGTGTTAAACGTCATATTGTCGGCAACGCCGCCCTCATATTGGTTGTTGTAGAAATAAAGCATTTTATTCTGATCCATGATCGGGCGAATCGCTTCACGAGAGGCGCTCGAAAATGCGCCCATGATTGCTGCGACTTTGTCTTGCAAAATAAGTCGCTTCGCCATTTCCTGATAGCGTTTATTATCCGACTGAGTATCCGGGGCAACCATTTGTACTTTCTTGCCGAGCAGACCGCCTTGTTTGTTAATTTCCTCAACAGCAAGTTGAGCAGCATGGTATTTTTGGATGCCTACTAAAGAAAAATCTCCCGAACGATCTTCCAGCACACCAAGTTTAATTGTCTTGCTATCATCATTGCTCCCTGAACTCTTCCCACAACCTGATAAGATGCCCGCGAGTACTAAAACAAAAACTAAAAGCAAAGACAAACTTTTTCTTTTTTTTCGATTGTTCATTAATCGTTGATCCTCCCCAGAATTAACTAATAATTAATCGGAACATTCAGAATTAAGTCCCCACAAGAAATTCTCTATATCACTCTCTTAATACCCTTCACCCTCTCTCATCTAGTAAAATGCCCAAGTCTGTATTATGTAAGCTTTGCTCACAAGGAACATTATAAACAACTATTTGTTGTATGTAAACATATTTTCAGATATTTTGTTGTATTTTTAACACTCCTCAATTCGTTATTGTATAATTCACGCATTAATAAGGAGTGTTGCCCGTTGGCTACTTTTTCTGAGCGTCTAAAGGAATTAAGAGAAGCAGCACAATTAAAGCAGGAAGATGTGGCAAAGAAGCTCCGCATCAGTACAAGCGCTTACGGCTACTACGAGCAGGGAAGGAACGAACCTTCGATTGAAGCACTGCTCGCATTGTCGGTACTATTCGATACGAGTACGGACTATTTAATTGGACAAACCGACAAAAAGATTGCTTCGTCTGCCTACAATTACACAGACAACCCACCTGAAAAGGATCAAGCACTCATAGAAGAACTTAAAAAGTATCCCGAACTCTTTTCAGAACTAACCGCTAATCCAGAAAAGAATATTGCCGCCTTGGACCGGTACTGGCGTTTTATCCATCGAGAACTAAAAACATTTCGTGGATAAATCGTGCTAAGAAACGAGCACATACCATACTTCCTGATGCGGGGGGATCAACACGCATGCTCGATTTTGTTGACGTCAAAAAAAAAGCGGAGAGAATAAAACGTTCTCTCCGCTTTTAATTGCTTGCATGGGCAGATCTTTCCCAAGATTGCCCCCTAGTCTTCATCATTATATGATTGATTGCTGATCCTTCGCACCCACTGTGATCAATCCGAGTGCCACTGCACCGTATAATCCGGCGTTTTGCTGGAAATGCGAGTGTACCCGTTTTGGCGGATAGGACGCGCACTGCTTCAGGCGCTTTTGACGCGGTCCCCCATCTCCCATGATCATTTTCTGCTTTCTGCGGATTCTAGAAAATTGAAAAATTGGCAATCGGATAACCATTCTCGCTCACCGCTTCATCAACGAACACGCAATAATTTTCGTTTTTTCCAGGTCAAAAACTTTTTTCGTTGTCAGTGGCGTGCAAGAGTGTTCCGTCGCACGACGGGCAAAACCGTATCCTATGAGATGTAATGCAAGCTCAAGATTGTGCAAGCATCCGTTCAAGCGCTAAGACGGCATCGCATGCAACCGCATCAGGAACAGAGATAATATTGTCCGCTGTGCCTGCTGCAATCTGTGCCAGCGACCAGACAAAGTGCGGCAGGTCGATGCGATTCATCGTCAGACACGCACACATCATCGGATTCAGCGAACGAATGTGCAAATGCGGGTGACTGTGCTTCAGACGATTCACCAGATTCATCTCTGTGCCAATCGCCCAGTGCGACCCTGCCGTTGCATGATCAATCACATCAATAATAGATTTGGTTGATCCGGAAAAATCCGCCTGACGTACGACCTCATAGTCACATTCGGGATGAACAAGAATCTGCACATCCGGATCCTCTCGCCGGCAGTCGGCAATGTTCTCTGTGGTAAACCGCTCATGAACCGTGCAGAAACCTTTCCAAAGAATAACCTGTGTATGCTCGCCTGCATCGCCTTCAAAGCTTTCACGCACCGGATCCCAGACCACCATATCATTCAGCGGAATCCCAAGCTGAACGCCGGTGTTGCGTCCCAGATGCTGATCGGGCAAAAAGAGAATTCTTTGTTTCTGCTTCAGTGCCCATTGCATCATTTTGCCCGCATTGGACGAAGTCAGCGTTGCCCCGCCATGCCTGCCGCAAAACGCTTTGACTTCCGCAGTCGAGTTGATATAGGTCATTGGAAGGATCGTATCGCCGAACTGCATCTGCAAATGACCCCATGCGCGCTCAAGCTGATGAATCGTCGCCATATCGGCCATCGCGCAGCCTGCCCGGCGATCAGGCAAAATGACCTTCTGCCTTTGATCCGTGAGTATGTCGGCGGTTTCCGCCATAAAGTGAACCCCGCAAAAAATAATATAATCCGCTTCTTTTTTTGCAGCTGCAAGCTGTGCCAGCCGAAGTGAATCCCCGCGATCATCCGCAAATTGAATCACTTCATCACGCTGATAGTGATGACCGGGAATATAGATCCGTGAACCGAGCTGCTCTTTGAGTCGCCATCCTTCTTCGGTCAATACATCTTTGGCTGCATTTCGATAGGCTTCCGGAATTTGCGTCTGTTTTATAAAGGTTTCTGCCAGACCCACTGTTCACTCATTCCTTTCCTTTTCTTTATTGGTCATCCATGTGTAGATTAAAGCTGATGTCGAGCGCTTTAACCGAATGAGTCAGGCATCCAAGTGATAGATAGTCCGCACCGCATCCGACATAATCATTCAAGGTCGTTAAATCAATGCCGCCGGATACTTCCGTCACGATATTGTCCGGTACTTCCTGAACAAACGTGCGAATCTCACTCGGCGAACAATTATCAAACATGATAATGTCTGCTTTTGCCTGAACAGCCGCTCTGACGGTCTCAAGCGATGTCGTCTCCACCTCAATTTTCACGGTATGGCCAAGCTCAGCACGAACCTTCTGTACTGCGCTGCCAATCGAGCCAGCATGGACAATATGATTGTCCTTGATCATAACCGCATCATAGAGACCAAACCGGTGGTTATAGCCGCCGCCGATCTTCACAGCATATTTTTCAAACAAGCGCAGGCCGGGGGTTGTCTTCCGCGTATCACAGATTCGCGTTCCGCTGCCCTTCATGAGGTGCGCTGCCGCAGCCGTCATGGTTGCAATCCCGCTCATATGCTGCAACAAATTAAGCAGCACACGTTCCGCACTGAGCAGCGTGCGCACCGGACCGCTGACCGTCAACAGATCAACACCTGCCTGAACGTAATCGCCTTCGGAGACGTGAAAGTGAAGGGTAATTTCCGGATCGAGCAGCCTGTACCCCTCGATCAATACCGGAAACCCGCAGACAATCCCCGCCGCTTTCGCAGTAAATGTACCGACCGCCAGATCTTCAGGAGCAAAAATCGTTTCACTGGTTAGATCTTGATGACCGATGTCCTCATTGTAAAAAGCTTCGAGCGCTTGACGTAATTTAATTTTGTTCAACAGAAGTCACCTCGCGCAGGATATTCTTTTTTCGCCAAGCTTTGATTTCCTCCGGATAATCAATCCGTGTGTGTCCGCCGCGGCTTTCGGTGCGTTCCAATGCTGAGGTGGCAATCAGCCAGGCAACGGTCAGCATGTTCAAGCGCTCCATTTCATCCTTCGTGCCGTCCAGCCGTTCTGCCCGGTTGAAGTCAATGTTCCAAGAACGGCACCAATCGATCGCCGTGGTGAGCGACTGCTTGGTACGCCAAATCCCAACATGCGCGAACATCATCTTCTGGATTTCCGCTTTAGCCGGGAGCGCTGGGACCGGTCTGCTGCCCGATTCAGCAGCAACCTGCTCCACGGGAATCGCTTTCTCGTCCATCATGCTGGAAGCCGCCGTCCCCGCATAAGTAATCGCTTCAAGCAGTGAATGACTGGCAATTCGGTTGGCCCCGTGTACTCCGGTGCATGCGCACTCGCCAACAGCATACAGTCCGGGCAGCGTTGTGCGCCCCTCATGATCCGTCTCAATTCCACCCATAAGAAAATGAGCGCCGGGAGCTACCGGAATCCTTCCTTTCGCGATATCGACACCTGCTTCGCGGCAAAGTCCGGTGATGGTCGGAAAATGGTCAGAAAAATGGTCAATCATTGCTATATCAAGATAAATTTTTTGAGCCTGACCGGTCTGCTTCGCTTTAAACAGAACCCTGGACACCACATCGCGAGGCGCCAGATCTTCAAGCGGATGCTTTCCAGCAAGAAGCCGATTGCCATCCTGATCGATCAGCTTCGCACCCTCACCGCGAACGGCCTCTGAGACCAGCCCGTAAACGTGGTTGTTCTCAATCAGCAAGGTCGGATGGAACTGAACAAACTCCATATCTTTGAGCGCAGCACCGGCCCGGTAAGCAAGTGCAAGCCCATCACCTGTTACTGCCGGGTCTGCAGAAGTCGGTGCGTAAAGCTGTCCGCATCCGCCGGTCGCAAGTACGACGTTCTGTGCGCGATACAGCACCTTTTCTCCCGACGGATCCTTGGCAAGTGCGCCGACACAGCGACCGTTTCGAACGAGCAATTCGACGACCTGCGTCTGTTCATGAATGGTGATCTGCCGCTCGACATAGCGCTTAACAAAGCTCGTTAGTTCGCGACCGGTCGCATCGCCGTGCGCGTGCAGGACGCGAGCAGCAGAATGCCCGCCCTCTCTTGCCAGTAAAATAGTCCCATTTCGATCGCGGTCAAACTCCATGCCCAATCGAATCAGTTCATCCACTTGAACTTTGCTTTCTCGTGCAAGATAAGCCGTTTCGTTGACATCATTGTGATAGCGTCCGGCCCTCATCGCATCTTCTAGCTGCCGATGCCAGTCATCATCCGGAGCATAGGCCGCTGCGATCCCGCCTTGAGCCAGAAAGGAATTGCTTGCTTGCCATCCTTTTTTGGTCAAGACAATGACGCGCTTCTTTTTCATGAGCTTCGCCGCTGTGTAGAGTGCAGCCAGACCGCTTCCAATAATAACAACATCTGATTGATATGTTTTCAAATTTTACACCTGTCTTTACACTTGTCTTGACAACTATATTGTCACATTATTAAACTAACAGCAAGTAGAAAAACACCTCGTGTTAAAATTTACTAACGATAAACGCTTTGCTGGAATGCTTTACAGCGACATGTGCAAAGATGCTAACCATTTTTCAACAGAAAAAACCGTTGCAAAGCCGCTGAGGACCAAAAATAAAAGTTTAACCATAAAAGGAGCACAGTAACGATGATTTATCTTGACTACGCAGCGACAACGCCCATGTCTTCAAGAGCCCTTGAAACTTATACAGAGGTCGCTCAGCACTGTTTCGGCAACACCAACAGCCCTCATGACTTTGGTGATGCAGCAGACCGATTGCTCGCTTCTTGTCAAAAGCAAATCGCCCGTCATCTTCATGTCGAAGCAAACGCCATTTTTTTTACTTCCGGAGGATCGGATAGCAATTTGTTGGCGATTGCTGGCATTGCACATGCGCGGAGGAAAAAAGGAAATCATTTAATTTATGTACAGGGGCAACATTCATCCGTAGTGCTTGCTTTTGAAAAGCTGCGTGAGGAAGGTTTCTCAGTCACTGAACTAAAGCGCCGCGCGGACGGCGAAGTAGACCCGTTAACACTTGAAGACGCGCTCAGAGAAGACACAATTCTTGTCAGTGTTGACCATGTCAATAACGAAATCGGAAGCATTAATAATCTCAATGCAATCGGCAAGCTGCTGTTCAACAAAAAAATTGCCTTCCACTGCGATGCCGTACAGTCCTATGGAAAATTACCGATTGATGCCGAAGCAGCGCACATCACCGCTTTGTCAGCCTCCGCCCATAAAATCTACGGCCCCAAAGGAGTCGGACTCTGCTACGTACATCCGCGCGAAGCTTTTCAACCGCAGCTGCCCGGAGCACCTAAACATGGGCTTAGCCCAGGTACCGTCAATCTCCCCGGTATTTCCGCCTTCGTTACGGCATCCGAGGACGCCTACCGGTATGCTGAAGCGATGCTTTGTCATGTCAATGATCTCCGGCAGCGGTTTATTTCCGGCATTCAAAAGAAAGGCATTTCTTTTCTTGTCGAAGCATCTGCGCATCATCAGCTTCCGCATATTCTTGCACTCCGCATCCCCGGCATTGAAGGACAGCAGATCATGCTCGCTGCCAATCAGCGCGGCTTGTCTATTGCCACAGGGGGCGCTTGCAGCAGCACGGCGCATCAGCCTTCCCCAACGCTGCGGTCAATCGGTCGTTCCGCTGAAGAAGCACGGGAGCTCGTGCGCCTTTCTTTCGGAGAAACAACCACAGAAGAAGAACTGGATCAAGCGATTGATCGATTTGCTGCAGCTGTTTCAGAGGTGCAGACGGCCATGCAGGCATGACCTCATGCTAAATTGGGGCTATACAGCGATTAGTAAGGCCGGTGCAGTTTCGATCAATGATTCAGTCGCTGGTTGATCACCATAAAAACCGTCCCGTGTTTGTATACGTTCCCTTAAAATCAGCAAAGAAAGCGGATGTCTCCTAAGGTGAAACTGCTCACAGTCACCGCGCGTGATGGGCCAACAAGCTTCGTCAAAGAATATATACAACTCCCTCGCTTCCCTGTATAATTATAGGGGTAAGGACACGAATCCCATGAAAGGAGTGAACCTATGAATCAGGAACTCGAATTAATCCTCACAGAAATGCGGCAAGGATTTAAAGAAGTCAATCACAAGTTTGATGTGATGGACCAAAAACTTGTCCAAGTCGACCAAAGGTTCGACGCAATGGATCACAAGTTTGATGTGATGGACCAAAAACTTGTCCAAGTCGACCAAAGGTTCGACGCAATGGATCACAAGTTTGATGCAATGGACCAAAAACTTGTCCAAGTCG
>NZ_JFZC01000011.1 GCF_000648615.1 Sporolactobacillus terrae DSM 11697 | reverse complement strand
CTCTGTTCTGTTTCTGCCTACTCTCTTGACGGCACCGGGCAACCATTTTGTCAAAGCCTTTTCTTAGGCTGTTTGGCGAAAGAATCACTGTGCTCCAAAAATCATCTTTCTGTGACCAGCGAATTAAATACTCAACCTGCTCTTTCGTTCGCTTGTCTCGTTCCATCATGAGTCGCATGTCATTCGCCCATTTATCCAGGCTTTTCGGTGATTTGTAGTTAGGATTATTCTCCTTGATCAAAGAGAGTAATAGATTCGCCATTGCCATGTGCTCGTCGGAAAACTTGTTTTTGCGACAAGAAGTATTTTCTTTTTCTTTATCTAATTCTTTATCTATATCTGTTGCGTGACTGTCACGTGACGTCACGTGACCTGATGAATCATCCTGTTCAGGTACCGGTGGTTCGGGTAATTGCTTGTCCCGTTCTCGCTGTTTTCTTTTCCTTAATCGGTTCTGTTCCTTGACCTTCTCCATGCCTTCCAGGTTTTGATAGACATCCCAATTCTTTATCCGAATGACCTGGTCCTCGTTCATTTCGATCATCCGGTACCGTCTAAAGGTTTCCAAAGCCAAGCGCACCGTATTTAGTGGTCGGTTGAAGATCGTTGCCATTTCTTCCGTTGTCATTGGCACATTCTCCGTCAACATGATGTAGCCGCCAGCGTTTGCGCGCCCGGCATAACTGAGTAATTTCACCCAAATGATAATGATCGTATCAGCATCGGGAAGTGCTTCTATCAGCTTTATTTTCTCATTTTCAAACATGTCGGTTTTCAACTTGATCCATGTAATATCACCCAATGCCCTTCACCTGCCGTTCCTGCTTCGCCATGCGATAATACCTGCATTTATTCTTCTTGGCATAGGCGACGGCATGAGGCTTATCCTGAACGATCATGTCCACTTCCAAAGTGGCAAAGTATCCATACCAATCTTTATTTGTCTTGAGTGCCAAACCATCGTCCCCCTATCGACTTTGTTCGCGCAGCCAGGTCAAAATAAATGCCTTGGCTTCTTTCGCAGGAAACTTCCATTTAGTCCCTACCTTGTACTTTTCAAAACGGGGATCATAAAAGAATTCCTTGAGAATCGTATTCCAGCTCATGGAAGTCTGCCGGCAAAGTTCCTTAGCACCCCAAAGCAGAAGTTCGTTGTCCATGGACTGCAGGTGTTCATCAACTTTTTTCAGATAGATTTTGCGCAGTTCAGCTTCATTCACTTCGACGTTGACCATACTCATTGCGATTTCTCCTTTCCTACGGCACTCCTGCCCGCTACAGGATCAACGTCATGCGTTAATCCTGTTCCGGACAGGGGTCATCCGGCCTATTATGCTTGTCCACCTCAACGCTGCATGCTAAAATGGACATATATCCTATTTGATTGATTGACATATCAATAAGTCTCCGTTGCACCGGAGGCTTTTTTCATGCGCTTTAGAACTGCTTTCATCTCTGCAAGCTCTGCCATCACCCAACGTTCGCTCCAAACACAACCGAGCTTCTTCAGACCGCCGCGGATCTTTTCCAATTCGCTGATCCGATCCATAACTTCATTCATCGCTTTTTCACCTCGATCAATTGAATTCCGTTCACCTTTTCCAAACAGTCATGCACGTGCACAAAATGATTAAATTCAACGTCATTCATCTTGCGTGACATGTCAGAGAACAGGATTGCAAGATTACTAAGTTCACACATGATTTGAAAGTTCTTGTTCATTTCCGCATCCTTCTCGCTTTCAGCGTGACTTCCAATCGATGGAACATATTCCGAAATGATAATCCATACTCACGGCAATTCACGCGGACCAGATTCACCATGGAGCATGCTGCTTCAAGCACTTCCTCATTAATGCTCTGGACCTCTTGCTTGTCCCGATCCGTTGCGTATTCAGGTGGCTTGTACAGCTGAGCCTTTGCCAGCTTGTCCATCGCTTCCTGCGTCTCTTTCATCGCCAGGTCAATCATCGCCAACGTGTCTTGCCGAATATAATCACCGTCTAGCGGTGGCAGCGAGACACCATTCGTTGCCAAAACACCAATCTCCATCATGAGATCCGGATCATCGAAGCGATTGCTCAACTTCGGTAACACATCACCAGGAACGCGCCGTCTTTCATTCGCCCACGCGCTGATTGCCTGCCGGGAGTAATGAACATCCACAGCCAAATCCGCCTCTTTCACGGCCCCTGCTTTCATTGCATTTTTTAACTTTGCACCGAATGACACACATCCACTCCCTTTCAATTTTTTAATCTGAATAGCTACGCCCATGCAGATAACCATTCAAAGCAATTTTGCAGTGCTCATAGGCTCTTATTTCTGCACTAGATTCAATAATCTGTTCTTTTAGGCCACACTGTTGAAAAAATTGGATGCGTTCCTTATGCGTTTTGATGCAATCATCAACCAATTTCAAAAAAGTATCGCAAGCATCATCAGCAGCCATTCCAGGATAATAATGTTCCTTAGCCACTTGAGTTCCTCCTTCCAATAGATCAATTGAGGTCATTTTGTTTGGTATACTATTCCTATCTGATAGAGATAGGAGGTGAATCACATGAGCATTGACACAATCCCAAAGTACAAAGTGCAGTATATTAAAGACTTATTGAGTGAAGCCTACAGTTACGCACAACAAGCATATGCAAAGGTAGCCGAAACCTCCGAGCCTGACTATCTTTCTGCGTCAACATTTACCACAGAAGCAAACACGTTTTTTATCAGTGCGAAATCTTTTTACATGCACTATCCTGATCTCGCTCATTATGAATTTGAAAGCACATTTGAGTCTTTTAAAAACTTCAACTTTGAAATCTTGCAAACAATTACAAAGCGAGACGAAAACACATCTTGGCTATATTCCAGAAACGAAGACTTGAAAAGCAGGTATGATTCATTAAGTAAGCAACTTGATCAATTGCTTGAGAACATTACCGAAAAATAATCTTTTTGCCTTAGCCCCTTGTATGGGGCTTATTTAATCTTGATTTCGCCTATTTTTTTATAGACGCTATGCCTTACCTTGGTGCCAACAAACTCCGTCAAATATTCGGGAATTGAAGCACTCATTAACTTCTTGAGATTGTCCCAACTCGACAAATCATAAGCATCACTAATCGTTTTTGCCTTTTCAAATATCTGGTTAACAATATTATTTGCAGTTTCATTTACAAACTGATCAATGTCTTCAGCTTTCACCTTCATTCACCCCCTCTCATTTGTGTCATCCTTGCCCTCTGCTCCACACTCAGAACTGCTATTCTTAATTAATGGAGGCGATTCCGTATTGCTTAACATTGATCCGCCTCCTTTCAGACTGTGCTGCTTTAGATTTAATTTTAGTATTTTGTTACCTTTTGGTAATTCATCGATACAATAAAATAATTGTTCAAACTTCAAATCAGGAAAAGCCATGAGAATACCTGATATAAACTTACTTCCCGGGTTCCTTTTTCCGTTTAAAATACGATTAACTGTACTGTTTGCAACACCAATCAACTCTGCAAGCTGACTATCAGTAATTTTTTTAATTGCAAGATAGTCGCGTAAAAATTGTGATTTAACAGCAATGTTCGCTGCTTGTTCCATTAATTTCACCACTCTTTACCATTTGGTAATTACCTTATGGAAATAATATATCATCTAAATTACCATTTGGCAACACTTTTCTATTAATTATTCATATATTAATTGCCTTTTGGCAACATGTCATATTTAATGGAGGTATAAGAAGACATGGAAGGATTGATTTTCTTGAGTAATTTTGGCGAATATTTACGTCAAAAACGAGAATCAAGAGGGCTTACACTTAATCAAACCGCTATGTATTCAAGAATTAGTGCTGCTCAATTATCTCGTATTGAAAATGGGAAACGTGGCATTCCGAAGCCTCCAACAATAAAGGCTCTTGCCGAAGCTTTAAAAGTTGATTATGAAGATCTAATGGAAAAGGCCGGCTATATTGATTCATCCGAGAAAACAAATGGAGACAAAGAAGACAATGGTGAAATGTACTTCTTTGAAAAAGACAAATGGTCACCTGAGGAAATTGATGAAGCTCGCGCCTTTATCGAAGCTCGCCGGTTGATGAAGAAGAACAAGAAATAATTAAATATAGAATCTTTAGGGGGAATGCTACGATGTTTGGCAAAAAGAAACCATTACTTGATCCCAACGATTATGAAAAAGTATTTTTCTCAAGCCTTCAAAAACAACAGTAGCAATTGACACGCATTCAGTTCATATCTTCCGCAAGGGTGTCAATGCTGCTTTCACCGTTGGACTAAGTGGTGAAAAAACAATTCCGCTCTCCAGCATCACCAGTGTTCAGTTTAAAAAACCAGGAATGACCAGTGGATATTTACAATTTGGTGTCCTTGGTGGCAAAGAAACACAAGGCATTATGAATGCCGTCAAAGATGAGAACTCCGTTATTTTTATCAAAAAAGAACTTGACCAAGCATTAGAACTGAAAAAGTATGTAGAAGATCGTATTAACAAGAACAACAACTCCACGAATAGCCTTGATCCGGCCGACCAAATTAAAAAGTTTGCCGAACTCAGAGATCAAGGCATCATCACCGAAGAAGAATTTACCTCAAAGAAAAAGCAACTACTTGGTATTTAATTTTTTTGTCAATTCCATATTACTTTTGTAATAGATAAATAGATTCACAACCGGAGAGTAGAAGAAATTCACATTTTGTTCCATACATCATTTATCTCCAAATATTACTCATGATGATAAAATTTTTATGGATCGAGGATGATTAAAATGTTGGAACACTTTAAGTATATGCCAGTACTGAGGTACCGCACTCAAGAAAGAAAAGCGCTAACAGAAACAGCATTTAAAGACACAATTTGCCCATTGATAGAAATTGTTACAGCTAAGCCACGAGCGAATAGTAAAACTGAAATTATCGAAACAATTGTAAGTGAACTTGGGCAATTCAACACGAACTTTTTTCTAGACATTCCGCTATATTTAAATCTCCACACTAGCACAAAAAAACCCGTACAAGAGTTCATTGGCGAAGCTAAAGCTAAAGATCCAGACTTTAAATTAGAATTTCTTACTGATTCCAGATTAGTTTCGTTGAAACAGATAGTTCCTGTTATCAGTTACGATCCGAATGAAGTAATCTTCCACAAAAATTCGATTACTTCACAAGAAAAAGTATTAAGGAAATTTTATGATACTGTTGCATTCCGAGTTTTCCCAGAAAAAGTAGATGAAGCGCTCAAAGAGATATCTTCAATATTGAAAAATGGTGATGTAATTATTTACGAAATAGATGTGTCAACCGCACCAAACGGAAGCGCAGCAAAGTTGAACTACCCTAAAATTTTTAATGTTAATAGTGATATCAGATACAAAACAGTTTTAATTCGTCCTTTTGTACCAAACGATTTAACAAATACAAAGTTAGTAAACGGATCTATTATTTCTCAAATTGATAACAGTTTAAGAGATGATTATTCTTCTTTGGGATTTGATGCATTTGGTGATTATACAAGCATAAAAAAAGATGAATTGACAGATGGTGGATCCATCAGTCCTGGGTATATTATGTATACAACTAAACAAAACGTATGCTATGGATTTAAAGGAGATAAAAATAAATTAGTGTCTTTTGAAACAAAAATAGCACCCTCTGTGATTACATCTTTAGCATGGAGTCATTATAGTGAAGTTCACCATAGCAATTGCATGGGATGCAAAAAAATTTCAGAGATAGTATCTGCAAAACGAAGTGGAAAAAGTCAAGGTGAGTGGAAGGGATATTCTGTCGCCCACTATCTTCAAAGCATGGTTGATTTCTTATAATAAATCGTTTTTGGATCCGCTTGTGTCTTAAAAAACATTTGGATATCAATTGGATATATAACATTGAAATTTCGTTGTAAATAAGTCCATTGATCCGTATACCTATTCTTTAACGCCTTTTTAAAAAAGGCGTTAATTTCTTGTTTACTGAAGTTATGTTTTATATATTGTTCTTTTCTAATTCGGTCCAATTTAGCCAATTCAGGGTATTTTTTTAAAAGAAGATTGAGTTCTTTTACAGTCAACGCGTTTAGTTGACTATCAGAATTAAATGAACTATTGTATTCTGCTTTTTTCCTGAATGAAAATTTACAACTTTCGCCCTCAAATCGATACGTTACCACACCACAATTATCGGGAACTATATTTATGACACGTTTTAAATGCTTGGGGTGAATAACAACATAAATATATTCAAAAGTTGACAAATAATCATTTAATTGTTTCGGAAGTTTTTCTAAATTATCTAATTCTGTTTTAATTTCATAAGCATGTGACTTGCCATTAATGCGCCCAATATCCAATCTACTATCCCCAATGTTTAGCTCGAAGAAAGATGTCTCATCAGATTTTTGTAGATATCTTTTAATGAGATTATACTTAACCCTATATTCCGCTGGATAGTATTTCATAATAAAATCATTAAATATTTTGTGACCAACTACATAGTTCTTCTTTTTTTCCAGCCGTCTATATAAAGCATCGGGAAATATTTGCTTGATTTTATACCATAAATTTGCATCAAACAAAAATGGATTGTATTCATGATAAAGATCCCTTGCAATATCCACTAAAGTCTCCTCATTTAACTCGTTCGAATTCGTTGCAAGATCTAATTGAATTTCCATTTTTAGTTCACCCTCTTTCTATAGTATAAATCGATTTTAATTATATCAATTTATGAAGTATAATCCAAAACAATAATTGTAAAATGCTCCTTTACGGGGTTTTCTTTTTGTTCTATAATCGAACATATATTCTCATTGGAGCTGATGACATGCCTCGACCTTACTTCCCTTCCACACTTGAATCCTGGGTTTCACAGAAATTCATCGATCAAGGCATTATGAAGCCTGAAGATCTCGAACTGAAGAAGATTGCTCACGCGTTCGGCATTGAGTATTCAATCTGGCATGGTCATCCCTTCGCCTATCGCATCTCAGAGGATTCGGCTGCCTACATTGTTGAAAATGACCAGGCTGCAGAATATGAGCAGCGTGAACACTTTTTTCACGAACTGGGTCACATCCTTCGGCATTGCGGTGATCAATGTGATCTGCCTGTGCCGTTTCGTAAGATGCAGGAAGCAGAAGCTCGTCAATTTGCTCTTTATGCAGCCATCCCCTACCACATGATCGATTTCAACCGCAATTATTCTTTGGAAAGTATCATGCAGGAGTTTCATGTCACACGAACCCTGGCTTACACTCGAATCGAGAACATACGCCAAAAATTCATTCAGCGGCAGGATGTTCAATGTATGGAAATATGGATCCAACTGCAGGACAGATCAAACAAACACTGAGAGGAGCATGCTTATGGCCAGTTTCAGAAAACGCGGCGACAAGTGGGAATATAGAGTTAGATATAATGATCCGATTACGCATAAAAGACTCGAAACGATGAAGAGCGGTTTTCGAACAAAAAAGGAAGCACAGATTGAGTCTGCAACCATCGAAGAGAAGATCTTTCTTGGCCAAACAACCATCGTGAAAAATCAAAAGATGCTTGTTAAAGACTGGATCTATGAATGGCTTGAGGTTTATAACAAGAACATTAATCCAAAGACGTTCAGCTACCGAAAAGATTATGTGGACCGCATCATCGTTCCGGAAGTTGGCGGATACCGGCTCGGTGGAATTACCAAAACGCAGTACCAGCGCTTCATCAATAAGCTCCGTAAGAAGTATAAGAAACGAACCGTACAGTCCATTCACTCGATTGTGTGCACTGCCTTTAACAAGGCGGTTGAACTGGAACTGATTCCAATGAACAAGTTCAGGAATATCTCGATCGAAAACGATGATAGCGTCAAACTCAATCATCTTACGCGTGAAGAAGTCACCTTGTTTATGGGGGCTGCGCGCCGATCCCCTTTCCATCATTTTGCGATTGCTTCACTGTTGCTTCGTACCGGCATGCGAAAAGGCGAAATGCTTGCGCTCACCTGGGATGATGTTGATTTGGACAATCAAAAGATCAGAATCACAAAATCTAGGGATCACACCGGTGAACATCTTCCCAAAACAAAATCAAGCTTACGCACAATCGCCATTGATGATACGCTCGTTGCCGTTTTGAAGAAATACCAAACCTGGCAAAAAAAGAATCGGTTAAGCCGCAAACATTATTTTGACTCCAATTACATGGTGACCATTCCAAACGGCACAGAGATGGGCGAATACGGCGTGAACAAGGTCATTGATATGATCCTTGCCAAAACAACTTTGAACAAGCACATCACGCCTCACGGGCTCAGGCATACGCACGCAATCATGCTTCTTGAAAGCGGTGTTGATATTAAATCAGTAAGCGATCGACTAGGTCACAGCAGCGTCGAATTCACCGCCAATGTTTATGTGCATTTCACGCAGAACTTGGAAACGGGACTGATCAACAATCTTCAATCCTATCTCACTTATTAATTTTGTGGGGGCAAAATGGGGGCAAATCCATTTTGTCCCCTTCAAAACCCCTTTACTGCACACGTTTGAACATCTTTTCCATTTCGTAGGGCGTGAAATGTACGAGTACTGGGCGGCCATGCGGACAGGTAAACGGATCCTGCGCTTTGCTCAAGCTGTCCAGCAATGCTTGGATCTCATCGGGCCGCAGGTAGTGATTGGCTTTAATCGAACGTTTGCAGGCCATCATTTTGGCCAGCTTTTCACGCAGCTTTTTAATCGAAACTTTCCCCGTTTCAATCAGTTGATGAACGATGTCATTGATCATTTCTTCTTCCCTGCCTTCTGGCAGCCAAGTCGGATAGGAACGGATGATCAGACTACGCGTGCCGAAGGATTCAAAATTCAGCCCAATTTCCTGTAAATAATCTTGATACTCAGTGACTGTTTCATACTCAGAGGCACTGAAATCGAAGGTCATTGGGACAAGCAATTGCTGCACTTCACGCGCGGTTTCGCCAACTTTTTCACGGAAAAATTCATACTTGATGCGTTCTTGAGCCGCATGCTGATCAATAATATACAGCCCGTCCTCATTCTGGGCAAAAATATAGGTTCCGTGCATCTGACCGATCGGGTAAAGCTTCGGCATTCTTCTTTGCGGTTCATCCGATGGAGAATCTTCTACGTCGCTTGTGTCCTGCACAGACTGCTCCAACGTGGTTGCCGATTCATCCTTTCCTGCCATTTGCGATGAAAAAGTATGCGTTTCAGGTTCATGGACTTGTTCCGAAAATGCCTTTTCTGTTTGGGTGTGTTCTGAATGCTCGATCGGTTCTGAGAGATCTGGTCCGGTCACGGCTGTTGGTGAAAAGTCCAAAGTCTGCTGCTCATTTTTCGGTTTTGAAGCACGACTATGGGGTTTTCCGGTTACAGAAGGAATCAGCCGTTCACGATGAAATGCAGAACGAATCGATTCGCTGATCAACGCACACAATTCTTTCTCCTTGCTGATTCGCGCTTCAAGTTTCGCCGGATGAACGTTCACATCAACAAGAGACGGATCCATCTGTATATGAAGAACACAAATTGGATAGCGTCCAATCATCATTAACGTATGATAGCCCTCCATAATGCTGTTAAAAATCGGATAGTTGCGAATGAAGCGGTTATTAATGAAAATGTAGACGTACTGTCTTCCCGCTCGTGAAATCTGTGGATGCACTGCCAGTCCTTCCACCTTGAAATCAAGTGACTTCCCAGAGAATGGAAATGCTGCTTTCGCCGTGCGCACACCATAAATTGCAGCCAAAACGTGGCTCAATTGGCCACTTCCATTTGATTGAAAAACAGTTTTTTGCTCATGAACTAATGTAAAACGTACGTGGGGATAAGCGAGTGCCATTCGGTTGACCACATCGGTCATTTGCCCAAGTTCCGTGTGAATACTTTTCAGATACTTTAATCGTGCCGGCGTATTGTAAAAAAGGCCTTCAACTTTGATTGACGTTCCTTTCCGGCTTTGCGCCAGTCCATCGGCAATCACATGACCGCCTTGCAGTACAAGATGCGTGCCCGGATGCACTCCGTCAGAGGTTGTCAACTCAAGATGTGAAACTGCGGAAATACTTGGCAATGCTTCACCGCGAAACCCCAGTGTCGCAATATGAAAAAGATCGGAATCCTCATGAATTTTACTGGTCGCATGGCGCTCAAAGGCGATGCGACAATCTTCAGGAGCAAAACCGCGACCGTCATCGGTAACCTTTATGCGCTTCAATCCGCCTTCTTCAATCTCAATTAATACTGAGGATGCTTCCGCATCGATCGCGTTTTCCACCAGTTCTTTAACAACCGATGCCGGGCGTTCGACCACTTCCCCAGCTGCTATTTTGTTCGCCAGTGTTTCACTCAGCCTTTTGATGACACCCACGAGAGACTTCTCCTTTCATCCATTTATTTTTTTAATGTTTTCTGAAGCTGAAAGAGCTTGTTCATTGCATCCATCGGCGTCATCGACAATAATTCGATTTTATCTAATTCTTGCAGCACCCTTCGCTCCTGCTTGCTGCGTGGTGGTTGTTCCTGTTCTTTCGGTTCTGTAAAGAGCGCTAATTGCTGCGGTTCTTCCTCGACTTCTTGTGCTGCAGCTGCTTCACCCCGTAAATCGGATTGATTCCCATCATCGGTTACAGAATCTGCAGCTGCATTGCCCTCCAGTCCTTGAAGAATTGTATCCGCGCGCTCAATCAGTGCGTCCGGCAGGCCAGCCAGTTTGGCAACATGGATGCCGTAACTTTTGTCCGCTTGACCTTCAAGCACTTTATGCAGGAAGACAACCGTTCCGTTTTCTTCCATCGCTCCAACATGAATATTTTTCAGCCGCTCGAGCTTCTCTTCAAGAAACGTTAATTCATGATAGTGCGTTGAGAAGAATGTTTTCGCTGCGATGTGGTCATGAATAAATTCAACAATCGCTTGTGCAATCGCAATTCCGTCATAGGTTGACGTTCCGCGGCCAATCTCATCGAGCAGGATCAAACTGTTCTGAGTCGCGTGACTCAGCGCATAGTTGGCTTCATCCATTTCAACCATAAACGTACTCTGTCCGGATACAAGATCATCGGCGGCTCCGATGCGGGTAAAAATTTGATCGAAAATCGGCAGCTCCGCATGATCCGCCGGGACAAAACAACCGACCTGCGCCATAATCGCAGTCAGTGCAGCTTGGCGCATATACGTACTTTTTCCGCCCATGTTCGGTCCGGTGATCATCAATAGATCACATGTTTCGTCCATTCTAATGTCATTCGCAACAAAAGTGCCGCGCCGCATCACCCGCTCAATGACCGGATGGCGGCTGTTTTTAATTTCAAGTGCCCGTTTATTCGAAAATTGCGGCCGAACATAGCCGTTTTGGTCGCTGACCGAGGCAAAGCTTTGCAGCACATCCAGACTGCTAACAAGTCGCGCTAATTTTTGCAGACGCTCAGACTGTTCTTTAATCTTCAAACGAACATCGCCGAAGATTTGGAACTCAAGACCGACGCGCTTTTCTTCTGCTTCGAGAATGACGCGCTCTTTCTCCTTTAATTCCGGGGTAATAAACCGTTCGGCGTTGGACAACGTTTGTCTGCGTTCATAACGTCCTTCCGGGATCAGCTTCAAATTAGGTTTAGAGACCTCAATATAATAGCCAAACACTCGATTGTAACCGATCTTTAATGATTTAATCCCGGTCGTTTCGCGCTCCTTCGCTTCAAGTTCGGCAATCCAGCGCTTGCCGTTTTTCGATGCATCGCGGTACTGATCCAAGGTTTCATGATAACCCGGTTTAATCATCCCGCCGTCTGAAGTGGTAAACGGAGGGTCATCCACGATTGCATCCGTAATCAGCTCGCGAACCTCCGTACACGGATCCATTTCTTGTTCGTATTGAGCTAACGCTGTTTCATCTAATTCAGCCAATATTCGTTTGATTTCCGGAATTTGTTCCAGCGAGCGTTTCAACTGAACCACTTCGCGCGGGTTAACATTTCCAAAAGAAACCCGGCCGACCAAACGTTCCAGATCATAGACATTACCGAGCAGTGAACGCAAGGTCTCGCGCTCCAGCAAACGCTCTTTTAATGCCGCAACAGCATCCAAGCGTTTTTCAATCTTGCTCTTGCTGAGCAGCGGCTTTTCGATCCACTGCTTCAGCCTTCTTCCGCCCATCGCTGTTTTCACATCGTCGAGCAGCCACAGTAGCGATCCATACGTTTTCTTCTCGCGATTTGTTTGCGTCAATTCCAAATTGCGCCGCGAATGCTGATCAATCATCATATAGGCATTAATTTGATAGACTTCTGCACGTTGAAGATGATCAAGCGAACGTTTTTGCGTGTTTACCAGGTAGCTGAGTAGCTTGCCCAGCGGATCGATTAATTTTTTCTGATCAATGCCCACGGCAATCTTTTGTAATGGGTCGGGTACTTGACTCGCATCGCTTTCAGAGAAAGTCATATTCAAGCGTTCAACCATTTCTTCTTTTTTATCCGGATCAAAATTGGACGCAAGAATCAGTTCGCGCACATCATTGGCATCCAGTTCTTGAATCACACCATCCCAACCGGAAATCAGCGTCACCCGTATTTCACCCGTCGTCAAATCGCTCAAGGCCAGTCCAAATGAACCGTCTTTGGCGGCAGTCAACGCAGCCAGATAGTTATTTTTTTTCGGCTGAAGCGACTCGTCTTCCATGATTGTTCCCGGCGTGATCATTTGAATTACTTCACGGCGCACCATGCCCTTGGCAAGCTTTGGATCTTCCATCTGTTCACATATCGCTATTTTATAGCCTTTATCAATGAGCACCTTAATATATTGTTTTGCAGCATGGTAAGGAACCCCGCACATCGGAATATACTCGTCCTTCCCACCGTTTCTTGAAGTCAGTGCAATCTCCAATTCTTTCGATGCTTTTTTCGCGTCATCGAAAAAGAGTTCATAGAAATCACCAAGTCGAAAAAAAAGAAAAGCGTCTTGGTACTGCGCCTTAATTGCTAAATATTGCTGAATCATTGGGGTATAGCTCATAATCTGTTCATTCCACCTTGCGCTTTTCCTGCGGTTTATTATCCTATTATTATAGCACAGGGCAGCTGCTTTCTGCTTTGCTCTTACGTGAAAACCAAAGTGCCCGATAACAAAATTGAGTGATATAATGGAAAAAATAATCAGGAAAGGAACACCTGTATATGAATGAAAGTTTGCAATCTTTAAAGAAAAATGTACATACTGTGTTAACGGGAAAAGATCGATTAGTTGAGCTTGTTTTTATCGCCATGATCTGCGAAGGTCATTTGCTTATGGAAGACGTACCGGGAACGGGAAAAACAATGATGGCGAAGCTTATTGCAAAATCAATAAAGGGTCGCTTCACACGTGTCCAATTCACACCTGATTTGCTACCGTCTGATATCACGGGAATTAAGTTTTTCAATCCGAAAACACAAGCATTTGAATTGCAGTTAGGTCCTGTCATGACAAACGTTTTACTGGCAGACGAAATCAACCGTGCGACCCCACGTGCACAGTCCAGTCTTCTTGAAGTCATGGAGGAACGTCAAGTGACCATTGAAGGCGAAACCTTTGCCATTGAAAAACCTTTTCTTGTCATCGCAACGCAAAATCCAATTGAATCTCATGGCACCTTTGCACTTCCTGAAGCACAAATGGATCGCTTCTTCATGCAGATTTCTTCCGGATACCCAACCTTTGATGAAGAAAAGGAGATGCTTCATCTCCATCGTTCCGGAAATCCATTGGAAAAAATCCAGCCGGTTATTACGAAACAAACGCTTCTTACGCTGCAGGGACAAGTGAAACAAATTCATGTCAGCGAAGCTGTCGAGCACTATCTTCTCGAAATCGTCCGAGCCACCCGAGATAATACTTGGATCGCAAATGGGGTCAGCCCTCGTGGAACGCTTGCCTTTATGCGCAGCGTGCAAGCTAAGGCGTTGGTGAGCGGACGCGATTACGTTGTTCCCGAGGATGTAAAAAGTATGGCAGTTCCTGTGCTTGCACATCGTCTCGTTCTTTCGATGGAAGGCGAGCTGCATGCGACCAAAAGGCAGATCATTGATGATGTTCTGGAACATACAGCTGTACCCGTTGAATCAGGGGCTTCGCAAAAATGAAAGGATACGCAACCGATTGGCAGTCACGTAATCAGACTCTTTTCTATTTTTTTGGTACCTTGGTGTTTTTTGTCGGATTTATAGGAAACTCATTTTTATGCTCACTAACCGGGCTTATCTTTGTTATTTGTGCTTTTCTTTCGAAATGGTATGTGCTGAACATGATTCGTACCTTTGTTATTGAAAATCAACAACATGATTTGCGCTTATCGGTAGGCGATGAGAGGATCCTTAAAATTAGTCTTGAAAATCGCTCGCCAATACCCTTCTTTTCACTTAAAGGAAGAATCGCTGCAGACAAAAATGTCGTTTTTCCCAATGACAATAGCAAGGGGCAGAATTCTGCTTACAGCTTTACAATCACGGGTCCCGCTCATGGAAAAGTTATTGTCCATTGTCCCGTCACTGCATTGCAACGCGGGATTGCGCGCGTTCGCTCGCTTGAATTTATCTGTTCGGATCCACTTCATATTGTCCGCTGTTCGATACATTTTGATCAATTTCTGAAAAGCAATGTGGTGGTTTATCCTGATCCAGAGCCTGTCCATCAGCTTAATCTCATTCCTCCTCAGATCTCGGGCACACGCTCTGCCAAGCATTCACTCTATCACGATGTTTCAGCACCTTCCGGAATTCGTGATTATACCTACTCCGATCCATTTAAATACGTTCACTGGAAAGCGAGCGCCCGAACTGGTCGTCTTCAGACAAAAACGTTCGAGCAAGTTGCCGATCAGAACTGGATGTTTCTTTTTCTGAATCAACCAAACTCTGTGCATCATCAGCCGCTAGCAGATTTTGAACAGCGGGTCGCTGCTGCAGCATGGCTCGCTCAGGAGGCGTGTCGACGAACCATTGACACGTCCCTCTACTGCAATACGAAATCAATTGGTCAACAAATGATCGGCATTGAATCAGGAAAAGGAGAGGTTCAGCTTCGAAAAACATGGGAGTTGCTCGCGTTTATTCAAGCTTGGCAAATGAAAACCCCCATCACTCAAGCACTGAAATGGATTGACCGCAAACTGGGTCAGCCGCAAATTTTAATTTTCTTGACTCTGGATCAGCCGGAGCTTGCTGCACCTTTTCTCGAAAAATGGTTAAAAACCGGGCATCAACTCTTTATGCTACGCCGAGTTGATAAGCGCTGTATTCTTGAACAGGTTGAGAAAGGAGCATCCGCAGTTGGTAGCATTTAAACACTTACTCACCTTTATCCTGTACCTCGTGTGTGAATGGTTATTTTGTTTTCTTGTCCTTTTGCCGTTCATTGCCCATCAATGGGCACCGCTTATTCTATTTGCTTGTTTAGCAGTGATCCATATGCTCTTATTGGGCAGTCTGCAAAAATTACGGCATGTAACATTCGCTGCCTTTCTCAGTGTTTCCGTGTTGATCGGTCTTGCAGCGCTTATTCTCTTCCATCTCAGTCTCTTTGCGAGTATGCTTTTAACCGCGCTACTTACCTACTTCTCAATTCGAGGTGATGAGGGACGAAGTGTAGAGCGGCTCTGGCGACTGATTGTACTCTTTGCAGCTGTTGTCTGCATTTATGCCCTTTTTACACCAATCCGTCATCCATCTGCACTTTTTATATTGCTCATTGCAGAACTGGCAGCTGCGCTCACTTTGATTCATCTAACAAGCGGAATACGCGGACATGTTTTGCTTTTGATTTCCGGAATACTAGCAGTTACCGCATGCATCACATCGATGATCGCCGCTTTGTTGAAGCCGGCAGTGACATTCATTTATGATTCCTTGTTTAATTTCATTGTTAAACCGCTCAGTTATGGAGCGTTTTCAGTGCTGTTTGGTTGGCTGAACGGGCGTTTAACGCCGCACGCCAATAGTGAAATAAAGCGTGCACTTCAACGTTCAAGCACCGAAAAAAAAACGTCAATGCAGAAAATAGTCCCTGATGCACAAGCTAACTTTAACTTTGGTTTGCTGTTCGGTATTCTGATTGCAGTCTTGCTCCTGCTCATTGCTTTTTGGCAGCTGCGGCGCATTAACATGAGTAAAGCAAAAAAGAACGTGCAGGATGATGCGATAAAAACTGAAAAAATTCCACTTCAGAGTGCCCCCAAGCGAGACAGGAAACCTATTCGATTATCTGCGCCCAAACACACCGTTCGGCGCGCAATCTACCGGCTTCAAAAACAGGCGAAAAAAGTGGGATGCGGTCGGCACCCTTACGAATCACTGCAAGAATGGTTATTCCGGTTAAATCTAAACGCAACAGATCGTTTAATCACTTATTATGAAAAAGTACGCTATGGGAATCAGGAACTGACTGCTTCTGAACAGGCGATGTATCTTGACAGCGTGCATGATGCTGAGAAACAACTAAAACGTTTAAAGTAAAACCTGCCCTTAAGAAAACCCAACTATGATAAAATGAAACGAGGAAAACGAAGGGAAGAACATCCAAATATGTGATTGACGTATTCATTCTAAAATTCAAGAAATCAATTGAATAGGAGTGAATACGTCATGAGAAGCAAGCATTTTTATTACCTATGGCTTGGACAGTCTCTTGCAAACTTGGGCGATGTCTTTTACCTTGTCGGTTTAATGGCACTTCTGTATCGCTTGACGGACGCTGCCGTAACGATTGCGTTTGTTCCTTTTTTAAGCACCGGATCACGTTTTGTCAGTGCGACCATTGCACCCATCGTTCTCGAATGGATGGGGCTCAAACGTTGTCTTGCCATTTCGCAAACCGCTAAAACCCTCTTTTTATTGGCCTTTCTCTTGACTTCAATCGCATTAACTGATCGAATCGGCAGTATTGCCCTTGCTTTTCTCATTCTCGTATTGATCAGTTTTCTCGATGGATGGGCAGCGCCTGCGCGCGGAGCATTGGTTCCACTGCTTATATCTAAAAAGAAGTTGCTCGCGGTAAACAGCTTTCTTTCCTTACTTGATCAGTGTATGGCGATGCTCGGTTGGGGATTGGGCGGTTTGCTGGTCGTACAGATTGGAAGTTACAAGCTCTTAGCATTAACTTTACTTCTTTATGCGATCAGTTCAATAGGCATGGCGTTGATTAAAGTAAACGAAGCAAACGCAAAAAAAGCGAACCAGCCGAAATGGACGCTTATGAAGAAAGGTTGGCTGACGGTCTGGCGTCATCCATCGCTGCGCATCATTTTCATCATTGATTCACTGAGCACGGTTGCCGATGTTGTGTGGATTGCAGCGATCATCTACATTTTTGTCGATAAGGTATTGCATGTTGATGCATCATGGTGGGGATCTATTAATTTCAGTTTTTTTGCCGGGCTGATGCTGGCCAGTCTTTGCGGGATGCGCTGGAATCGGCATATCAAACATCAGGCAGCATTCTACGCGCAATTTAGTTCGCTTTTGGCCTGTATCTTCACCTTTTTGTTCGGCATCAACTCGATTCCGATAATGGCACTCGTCCTTTCACTTTTATATGGGCTTGCCGTTCAATTAAAAGCAACAATTTTTCTCACGATTGAGCAAACCTGCGTGCCTCCGAAGCAGTTGGCCAATGTCTTTTCGGCAGCTGATGCCGTTCAATCTGTTTTATTTGCTATTGGCAGTCTTCTCATTGGCATGTTAGCGGACTGGCTCGGCGTCCGTACCGTTTTTATCATTTCTGCATTCCTTCTGATGCTGGAATGCGCCATCCTATTCATGCGGCGAAAACAACTTTTCATGTATGGAACACGACAGGATACTTAATCGATTCGATTCCAAAAAGCCATGATCCAATACGCGATCATGGCTTTTTTATGCAAGAAAACCGGGTAACATGCCCGGTTCTTGGCTTACCGCTGCTCGCTCAGGGCACCAGAGACGATGGCGATTCTTTAGCTTAGCGGTCCAAGCGCGTTCAAGCGTTTTTGGTTTTCACCCAACGAATAAAAAAAGTCGCAGGTGCTGCACCTACGCATTAATCATCACTATTTCTTGCCTGAGATGAATACCCTTTCTTTTAGTCGTTATCTTTCTCTTCATCGGTTAAAAGTTCTGAGTCCAGACCGTCTAACTCCGAATCCAGATCTTCGTCGTCAACATCGTCTGCCTCAACCAGTCCATTGTCATCGACCTGAACTTTAACCTTTGTTTCACCAATAACTTCAACGAGGAATTCGCGCTCTACTTTTGCGACAATTTCTCCTTCTGAAATCTTTGCTTCCAAGCAATTTGGTTCCTGCAATGCGCGACAAGAAACATCGACCTGATCCGAAGTCACTTGTTTATCGCGCAAGGTCAACGGTACACGATCTTGATAACTGACGGTTTTACAAACAACTTCGGTTTTCGTATTGTCATTATACGAATACCATGTGTTAATGTCATAGGTCCCTTCGACAAGAACCGCATCCTTATGATAGGTAGTTTTATAGTTATTGTTGATGACCCAGCATCCAAGGATGTTCGAAGGTTTGTGCAATGGTGTCACTGTGTGCGCGGATTGGCTGAATTTTTTCCCTTTTCCGCATATGGCTTTCGTTATAATTTCCCGATATACATTCTCTGCCAAAAGTCGAAACCTCCTTTGCCTTCTTCACTTCATGTTATGCAGGGCGAATGCCACGTGTGATACAAAAAGAAGACGCAGGAATGAAAAAAAGCTTCTCTATTGAGAAGCTTATAAAACGCCAGAAGTACAGCATGCTCCCATTACTCTTCCGGACTTGGATTTTCACTTTTTGGGACAACGCGCTGGGAAATTAAATGAGTCAGCATTTGCAGGAAGTCATTAAGCTCTTCCTGCCTAAACTCCTGAACGACTGGAATTGCATCGAGTTCCGCCTGCAATTGATCGATAATTGCCTCGTTCCGATGATAGGCTTCTGTTTTGCCAAAATGTTGCAGGTTTACCGATTCTTTTTGATACTGTTTGATCCTTTCAACCAACTGCTGAACTTTTTTATTAGCACTGATTTTTTCTTCAGCTTGTTTGTAAAAGCGAACTTGATCCGACTCAGACAGCTGTCGCGCAAGTCGTTCAGCTTTAGCAACTAGTTCTTCTTTCGAGTAATAATGCTCCATCAACGGACACCTTGCGTTTCTTCTTGCCATTCGCCATTCAGCGACCACATTTTCGCATTGGTAATTTTTACATTCACCAATTCACCAATGAGCGATTTCGGTCCCCTGAAATTGACCACCTTATTGGTTCGTGTATGACCGGAAAGCACTTCAGGATTTTTGCGACTTTCGCCTTCAACCAGCACTTCAACCGTTTGATCCTGATATTTTGCATTACTTTTAGCCGAAAATTCATCCATCAGTTTATTCAAGCGCTGCAGACGCACTTTTTTGACTTCCATTGGAACGTTATCTTTCATCCGAGCGGCCGGAGTGCCTGCTCGTGGCGAATAAATGAACGTAAATCCACCGTCGAATTCACATTCTCGTACGAGTGACAGGGTTTCCTCAAACTGTTCATCCGTTTCATTCGGAAAACCAACAATGATGTCTGTTGTAAATGAGGCATTAGGAACCGCGTCTTTTATTTTATGGAACAACTCAAGATAACGCTCGCGTGTATAGCCTCGGCCCATAATTTTAAGGACATCCGAACTGCCTGATTGTACCGGCAGGTGGATGTGCTCGCACAGATTGCCACCCTTAGCAAGCACTTCAATCAGATGGTCGTCAAAATCTTTTGGATGACTGGTTGTGAAACGGACGCGCGGAATGCCAATCCGACGAATCTCATCCATTAAATTACCTAGACCGTAGTTTTGCAAATCCGGGAGATCTTTACCATAGGCATTAACATTCTGACCGAGCAGCGTAATCTCTTTATAGCCTTGACGTGCTAATTCACGCACTTCCTGAATGATTTCTTGAGGGTGCCTGCTCCTTTCTTTTCCCCGCGTATAAGGAACAATACAATAGGTGCAGAACTTGTCACAACCGTACATAATGTTGACCCACGCTTGAAAATGGCCGCGACGCGACTGGGGCAGATTTTCAACAATATCTCCCTCTTTTGACCAGACTTCAACAACCATCTCTTTACTGAAAAGCGCTTCCTTAAGTAACTGCGGCAGACGATGGATATTATGCGTGCCGAAAATCAGATCCACTTGTGGGTGCTTGGCAAGAATCTTGTTAACCACGACCTCTTCCTGAGCCATGCAACCGCAGACCCCGAGGATCAATCCAGGCTTTTCAAGCTTTAATGTTTTTAAAGTCCCAATATGGCCAAACACTTTATTTTCGGCGTTCTCGCGAATGGCACATGTATTGATCAGGATTACATCTGCCAGCTTGGGATCATCTGTTTCGTGATAGCCCATCTTTTCTAAAATGCCGGCCATGACCTCTGTATCATGTTCGTTCATTTGGCAACCGTATGTCTCAATCAAGTACTGTTTTCCTCGACCAATTGCTGCCATATCCTCAGGAATACTGAAATCATTTATAATTTGAACCGCTTGTCTGCGACGCCTGCGTGCATCTTTTAACGACGGCGGTTGAAAATATTTAGAAAAATCAACTTTGCTTGATGTCTGTTCAGACACGATGCAACCTCTCCTTCAAAATCTCATTCCTAAATTATAGCAAACTCAAGTCTGATATGAAAGAAAGAGAACGATTTCCCAGCGAATCGCCTGCCATCCAGCGTGTTCGCAATGCTTTTCTACCTTGAAGAGTGTATAACATAGGTAACAATTTAATCCTCTTAGCAGACGACATGATAAGATAATGGTTATACTTTTTTGAACGTTATTATGGAGGGTGAATGATGATTCTATTAGCACAAAATAGAAATTTTCGATTGTTGTTTTCTGCTCGTTTAATTACAAACATTGGTGATAGTGTCTATTTTATTGCAGCGATGTGGCTCGTGTACCAATTAAGTGGATCATCTTTCTTTTCCGGACTTGCCGGCTTTTTGACCATGATGCCCCGCACGTTGCAATTTCTGATCGGACCGATTATTGATCGTTATTCAATTAAAAAGTTATTAGTCGGCACACAACTGGCCCAAGCCTGCCTGCTCGCAATCATTCCTGCTGCTGCATTAACCGGAAATCTCTCAGTTACTCTGATTCTGATTATTATGCCGGTGGTCTCGTTCCTCAATCAATTTTCTTTTCCTGCTGAAAGTGCACTGATTCCGCAAATCATGAAAAAAGAACAATGGATTCAAGCGAATAGTTTAATGACACTTGCTTATCAAGGAACGGATGCTGCCTTTCAAGCGATAGGCGGTGCACTCGTTGCATTACTTGGCGCCGTTTCGATGTATAATGCCGATATCCTTTCATTTGGTTTTGCGATTGTACTATTTACAATGCTCAAATTACCCGAGCATCCCCAAGCGTCAACCAAACAAACCATTCCCGATCAGTGTAAGCAATATTTTATTGATTTGCGTGAAGGATTTCGTATGGTCATTCATTCCATTATCGGTAAAATGATGGTTGGTTCGTTAATGACCAACTTTGCATTGGGCGCATTAGTTGCTGTTTTACCGGCATACTCCGATCACTTGGGTGGCCCCGGTATGTATGGATTAATGATGGCCGGGATGGCAGTGGGTACCTTAATTGGTGCGCTGGTTGCCCGCTGCTTTAAAAACAAACCGGTTGGAAAAATGCTGATCTTTGGTTATTCCATTGGATTTCTGCTTTGGCTTGCAGCAGCACTTGTTCCAAATCCAATGCTCTCTTTCATCTTATTCTCGGTTAGCCTTGTTTTTCCCGGGTGTAACAATGTTCTCAATTTTACACTGATTCAAAACGTTGTGCCGCAACACTTGCTCGCCCGTGCCATGTCACTTGTTGCAAGTCTCGCAACCTGTATTATGCCGCTCGGATCACTTGTCGGTGGCTCACTAAGCGATCTTTTCGGATCACCGATAATCTTTGCCGCTTCCAGCATTGGTTTTTTCCTATATGCCGCATACGTTGCGCTCATGCCATCACTGCGACGTTTGCCTGCTGCAGCAGCGGTAAACCCCGAAAATTATGGCTTTTCCGCATAAACAGAAGCCATTCATGGACAAAGTCATGCTTAATGAACGCTTTTTTCCGCGTTGATGATGGATTCACCCCGGCATCGAATCGCCATATCAGCTCAATTCAGTCTCATGACCAGCTGTTTTCCGCCTGTAGTCTGATTTATTGCGCTGATCCCTCTGATACATTAGAGTCAACAAATCAAATTGAACTTCGGAGGATTGTCCGTGAATGAAACGTTTATTTCGTAATCGAAATTTTTCTATCCTTTTTATCGGTCGGTTAATCACCAATATCGGTGACAGTATGTATTACATCGCAGCCATGTGGCTCGTCTACAAGCTGGGAGGTTCCGCTTTCTACTCAGGACTTGCAGGCTTTCTGACGATGCTGCCGCAGTCGCTTCAATTCATCACAGGTCCCATTGTCGACCGCTGCTCAATAAGAAAGCTGCTCATCGTAACACAAGTTCTTCAAGCCATTTTATTGAGCTTGATTCCAATTGCCTATTATTGGCATATGCTCTCGGTAACGCTCGTTCTTATTGTCATGCCACTCGCGGCTTGTTTAAATCAAGTTTCCTTTCCTGCAGAAAGCGCACTCATCCCGCAAATTTTGTCCAAAGCGCTGCGTGTCCGTGCAAATTCACTGATGGCTGTCGCCCAGCAAGGAACGGATGCCGCGTTCAATGCAATTAGTGGTGCGCTGGTTGCACTCGTCGGGGCAATCGCCTTGTATTCTGCCGACATTCTTACTTTCTTTATTGCAGCACTACTTTTTTCAGCATTAAAGCTGCACCATGCTCCATTAGATCAAAAAACACTTTCCCTTAAAGAACAAGCAAACCATTATTTCATTGATCTTAGAGAAGGCTTTCAGCTCGTTTTTCATTCGTTTCTTGCAAAAATCCTTGTGGCAAGTGCCATCACAAATTTTGTTTTTGGTGCGATGATGGCTTCACTACCTGCGTATTCAGACACAATCGGAGGAGCAAAAACTTACGGTCTCTTGCTTGCCGGCATGTCCATTGGCAGTCTGATTGGTGCAGGATCTGCCGGGCTTTTTGAGCGTTTTGCTTTCGGCCATCTGATGATTGCCGGCTACACACTCGGCTTTCTATGCTGGCTGACTTCACTGTTCGTCCCGGTTCTTTCATTAAAAATCATTCTTTTCTCTTCCAGCATGATACCAATTGGCTTAACAAACGTACTCAGCTTTGCCATGATGCAAAATATCATTCCGCAACACCTCATGGCGCGATCTATATCGGTTGTAGCGAGCATCTCCTCGTGCATCATGCCGATTGGCTCACTGATTGGCGGCGCACTGAGTGCACTCCTTGGTGCGCGTCTGGTGTTTGCATCGGCAAGCATCAGTCTCTTATTTCTCGCCCTCTACATCTTCATAGTACCCATTCTGCGTCGTATCCCGGCAATTCATCAGGTTCAACCGGAGAAATACGGGTTTCATTCGCTCGCCGCTGATGAGAAATGATCGTATCTCAAAATTTGATAGAAAAAGCAGCATGCACATCGCTCGCATGCTGCTTTTTCATTGGTGAATCAGCTGATCACCAATATGACGGATAATCTGGCTCCGACTTACCAAGCCAACGACATGTCGTTCATCATCAACAACCGGGATCTGTTTGATGTGGTGGTGGGAAAGGATGCGTAATACAGCGTCAATGTCTTGCTCTCTTCTAACCGTTTGCACATTCCTTTTTTTCATAACGCCGTTCACCTGCAGATCAAGCAAGTCTTTTAATTTATCTTGTGATATTTCGACATCAATGGCTTCTATCAAAGAATAAAGATCATAGATTGTTTTCTGTTTCGGCATCATCTTTCTCAAAACATCACCGTCACTAATGTAACCGACCAACTGATGGGCAAAATTAACGACAGGCGCACCGCCTATTTTGTGGTCAATCATAAGCTTAATGAATGCTTTCAGCGAATCTGTTTCAGTAATGGTTACGACATGGTTCAGCATTAATTGTTCCACAAGCATGGCTGCCGCCTCCTTATCATAAAACCACTGATCTCCTTCTTTATTATAACATATAAATGTAAGCGTTTTATACGTTAAACTGACTTAGCACGCTCAATCGAATGACTTTCCCTCTGGGTGTTAAAGTTGCGCACACGCAAAGCTACGGCCTGTTTCACCGAGACAGTTAAAAAGAATCACAGCCGGAAGCACGGTAAGCAGCAGCAACAACGTTTTAAAACTGGCATAGTCATCTTCTTCAAGAATATAGTAATTTATGGGCAATCCTCATAAGGAGATGACATTCGGAAATGGACGTGTTAAAAGTTTCAGCAAGATCTGTACCTAACTCTGTTGCTGGTGCCCTTGCACATGCAATGAGGGAACAAAAATCAGCAGAAATACAGGCGATTGGCGCAGGAGCATTAAATCAAGCAGTAAAGGCGGTTGCCATTGCCAGGGGATTTGTTGCTCCTAGCGGGCTCGATTTAATCTGCATTCCTGCGTTTACGGATATTCTGATCGATGGCGAGGAACGGACGGCGATTAAGCTAATTATTGAGTCTAGATAGACCGCTCAGCTCATGACTTATTTTTCATGAAGCACACAATCTGTTTATGCCCATAGAAAAAAGCATGCAGCATTGCATGCTTTTTCATTTGTGCCTTTGATGTTTCTTTCGTACAGGTATTTAGTCAAAAAATAAATGATCGTCATTAATTAATAGGCGTTTAATGTCAGTTGCTTTTCCTGTTTTATCATCAATCTGAATGAGGACCGCGCCAAGCTGACCCGCACCCTCTTCACTCTCAAACCGGACCGGCATTGCCGTAACAAAGCGTTTGGTTACTGCTGCACGCTGCACGCCAATAATTCCATTATACGGACCGGTCATCCCGACATCGGTAAGATAGGCTGTGCCTTGTGGAAATATGCGCTCATCGGCTGTCTGGACATGGGTATGTGTTCCTACAATTGCCGAGATCCTGCCATCTAGATACCAGCCGAGCGCGAGTTTTTCACTGGTCGTTTCCGCATGCATATCAACAAAGATGATCGGCGTTTTCTTACGTGCTTCGTCAATCAGTTCGTCTGCGATACGGAACGGATCATCGAGCGCGGGAAGAAAAACGCGTCCTTGAAGATTAATGACCGCCACCTGACGATTGTGCGGCAGATGAATGTAACGAATTCCTGTTCCTGGAGTACCTTCGGGAAAATTAGCCGGTCGGACCAGCTGTTTTGCCTCATCAACAAATTCTAAAATTTCGCGGTTATCCCAAGTATGGTTGCCCATCGTCAGCATATCTGCTCCCGCCTCAAGCAGCTTATGATAGATTTTTTTCGTTAAGCCTTTGCCATGTGCTGCATTTTCTGCATTTACAATGGTTACGGTTGGTTGAAACTTATTCTTCAATTTCGGTAGGTAGTCCTCAATCATTTGCCTACCGGTTCGTCCATACACGTCGCCAACAAATAATAATTTCATCATTCACGCTCTTTTCTTCTAGTAAAACCTTATCTTTTTTGATTGAGAAAAACCAAGCTGTGCTTAGTCCTTTATCTCCAGCCATATGTGAGGGGCTCGTGTCTTTTCGGTGCTGAATCACCGCTTGCCGCGGGCGCCAGAGTACCTCCGCTTTGATTCTTAGCCAAGACACTGGTCTATTGGGTACTACCGCAGGATGCGGTGGTTTTCGCGTTGCAACAGGAGGTATGTGCACTTAGCGAAAGTTCCTACTTCCAATCTTGTACTTTTCTAACCTATAAAAGAGGCGGCAATCTGCCGCCTCTTTCATTTTGCATATTCTACAGCGCGGGTCTCGCGAATGACCGTTACTTTGATATTGCCCGGATAATCGAGTTCATTTTCAATTTTCTTCGTGATATCACGAGCCAATTGAAACGATTTCGCATCATCGACAAGATCCGGTTGAACAATAATTCGTATTTCGCGTCCAGCCTGAATCGCATACGATTTTTCAACACCCTCAAATGATTCAGAAATTTCTTCTAATTTTTCAAGGCGGTGAATATAGGCTTCAAGCGTTTCTCGACGAGCTCCAGGCCGTGCCGCAGACAGCGCGTCAGCAGCCGCTACGAGTACCGAAATGATCGATGTCGCTTCAGTATCTCCATGGTGTGAAGCAATGCTGTTAATGACAACCGGGTGTTCTTTGTATTTTTGTGCCAATTCAACACCGATTTCAACATGACTGCCTTCGACCTCATGATCAATCGCTTTGCCAATGTCATGCAATAAACCGGCCCGTCTTGCCAGATTCTCATCTTCACCCAGCTCAGCTGCCATCATTCCTGAGAGGAAAGCAACTTCCATTGAGTGCTTCAGTACATTCTGACCATAGCTGGTGCGATAATGCAGTCGTCCGAGAATCTTGATCAGATCCGGATGCAGGCTATGAACGCCGACTTCGAAAGTGCTTTGTTCACCATAATCACGAATCTTCTCATCAACCTCATGGCGTGCCTTCTCGACCATTTCCTCAATACGAGCCGGATGAATGCGTCCGTCTTGAACAAGCTTTTCCAAGGCAATGCGCGCAACCTCACGTCGAATCGGGTCGAATCCTGATAGGATAACTGCTTCCGGTGTATCATCGATAATTAAATCAATACCCGTTAAGGTTTCCAGTGTTCGAATGTTACGCCCTTCGCGCCCGATAATCCGGCCCTTCATCTCATCATTCGGAAGATTCACAACCGAAACCGTTGTTTCAGTTACATGATCAGCAGCACAACGCTGAATAGCTAGAGAAAGGATGCTCTTCGCCTTTTTTTCTGCATCTTCTTTCGCTTTCGATTCGATGTCTTTAGCGAGTTGTGCAGCCTCATGAGCAGTTTCCTGTTTGACTTGATTCAAGATAAGCTCTTTCGCCTCATCATTGGTCAAACCGGAAATCCGTTCCAGTTCAGACTGCTGTTTATGCAGTGCTTCCTCCACTTTGCTTTCCATCTCTTCAATTTGTCGACGTTTCTTGCTAAGCGTTTCCTCCCTTTTTTCCAATGATCTTTCTTTATTATCGAGAGATTCACTTTTTCGATCGAGCAGATCTTCTTTCTGCACGAGACGGTTTTCCAACCTCTGGAGCTCATTACGCCGATCACGCGCTTCGTTTTCGGTTTGATTTCTGAGCGTATGAATTTCGTCCTTCGCTTCCAGGAGTGCTTCCTTTTTTAAGGATTCTGCATCTCGATGAGCATCCTCAACGATCTGGTGTGCTGCAGTCTCAGCAGACGCAATTTTCGCCTCGGCAATGTTCTTTCGGATGTAATAGCCAACAAACAGACAAACGACAGAGATCAGTAGCGCAATGGAGATGATCACAACAATCGTGAATGTCATCATTTCACCTCCTTGCTTTTCCATATCGTCATTAGGTAAAGCAGATACGTTTCCTTTTGAATGATGCTTAACAGAGAAACGATAGGTAAGAGGTTTTTCACTTGATATTCCCATACAATTTTCAAACAGTACGAACCGCTTGAAAGGAAAATGGAAACTTAGCTCACTCTCTTTGTCGTTCTTTTAAGCATTTTCATGCGAAAAGTTTACATAATCAAGTAAATAGTAACTTTTTAGTTACAAGATCATTGTATAATTGCCCATTTAGGTTGTCAACCTTGCGCATTTGGAATCCGTGCAGTGGATTCATTTTGAGATAACATAACAAAGATCACAGGTAAGAAAATCAGGCTATTACTTCCGCAGGACGCGGTTATAAACCGTCAATTTTGTACCTGACTGACGGGCACTGCAGCTGCTCACTTGTCGCGTGGGCGCACCACGAGCCTCCTCAGACAGTCAGGAATCTGCGGGGTCTCGTTGGCACGCATCAACTAAGCGCGATCCCGCAGGCGCCAGAGTACCTCCGCTTTGATTCTCGGTCAAGACATGGGTCTATGGGTTTGAAGACGGGGCCAAATCTTGTACTTTCCTTACCTGACCTGTAAAAAAAGTGCCTGAAACCGGCACTCGTTTAAGCAAGTTGTTTATTCTTTGGTTGGAAGCGTTGCTGCTTCATCGGCAGTTTCATCCGCCGTCTCATCCAGATGATAGTGAACACGAATTTGATGTTTAATATCTTCTTTAACCGGTTCATTTTCTTTCAAGTAAAGCTTAGCATTTTCGCGCCCTTGGCCAAGGCGTTCTTTATTGTAGGAATACCAGGACCCGCTCTTTTCAACGATATCAAGGTCTGAACCAATGTCCAGAATTTCACCCTCTTGAGAGATTCCTTGTCCGTACATAATATCAACTTCCGCTTGTTTAAACGGAGGTGCTACCTTGTTCTTGACAACTTTAATACGTGCCCTGTTTCCGACAATATCATTACCAATTTTCAACGTTTCTGCGCGGCGTACTTCAAGACGAACAGACGCATAAAACTTAAGCGCGCGTCCACCCGGCGTCGTTTCAGGGTTTCCAAACATAACGCCGACTTTCTCACGAATCTGATTAATGAAAATTGCCGTTGTTTTTGATTTGCTGATTGCGCCGGACAGCTTTCTTAGCGCTTGCGACATAAGACGTGCTTGAAGCCCAACATGCGAATCGCCCATTTCGCCTTCAATTTCGGCCTTTGGTACTAAGGCAGCCACCGAATCGACGACAATAATGTCCACTGCTCCGCTTCGAACAAGTGCTTCTGCAATTTCGAGGGCCTGTTCCCCTGTATCAGGCTGGGAAAGGAGCAGTTCGTCAATGTTTACGCCTAAATGTTCTGCGTAGACCGGATCAAGTGCATGTTCTGCATCGATAAAAGCAGCTTGTCCACCACTCTGCTGCGCTTCAGCAATCGCATGTAGCGCAACCGTTGTTTTACCTGAAGATTCAGGTCCGTAAATTTCAATGATGCGGCCGCGCGGATAACCGCCGACACCCATTGCTATATCTAAAGCCAAGGAACCGCTCGATACTGTCGATACACGCTGTTCCGGCCGTTCTCCTAATCTCATAATTGATCCTTTACCAAACTGCTTTTCAATCTGGCGAAGTGCGCTGTCTAGTGCTGCCTTGCGTTCATTTTTTTCAGCCATAACCGCGATTCATCTCCTTCAACATTCTTTTTATCATCATACATTTTTTCAAGGATAAGCACAAGTGTTCTAGCGAATGTTTATTCGCCCTTTTTTTAATGATTTAAATTTGGAAGCTTCTGCAAGTGTCTTCTTACAAGGTCATAACCGGTTTTTGTTGATTGAATTCTAATTTTACGCCGTGATCCATTAAATTGAAACCGATAGCTCTGAGTTCCTTCCTGATCGGACAGTCCGATATATACGGTTCCAACTGCTTTTCCTTCACTCTTATCGGGCCCCGCAACGCCCGTAAAAGACAACCCAAGATCAGCATCGCAAAGTATTCTGACTGAAGAAGCCATTTTTTCCGCACAAGCAGCACTGACCGCGCCGTCCGTATTAAGAATGGATTCAGGTACATGAAGCACTTGATTCTTCACTTGATTTGTATAGCAGACCACGCCGCCGTTCAACACAGAAGAAGCGCCAGGGTAAGCCGCCAGCCAATCGGCAGCCATCCCCCCGGTCAGACTTTCAGCAAAAGCAATCGTTTTCTTCTGATTACGCATCAGTTGAAACACAATTTGCGGAAGTGAATCATCATCATATCCATAAAGATAGACACCAACACGAGCAGCGATTTTAGCCTCGATTTGGTCAAGCATTGCCTCTGCTGCATCTTTCCGGGCATGTTTCGCCGTCAACCGCAACGTGACTTCGCTTTCCTTTGCCAACGGCGCAATCGTCGGATTTGACTGGGCATCGATTAAATCAAGGATTTTTGTTTCCAATTGAGATTCGCCGATCCCAAAAAAGCGCAGAACACGAGATTGAATATGTTCTTCATTATGTGTGGACAACCAGCCGCGTGCGAAATCAAGAAACATCGGTTTCATTTCTGAAGGTACGCCGGGCATCAAAAGATAGATATGCTTTTTTGTGTCAACAATCATGCCTGGCGCCATCCCATGACGATTAGGCAGCACATGGCTTCCGTCAATAATCAGTGCCTGCTTTTTATTATTTTCAGTCATTTCACGTCCGGTGACTTGAAAGTAGTGAACAATACTGTCCATGGCCGCCTGATCCGTGACGAGCTTGCGTCCGAGAACACGCGCAACAGTCTCCTTCGTTAAGTCGTCCTTCGTTGGGCCCAATCCGCCGGTAAAAATGAGCAGGTCCGCCCTGTTCTCCGCATTTTTGATGACATCGATCATGCGCGCCTCATTGTCGCCGCATACGGTATGAAAGAAAACATCGACGCCAAGTGCGGCGAGCTGTTCCGAAATAAACTGCGCGTTCGTATTGGCAATTTGCCCGAGTAAAAGTTCAGAACCGACCGCAATGATTTCCGCATTCATGAGCAAGAACCCCTATCCTTGTTTTTCGCAACTCGTAATCTCTTATTTATTATCAAACACAGATACCTGCTTGCGCAAGTTATTTCGATCGAAAAACAAGTTCACGATTTTTATAAAAATAATCCACTCCGGAAAAGACGGTCAGGAACACAGCGATCCAGAGAATGATCTGGTCAAGTGGAAATCCATGGATACCAAAAGGAACATTATTGAATAAAAAGAGAATAATGGCGACCATTTGTGAGAAAGTCTTCCATTTTGCAATTTTACTTGCCGCAATGACTTCACCTTCTTCAACGGCAACCAGTCGCAAACCTGTTACGGCAAATTCTCGTGCCAAGATAAGAATGACCATCCAAGAAGCCATTCTTCCGATACCGACAAAAGCGACAAAAGCGCTCATAACAAGCAATTTATCCGCAAGTGGATCCAGTAATTTTCCAAAATTGGTGACCAAATGATATTTGCGCGCCAGTTGCCCATCCAACCAATCTGTAAACGAAGCAAGCATGAAAATAACCGCAGCAAGCAGCTGGGCAACCGAAAGATGATAATTTCCGGAATCAATCGCCCCAAGCGGCATCGGTACAAGCAGCAGAATTAAAAAGACAGGAATCATAATCATTCGTGCAACAGTTAATTTATTCGCGATATTCATCGATCGGTCATCCCTTCATCGTCATCTCATGATAAAAACAGTCTTACACTCAAAAAAAGTGAGCCGCCTTTATCGGCCGGCTCATGATGAATAAATCATTTGCTGAAATTAATGATCATGGTTTGCACCGTGCTCTGAGACGGGATAGCAACTTTTTTTCCATTAATCTTCAACTCTGTACCTGGTGCATTGCCAAATTTCAGTGACAACGACTGTACTTTGGAGGCATCAAAGTGATACGATTCTTGCCCCGTTTTTGATGCAGTTCCCTCTGCAATAGTTTGTCCCGTTTGATTGTCTTTTGCCTGAAACCAAGCTTGATTAGCTGTAGCAGCCGTAACGACTACATCAAATTTCTCCGTTCCAGATAGTGTATAGGTGGTTATGTTGCCTTCTTGTTTATCCTTTTTCAAAGTTTGTTCTGAAGACGTGTCCGAAGATTCAGTTGATGAGGAATCCGATGTATGTGACTTCGAACTGCTTTGAGAAGTACTGTCCGCTTTATATTGTACCGAGTTCGTATTGTTCTGGTCGGATGGCGAAGTCGGCTGATGTCCGGCGAACTGTGTCACTAGGATGTAGATAATCATCACACCAATTAAAACAAAAACAACAATAATTGCTTTATTGATCAGTGATGACCAATTATTCACCCGCACTGCACTGCGGCGAAGCTTTTTTGGTGCCTGTTCATTTTCGCTGCCATCCGGAGGCGTTACACGCGTTTCGATATGCTGACGCTCAACCTTTGGCATATCACCCGGATACTGTTCCGCCAGGCTTTTAAAGTCTAAGCCCACCGACTCAGCATAACTCTTGATAAAAGCTCGCGTATAAAACTCTCCTGGAAGCTGGCTGTAATCACCCTTCTCAATTGCTTCAAGGTAGCGTTTTTGAATTTTTGTTATCTTTTGGAGATCATCAAAGGATAAACCTTTCTGTTCTCGGGCTGTCTTCAGTTCTTGACCAAGTTCACTCAAAACTAACACCTGCCAATAGAAATTAAATAAAGCGATAAGCTCGAATTCGGCTACCGTGTCCGCTCATCATCCATCAAATCGATCAATCGGCCATGTCCGTTCGGTTTAAGCATGATTGCTCATCATCAATGCAAACCATTCGAATCCAACGATCTTCGAGATTTTTCTTATCCAAACAACGGATAAACGGAGCTGCATTCACTTTCTTACGTGCGAAACCATCATTTCGATTGTCAAACTTGCACTGAATCCCTCTTTTTCTCTATGTGCAACACGATCTGGAGATATAGGAAAGCTCCCTTTTCTAGCGTGCATTGCCTAATTATATGTATTTCGTAATCAAGATACCCTATTTTGCCGTTGGAAGGGAAAAAATCCTAACTACCAGGCCTAACACCGGATACCTTGAGATAATTTTTCAGTCACGTTCGAACCGAATCCCATGGAAGCAGCATCTAGACGCGCCACAGATCTTATGAGCACGACTAAGATGGCCCCTAAATCGGTCCAGCCCAGTTCAATGTGAACTGTTGTAACGTAAAATCTTTTGAATCCCTTTTTAGACATCTCTGATAATCCATACGCTGTTCACTATTAATATTATCATAACTTAGCACTTTTAACGATAAGATCCATTAAAAAGCAGAAGAATAAATTTCCATACATTATGCGCATGGATTTTGATTGACAGTAAGCCTCAAACGGCTGATGTTCCCCTATTTTTAGGCCATACAAATGACTAACAGTACCATGCACCATTTATCGATATGATTTGGCCATTAATGTATTCAGCAGAAGGACTCATTAAAAAATTGATGAGCGACGCAACTTCTTGCGGTTTGGCCATTCGCCCCATCGGAATCTCATCCTCAACCCGTTTGAGGTCTTCTTCAGAGAACACATCCATCATTGGCGTGTCCACCGCACCCGGCGCAACAGCGTTTACCGAGATCCCGCTTGGAGCCGCTTCCTTGGCCAATGCCTTTACAAAGGCATTCTGACCGCCTTTGACCATGGAATAAAGCACTTCTGTTGCCGCACCTTCCAGACCCCAGATGGATGAAACCATAAGGATCTGTCCCCTTTTGTTATGAATCATCGGCTTAATCAGTTGTTGAAGTAATCGAAATGGACTGGTTAGCTGAAGTTGAATGGTTTGTTTAATCACTTCATTGGCAACATCCTGAAACAAGTTAATCTCACTATTCCCGCTTGCGTAGACAACGCCGTCAATTGGTTGGTCAAGTTGTGCCATCAAGCATTCCGGACCTTTTTCATCCGAAAGATCCGCACAAACGAGAAGAAAAGCCTGATTTGGAAACCTTTCTCTCAGCTCCTGCTGAAGTTCTTCCGCTTTCTCTTTTGAGGAATAATAATGCAAATACAATGAGGAACCCGATGCAGCTAGCGCACGGGCTGCCGCGCTGCCAATGGCCCCACTGGCACCCGTGATTAACAGCGTGTTCATGGTCATCACTCCGTTTCCTTCATCTTCCGCTCACTTCGTCGCTTTGTTTTGGCACGAGCACCGTGCGCGGCTTACTTCCCTCATAGGGACCGACGACATGCCGTTCTTCCATTGCGTCAATTAATCGTGCAGCACGTGTATAGCCGATTCGGAAGCGTCGCTGAAGCATTGAGACGCTTGCCGTCTGCATGTTGACAACAAGCTGAACGGCATCGTCATAAAGCGCATCGTCCACGTCGTTATGCGCTTGTTCCGGCTGATCTGCCGGAATCATATCTTGTTGATAGTTTGCTTTTTGTTGCCCAACGACATGGTGAACCACAGCTTCAACTTCCTGATCCGACAAAAAAGCACCTTGTATCCGCACGGGCTTTGAAGCGCCGATTGGAAGGAAAAGCATATCGCCTTTTCCCAGCAATTTCTCAGCACCTCCTGAATCCAGGATTGTTCGGGAATCCATCATTGATGAAACGCTAAAGGCAATCCGGGAAGGAATGTTTGCTTTAATTACGCCCGTAATGATGTCGACCGATGGCCGCTGCGTTGCAATAATTAAATGAATCCCTGCTGCCCGCGCCATTTGTGCCAGTCTGGTCACCGTTTCTTCCACGTCTTTCGATGCAACCATCATCAGATCGGCAAGTTCGTCAATAATGACAACAATATAGGGCATAAGCGGTTGCTTTTCTTCATGTTCCTTGTTGAATTTGCGCACCGCCTCATTATAGCTCTCCAAATTGCGCGTCCCGCTTTCAGAAAACAGCTCATAGCGCCGTTCCATTTCACCAAGAACATTTTTCAAGCCCAGTGCAGCTTTTGCAGGGTCCGTAACGACCGGCGTTAATAAGTGCGGAATCCCATTGTATACATTCAATTCAACCATTTTCGGATCAATCATAAACAGCTTCACTTCACTCGGTTTTGTTCGCATGAGCAAGGTAATAATAATCCCATTGATGCAAACACTTTTTCCGCTGCCGGTTGCCCCGGCAACAAGCAAGTGTGGCATACGATTTAAATCGGCAAGTATCGGTTCTCCGGAAATATCGCGTCCAAGCCCAATGGTCAGTTTGGATGCGGCACGCTTTGCATTGGATGACTCCAGCACCTCACGAAGACAGACCATCGCCACTTCCTGATTTGGGACCTCGATGCCGACTGCTGATTTTCCGGGGATTGGCGCTTCAATACGAATATCCTTGGCGGCAAGCGCTAGCGCGAGGTCATCACTCAAGTTGAGGATGCGGCTAACCTTAACACCCGCCTCAGGATAGACCTCATAACGCGTGACCGCCGGACCTAAATGCACCTCTTTAACCGTCGCACGTACACCGAAACTCTCAAACGTCCGTTCCAATGTGCGCACATTTTCAGCGATATGGCTACGTTCGCTTTTCTGTGCGTTATTTCCCGGCATGCGCAGGAGCGACAGGGGCGGCAACTGATAGTCTTCATTCTCTACGGGCATTTGTGAAAAATCAGGCGCCTGGATGTCTTCATCGCTCTTCTCAGACGGTGACAGTAATTCTTCTGCCGACATTTGTTCTGTTTGATTCATTGCCGTTTCATTGAAATCATGGATCTCCGGCTCTGGCGCCCTCTCAGATTCATGTAGCGGCGGCGCGTCGACAGGCGGTTTCTCATTGTTTGTTTCGTTCTGTTGTTTCTCATCCGCCTTCATTTTTTTCTTTTTTGCCCGATTATCTGAAAATGTTTTAAATGAGCTTGTCCAATGTGCAGCACTCGTTTTTATTGAGTGAAGAAATCCGTCAACGATTTTTCGGACGAATGATCCAATTGAATGTCCCGTAATCAGGATTGCGGATACAAGAAACAAAAAGAACGTCATAAAGTAGGTTCCTGTTGTAGAAAAAAGATAATAAAAAAAGGCAAAGCCAATCGCACCAATTAAGCCGCCGCCAAGTCCTTGACTAGGAATTGCCCCGGATAATTCGCCTTTAAAAAGCAGAAATGTATTGACAATGACTGAACGGTTTTGCCAAGTGTTAACCGTAGAAAGCGCCTCAAATAAACGAACATGACTGATTAAAAGCATGGTAAACATCAATAAATAAATGCCGCATAGTCTTCTTGTAAAAAACTCTGGTTGTTTGCGAAACAGCACATAATAAACGGAGAGCACAAGGAAAAAAAGCAGGAAGAGTACCCACAGATTTCCGGTGAAGAGACGTGCAGCTTCTTTAATCACTTCACCAGCTGCACCCAAGCTGCTAATCCCTATGCAGGTTAACGCAAACATACATAGTCCGCCGATCTCATAAATCAGCGTGGTCTTCCAACCAATGCTTGTGCGCGTTTTTTTCTTGCTTCGTTTCTTCTTTGCCATGATTCCCCTGCTCCTCATTTCATTCTCATAGAATCTCTGTGTCGTACTTGCTATTTTTAATTTACTCTATATGTCTGTTTTTAGCAAAAGACGATCGTAGGCGATCCATGCGTCTCCTTCACACCATCCAGAGCCCTGCGTCTTAAAATCAGTTAACGATTGGTTCAACATAAAGCCCCCTAAAGTTGAATTTTTATCGTCCAACTTTAGGGGGCTCATTCAATGCTGCAAACCTGGTTTTAAAATTCCATGATAATTGGCAATATCATTGGACGGCGTTTGGTTTTATCAAAAAAGTAGCGACTGAGCGAATCTCTAATTCCGCTTTTTAGCGATGACCATTCAGATACATGTTGTGTAAGCGATTTAGACAACACATTGGAAACGATATGATTAGCTTGATCTAAAAGATCTTCTGATTCGCGCACATAGACAAATCCGCGCGTAATGATTTCCGGCCCTGCAAGGATTCTTTTCGTTCTACGTCCCAAGGTAACGACAACAATCACTGTTCCGTCTTGAGAAAGGAGACGGCGATCTCTTAAAACAATATTTCCTACATCACCGACTCCGAGTCCGTCAACCAGCAATTGGCCCGCCGGCACTGAATCCGCTGACCGTGCTGCACCTTTGCTGAACTCGACAACATCGCCTTTATCCAGCAAAAAAACGTGGCTTGGCTGCACGCCCATTGATTCAGCAATTTCCTGATGAGCTTTCATCATTTTGAATTCGCCACCAATGGGGATCACATACTTCGGTCGCGTCAATTGAAGCATCAATTTAATATCTTCTTCTGACCCGTGCCCTGAAACATGGACGTCTTTGCCAAATACTACACGTGCACCTTGACTCATTAAACGGTCAATGGCATTCGTTACAGCTTTCTCATTACTTGGGGTTTGTGATGCAGCATAGATAATCAGATCATTTTCTTTGAGTCTCAATTTTTTATGAAGATGATCGGCAAGATTTGACATAGGTGTCAAAGGATCGCCGTCAGAACCGCTTGATAAAATCGCAAGTTCTTGAACCGGGCATTTTAGCGATTTCTCCCAATTCAATAAAAGATGCTGCGGTATTTTCAAAAATCCCTCGCGTGCAGCGATTGAAATGACCCGTTCTAGATATTTTCCATCAATCGCTACTTTGCGATTATGATGGTCACAGGCATCAAAGAACTGCTGAATACGGTATATATTGGTCGCGTGAATCGTGACAATCACGCGTCCTTCCGCAGAATAAAGAATATGATTCAGCTTATCACCGATGATCGAATCGGATGGGGTTTTGCCCGGCAATTCCGCACGTTTACTGTCGGAAAGCAAGCACAGAACGCCTTTGTCTCCAAATTCGGAGATTTTACTGACATCGGTTCGAACGCCTCCAACTGGGGTAAAGTCAAATTTGTAGTCCCCTGTATGCACAATATAACCTTGTGCCGTTTGGATTGCATAACCGATTGAATCCGGCACACTGTGATAAGTTCTGAAACAGTCAATGACACAGTGTCCTGTTTTAATGCGCTTGTCCGGATTAACGGTACGGAATAAATCCTTCGGGAAACTAACACCGACTCGTCGAAGACTTTCCCAAACCAATGCAAGTGTAAAACGTGTTCCATAAACCGGAACTCTCAGTTTTCGCAACAAATACGGGAGTCCACCAATGTTCGCTTGGTGTCCGTGTGTCAGATAAATCCCCTTAATCTGATCACTCCGTTCGACTAAATACGAAACATCCGGTATTACAGTATCGACGCCAAGCATATCTTCATGTGGATGCATCAATCCTGCATCAATAATATAAATGTCATTTTCAACTTCAATGACCGTCATATTATTTCCAATTTCACCAACGCCGCCCATTGCATAAATTTTCACGCTGTCTTTCTTCTTAGCATGCTTCAATGGGCATTCCTCCTATAAAGTTGAGCAGTCATCGCTATTGACCCGAACTAATCATTGCCTTTATTATACCCAATACCTCTACTAAAGTACAATTATTTCGCAATGATTCCGAATACGGATCGCATCATTGCATTACTTTGTTTCGCATAATTTTGTTTGATTAAGCAAATCGTGTGCAGACTCAACCGCTGCTATCCGCATTGCTTCAGTCAACTGCTCAATATGGAGACTTGGTGATTCACTATTTTTAATTTGTTCCGATAAATAGGGCACATGAATAAAGCCGCCGATAATCGGTTTCTCGAATTTTTGCAATCCATGCATCAGGTTGTAAAAAACATGATTGCAAACAAAGGTGCCGGCATCTTCCGAAAGTTCAGCCGGAATATTCATGTGTTGTATCGCGCTGACGATCTCATTCAACGGCAAGTCGGATGCATAACGCTGAGGACCGTTTTCACTAATTCTCTGTTCTTTTATAATGACTCCGTCGTTATCCGGTCTTTCCGAATGAATTCTGTTCACTGCAAAACATTCCGGTGTAATTGCTTTGCGGCCGCCTGCTTGTCCGACTGCAATAATAATATCCGGACAAATGACACGTGCTGATGCCAGAAGACGTTCTGCTGCTTCATTGTAAGTCACGGGCAATTTGGTGGCAAAAAGCTCAATTGATTCCCCCGTCTGCATCCCATCCAAACGCCTTACCGCTTCCCACGAAGCATTCCACTTGCTTCCTCCAAATGGCGCGAAACCGCTCAACAATACTCTCATTTCCAATTCCTCCAGTAAAAAATAAAAAGGCGATTTAAGCGGATTTATCCGCCTTCTCACCTTTTTTTCATTTTCATTTATTTGTAATACCTAAACGAGAACTTTTCTTAAATGCATGATAGACATTCAGCAATGACTCAAGCTCTTGATCTGTCAGTGCAACCATTGGCAGTCGAACACCGCCAACGCGAAGCCCAAGATGATTAAGAAGCGCTTTCACTGGAGAAGGACTCGGTGCAGCGAACAATTCGCGCATTAACGGGAGCATCATTCGATGTTTTGCAGCCGCCTCTTTAACCCGTCCCTGACTATAATCCTCCATCATCTGTTTCATTTCTGGAGCAATCACATGCGACGCGACCGAAATTACGCCATGCCCGCCAATCGATAGAATAGGCAGCGTCAATCCATCATCCCCGCTATAAAGATGGAATTGATCATCCGTACCGTTAATAATTTCAGCCATTTGATCTAAATTCCCGCTTGCTTCTTTAACCGCCACAACATTATCGATTTTCGATAGTTTAATAATTGTTTCTGCGTCAATGTTTACTTTCGATCGGCTTGGGATATTGTAGATAACGACAGGAACGGCCACCTGATCGGCAATCGCTTTATAGTGTGCATAGATTCCTGCTTGATTCGGTTTATTATAGAATGGTGCAACAGCCATAATTGCGTCGACACCTAAGTTCGCCGCCTCTTTCGAAAATGCTACAGACAACTCTGTATTATTCCCGCCGGTACCGACGATTACTTTAATTCTCCCGTCCACAACCCGAACGACATGCTCAAATAAAGCTAATTTTTCATCATGGGACAACGTTGGTGATTCTCCCGTTGTACCGGCCACCACAACCCCATCTGAACCGGTTTTTATTAAGTGCTCTAAAAGCACGGTTGTTTGATGTAAATCCACTTTTCCGTTTTTATCAAAAGGGGTGACCATGGCTGTCAATAATCGCCCAAAATCCATTTTTCTCACTCCTGTTTCGGATGTTGCAAAGCTGATCCGTCTTTTTCATTTTCTAGATGGAATGCTTTGTGAAGCGCATTAACCGCTTCATTCATCTTCGTTTGCTTTACCAAAACCCAAATCGTATTGTGCGAGTCGGCCGATTGTAAAATCCGGATGCCTCGCTCCGTTAATGCATTGACGATTCGTGAGGCCACTCCAGGTTCACCGGCCATTCCGGCACCGACCGCTGAAACTTTTGCACAGCCGGTCTGTACTTCAGGAACATGGCCTTTTGCACGAAGCACACGTACCGCGCGTTCCGTAGTTTCTGCACTCACTGTGTAAACAACACCGCTAGGACTAATGTTAATAAGATCGACACTGATGCCGTTTTCTGCCATTGTCTTGAAAACCTTAGCCTGCAAATCATACTCATTTTTGCCTGCACGCACACGGATTTGGGTCACGTTTCGTACATAGGTAATCCCCGTTACTGGTCGTTCAGCCAAGTCCTGTCCCCGTCCGGTACGATTCACAGCGGTCACTAACGTCCCAAGGCCGTCCGACAGAGTGGAACGGATATGGATTGGCACCTTGGCGGTCATTGCAATCTCCACCGCTCGAGGGTGGATCACTTTTGCTCCTTGGTAGGCAAGATTGCATACTTCATTGTAAGTAAGCAGCGACAGTTGTCGTGCGTCACTGACAATTCGGGGATCCGCCGTCATCACGCCGTCAACATCCGTGAATATATCGATCCATTCAGCGTCCAGTGCAGCGCCAAGTGCAGCAGCCGATGTGTCGCTTCCTCCACGTCCGAGCGTCGTGATCTCGCCATCAGCTGTACTTCCTTGGAAACCAGCAACAACAATCACATCATTTGTTTCTAGCCGCTTTATCAGCGAATTTACCTTCATCTCGACAATTTTTGCTTCATTGAAACTGCGGTTGGTTCGAAAACCGGCTTGAGCACCTGTCATCGCTTCCGAATGCAGCCCTGCTTGTTTCAAAAGATTTGAGAAAACGACCATTGATATGGTTTCACCGCAAGACATTAAAATATCTTTTTCGCGCGGCGAACACATCGTACCGCTCACCAGTCCAAGCAGAGTATCCGTAGCATACGGATCGCCTGAACGTCCCATCGCCGACACAACGACAACCACTTTATATCCCTTGCTTACAGCGTGCCGCACATGCTGAACGGCACGCTGTCTCATTTGTTCCGTTTGTACGGATGTTCCGCCAAACTTTTGAACAATGATTTTCACATTTGTTCACCCTTTCGCATAAGGGAGATCTCGAAACAATTTCTGTGCCGACACGAATCAAAACTTCACTAAACCAAGTTTTAGAAGTCTTTCCGCTATCTGTACCGAATTCCAAGCAGCACCCTTCAGCAAATTGTCCGACACAATCCATAAGTGGAATCCGTTGCTTACATCAGGATCCCGGCGAATTCGACCGACGAAAACCTCTTTTTTACCCGATGCAGAAGCCGGCATTGGATAAATCTGATGTGCTGGATCATCTTGCAAGATGACTCCCGGTGCATCTGCCAACAGCTTTTTCAAATCTGATGCAGAAACATCGGTTTGGTCGATTTCAATATATACGGACTCGCCATGACTGATACTTACAGGCACACGCACGCAAGTCGCGGAAACTTTGATCTCCTGATCATCCATAATTTTTTTTGTTTCATTGATCATTTTCATTTCTTCAAACGTATAATCATTTGGTTGGAACAAATCAATTTGCGGAATTGCATTAAATGCCATTTGAAAATGTTTTTTGTCGCCTTTAACCGGCATAATCGCTGCTTCCGGTTTCTTTCCGTCCAAGACCTGACGAGATTGTTCTTCCAATTCAGCGATTGCTTTCGCTCCCGCTCCGGACACCGCTTGGTAAGTTGAGACAATAATCCGATTTAAGCCATAGGCTTGGCGAATGGGCTCAAGTGCAGCAACCATTTGAATGGTTGAACAGTTTGGATTGGCGATAATGCCATGATGCTGAGCCAACGCCTTTTCATTCACTTCGGGAACGACAAGCGGAACCTGCGGATCCATACGAAACGCACTCGTATTATCGACAACAATTGCGCCGCGTTTCGCTGCTTCAGGAGCAAGTTGCTTTGAAACAGATCCGCCTGCGCTGAATAACGCGATATCTATATGCTCAAATGATTCAGGCTTTGCTTCCTCAATCGTCCATGATTTTTCACCAAACGTAATGGATTTTCCTGCTGAACGTGCGGATGCAAGCGGCAAAAGCGATTTCACAGGCAGCGGCGAACCTTCCAACATCTGAACCATTCGGGTTCCAACGGCACCGGTTACGCCGACAACCGCCACATTTAAACCTTCTGACTTAAGCAAAACCATCTCTCCTCTATATCACTCAATAGATTTTCCTATCATTATATTATCATTTGAGGCTTAAAGAAAAGGACTATTCGAAAAAATGTCCTTTTTTACCGAAAAATACAGTTTTATTTTATCACAATTACATATAGAGAGAAGCAGGTATTATTTGTTTTTTGCTGATTTTTCAACTAAGATTGGCTGATTTTGTTTTCCAAGAATGGCGTGTTCAACGGTTTCAACAAGCAAATCCATATGCGATACAAGGGAATTCGGCTTTTTTATCGGATCATCTTGACCGAACGGAATAAAATAAATATTTTTTGCGACAATTAATTTAGCAATATTTTGTAAATTAAGCCCTAAACCATCATTAGTCGAGATGCCGAGCACGACAGGGCTTCCATTGCGCAAGGTTGCTTTTGCGGCCATCAGGACCGGCGAATCCGTTTGTGCGTTGGCGAATTTGCTCATCGAGTTCCCGGTCAGTGGTGCGATAACCATGCAATCCAGTGGTGTTTTCGGCCCGTACGGTTCCGCTTCAACAATCGAATCAACCACTTTTTTTCCGCTTATATCTTCAAACCTGCTGATCCAATCGCTTGCCTTGCCAAATCGCGTACTGGTTGTTTTAACCGTATAGGTGACAAATACTGAGACATCACAACCTGCTTCAACCAGTTTTTCAATCTGAGGGACAACTTGACTATAGGTACAATGAGAGGCCGTAATGCCAAAGCCAATATGTTTGCCTTTAAGACTCATGATTTATCCTCCTTTGAAAAATTATCGAGCAACAGATCCGCCAGCACATTTGCAATAACTCGCCCCGCTGTCTTGGGGGCAACCATTCCCGGAAGCCCCGGCGTTATAATTGCTTTGATTCCTCGTTTTTTTGCGAAGCGGAAATCCGTTCCCCCCGGGAGCGATGCAATGTCCATGATAAAACTGCTAGCAGGCATGCGCGACAATACTTGACTTGTCAGCACTAAAGCAGGAATTGTATTGATACATATTTCATTGTCTTCTACTTCTTTTTCTAAGTCTTTTAGGTAGAAGCCTTTGACTCCCATTTCAATCGCACGCGCAATTTGCGCCGGATTTCTTGAACCGACTTTCACATGTGCACCGAGCGCATGAAATGCGCGTGCAACGCTCATGCCGGTACGTCCAAGACCAAGGACGATAACATTTGCATCATGTATCGTGATATCAGTATTTTGAATGACCATCATCAGCGTGCCTTCTACCGTAGGAATCGAATTGTAGATGGCCACATCGTCTCGTGCAAATAGCTTAACTAACCCGCGACCGGTTTCCGCGACAAGTTGATTCAAATAACGGGTTGTGATTCCCGAATAAATAACGCAATGTTCCGGAGTCTTTGCCACCCATTCCTTTGTCAACTTAACCTTTTCATTTGAGAAGGTCGTCTCAACAATTCCCTCTTGACTGGTTCCGCTCACAGGTAGGATAATGCTATCAACAGTTCCAGGGTTAATTTCATCCATTGTGACTTTCGAAGCACCGTTAAAATTTCGATCCAGCTGATCAAAACCGACAAGCGACAGATGAGCATCAAGCGCGATTAATTTGTTAATGACTTCAATCTGCCGGGCGTCCCCTCCCATGATCACAATATGTCTGTTCGTCAGCATCAACGTTCCCTCCGCTTGGCTATTTTCTATAAAAATTCAATTTGCGCATAGCCGTATTTTCCTTCAACACTTTATGGTATGACGAATACCCAGTAGTGTGATTTCATTTCGTGTAGGTAAGAAAAACCGGGCAAAATACGCCCGGTCCTTAATTTCCAACCATGTATGATGGTCTCCTGTCTTTTCGGTGCTGAATCGCCGCTTCGGTTACTCGCTTGCCGCGGGCGCACCGCGAGTCTGCGGGGTCTCGCTGGCACGCTGTTCCCGCTGGCGCCAGAGTACCTCCGCTTTGACTCTTGGCCAAGACACTGGTCTATTGGCTTGAAAACAGGGCAAAATCATGTACTTTCTTTACCTGTAAGAAAAACCGGGCAAAAAGCGCCCGGTCCTTACTTCCGCCTTCCATTCGGGCTTTGTTCATCACCTTGTGCACAAACGACACTCCAGC
>NZ_JFZC01000010.1 GCF_000648615.1 Sporolactobacillus terrae DSM 11697 | reverse complement strand
TACCATTATACAAGACTTGGGGAGGTACTTCCTTTTTTGCATTTGAAAACCCTTGGAGCACAAGGGCTAAGAAATATGAAATTCATTCGAATAGATTCTTTTTGTATTTTTAAAAGACGTTGCGTGGATTGATTGCATGCAGCAGATACGGGTTGAGGATAGAAGTTCATAAATTCTTTAATCGTTGCCAGAGAAAATCCGGCTGATTTCATCACCGCGATATACTTGATCTGCAATAACAGTTTTTCATCAAAAAGACGATAGTGGTTTGCTCCGCGTTTTGGTTGGATCAAACCGATTTTTTCATAGAAACGCAATGTTGTATCCGCAAGCCGGAGCGTTTTTGCAGCTTGCTTCGTTTTCATAACGACCATCCGTCATCACCTCGATAACACTGTAACGTTGGAGTGGTGTATAAGGTCAAGTGAAGGCAGTGTGCCGTGTCAAAGCGTTGCTCATTTACAAAAGTAAAAGAGATTCCAAATGAATATGGTAGAATGAAGGAAAATGGTGTGATGGGGAAATTTAGGGCATAAATTAAATGTAAAAGAGATGGCTTGCAATGAGTAAGAGAAAAAAATTTCTCGTTCCTTGTATCCTTTGTGCACTGGCAGCGATTCTTATGGTTAAGCTCTTTACGTCGATCGATACATTAACCCAGGCGCATGAACAAATTAAGATCAACGGTCATCTGCGCGCATTTAAATTATCGAAGGCCAAAATTGATTATCATGTAGTGATCCGGAAGAGTGCGAGGTCCTACGATTACATTTCGTTTGCCGGAGCGGTTCCTTCTTCAGTAAAAGCAAGACTTGGGCAACTAAAAACCGTCCCCGACAGACTCAGCTTGAATCTATATACCCCAAAAAATCTTATCTATACAGGAACGAAGTCAACGCGCATCACGCTATACGTGAGAAACCAATCAGATTTGAAAACTATTTTTTTAAATGGCAAACGCATTTCATCCCGCACGAAGTCTATTGACATGCCGGGGGCCGGGGGATGAAGGAATCGATTTACTATGTGTTCAGAACACGAACAATGGAGGGCCGAGATGAAAAAATTTTCGACTGAATGTCCGTCTGCAAGCGACTTCTATCACTTATATCAAACAACCGGTTGGAATGCAGATCAGACGTATGGTAAGGAACAGCTCGATCAAGCAATACGTAACAGCTGGTATACGTTGAGTGTCTATGAAGACGAGCAGCTCATCGGATTCGGACGGATCATATCCGATGGGGTGTATCAAGCGTTTCTTTGTGATCTGATCGTTTTGCCGGAACAAAGAAATAATGGAATTGGCAGTGAACTTGTTGAGCGGCTCCTTGCCCACTGTAAGGTTCATGGGCTGCGCTGGATTCAATTATCTTGTGCGAAGGGCAAACAGGCCTTCTACGAACGGTTTGGATTCAGAGCACGTCCGCATGATGCGCCGGGCATGCAACGGTTTCTGGATCAATAAAAGGAAAACTAGAAACGCAGACGCACGATAAAAGATTTGAGAAGCATGGAATCAACGTCATGGCGATGAAGCTGCAAAAAAATGGTCATGCAAAGTGTTGTTTGAATGAAAATTTCTGCCCCTGCGTTTAGCTTAGCTTATCAACAGAAAAACTGTCCAAATCCGATAAATATCAATGGGTTTGGACAGTTTATGGCTGCAAAACATTCGCCTGTTTCTAACGTCAAGCATCAACGGTATGGTGCTGTTTGTTGAGCTCGCGAATGATCTGAGTCTCGTGTTTGTCAACGTGGTGAAAACACAGGGCAAGGGCAGCAATGGCAAAGCCAATGGCCGGCAGCCAGACAAAGTTGAATTCGATTGCAGTCAGAGCCGCTGAAGATTGAACGGAACCAGGTGTATAGCCTGCATGGGACATGATCAATGCGGATACGGCACCACCGATGCCCATGCCGAATTTCGCTGCAAAGCTCGAAGCGGATGTAAGCAGTCCTTGCGCACGTACGCCGCTTTTCCATTCACCGTAATCAACAGTGTCGGCAAGCATCACCGACATCAGTCCAAAGATGAAGCCAAACCCTAATTGAACGACGATGGTTCCGCTAATAACGGCGGTAATGTTACTTGCATGAGCACCAATGCCGGTGATCATTTGGCCGAAAATTCCGAGTCCAAGTCCTAACGCCATTGTGTTGCGTTTCCCGCTATGTTTCGCTATCGTCGGGATAAAAAAGATCGAAATCATCGAAACAAAACTAAGCGACATCACAATTGGAACCAAGTCGGAACGGTTCAGATTATAATTAAAATAATAAACGGTGGTTTGTTGCCGAATCGTAAAAGCAAGGAAATAAATCAAGTTGATGATGATCATCACAAACCAGGGAATGTTGCCTTTTATCGCTTTAACCCCATCTTTAAAACGGACAATACCTTTGCTGGATTGCACCCGTTCTCTCGTGTTCTTAAACGTGATTAGGAACATGACCAGAGCGATACCAGCAAAAATCATCATCGTTAAGAAAAATCCTTTTTTGTCATTTCCACTTCCTAAAACGCTTACAATTGGAAGCGCAGCAACAGATACAACGAGACTGCCCACGTTACCGCAGATGGAGCGTACAGAGCCAAGCACGGTTCGTTCTTGGCTATTATTGGTCAGACTCGGCAAGATCGAGGTGATGGGAATATTGATCCCTGAATAGAGAATACCAACAAGGATATAAGTGACATAAGCATAGATGACTTTCCCTGCTGGACTTAAATCCGGGGTCGTGAATGTAAGAACAGCCAAAACGGAGAAAGGGACGGCCAGCCATAGAAAATAAGGGCGGCTTTTGCCCCATTTGGTATTGGTACGATCGATGAGAATACCGAAGAGCGGTCCATCGAAGGCATCAATCGCTCTGGCTACAAGAAATAATGTACCAACGGTCGCAACGCTTAATCCATAGACATCGGTGTAAAAGTACATTAAGTAAGTGGTAATCAAACCAAATACGAGATTACTCGCTGTATCACTTAAACCATAGCTTACGCGCTCTTTCCATGAAACAACATTGTTCATGATTCACCCTCCTAGGTTTTATGAATGATACGAAAAAGCAGCTAAAAAAATCTCAAATCAATAGTAAACGCTTACGTAAAACGTTTACATTGCTAATTTATTCTGATTCTTTAAAAATGTCAAGCTGAAAATCTGGAACTGTCTCTTCTTTTTAAAGCAAAAATTCATAAAAAAAGTCCGGTGGATAGCTCGAAAATTCACCAAAAGGATGCTTTGCGGTTCAAAATAACTTGACAAAATGAAAAAAAGTATGTATTTTTACCATTAAGTAAACGTTTACAAAAAGGTGATCCAATGAATGCGACGATTAAAGACGTTGCACGTGCAGCAAATGTTTCCATCGCGACCGTCTCACGCATCTTGAATAATCAACCCGGTTATAGTTTGAAAACAAAACAACGCGTGCTCAAAGCGATCAAGACCTTGAACTATCAGCCCAATGCTGTTGCGAGAGGCTTGATCAATAAAAAAACGAGAACGCTGGGGATTCTTGTTCCCAATGTATCGAGCATGTTTTCATCGCTGCTTCTAAAAGGTGTTGAGGATGCAGCCTATACGAGAGGGTATAGTGTGATCATGTGTCATACCGCAAACAGTGGTGTGCGAACGATGGATTACCTGCATGTTTTGAAAGAAAAACGGGTGGATGGGCTGCTTTTTACCAGTGAAGTACTTAAGGACGCTTATTATGATGAGATTCGCAGAATGGGTGTTCCGCTTGTGTTGCTGGCGACGCAGTCTTTGAACGATTCGATTCCCTACGTGAAAGTGGATGACCGGATGGCTGCCTATCATGCAGTCCGTTATCTTATCGCAAAAGGACACACGAAAATTGGCATGATCAGTGGGAATAAAGAAGATCGGATCGCCGGGCAGCCAAGAATCGACGGATTTATCCAAGCATTGAAGGATCACAACCTTTCCTTTAATCAGAAGCAGATTGTCTACGGGCCCAGTTTTTCTTTTGATGATGGAAAACGATTATTGCCGGATCTGCTCAGTAAAAACAGGGGATTAACCGCCATCTTTGCGGCCAGTGATTTTCTAGCCGTTGGGGCACTCTCAGCGGCTTATTCCTCTGGGCTGCGTGTTCCTGATGATCTATCAATTATCGGTTACGACAATCTGGAAATTGCAAAAATGTCGCTTCCACCATTAACGACCGTAGGACAGCCGCTTTTTCAAATCGGAAGTGTCGGCGGCATGATGCTGATCGACATTATTGAAGGCAAAGGAAATGTCGAAGGCCGGATTCTGCCGCATCAAATTATTGAGCGGCAAACGGTCAGCGAGCGATCAAAAGCGTTGACTGAGAAAAATTATGATAAGCAATGAGAATGAGCCCTGTTTTTTACAAAGGGGGGATGAAGAGCGTTTTGCTTCTCTCTTTTGGCGGATTAACGTAAACGTTTACGATGATCACTTTAACTTAGAGAAAGGGTGGTTTTTATGGAAAAGAACTGGTGGAAAGAAAGTGTTGTCTATCAAATCTACCCGCGCAGTTTCAAAGACAGCAATGGAGACGGTATCGGTGATCTGCCGGGAATCTTGTCTAAACTCGATTATCTGAAAGCATTAGGTATCGATGTCGTCTGGCTTTCGCCCGTCTATCAATCGCCAAATGATGATAATGGTTATGACATCAGCAATTACCGGGAAATTATGGATGATTTCGGTACTTTAGAAGACTGGGAAAAGCTGCTTCAGGGCATGCATGAACGCGGGATCCGCCTGGTTATGGATCTCGTTGTTAATCATACTTCCGACGAGCACGCGTACTTTGTTGAATCACGCAAATCAAAGGATAATCCTTATCGCGATTACTATATCTGGCGACCACCGTTAAATGGGAAGCAGCCAACGGATTGGACCTCCGCATTCAGCGGTTCGGCATGGGCCTATGATGAACGCACGGGTGAGTATTACCTTCATCTGTTCTCGAAAAAACAGCCCGATCTGAATTGGGAAAATCCGAAAGTCCGCAATTCCATATTTGAGATGATGAAGTTCTGGCTGGATAAGGGTGTTGACGGATTCCGAATGGATGTAATCAATATGATTTCAAAAACAGAGTTCCTCGCGCCTTACGATGAATTTGTTAACGGTACTGCAAAAAACAAGGCTTATCAGCCGAACGGTCCTCGCGTTCATGATTATCTGCAGGAAATGAACCGTACCGTCCTGTCTAAGTACGACATCATGACCGTTGGTGAATGCCCGGGTGTCACGCCGGAAATCGCGCAGCGCTATACCGATACCGACCGCAAAGAGCTCAACATGGTTTTTCAGTTTGAACATATGGGGCTTGATCATCAAGAAGGAAAAGAAAAATGGGATTTGAAGCCTCTTAATCTATTAGACTTAAAAGAAAACCTGAGCAAATGGCAGAAGGCCCTTCATGAAAAGGGTTGGAACAGTCTGTACTGGAACAATCATGATCAGCCGCGGGTTGTTTCTCGGTTCGGCAATGACGGAGAATATCGCGCGGAATCGGCTAAAATGCTGGGCACTTTACTGCACATGATGCAGGGGACACCCTATATTTATCAGGGCGAGGAAATTGGGATGACCAATGTCCGTTTTCCGGCCATTGATGATTATCGCGACATTGAAACATTAAACATGTATCAGGAACGTGTCCACGAACAAGGCGCCGATCCTGCAGACGTCATGCAGTCAATCTATGCCAAGAGCAGGGACAATGCACGGACACCGATGCAATGGGACGACTCGGAACAAGCCGGGTTTACCTCCGGAACGCCGTGGATTGCCGTTAATCCCAATTATCCATCGATCAATGTGAAGCAAGCGCTCGAAGACAAACAATCGATTTTCTATTATTATAAGAAATTGATTGCACTGCGCAAAAAGTATGAGATTGTCGTTTACGGTGACTACGCGTTGATCTTGCCGGAGCATCCGCATGTTTTTGCTTATCAACGTACCCTGAATGGTCAGACGCTGCTCGTCCTCTGCAATTTTTATGAGAATAAAGAAACGGTTACTCTACCTGAGTTTTCAAAGTACAGCACGGAGCAACTTCTAATCAGCAACTATCCCGACGCTGGAGCAAGCGGGCTCACCGAAACACTTGAGCTAAAGCCGTATGAAGCCAAGGTCTATCTGTGTTCTTAACGGCTGAAAAATAAATGAAATAAAGCCAACAAAAGGCAGAATGCTGAGAAACCAGCTTCTGCTTTTTGTGTAAACTGATTTCCTATGGATGATTAAGTTCGATGCTTGTTTAGAAACAGCGTCACAAATTGGATGACCTTGTCGCGCTCGTCGCCTTGGCAAATGTGATGCCGCGCATGGGGCAGATAGTGCAGTTCTTTTTCGTTCGAAGCAGCCGTGCGAAAAATCAGTTCAGCGCTTTTCGGATCGATGGTTTCATCCCGTTTCCCGTGAATGATGCAAATTGGGACATGAATGTTATGGAAAATCCGTTTTGCCTGCCCGACAACTTTGCGAAACTGAAAGACATTGGCAACCGGAATCTTTTGAGTGAATTGCGAATGGTTGAGCAGTTCCGGATCATCGTCTTCCGGTCTTCTTTTGTTCCGTTGATGAAATCTTTCCCATCTCATTTTGAAGACATGAGGGGTCAGCACATAAACAGCTGGAGAAAGCAAGACAAGAGAAGCGATCGGATACTTGGAAGCCATAATTGAGGCGATCATCGCCCCCATTGAAAAACCGATCAGATGAATCTCTTTCTTATCGTCTTTTGCGCGTGTAACCATTTTTTCAATCGCCTGCAGCCAGTCTCGCGCAGTGATCTTTTCCATATGCTTTTTGTCCCGATCATGACCGGGCAAAAGCGGGGTGATGACTTCAAATCCGGCGTGTTCGAGCGCATGCGCCAGCGGCTCCACTTCCCAAGGGTTTCCGGCGAATCCATGAATAATGATGCATAATGGTGGCTTCATTTAATCACTTCCTTACGCTCCTAGTCTGCCGTGTCCACGCGGTATCATTCCCGATTGTCAGAAAATATGAGGATAGAAACAGAAAGTATTGGGAAAAATAGGTGCAATTCATTTCTCTGAGGTGATCGACGATGCCCTATTTCCAAGCAGATGATTGTCAACTCTACTACAACGTTCAGGGCCAAGGGATCCCGATTCTTTTCGTTCACCCTCCTTTGCTGACCCATTTCAATTTTTTAAATCAAATGAAGGAACTATCAAAGGATTATCAAATCATTACTTTTGACATACGCGGTCATGGAAGAAGTTCAGCAACAGATGAGGTCTTGACTTACCCGCTCATCGCGGATGATATGCTGCATTTGCTTGACCATCTGAACATTCCTCAGGCCTATATCTGCGGTTATTCAACCGGCGGATCAATCGCGCTCGAGTTTTTCTTGAAGTATCAGAACCGGGCATTGGGCGGAATCCTGGTCAGCGGTCTGTCTGAAGTCAGCAACGCATCATTAAAAAGCAAACTGGTTCTGGCAGCGACACTCGCACGTTTCAAGGCGCTTTCCATTTTAGGCTTTTATATTGCCGGAACTAATATGGCGACACCTTCTTCGTTTTGGAAAATGCTGCGGGAAGAACGACAAGGATCGGGCAAGAATGTGGCCGAGTACTATCAATACAGTCTGTCCTACACCTGCACCCGTCAATTGAATCAGATTCAACTGCCCATAGTACTGGTTTTTGGGCGTCAAGATCGTGGATTTTTTCGTTACGCAAAAATACTGCATGAACACCTGCCGAATAACGAACTGAAATGGATTCAACACGTCAAACACCAAATTCCAACAAAGGCGGCGTCAGAATTAAACCGCTTTATTAAAGAGTTTGTAAAAAAGGAAGCAGCTAAGTGATGATGCGCTTTTCGATAGGACCTTTGATCAGGTCACCGATGGCCACTAAAAAACGCGCAAAGCACAAAAAACACAAGATTCTGAAGATCCTGCGCTTTTTTACGTAAAATATGCCACCTCAGCATCTGGAAAATAGTGATGGATGTAGCTTTCAATTGTTTCTTGCAGCAGTGCTTCATCTTCTTTTTGATAGATGTATTTTCCGATCCCGTAGCGTCCCCACTTATAGCGGCGTTCGTCTTTATTCATGACCAGTTTTGAATTCGGGTAATTCTTTTCAATCACGCGTTTGGCCGGACCGGTGAAGCGATGCTGGATGAGTTCGAATGTGATCGGAACGGCCGTTTTTTCTGGAAACTGGTCATGCAGTGTCTCAAAAAGCCGACGGTAGCCTTCCTGCCAGCCATCGTGAATGTAGATTGGTGCAATAATAAAGCCGAGCGGATAGCCGGCATCAGACACCTTTTTTGCCGCTTCGATCCGTTCAATTAGCCGGGATGTTCCTGCTTCGAAAAATTTAATCACGTACGTATCATTGAGGCTGAAACGAAATCGGGTTCGTCCGTTGTGTCGCGCGTCTAGTAAATGATCCACATGAGCGAACTTTGTCACAAAGCGCAGCTCGCCGAGATCGCGCGCGCCAAAAAATTCGATCGCCTTTTTCAGAGAATGGGTTAAGTGGTCAATGCCGACGATATCCGAGGTGCAGGCAGCTTCAAATCGAGTGATCTCAGGTGCCCGCTCGGCCATGTACTGATCGGCACGTTCGAGAATTTCATCGACGTTGACATAGGTTCTGATATACGGTTTCGAGCCCATAGTGGTTTGCAGATAGCAGTAATGACAGTGACCCATGCAGCCGGTTGCAAGTGGAATGGCATAGTCAGCTGAAGGTTTGGAACTTTGGAAGTCCAAGGTTTTTCTCACGCCAACGACTAATGTTGATTTGGCGTTGCGGTATTTTTGAAAGTCATTATTCCCTGGGAGATTGCGCACTTGATTATGCGAGGTCGTTTCACGAATCTCGATCCCCATGTTTTCAAATTTATCCTTTAGCGTTTGACCAAGTGGGTAGTCCAACGCACGAGGCTCAATGTAGACAAGCTGGGGAACAAAGGGCTTTACCATGAGTACTGCGTATCTCCTTAATCTTCATCATATATTTGCTTATATACGCGTTTCGCGTCGTCGATCGTTGGGAACACCGCGTCATCCTCAGCGAATTCATAATACATATCATTTAGGGATAGCACCTTGTCCTCTTTTTTATTCGGATTTTCAACTACTTCTGCTTCCTGAATCAATGTAGCGGTTGCTGTGTGCGGATTTCGGCAAATGACATAGACAAGATCGCCAACCCGTGTCTCCTCTTTTTTCAAATGGTTTAACCCCCGTTCAAATCGTATATCTATTAATTATGTCCAGAAAAAAACGGATTATGTTCTGGAATCAAGGCAGTGATTATTGAGACGCCTCAACGGCCGGAACCTCCATTTAGTATGCTTTTTTTCTTGATTAGTAAAAAAGGCATGGTGCTTCTTGTCGAAACATGTCTAATATGCTTTGTTTGATGAAAATTCCCCACTAATTCAGGAGTTTTGGCTGTGTTCAAGGAGCCGTCACATTTTGTACACTACCAGTAACTAAGAAAAAACATCTCCGGTGAGACCCATACACGAAACACCTCAAGATTTTCTTCATTTTTCTTTCAAGCATAACTATGGTTAAGCGTAAAACCGTCTCAGGGCGGATCCATGTAATTTAAGAACTGTGATTTTTGAAGACTCTTGCATAGCGCAAAGGTCGCTCCATTCTGTGAAGGTTCCAACACACATGCGTCAAAACAAGGAGGCTATTTATTATGGCAGGACAAATTCGATTAACTCCGGAAGAATTGCGCCGTTACGCGGCTAAATATGGTCAGGAATCATCGAACACAGGCGAACTGATCGGTCGTCTCGACGGGATGATCAATCAGCTGGCCCAAGTTTGGGAAGGTGCGTCCAGCCGCGCATTCAAGGACCAATATGAGCGGCTTCGTCCCTCATTCCAACAGATGCAGCAGCTCTTGGAAGACGTGAATCATCAACTTGCCAAGAGCGCGACGATCCTTGAAGACACCGACAACCAGATTGCCGGACAAATTAACGCATAACGCGTGGCAAATAAAAGGACCGGGCTCGAGGTGGAGTCCGGTTTTTTTACACAGGTAATAAAGTTTATCATTTTGCCTCGCTGGTACGACGATCAGGTAAGCGCAAATTCAAATCTGAGAAATAACCGGAGAAATTACCCTTATTTACCTGTGAAACAAGCGCCATGATGCATTTAAGCGGAAAATCTCCGTTTATTTTACGCGTTATTTAATAAAGGACCTAAATCCCCCTGTGAATCTAGGGTTCAAGGTCAAGAAAGGAGGTGCGTCCCATGGGCGCATCGGCAACATTGAAGGCGATTTTCCGCACGCTGGCTCATCAGTCGGCAGCGGTGGACGATCAAATTGATCGATTGAAGCGAGCAAATCGCAAGCTGGGTCAGGAACAGGCGGCAGGGATGCATGCACTGCGCATCCTGACCAAGCCGGAACTTGGCGCCGATTGGACAGGCTCGAGAGCACGCACATTCCAAAAGAAACGTGATGCCGCGCAGGATAAAATGCGCGCGAAACTTACAACGCGTGTGGACAGCTATCAGCAGCGCATCGAGGCGAAAATTCATGAGTTACAGCTGAAACGCGATTTTCTCGCTGGAACGCGTGCGATGGCCTACGAGGCAAACGACTTGCTTCATAAAGGTGAAAAGGCAGCAGACACTCTGGAACATAAGTTATCTAAAATTAAAGGGCGGTTGTTCTAATGGTCCAAATTGAACTGAATACGCATGTTACAGAAGGACGTATTGCGGCGGCAGAGCAGGCACGCCAAGGGGTGGTGCCGCTCCAATCCGTCTCCTGCGGACGAAATCATCTCGCCGCGACCTCTGCTTGGCAGGAGGGCGAGCAGATGATGGTGCAGCTTTTATCCGCCTACCTCGCTGGTGTACAAAAAAACATCTCCGATACGCAGGCGAACGTTGCACTTCTGCAACGACAGGATGAGGCGATCCAATGAGAGCAAGCCTAGGCGGGGGTTCCGGTTCAGCCACCGATACGCAAACGTATGAAGCTGAATCGTTGATCGCGGCCGCTAGAGCACATGCCAAACACTACCAAACGCTGCGCGGTCAACTCCAGACGCTGCGTCATGCGTTCCAGCAAATCTCAGGACTTGGCCCTGACTTTCAGGGGAAAGGCGCCGAGGCAATCAAACAGTTCTATACCGCGCAAGTAAATGTGGTTGACGCCTGGTTACGGCTGATTGACAAAAAAATTGCCTACTACCAAGGCGTTTCCGGCACGATTGAGGCGAAAAATTTGGGTGGCGACACGCAGATTCAAGTGCCCTTTCTGAATGAAGATTTATCCATGGGGTATGCGCACGCCAAGGAAATGGTTAGAGAACAGCGGGCGGACATTTCCAAAATCTTAAGCAGTATTTCCGACCTGGTACCGATCAACGTCTTCTCCAACCATGAGGTGGATCAGGCACTGGATTCGGCCGACAAAAAGCGCGCGCAAACGGTGCTTGACGTTCAGGATCTCGACCAGAACCTGACCAATGAATACCGACAAGTGAATGAAGACCTGCCCTACATCGCGTCGCTGTATGGCGAGCTGATCAATGCTACGCGGCAAGGCGCGGACGTTCAGCCGATGCACTTTAATGCGCAAGCCTACCACGACAGCAAAATCGTTCACGTTCAAGATGAAATGAAAAAGGAGACACAACACTATCTCCGGTACAAGCAGCAGCAGGAAAATGTTCGTGAGACGGAGAAGCAAAGAGAAGCGGAAGTCAACCGACCATGGTATCAAAAGGCGGGTTCCGCTGTTGCCACATTTGCCGGCGAGCTGTCCGGCTATTATGATTATCTTAGAGCGGTTGAAGGCGTTGATCCGGAGACCGGACGAAAGCTGAGCGCCGGCGAACGCGTAGCCGCCGGGGCCATGGCGGCCTCAACATTCATCCCAATCATCGGCTGGGGCGGACGGATTGCCAAAGGCGGCGCGGCCATCTACAAAACGGCGCGCGGCATGGAAGCCACTGGCCGCGCACTGAATGCCTACGACCAAGCAAACCGAACGCTCAAGGTCCTCAGCCAAAGTGAAAAAGGAATCAACGCCCTGCTCGCTGCAAACGGCATCACCCAAGCCGCCACCGGCAGAGACCTGTTTGGCGAACAGCTGACCAAGGAAGAGCAACAAAACAGCCTCCTTCAAGGCGTGTTCATGATGAATCTCTTCACCAGGAAACTCGTCATCTCACCTGTACAGAAAGCGATCGTGCATGAGCAAGGCCAGGCGTTTAAAGACCATGTGACAAAGATTGTGCACAATGCAAGTGAGGCTGTGGCGGCAAGTAAATGGAAACCGGCAATGGCCGGAGTATCCAATGATTTCGCCAAGATAAGTGATGGTGCGGAGAATATAGTGAAGACGCGTAGTATGGCGAAAAGTGAAATGGATGTTACCCAAGCAGACGAAGTGAGCAAAGATAAAATTGAAGGTTCAAGAAAAAATGAAGTTCATGGTATCGAACTAGATAGATCTAACCATGGAAGATATACAAACAGATTAGATTATTTGCATAATAAATTTGGAGCAATGTCTGCAAGTGAATTACACGCTGAAATTAATAGGCGTCAGTTAAGAAGAATGTTAGAAGATTATAGTCCATCTGATTATGCGAGAAACTGGCAGGGAAGTACTCCTTATTTTGGAATAGATGAGTATGTAGATAAATTTTATTCAAAGGGTACCGTACTATATGCAGGAGAACCATCTCCTTCAGGGTATTTTTCAGAAAATGAGGTTATCTTGAACTCCGGAAAGGATGCACAAAAACTCTTTGAGGGTCTACAAGTAAAACCCTTTTTTGCTGAAGGTATGGATAAAGCGATTTACAGAGAGAAAATGGGAGCATATCGATTAAATGCTGATTTAATAGGAGCAAATGGTTTCGCAAAAGCAAATCCACAGTTTGGAAAAGGTGGCTTAGAACAAATTTTTATGCCTGATTTTCAAGAGTTATTGCATAATAAATTTATAAGTAGAATTGATGGTGGAGAAATAGAGCTGAAAAATATAGAGGTATCATTAGATGAGTATGACGAAATGTTAGAGAAAGTAGAATTATTATCTAAATGAAATAGTTTAAGAGGTGTTTAAGTTATGAATAGCAACGGAGAAATAAGTGAGGGTTTGGGGCCAAATATTACAAAGGAAAAATTTTTAAGTCATTTTGGGACAAAGTTATATTGTAATAATTCTACTAAGAATATTTTTCGATTTAAGGAAACGATTAAAATTAATGATGCATCATTTTGGATAAATGTTATTTTTGATGACAATCGAATGAAAATAGTTGAATTAAGTGATGCTAATGAAACATTTCAAAACTCATATAATGATTGGTCGAATTATCGAAACAAGAAAAAAAGAGAAGCACACGATAGGTGGCTCTTACAACAATTAGGGAGACCGGTTGAAAAAAAAACAAATGCATTAACTTTTAATCGGAGTTGGGGAAGTGCTACTTCCTATACTGATATGAAAAATGGCGAAGTGAAAATTATGATATCTTATAAATAAATTAGCTTGCAAGTCTTCTAAAGAATCACAGGAACAAAAATGATGAATGCCAAAAGCTAGTAAAGGTGAACAATGTATGGAGTATCTAAATCTCATTTTAAGCAAATAGGCTATTCTTTACTCTGTAACCACGCCACGCTCCAAAGAATCAATAAGTAAAATTTGAAGAAGTAAGAGACTATGTTTACTTAATTCATATGGGACCAATTAAATAAAAGACAATAATAACAGCACCTTATCATAAATCATAAATGTGAGAGTGCTCTTTTTTTGCTTAAATGTAAGGTGAGCAAAAGCAGCGCAGCCATCTACAAAACGGCGCGCGGCATGGAAGCAGCCGGAAAAGCACTAAATGCCAACGAACAAGCAAACCGAACGCTCAAGGTCCTCAGCCAAAGTGAAAAAGGAATCAACGCCCTGTTCGCTGCAAACGGCATCACCCAAGCCGCCACCGGCAGAGATCTGTTCGGCAAGCAACTGACCAAGGAAGAGTAACAAAACAGCCTCCTTCAAGGCGTGTTCATGATGAACCTCTTCACCCGGAAACTCGTCATCTCACCTGCACAGAAAGCGATCGTGCATGAGCAAGGGCAAGCGTTTAAAGACCATGTGACTAAGATTGTGCACAATGCAAGTGAGGCTGTGGGGGCAAGTAAATGGAAACCGGCAATGGCCGGAGTATCCAATGATTTCGCCAAGATAAGTGATGGTGCGGAGAATATAGTGAAGACGCGTAGTATGGCGAAAGTTGATGAGGTTAGGAAATCCAGCGGGGCTAACAGTAGTTTTACACCTAAAAAAGTGGTTCTAAGTAATGGAGAGATAGCTTTTACTTCTAAAGAAGGTGTACTTGTGCGTTCGTCGAATTATTTGGATGAAGCAGGTAACATTAAATGGCCAGAAGCAGATGGTTTTGTTGTTGACAGTAATGGCAAAGCTATAACCTTTAACGCCAATCTAAAATCAGGTCAAATTATTGATAGATATGGTGATGTAACAGGGAGGTTTACTAGTCCTTTGGTTAACGGAGAACCAATACCCTATGATTCTAGAGCCCTTCCATATCCGGAAAGTACTATGGGTTATCATAGATATGAAGTTGTTAAAGACATAAATATTGAAAATATGACCAAAGGTTTTGAACGGTTATCACAATTGGAGAAAACTGAATTAAGTATTTTGATGGAAAGATATAATTTTTCATTAGCTGATATGGCAAATGCACAAAAAGGGACAATATCAGAAGTCTTCGGTTCTGGTGGGGGAATTCAAATTAAATTTGAGTCATCAGTTGATTGGTATGAAAAATTAGGACTGATAAAGGAGATAAAATAATGGATATGCTCAGTGATAAAAAAAAATTACTTAATAGAGAAATTCAGAAATTAGGTTATGATAGTCTACGTGTAGCTATTTTTAATCAAAAAGATAAGAATAGGATGGAGTGGCAAACAAGAATTGAGTATGATTTAGATACAGGAATATATCAAATTTATTCTTTGGGAGATAGAGCTAGTTTGATTGGAAAAATCACTAATTATACAGACTTTGACAGTGCAAAAAATATTTTTTTAAATAAATTAGAATTAACGGTCAAGTATAATAAGTTAAGGGTTAGCAGAGGGAAACAGCCAGAGTACTCTTCTCCACTATGGGACGGTGAATGACAGACAATTAAATTTTATTCTTGCTGCAAGAATAAAATTTTGATAGTCAATTAATAACTAAAACTTGAAACATCAATAACATCCTTCATTCCTCGTCAGATAACGAAAATCAATCGGCCATGGTATCAAAAGGCGGGTTCCGCTGTTGCCACATTTGCCGGCGAGCTGTCCGGCTACTATGATTATCTTAGAGCGGTTGAAGGCGTTGATCCGGAGACCGGACGAAAGCTGAGCGCCGGCGAACGCGTAGCCGCCGGGGCCATGGCGGTCTCAACATTCATTCCAATCATCGGCTGGGGCGGACGGATTGCCAAAGGCGGCGCGGCCATCTACAAAACGGCGCGCGGCATGGAAGCAGCCGGAAAAGCACTAAATGCCAACGAACAAGCAAACCGAACGCTCAAGGTCCTCAGCCAAAGTGAAAAAGGAATCAACGCCCTGCTCGCTGCAAACGGCATCACCCAAGCCGCGACTGGCAGAGACCTGTTTGGCAAACAGCTGACCAAGAAAGAGCAAAGAAGCAGCCTCTTTCAAGGCGTGTTCATGATGAACCTCTTCACCCGGAAACTCGTCATCTCACCTGCACAGAAAGCGATCGTGCATGAGCAAGGCCAGGCGTTTAAAGACCATGTGACAAAGATTGTGCACAATGCAAGTGAGGCTGTGGGGGCAAGTAAATGGAAACCGGCAATGGCCGGAGTATCCAATGATTTCGCCAAGATAAGTGATGGTGCGGAGAATATAGCGAAGACGCATCATATGGCGAAAGTTGATGGGTATGGGAATTTTAGTGAGGTTGAGAAAGCGAGTAGACTTGATGGAACTTTAATAAGAGATTATGTTAGGGATATAGAAATACAAACTGGTAGAAAGCTAAATAATTCTCAGGAGAAAAACTGAAAAATGCTCTTAGAAACAATAAGTACACCAAACTATCTACGCAAGAAACCAAAATACACAGACGAAAATTTAATAGAATAAAGGATTCGTTAATTAATGAATGGGAGGAGAATACCGATCAAAAATGGCCAACGTATGAGGAGGATGTTCTTTCTGAGAAAACCGGAAAGGTTCTCAGAAAGAAGGGAGATCCTTATGATGCTCACCATATAATTGAAAACTCATATGGCGGAGAACATGAATGGTGGAATATGCATCCTGCTAGGTTCCCAAATGAACACCAAACTGGAATACATGGTTCTGAATCACCAGCTAGTGAACTATTCAAATAAATTTTTAAGGGGGAAATTTTTATGAATTACGAATACTTAGTGACTAATAAAAATAATACCTTTTTTCCAGTATCACTAAACGAAATAGAAGGGGTTGAGAAGGAACTATCTTTGAAAATTCCTAAAGAGCTGAAAAATTTTTTCCTAAATGTTGGTTATGGATTTATTAATAAAAATAAATATAACATTAATCGTTTGATGGACCCGTATTCTATAAGAGATTTCAAATTAAAACAAAATGATTATGAATTTTTTCCTGATATTGAGGTTTATGATGATTTAGAAGATGAATTAATTTTTTTTGAAGCAAATGAAACTGCGATGATATCAATAAAATTATCCGATGCTGAACAAAGCCAGATTTATTATGATGATTCTAAAATTGCAGATTCGTTGGAAGAATTTTTGGGGAAAATATCAGAAAATGATATGTATTACATGAATCTAATAGGTTGATTGTCCAAATGGATATCATTTAAAATCATGAAATAGCGCTCTCTTAAGGTTTACAGATAAGCAGCTTGCATCTGTATCCTTAGAGAGTTTTTTATTTATTCACGCCGCCCATCAATTAAAAATCTGGCCTACATTGCATCACTGTATGGCGAGCTGATCAATGCCACTACAAGCAGCAGCAGGAAACGGTTCGTGAGATGGAGAAGCAAAGAGAAGCGAAAATCAATCGGCCATGGTATCAAAAGGCGGGTTCTGCTGTTGCCACATTTGCCGGCGAGCTGTCCGGCTATTATGATTATCTTAGAGCGGTTGAAGGCGTTGATCCCGAGACCGGACGAAAGCTGAGCGCCGCCGGAGCCATGGCAGCCTCAACGTTCATCCCGATCATCGGCTGGGGCGGACGGATTGCCAAAGGCGGCGCAGCCATCTACAAAACGGCGCGCGGCATGGAGGCAGCCGGCAAAGCACTAAATGCCTACGACCAAGCAAACCGAACGCTCAAGGTCCTCAGCCAAAGTGAAAAAGGAATCAACGCCCTGCTCGCTGCAAACGGCATCACCCAAGCCGCGACCGGCAGAGACCTGTTTGGCAAACAGCTGACCAAGGAAGAGCAACAAAACAGCCTCCTTCAAGGCGTGTTCATGATGAACCTCTTCACCCGGAAACTCGTCATCTCACCTGCACAGAAAGCGATCGTGCATGAGCAGGGTCAAGCGTTTAAAGACCATGTGACTAAGATTGTGCACAATGCAAGAGGGACTGTGCGGTCAAGTAAATGGAAACCGGCGATGACCGGAGTATCCAAGGGCTTCACGAAGATGGGTGATGATGTAGAGGATACAGCGAAAACGCATCGCATGGCGAAAGTTGATGGGTATGGGAATTTTAGTGAGATTGAGAAAGCGAGTAGACTTGATGGAACTTTAATAAGAGATTATGTTAGGGATATAGAAATACAAACTGGTAGAAAGTTAAATAATTCTCAGGTAGAAAAACTGAAAAATGCTCTTAGACCTGCATTTTTCGATTATAATTAACGAAGCAACACGTTGGGGTGATTGCGATCGTGGCATATGCGAAACAAGGGCAGTGCCATGATATGGTGATGCTTGAGCGTCCGCATCAATTGGGTAAGGAGATCGAAATTCTGATCAGCAAGACGAATTGAGTGATTGAAACGGGAGGAAGAAAAGATGCAGACCCCGCATAAGAGAAAGACATTGTTTTGTTATGTACTGATCGTTTTGCAACTGTTTCTCGGCATTGGTGCACTGTTTGGCGGCGGACTATTAATGATTGCTCCGGACGGCTCTCTGCTTGGCATGCCTTTATCGCTGCTCAAGTACAGTTCCTTTAACACTTATTTAATTCCTGGAGCGATATTATTTTTCGCGTTGGGCGTTTATCCCGTGCTTGTCGCTGTCTTTTTGATGACTGAAAAGCCCTTGCGTTTAGCAGAAACCGTGAATCTTTACAAGGAGACACACTGGACGTGGATGCACTCGCTTTATATCGGTTTCATCCTCATTATCTGGCTAACCATCGAGATCTATATTTTGCAAGGGATTGCGATCGTGCATCTCGTGTACATGTTTCTTGGACTCGCGATCCAGGCAGTTACGCTGCTGCCTTCGGTGAAAGCGCACTATACGGACACGGTGAGTGGGTAATGAGCAGGAGGCGTGGTTTGTGGATGCTCACTAAGCGAGGCTACCCCCTCAAACTTGTGACAAACCCGCGGGGAGTTGTAATGAATCAAACGCAGCAACGGGATGATGAGCGATTTGCTTTTTTTTTCACGTTAATGCGCACCTCGTCGAAAAGTGTACGCGGTTTTCTGTACAATAAAAAGGTGATACAATGAAGCAATGTTAGAGACAAAAATTATGAAGAAAAGTGATCGATAATGAACATAGCTGTATTTGATTCCGGCATTGGCGGCATGACCGTTTTGCAGCAAATTAGGAAACTAATGCCGAATGAAGATTTTCTCTACTATGCAGATACTGCGCATATTCCGTATGGAGAAAAGCCGAAAAATGAATTGAAAACGTATATTTTTGAAGCGGTTGATTTTCTCGTTGCCCGTGACATCAAAGCGCTGGTAGTTGCCTGTAATACGGCAACCAGTGCGGCGATTGAGGACTTGCGCAAGAACTATCCGATTCCAATAATCGGAATTGAACCGGCTGTCAAGCCCGCAGTGATTGAAAGCGAACCGGAGAAGAAAAAAGTTCTGGTAATGGCGACGAGGCTGACGCTAAAGGAAGAAAAATATCACCGCCTGGTTGAACGGATCGACACGCATGACATTGTCGACCCGCTTCCGATGCCGAAACTGGTTGAATTTGCGGAAGCGTTCGATTTTAACCCGGATGATATTGTTCCTTATTTACAGAAGCAGCTGCAACCGTTTGACCTGAATCAGTATGGCACGGTAGTGCTTGGCTGTACCCATTTCCCGATTTTTAAAGACATCATTGAGCAGCAGTTTCCTAAAGAAACCCATGTCATTGACGGCAGCCTAGGCACCGCACAGAATCTGAGACGAACGCTGGAAAAGCTTCATCAAATCGGCGGCGGCAGTGGTAAAATTACCTTCTTTAAATCTGGTGTGGCAGTCAAGGATGAAGAAACGTTAGCACTTTATGATCAGCTCTTGGAAAAGTTGAATGCAATCCTTTGATTGCAGGAACATAAGTAACCAAAAACAATCCGCTCTGACGACCTAGCGGATTGTTTTTTAGTCTTCAATCGTTAAGATAACTTTGTACTGATAAACCATGCATCATCAAGGGGTTATGACGTTTATTCAGAAAATTAATAATATTGTATAATTATTGACAAGTGAATTTTTTATGGCTATAATATTTTTATCCTTATATTCGTTCGTGATCTTGGATTCTTCCGTTAACCGGCGGAAAGCCCCTGGGGTCATCCGAATGGATAGAAGAACGATAGTAAAGCGCAGATTAACAAATCCTTATTGATCTGCAGGAATAGAGATCCGCGCATTGGGTTCTAATCGTCATCGATGATGATAGCCGTAAAATCGTTTAGATCATGATTTTTGGATAAATCAGCCGCTTTGTCTAAATGTCCTAGACAAAATCCAGCTCCTATGATTTTATAGAGCTGGATTTTATACATTTTTAATGCCTTTGAAAATTAATTTTCTGAAAAATAATTCAAGTCTAAAACAAATGCCAATTTTAAATAAGGGAAGGTTCCTCTATGCTGCGCTTTGTCTTAAATCGTTTTCTTGCAATGATCTTAACACTATGGGTAATTGCTACATTGACATTCTTGCTCATGCATGCGATTCCCGGATCACCCTTTAATAATTTGAACGGGAAAGTATTGAGTGATGCTGCAGTGAAAAACCTTGAGGCACATTACCATATTGATCAACCGCTGCCGATTCAGTACTTCATTTATCTTAAATCGATTGCAACGTTTACATATGGCCCGTCGATCAAGCAGCCTGCTCAAACGGTGAATGATCTGCTGGGCAGAGGTTTTCCGGTGTCGTTTGAACTGGGCATGTGGGCGCTTGTTGTGGCTGTTCTCACAGGTGTTTTGCTCGGAATATTTGCCGCATTAAAGCATAATGGCTTGATTGACTATCTGGCGATGACGCTGGCGGTTCTCGGCATTTCGATTCCAAACTTTGTCCTGGCAACACTGCTGATCCAGGAATTTGCCGTGAATCTTCATTTGCTTCCAGCCGGTACATGGCAAGGACTTTCGTACATGATTATGCCGATTATTGCGCTCGCAACCGGTCCAATGGCGATTATTGCGCGGCTGATCCGCTCCAGCATGCTGGAAGTTCTGACACAGGATTATATACGAACGGCTCAGGCTAAGGGGTTGCCCCCGTTTATCATTGTGATGAAGCATGCATTGAAAAATGCCCTTCTTCCTGTGGTTACCGTACTTGGAACCTTGGCGGCAAGTATTTTGACCGGAACGTTCGTTATTGAGAAAATTTTTGCAATCCCCGGGATGGGGAAATACTTTGTCGACAGCATTAATTCAAGGGATTATCCCGTCATTATGGGGACGACGATGTTCTACAGTGCATTGCTGATCTTGATGCTTTTTCTCGTCGATCTCGCTTACGGATGGCTTGATCCGCGAATCAAGCAAAGCAAGGAGGGGAGCAAATGACTCCTTCAAAGGGGATGCAAGAAAAAATAACGGCTCAGAATGTTCCGAATGCATGGTTTCACCTTCTTGATCGCAAAAAAACGGTACAACAATCGCTTGTCCGGCCGAGTGTTTCATATTGGAGCGATGCGTGGATTCAGCTTAAGAAAAATAAATTAGCGATGCTTGGTTTGGGTTTCCTGATTTTGCTGGGGATTGCCGCGCTCTTTGGACCGATTTTATCGCCGTACTCGGTGACTGCACAGCATTTAACTTTGCAGAACTTGGCGCCTTCGCCTAGTCATTGGTTCGGCACCGATGAACTCGGACGTGATGTGTTTACACGGACTTGGTACGGCGCACGCATCTCATTATTCGTCGGTGTGGTTGCTGCATTGGTTGATCTTCTCATTGGTGTTGCATATGGCGGAATCTCAGGTTATATCGGCGGGAAAACGGATCTTGTGATGATGCGAATCATTGAGATCCTTTACGGACTGCCTTATCTCTTGGTCGTCATTTTACTCATGGTTGTCATGGGCCCCAGCTTATTAACGATTATCGTCGCCTTGACGGTGACGGGATGGACGGGCATGGCGCGAATTGTCAGAGGGCAAGTGCTTCAACTGAAAAATTATGAGTTTGTTACGGCGTCCAAATCCTTCGGAAGTAAGCCCTGGCGTATTGTGCGAAAAAATTTAATACCCAATACAATGGGTCCGATTATTGTTCAAATGACATTAACCGTTCCATCCGCTATTTTTTCCGAAGCTTTTTTAAGTTTTCTTGGATTGGGCGTCCAGGCGCCTTTTGCAAGTTGGGGCGTCATGGCAAATGATGGTTTATCTGCGCTGCTTGCCGGATATTGGTGGCGTTTGTTTTTCCCGGCACTCTTTATTTCGTTAACTATGTTTGCGTTCAATATTCTTGGTGACGGCTTGCAAGACGCACTCGATCCGAAGTTAAGGAGATGATCCCCTGTGAAGAAACCATTGGGCAAGCTGCTTGAAGTGAAGAATCTGCATGTTTCTTTTCAGACGCATGGCGGAGAAGTCCATGCGGTTCGGGGTGTTGATTTTGACATTGAGCAAGGCGAAACGCTGGCGATTGTCGGCGAATCCGGATGCGGCAAGAGTGTCACGTCTCTGGCCGTGATGGGGCTGATTCCGAAACCACATGGGAAAATTGTCGCGGGATCGATTCAATTCAAGGGCACCGAGATCAGCACGCTTTCAGCAAAGAGGATGCGGCGCATTCAAGGCTCGGATCTATCGATGATTTTTCAAGATCCGATGACCGCGCTGAATCCGACCTTAACGATTGGCTCTCAGCTTACTGAAGGCATTATCTATCAAAAAAAATTATCCCGACAAGCGGCCCATCAGAAAGCGATTGAAATGCTTGAATTAGTTGGTTTATCCAATGCGGAGCAGCGCATGAAACAATACCCGCATCAATTCAGCGGTGGGATGCGGCAGCGAATTGTCATTGCCATGGCGTTAATTTGCAAGCCAAGCCTGATCATTGCCGATGAACCGACGACGGCACTTGATGTAACGATTCAAGCGCAAATCTTGGAGCTGTTCGATCAAATTCAGGAAGAGACAAACGTCTCCATGATCATGATCACGCATGATTTAGGTGTTGTTGCCAAAACCGCAGATCGCGTTGCGGTGATGTATGCCGGAAAAATTGTCGAGATGGGCGACAAACGCGATATTTTCTACCATGCCAAACATCCCTACACGCAGGCATTGCTGAATGCGATTGTCCGTCTCGATTTGCCCTCGGACACCTTAAAGCCGATTGAAGGGGCGCCGCCGGATTTATTTGCGCCGCCGCAGGGCTGTTCGTTTTGCGACCGCTGTCCGTTTGCAATGGAAGTTTGCCGTCATGTTCAACCGCCTACGACTGCAGTTGATGATCACCATACTGCGGATTGCTGGCTTTTAGATAAAAGAGCAGATGCTGCTTTGGCAAAAGGTTGAAATCTATTAATAACGGGAGGAATTCATTTGAAAAAGTTGTGTAAGAACGGTTTCATGCTGGGTATGGCTCTTTTACTCGTGTTCGTGCTTGGCGCGTGTACCGCAAAGCCGAATTCATCAAATGAAAAGTCAGATGGCAAACAGGTTTTGAAGTTGAACAATGGCGCAGAGCCAACATCATTTAATCCGCCGATCGGTTTTGATGCTCAATCTTGGAATGCGCTGAACAACTTGATGGAAGGGCTGACGCGTCTCGGTAAAGATCACGAACCACATCCGGCATCTGCTGAAAAGTGGGATGTTTCTTCGGATGGCAAGACCTATACCTTCCATATTCGCAAAGATGCGAAATGGGATAATGGTGACGACTTAACGGCCGGAGACTTTGAATATGCATGGAAACAACTCTTAAATCCGTCAACCGGCTCACCGGCTGCGTTTCTCGGTTACCTCATTGAAGGCGGCGAAGCCTATAATATGAAAAAAGGCTCTGCCGATGCTGTACAAGTGAAAGCCGTTGATGACAAAACCTTAAAGGTTACGCTGACCGCACCGCAGTCCTATTTTCTTAATATGATCTCGAACCCGGCGTTCTTTCCGGTGAATCAAAAAGTTGCGGAAAAGAATCCGAAGTGGTATGCCAATGCCAAGACATTCGTTGGAAATGGTCCCTTTAAGCTTGCTTCCTGGAAGCATGATTCAAACATGGTCTTTAAAAAGAGCACGACCTACTGGGATAAGAAAAGCGTGAAGCTTGACGAAGTCGATTGGGCAATGGTTAACGATACCAACACTGAGTACCAAATGTATAAAACGGGTGACCTCGACTCGGCGAGTGTTCCGCCGGATCTGGCCAATCAGCTGTTTAAAGAAGGCAAAGTTAAGGTTGACCCGCAAGCCGGCACCTATTTCTTTAGCATGAATGTGAAGATGAAGCCTTTTGATAATGCCAAAATCAGAAAAGCGTTTGCGCTTGCCGTGGATAACAAGCAAATTGTCGATTATGTCGTGAAGCAGAAAAATGATCCGGCGTACGGTTTTGTTTCTCCCGGATTTAAAGATCCGAGCGGGGAGGATTTCCGTAGTCACAATGGCAATCTTTATAAATATGACCCTTCAGAAGCGAAAAAACTGCTTGCAGAAGGGATGAAAGAAGAAGGCTACAAGACGCTGCCGCCAATTACGCTGACCTACAATACAACCGATATTAATAAAGCCATTGCAGAAGCAGTACAGGAAATGTACAAGAAGAATCTCGGCGTATCGGTGAAACTGGCCAACATGGAATGGAATGTTTACGGCGTGGATCAAAAGAAAGGCAAATTCCAATTCTCACGCGGTTCTTTCCTCGCGGATTACGGCGATCCGATCAACTTCCTTGAAAACTTCATCACCGGCATGCCGATGAACAGCATGCAGTGGAGCAACAAGGAATACGATCAGCTGATCAAACAGGCGAAGAATGAGAAAGACGATGCGAAACGTTATGCGCTGATGTATCAAGCAGAAAAGCTGCTCATCAAAGAAATGCCGCTGTTCCCGGTTTATTTCTACAATCAAAGTGAACTGCAAAACAGCAAGGTTAAAGGCATCGTTCGTCATCCGGTCGGTTATATGGAATTGAAATGGGCCACCAAGTCGAACTAACCGTTGCCCCTATGGCTCATGTTTCATCAAGCCGTTTTCCGCGCTTGTGGAAAACGGCTTTTCACAGGAAAAGAAAGTATAGAATTTGCCCTGTCTTCAAATCAATAGCTCAGTGTCTTGACCGAGAATCAAAGCGGAGGTGTGGTGCGCCCGCGGCAAGCGAGTAACCGAAGCGACGATTCAGCACCGAAAAGACACGAAACCATCACATGTGGCTGGAGATAAAGGACCAAGCACAGCTTGGTTTTTCTCACAGGTAAAGAAAGTTTATGATTTTGCTTTGGTGTAGAACGATAAGCGGCAATTTCATCA
>NZ_JFZC01000009.1 GCF_000648615.1 Sporolactobacillus terrae DSM 11697 | reverse complement strand
ATCCATGGATCACTAGACTACCTAACACCAACTGAATACAAGCTGCGACACCTTTAAAAATTTGTTTGATTTAGTGTTGACATACCAATTTGGATTCCATGAGATTAATGGACAATAAAATCATAATGCTATTACGCGATAAGCCCTTTGTGGTCTATCAGATCTTTATAATGCTAGAAGGTTTGGAGGAAAGCAAGGAAGATAATTTCACGCATGCAATCTTATTCCCCATATCTTCTGACTTTCCGCAAGAAAGAAAATTATTTTTAGAGCAATTTTTTGAAAGAGTAGAATTAGATTATAAAATGGGGCTGTTGACTTTAGAAAATTTGAAGAGCAGTGTTGTTAAAAGCTTAAAATCGTTATATACAACAAAGCGCTTGCCTAAAGCTTTTCATTTTTTCTATGAATGGTTTTTTGTGAAAAAAACAATTAATGAACTAAAGCGCGATGTACCCTCGTTGGATTTATTCATGAATCAAGTGAAAAACGCTTATTGGATCATCGAAAAGGAATTTCAAAACTTAGATAAAAATGAGATTTGTACGAGCATCCCTATATCATTCCCCATGACAAAAGAATGGGATGACTTTATTCATTTTATTTTTGATCCGTATTTTGCAAAGGTGCAAGTTGATGAAGACCATCATCCAGATGGATTGATCACGCATCTTATTGATTTATCGATGCCCTTTGGGGAAAAGAAACAGGTGCATATTGAGGATTTATTCTAAAGTGATTTCCAAATGTTTAACATGGAAATTAATGGCAGACGCCAAAAAAGCCATGTCTTTTTAATAGGGCATGGTTTATAGCGTGCCTGATTTTCAGTGGTTATACGTACTAAAAACGGAAGTGTCCGCTCAATCTCTTTCTTATCTCATCATACGTAACCGCCACATTGATTTGTTACAGCGGATATTTTCAGCTGATGATGGCGTGTATGACTTGTTAATCTTTCTAAGCGGTCACGGCGTGCATTTTATTGTATCAACCTGTTCTGTCCCATCCCTTCAGCTTATGCACGAATGGTTAATGCGTCATCTATGATCGGGTAAACGAATCGGTACTTATTGCAGCTGCTTGGCTTCTTAGAGGTGTGTTATTTCGGTCCTGTAAGGGCAGAAATCATCACGGCCTCAAAATCCCTGCAGAAGCTACCAGAAACCCTCTGAGGAGCTAATAGAAGTTGGACTGAATCCAAGGGAATAGGGTAAAGAGAAATCTTAATTCTGAAGCAGTCTGGCCCATGTAACGAGAGCGGACTGGTTTATTTATTTATTGAAGTCGGGTATACTGTAAGGGTTGTGTTTTTTTATAAAATAAATTATAAAAAACACTTGCTTTTTGATTCGATTGGTGATAATATTTTAAAAGTCGGCGGCGAGATATTCCGACACTTGTTATTTTGGCCCGTTCGTCAAGTGGTTAAGACACCACCCTTTCACGGTGGGTTCATGGGTTCGAATCCCGTACGGGTCATTATTTACTTGATTTTATATGAGCTATGTGATAAAATAAATTGGTGTTTTTGATGGCTTGTACAAATCAATATGGAGGATTAGCTCAGCTGGGAGAGCATCTGCCTTACAAGCAGAGGGTCATAGGTTCGATCCCTATATCCTCCACCATATCATCGCGGGGTGGAGCAGTCTGGTAGCTCGTCGGGCTCATAACCCGAAGGTCGTAGGTTCAAATCCTGCCCCCGCAATTGTGGATCCGTGGTGTAGGGGTTAACATGCCTGCCTGTCACGCAGGAGATCGTCGGTTCAAATCCGATCGGATCCGCCATTATTTTTATTTTACTTATATAAGATCTGTAATGCATGAACTCTTGTTTTTACATAATGGCTCGATAGCTCAGTCGGTAGAGCAGAGGACTGAAAATCCTCGTGTCGGTGGTTCGATTCCGCCTCGAGCCACCATTTGTTCGTGCCGATCTAGCTCAATTGGTAGAGCAACTGACTTGTAATCAGTAGGTTGGGGGTTCAAGTCCTCTGATCGGCACCATTTATATTTTAATCAATAGATGCCAAAATCTATTCCTTAATCTTTTATTATTATGGAGGGATAGCGAAGAGGCTAAACGCGACGGACTGTAAATCCGTTCCCTACGGGTTCGAAGGTTCGAATCCTTCTCCCTCCATTTACATAGTATAGGGGTATAGTTTAAAGGTAGAACAGAGGTCTCCAAAACCTCCAGTGTGGGTTCAATTCCTACTACCCCTGCTTTAATTATTATGGCGGTTATGGTGAAGTGGTTAACACACCGGATTGTGGTTCCGGCATGCGTGGGTTCGATCCCCACTAACCGCCCCATTTATTGGCCCATAGCCAAGCGGTAAGGCAACGGTTTTTGGTGCCGTCATGCGCTGGTTCGAATCCAGCTGGGCCAGTTTTATATATGCGGAAGTAGTTCAGTGATAGAACATCACCTTGCCATGGTGGGGGTCGCGGGTTTGAATCCCGTCTTCCGCTCCAATATAATTTTATAGTATGGCGGCATAGCCAAGCGGTAAGGCACGGGTCTGCAAAACCCTTATCCCCGGTTCGATTCCGGGTGTCGCCTCCATAATTACTTAATTTTTCTGCCATTATTATTGTATTGTGCCGGTGTGGCGGAATTGGCAGACGCGCACGACTCAAAATCGTGTTCCTTCGGGAGTGTCGGTTCGACCCCGACCACCGGTATTACTTAACTCTCATTGCAAAGGGCTTTCTAGGTTATCCTAGGAAGTCTTTTTGTTTTACATAGGGGGTATTTTATTGGCGGTGGGGTGAATAGGACAAGGGACGCTTTCTTCAACTCATTGGAAGGTCAATGGAATGGGGACGGGATTCATGTTGATCTGGGAACCCTTGTTCATGTTGTTTGTTTCCCTAAATGTCATGAGAGAAAACGTTTGACGCACAGACTGGATGCCATGAATTGATTCATGACCGGAGCAGTCGCAGTTCGGAGTACAGACGGAAATGTTTTGGAGCCTGCCGTTCTGCTGGTACTCAACGGGGCGGTCGATCAAATGAATGTTTATTTTTAGAATCTGCGCTGACGCGAAAGGAATTCAAAGTAGCCGTTATTCGACAAGAGCGGCGAATCCATTTTTCAATGGTACGTGCCTAACGCAAGTTTAGCCTCATAAAGAATCATTACATGATCCGCTGCTTGACTTAATTATGAGACTGGGGCACTGCTTAAATAGCTAAAACAATTTCGGAGCTTCTTTGCAAAATTCAAGGGTGGTTCAATTGATTGAGCGTGCACATACAGGAGATTCGGTTGTGTGAAGATCCAGTGATTATGCAGTGCGCTTAGGATCAGTCCGTTCTGGGTCAGTGCCCAGGTGAAATTTGGTACTTCTTCTTCAAGAAGGGTGATTTCAGCTAGATTAATTGCATTGCCGGAAGCATCAAGCGATTCAAAGGTTATACCAGCGGGAACAATGCTTGAACTTTTTTTACCTTGAATCGTTACATTGAATGAACGGTGGAGCGAAACGGAACAAACCCCATTTTCATACCTAGATTGCGCGTTAAATACGGCTGCAAATTGTTTGCAAATCATTTCTGCATCGGCCATATGGGTCACCTCGCCATGCCTAAAGATATGCGAGGGGTAGAGAGAAATAGAACAAAGAAACGGGATGGCTAACTTCCGAACTCACTTTATGCCAGCCACTTTATAAAAATCCGTTTTTATGGTTGGGCGGTGAGAATACTAAGTGAAAGGAATAGCGTTTAGTAAAGGGTGAGGCTCCATAAATTACTTGAAAATTGCTGTGGAATTGATGCTTGGTTTTACAGCGCTATTAGCCATTACAAAAGTTCTGGGAAAAGTATCATTGCGAAAAATCAGCACTTTTGAATTTATTTCAATTATCGTTCTTGGTGAGTTTATAGGAAATGCGCTTTATGAACCGGCTATTGGTATCGGCTCCATATTGTTTGCTGTCATGCTGTGGGGCTCATGATCTATATAATGGAATGGTGCACGTTGAGGTTTCGAAAGAAAAGGAATTTTCTCGAGGGAAAGTCGTCGTTAGTTATCCGAAATGGCCATATAGACAAAAGAATATCTTTTTCAATCCAAGAGGTTGCCTATGCAATGCTTGAAACCGATGGATCGATCAGTGTTTTAAAAAAATATCGCTACAGTAAATTAACCAATCGTGACTTTAATCAATTGATAATTATAGATGGAACATTGGATAAAGCGAATCTGAAACGTGCAGGATTGAGCGAAGAATGGCTGCGCTGCGAGCTGCGAAAGCGACATGTACCAAAGATTAAAAATGTTTTTTTCTGTGAATGGAATAAGAATGAAGGATTATTTATTGAAAAAATGTAAACGAGGGGTGTCTCAAAAGTCAATTGACTTTTGAGACACCCTTAAAAAACGTCTATTTTGGATTAAGCATAACGATGTGAGACTCCTGCGGAGTGCAGTATAAATCCAACACCCTTTTGGGTCGGGCCTCTTTTATTTGTCTTGAATCTGAGTGATTAAAGGTTTGTAAGGATTTAGTTCACGATTGAAGTGCCTAACTCTTAAGCACCAATAATCTTCAATGACAATGTATTTCTTATTCTTAAACTCAATGATGTCTCCTTTCTGATGGTTCTGACGCTCCGTTTGGATTTGCAGGGTAGCATTGAGATACCATGCTGATTGATTGAGAAACTGAACGACGTACATGTTACGAATCATCCATAAAACCTCCTAATAAGATATGAATTGCGATAAATCTCAACTCGGAGGATTATTTTACCAGTAAGTTGTGATTTACAGTATAGAAGATGATACAGAGCGTCAATTGAAGACTGAGCCAAACGCCGTGATATAAGATAAGCGGTCCACGCCGTATCATAAATCATAACGCTAAAAAGAAGAGCTGAACGTTATTTTTACATTTAGATTAAACTTAATGAATAGCTGTTTCGAAAGATATGAATCGTGCTAAACTAAGCAATTGTGAGGCAATGATAAAGTGAAAATTCCATTATAGTTTCTTTACTATGTATAAAATTGCTTAAGGGATGAAAGGTGATTTTTCATGGCAACGACCAAGCGGCGGATCACATGGGTGGATATAGCAAAGGCGCTGGGAATCATTGCGGTCGTGTTCGGGCATGCCATTGATTCTGAGCGCGACATACGTTCGTTTGATCTCGTCTATGATGCCATTTATTGGTGGCATATGCCGCTATTTTTCATTATCGGAGGTTTCTTTTTGAAACCGATTTCTCATAGTTGGGAAGCGGTGCGTCAATTCTGGGCGCGTCGCTGTAAGCCATTAGTGGTGTCCTATTTTCTAATGGGAAGTCTATTAATCGTGCTCAGCCATTTCGTCCGTAATCAGGACTGGTCGTACACTGCTTTCTATTTTGTTCGCCTGCTTTATGGTGGACGAACCCTTAACCATTATTTAAGTATTTTTTGGTTCATTAATGTTTATATTCTCACGCTGATTGTTGTGGTTCTTTTAATTTCTTATGTACGTTCGGTTGTCTTGCAATGGGTGATCAGCTTGATGATGTTCGCCATGGGTACAATTCATCAGCAACCAGCGTTCCTAGGGCATCCCTATTTTCCGTGGGATGCACAGGATGTATTGCTGACCACGACTTATATGCTGGCCGGATACTACGGATTTAGATTGCTTCATTCCCTATCGCATAAATATCTGTTGTTACTAGCCATCGGCGTCTTTTCTATGTTTCTCATTCACGATCAATTGACTCAGAAAATCAATTTCACTTTATACTTGAAATCGGACAGCTTAAATCATACCGGACTGGCTTTAATTGCTCCGCTCATTTTATGCTTGGGGGTTATCTTAATTTCACAAATCATGAGTGAACTTAAATGGTTTCATTGGCTTGTGCTTTGGGGGCAGCATACGGTGCTGATTATGTTCTGGCATCGCGCACTTTTTGACTTGCCGGAGCTATTGGGGCTCCCTGATCATTGGTTATTAAAATGCCTCATGGGCTTATTCATCCCTATTTTAGTCATGATGGTATGGAAACAATTCAGACATTTTCTGATTCATCATAGTCCAAAACAGTTTGCAAGCAGCTGAGACGGAGGGTCCACTCTGATAGATGAAGGTTCAACATGCATCCGCGTTACGTGATTATTGTGATGCCGTCAGTGTTCATGCACTGGCGGATTTTTTTGCTTTCGTTCTTAAACACTTCAAATCTATGAAGAAAGACCTATTCATAATTGGAAAATTATACCGATAGTGAAGGTGATGGGAAATATAGGGAGGAATTGCTGTGTTAGATGCAGAGTATTCAATTGATGTGCAACATCAAACAAAAGAAGTCACGATTGTTGTTCGTGGAAGTTTTCAAGAGAAAGATGCGGAGTATTTTGTCAATGACTATCAGGAAAAAATCGGCTCAATTCCTGCTAAAGACTTCGATCTCGTCGTTGACAGCAAGTCTCTAGTCGTTGTTTCACAAAAGATTCTGCCATTGCTTGAGGAATGCTACAAAATGTATAAGGCTAGCGGATTTAAACGTGTCAAATTTATTGCGAGCAGTGTGACCGTCGGTATGCAGCTGAAGCGCATTGCCAAGAAGACTGAACTGGATAACGCAGAAGTAGAAGTGATTTCTCAATAAGATCACGAGACACTTGTTTATTCTTATGACCATAGCGTTTTTTCTTTGGGGGAATGTTATTTGAAAATAACGATTCGTTCGGTTGGTGCCTATCACCCGAAAACAAGCGTAACCAATGCATTTTTTCTCAAGCACTTCCAAGATCAGGGCAAGGACATTGACCATTTTTTGAAACATATGGGCCGGAAAAGCCGCTATATGATTCAGAATGAGACAGAGAACGGTTTGACGATGGGAATTGAAGCAGCTAAGGATGCTTTAAAACGCGCGAAGCTCAGTGGTGAAGCGATGGATATGATCGTGTTTTCAACGCAGGTGCCGGAATACACGTTCCCAACCAATGCCACTTTTGTTCATCATGCCATTCATGCTTCTTCACGAACAATCATTATGGATTCAAATGCGAATTGTGGGGGAATGACGGTAGCGGTCGATCATGCATGTCGGTATATGCTGGCCAATCCTAGTGTGAATCAAACGTTGGTTGTTGGATCCGACTACAACACGTTGGTTTGTGACCCAAACGACGAAGTCACCTATGCGAATTATGGTGATGCAGCTTGCGCGGTTATTTTAGAAAAAACAGAAGGCGAATCCGGGTTTCTGGGGTCCAGCTATTACTCGGAAACATTAGAAAATAAAGACAAGATCATTTTTCCATCCGTTGGATTGTCGCAAGCCTTACGAAAAGGAGAAAATAACCGTTATCTGAAATGGATTCCTTTTGATGGCGGCTGCGCGCTTCCGCCTGCTTACCAGAACATTCAAGAACTTTTGGATGTAGAGCACCTGCAGCCAACAGATGTAAAGGCCTATTGCTTGTCCCAATTTTCACTTGCCAACATACTTGAAATTCAAAACCATTTCCACCTCGATGATGAACAAATCATTTACATAGGCGATCAATATGGTTATACAGGGACAAGCAGCCCGTTCCTCGCGCTTTATGAAGGCATTAAAGAGAAGCGCATTAACCGGGGCGATTATGTAATCTTTTGGACGGTTGGCGCAGGGTTTCAAACCATTGGCGTCCTCTTCAACTATTAAACGAAATGAGCAGCCGAGTAGTGTCTTACGGCTTTGGCTACTATTTTGGATAAAATGGATCTTCAGAGCGATACACTGAAGCTTCATGATGCGAACGATCCTAGCTGAACTCGAAAGCAAGGCCCAAGGCTATTTCTTTGACTCGGAAACAAAGACGCTTTATGTGAAAACGCTGGCTAAAAGTCACAGCAAACGCGTGATCCACTAAAAACTAAGTGATAGAAAAAGACAGAAATCCGCGCGCAATGCGCTGTGATTTCTGCCTTTTTTAGTTTCAAAAATGGAATGGCTGTCGTTTTGTGGAGGCTCATGGATCACTTAGAAAATGCAATGTCCAACCCCAAACCCCCTTTGCAGACGAGTTAATCCTGCAAAGGGGGTTTCGAAAGTTATTCGATTGATCAAAACATTTAACGGACGACAAGAACAGAGATGGTCGCGTATTTTGACATATATGCGGCTTGACTGCCGAAATGCTTGGCAATGCCTTTCTTATCTTCAGAACCGACAATCAATAGATCAGCGTCTGTATGCGGGATAATGTCTTTGACAATCGTTTCACCCGGTTCGCCTTCTGCAACGATTGCCTCAACCTTCTCAACACCGTAATCCAACGCGGTCTTTTTGTAAAGCTGAACATGTTTTTCAAGGTCTTCACGTTTGCCATGGATGAAGTCTTTATTCAGCGCTTGGTACACGTTCATCTCGTCTTTTTCCAAGATGGATACAATCGTCATTTTTAACTTATCTTTTTTCGCTCGATACATCGCATAGCGAAACGCTAATTGTGCATCGGCGGAATCATCGACACCAACTAATAGATGTGAGAAGTCTTCTTTCATTAATTACGCCTCCATGATGATCATAACGATGTGATAAACTGCCAGACAATCCGCAGATTCAGATAGGTCAGGACAATGGTACATAGCCAGGCAACCAGCGTTACCCACCGTTTATTCACGAATCGTTCGCCCATAATCTTTTTCGAACTGGTAAATAGGGTCAATGGAATCATTGAGATCGGCAACGCGACGGACAGAAAAACTTGTGAGTTGACAAGTAAGCGATCCATCGCGCTCTCTTCGCCATGGTAAATAATTGTGCAGGCCAGAACCGGGATGACGGAGATCAGACGTGTAATCAGACGGCGCGCCCACAACGGCATTTTCATGTGGATGTAGCCTTCCATGACGATCTGTCCGGTCAGTGTACCGGTAATGGTTGAGTTTTGACCGGAGGCAAGCAGTGCAACGGCAAACAAGATACTTAAGACCGGGCTCGCGACAGCGCCGGCCAATTGATTGTTCTGCAAAGCATTGAAAAGAGAAGTAAACGTGCCAAGACCTTCTCCATGTCCGAAGAAGAGTGCCGCACCAAGAACGAGCAGCAGGCAATTAATAATGAATGCACCGGATAATTGAATATTTGAGTCCCATGTTGCAAACTTAACGGCTCTTGCAACCTCATTTTCATTGTCATGATTAATGTTACGTGACTGTGCGATCGAGGAGTGCAGGTAAAGGTTATGCGGCATGACCGTCGCGCCGACAATACCGAGTGCCATGGTTAATTGACCGGTATGCAGAATTTCGGGTTTCGGTACAAACCCGGCAAACATTGCCGCAATGTTAGGATTAGAAATGATCACTTCATAGAGGAAGACAAGTAAGATAACGGAAATTAAAGTAATGACAATCGCTTCAATTTTTCTGAAGCCGAGTTTCGTTAGCAAAAGCAGGAGAAGTACGTCGAGTATGGTCAGTGAAACACCGACGACAAGCGGGATGTGAAACAACAACTGAAGGGCAATCGCACCACCAATGACTTCAGCAATATCGGTGGCACAGATAGCCGCCTCGGTGGTAATCCATAGAATCACGCCAAGTGCCTTCCCTGTATGGGCACGGGTGGCTTGAGCCAAATCCATTCGCGTGACAATACCCAGTTTAGCAGCCATGTACTGCAGCAGCATCGCAATCAAACTCGAAATCAGGATAACGGAAATAAGCAGGTAACCATATTGTGCACCGCCGCCAATCGATGTCACCCAGTTTCCAGGATCCATGTAGCCGACAGCTACCAGGGCACCGGGACCGGAGAATGCTGCCAGTGTCCGCCAGAAACTGCCGTTTTTCGGAACGGCTACCGTACTGTTAATTTCCTCAAGGCTTGGTCCATTTGCATACTTAATCAATTTATGCGGCTTATGCTGCTTTGTTTTTTTCATCGCATGTTCCAGTTCAGTCATTCGTTCACACCCCTCATAAATTTTTTGAAATCTGCCCATCAGCCATTCGGCTGCGCGTGGCGAGACCCCGATTATTTTTCCTGCAACTTCTGTCAAAAGAAATTATGGTCACGGTAAAAATTCAATACAACGCGCGTGATTCTTATCATGAACATAAGCTCTTTCGCACCAGAAAACATGAACGGTTTAAGTGATCAATCGATCAGCTCCTCTCTTGCGTAGATGAACCTGTGTTTCTGTTAAGAATTAAAGTTTACATAGGGAAACTTTAATTCACCCATACAATATACATCCGTTTTCTTTAATACGCAACCCTGATTTATCATTATTTTATGCCTTGCGAGACTAGGGTGAAAATATTTTCGGATGGGGGAGGGAGGGCTTAAGGCAAGGGGGGAACACTTTGACAGCAGCGACGATTTTTTTTGTTGAAATGATGGGAGCAGAGATCTTTATTGGGCGGCATGCAAAATTGTTATCAACCTGAAGTTATCATACCTAATGGTGCGAACGGTGAGGCGAGGGTGAAAATTACAGATCAAAAAGCTGCTGTTTAGCGACTCAATTATGGACTTGTGACTTGTTCATGGCAGCTTGACAGCGTTGGCGTCATGCAATTTTAAGCATGTCAGTCAGTTAATTCCGGTCTGTGTTCTATAGAATTTTCCGATTGAAGCAGCAGTGGGCAAAAATAATCCTATCGAGCAGTATTTCAAAGAAACGAACATACATTCCATGATATCATTACGGACAGGCAATAGATGATGCATATGAGCGGATGCGGTGACACCCTTGTGAAAGGGGGTGCGGCCAATGACAGTATTTGAAGCGATGACACTTATGATTAGCTTTGGAGTGCTTATCTTGATGCTGTCAGACAGAAAAAATAATCCGCCTCATATGCTTCTGCAGGAGCTGAGACGGATTACCGTAAATAAGTAATTCAGTTATAGGCACTGCATCCGCTCTACGCGGATATTGCCATGCCGTCAGTGTTCATAGCACTGGCGGATTTATTTTGCCTTGATCTAATATTATTATACACAGTTCGCGCGATTTAATGCAATGCATTAACACCATTAATCCAGGACAGATTCAATCAGAAATTCCGGTTGAAGCGGCAGCGAACAGAAACAAACGGTTATAGTCCTAAAAAAAGATTGACAAAATAACTGACCACTTGAAGAACCGAGCATAGATCCTACGCTATAATTACAGACAGGCAATAGATGATGCATATGAGCGGATGTGGTGACACCCTTGTGAAAGGGGGCGTGGCCAATGACAGTATTGAAGCGATGACACTTATGATTAGCTTTGGAGTGCTTATCTTGATGCTGTCAGACAGAAAGAAATGATCCACCTCATATGCTTCTGCAGGAGCTGAGACGGATCGTAGTAAAATACGCAATGTTGATGAAGCACTGCATCCGCTCTACGCGGATATTGTCATCCTGTCAGTGTTCACAGCACTGGCGATTTATTTTGCCTTGATCTAATATTATTATACACAGTGCGCGCGATTTAATGCAATGCATTAACACCATTAATCCAGGACAGTGTTCAATCGGAAATTCCAGTTGAAGCGGCAGCAAACAGAACAAACGGTTATCGTCCTAAAAAAAGAATGACATAATAATTGCCCACGTGAATAATCGAACGTACATTCCATGATATACTTACGGACAGGCAATAGATGATGCATATGAGCGGATGAGGTGACACCCTTGTGAAAGGGGGTGCGGCCAATGACAGTATTTCAAGCGATGACACTTATGATTAGCTTTGGCGTGCTTATCTTGATGCTGTCAGACAGAAAAAAATAATCCGCCTCATATGCTACTCACGATAGCTTGATAGACGGATCATTTGTTAAAATGTGAAGTTAATTAATTGCATCGCTCCGCTCTACGCGGATATTGTCATCCCGTCAGTGTTCACAGCACTGGCGGATTTATTTTGTCTTGATCTAATATTATTATACACAGTTCGAGCGATTTAATGCAATCATTCGAAAGGTGAATTTAATTTTGAGATGATCCTTCATGAGAAAGTTGTTGCTGATCTAAAAACAATCAATAAAAGGAACGGAACAGTTTTCTTGCTGTCGGCTCTAGACGAATTAGAGAATGCATACCTAGTTGTTCTGAATAGTGTTATAAAATCACTTGAAGGAAAGCTAATTGGCTATGCAAAAATCAAACCGCGCGCCATGGAAGGGGATATGGCTATGCTTGCAGAAATTCATCACAAGGCTGCAGAAAGTAACAGAAATCTTAAAAACCATTCAGTTTTACCTTAATTTTTAGAATTCCCATGTGATTGGCATTTGATCAACAGTTTTTCCTTATTCTATCGGCATTTTTTGCAAATCATTCAATTTATTGAAGGGATTTTACCATTTATTGTCGAAATATAGTTCTTAAGATACATATCAATGCAGTTTATTTCAGATCATTTATTGAGGCGATGATGTTTCCAATGAAAATGTACGTTGGGATTACGGACTATGACTGGTATAAGACATTGAAACAGGCAAACTGTGATGAGGTAAACTTTTGGAAACCTGGCGGCCGTACAAATTTTAAAGCTTTAAATGAAGGCGATTTGTTTTTATTCAAGACGCACAGCCCGAGAAATTATATCGTTGGCGGCGGCTTTTTTTTGAAATTTTCGATCCTCCCATCGTCACTCGCGTGGGATGCGTTTGGCATCGCAAATGGTGCAAGCAGTTTGATGGAGCTTAATGATCGCGTTTATAAATACAAAAAGACAGATCGCTTTTCTGATCCCGATCCTCAGATTGGCTGCATCATTTTGTCCATGCCTTTTTATTTTGATGAAAAGGATTGGATTCCTCAACCAAACGATTGGAACAGTAATATTGTACAAGGTAAAACCTATAAAACTTCTGAACCGGTTGGTTTATCCTTATACGAGCACGTTCAGGATCGATTGAGAAACAGCGAAGCCATGCGGTCCGGTCAAGTTAACGAAGATCCATTGGCTAACCGTTATGGCAAGGAGCGATTAATGAAACCACGAATGGGTCAAGGAGCATTTAAAGTCTTGATTGCTGATGCCTATCATAGAAGGTGTGCCATAACCGGTGAAAAAACGCTGCCGGTTCTCGAGGCTGCTCATATCAAACCCTACAGCATGAACGGGCCTCATGAGATCAAGAATGGTTTGCTCCTTAGAAGTGATTTCCATACCTTATTTGATCGAGGCTATATCACCATTGATAACACACTGAACGTAGAAGTCAGTCATCATATTAAAGAAGACTTTGGCAATGGCAAAGAGTATTATGCTTTTCACGGCAGTAAATTGACAGTATTACCCGAACGTGGCGATCAACTTCCAGATCGGCATTATTTAGAATGGCATAATGAGAATGTGTATTTGGGGTAGTGAGTAATATTTAGATAAATTAGAGGGAAAGAACAACAGGTCATAATTAAAAGTTGCAGATTTCTACTATGGTGCTGTTCTATCCATGCTATTTATTCAGGGTATAATGGACTCGGCATTAATTGAAGGTAATGATGAACATGATCGTCAGGTTTATGACTTTACGACTAATTATGGAAACGAGTACAGATTGTTCATGAAGTATCGTGCAGAGCAACAGAATACAAAAACGCTAGATTACAATAGTTGAGTTTTTAATATTACGGGAGACTTCCAAGAACTTAGGAATTTTATTGAGAAAGGTAAGAATGTGGTTCTTGCTCTAGTATGTGGATCTAAAGATTTGGTAAATAGTGAACTCGCATTATTGAATAAAGAGCAAATTCTTCAAATTATTAATGCTGGTAAGATGTCATTCACAGTGAGCCGGAAGAAGAAAGAAAAATGCTATCGAATTCGAATAGAAGGTTCACGAGAATCGGCTTTAAAAGTGAAATATAATAGTTTTGAAGAATTATTCCATTGAATTTTTAATAGTTGGGTATGCTTGAAATGGGTAAAACATCCATTTACGTGGATACATTATTTGGTAATCTAGAGAACTGATATATTTGAATCTAAAGTAATAGTAAAATAATAATAAGGTATGAATGAATCTTATTGGCATTTATACTGTTTGTAAGAACATAACGAGAACTGGTTATTTTATTGGGCTCAAATATATTATAGACTAGGAGAACGCTGCATCAATTGATCCAAGTGTAAATTTACTTAACAAGGATCCTCTGTGGGTACGGTGCCCTGCTGAGTGAAGAAAGAATACTAAAGGTTGTGAATGGGAATACATAAGGTTGATCTGTGGGGGGGATTTTTTATGGCTGATATTAGTTCATATATAGATAAATGGGAGAATCAGCTGCTTGATTTAGGGAAAAGAAACAGACTCATTAACTATAAGGAAACAAAGCGATCAAACATAAAAATTGTATTTCCGGAGTTGGCTGGACTATTCACTGATATTGTGAATGAGGAAAAATTGCTGAAGTTCCCTTACCCAATTTCAATCTCGACTCAAGATAAGGCGGATGATAGTGAGGAGGATCAACCTGAAGAAATACCAGATAATGGCGATATAAAGACCAATCGTTCTGTAAAAGATCAACAGAAAACTTTGGCAAGTCTAAGAAGAAAAGCGAAGTCTGCAATTGAGGAGCAAGGTGTCAACATACTTTATCTTGCCTTTGGGTTTTTAAAGTGGACAGAAAGTATGGACTCAAATCAGGAACTTCTTTCTCCTATTGTATTAGTGCCAGTCAGCCTTAAATTGGATTCGATCACTTCACCTTTTGAATTGGGTCTTCATGAGGATGATATAGTTGTTAACCCTACATTGGCTTATAAACTGGAGAATGACTATGGTATTGAACTTCCAAATTTTGATGAACATTCCAGCAAAATAATAGAATACCTAGATGATGTTCGAGAAACGATCAAAACAAATAATTGGGAAGTCGTTGAAGAAACTACATTAAGCTTACTGTCTTTTTTAAAAATAAATATGTACAAGGATTTGAAAGTTAATCGTGAACAAATTGAAACTCATCCAGTAATAAAAGCATTAGCGGATAACCCAGAAGATGTGCAATCTTTGCCGGAAGAGTATAACGACTATGACCATGATCTTCATACACAACCTGCAGATTCTTTCCAAGTTGTCGATGCAGACTCAAGCCAACAAGATGCAATTTTATTTGCAAAAAAAGGGATTAGTTTTGTGCTGCAAGGTCCTCCGGGGACTGGAAAAAGCCAGACTATAACAAATATCATTTCTGAGAGTCTTGCTGCAGGGAAAAAGGTGCTTTTTGTATCTGAAAAAAGTGCAGCACTTGAAGTCGTCTACAAGCGTCTTGCAAAAGCCGAAGTCGCTGATTTTTGTTTGAAATTACATAGTTATAAGGCGAATAAAAAAGAAGTCATGCAACAACTAGGAAAAACCTTAAAGATTAATAAGTTCAAAGTAACTGATGAAGCGATGTATCAGTATGAGGCATTAAAACAAAAAAGAGATGCATTGAATGATTATGATGAAGAGCTGCATACACTGGTTCCACCTTTAAATAAAACGATTTATAAAGTAAATGGAGAAATTGCCAAGCTATTAGATGCACCAGAGGTATTCTTTTCCATGGCGGACGTGGAGAATACAACTCAGGATAAACTGAATCAGTATAAAATTCTTTTGCACAACTTTTTAAACTTACTATCAGAAAAAAGCAATGATTATATCACTAATCCATGGAAGGATTGTCAGGTCGATTGCGTTACTCACGAGTTGAGGCATGACTTGGAAATGTATTTACCGCGTTTGACTTCTAAAATTCATCAGTTATTGGGTACATTTGAACAAATTACAAATACCTATAATATTAATTTGCCTTCTTCTATAAGTGATGTTACTCGTTTAACGGCGATTATGGATATTTCTTCCCAATCTCCTACGGTTCCTGTCTCATGGATTGATAAAGAAAATATCGAATTGCTAAGTCAGCAGGCCGATCAGTTCCAAGTCATGAAGGAAGAACATCAATCGCTAATAAAGGGACTAATGGAGGATTACAGTAATGAATATTTAAAGGTTGACGGCAGGCAAATTAAGAAAACATTTGAAGAAAACATAAATAATGTACGAGCAGTTCTGAGAGATAATATATTTGACCAAGATGCGACAATTATTTTAGCCAAACAGTATCGTAAAGAATTAGATGAAATTTCAGAAGAAATAAGCGTTCTTGAACGGATAAAGAATACTTTTGCTGAGGATTTTTCTATCCAAATTGAGGATAACTTAAACTCTTTTGTTCCATTATGTCCGCTCATCAATACGTTGTTATCCCAAATTCACCCGACAGAAGATTGGTTTGATACGAATAAGCGGGCAGTTGTGAAAAAGATATTGGCAGAAGCTAGAGATGTCTTTATTGACTTGAATCGATCTACAGAAAAGATTGAAAAAGATTATGAACCAGACATTTTAAAAATCGATGCTGCCTCAATGCTAAAAAGGTTTAAAACTGACTATACATCAACTTTTAAAATCTTTAAGAAACAATATCGTCAAGACAAAAAAATAGTGCAATCTTATGCGAAAAACGTATCAGGGCAATTGAATGATGCCTCGATTATTTCCGTGCTTTCTGAAGTGAAAAATATAGTAGATAAAAAAGCAATGATTAATGAAAATCAAAAAAAATGGTCTCAGACAATAGGTAAAGACTATTGTGATGATTATACAAATTGGGAGAAACTCGATCAGTCAATAGATCGTTTTGAAACGATTGTTCATTTTTTTGATGGTGCTTTATTTCCTGATAAAATAAAACAATTCCTACTTTCCGATAACCAATATAATGAAAGCCTTCTTTCTTGCAAAAAGTTGTTTGACGTTCTAGAGAATGAAGAAAAATTACCTGAGAAAATCAGTTCGCGATTAATTGTGTCACTAGACCCAGGCAAACAAGAGGTTGAGCATCTCAAGAAAAATATTTTAGAAGTGAGTCAATCATTAGCCAAAGTCATTGAAATTGAAAGTCAGTTGTCGAATCTTGCTAGAAAACCGCTCACAATACCACAGTTAATTACCGATATTGGCAAACTTGAACGTTTGCAGCAAATCGAGTCTACGATTGAGGTAAAACGATCTGACTTAGAAAATAAATATCATTATCTGTTTCGTGGATTGGAAACAGACTGGGAGCATATTCATCAGTCACTGTCTTGGACCCATCGTTTTAAGGAAATGCTCCAGAAGAATACATTACCCAGTGAGTTTATTGAGAAGATTTGTACGGATCACGACACAATTAAAAAAACGGACAAATACAGTCACCGGCTAAAAGGACAGTTCGATGATTTGCATCAAGAATGGGAATGGTTCTTGGGGCTATTCAAAGAAGAGGTTGATTTTAATTCTCTTGATCTGCTTTCTCTACTGGAGAGAATAGAAAGCTGTCATTCAGGAATAAATTTGTTAGAAGTATGGATTGATTATAGAAAAAGCAAAGAAGCATGTGCACAAGCAGGGCTTTCCGATTTTATTGACCAAATTGAATCACACCCTATCCATAAAAATGAGATAATTGGTGCTTTCCTTAAACGATTCTACAGGCTATGGCTCGATAGTGCGCTGCCTAAATATCCAGCAGTCAATGCCTTCCGTGAACGTACTCAGGAAGAAAGAATAAATGAATTTCAAAAGTTAGATGAACTACAATTTAAAATCACACAAAAAAGAATTCGAGCTTTATTGGCAGACAAACTCCCGGACTTGAATAGTTTAACCACTGGTTTTGATGAGGTCGGTATTCTAAAACGTGAGCTCAATAAGCAGCGTCGAATTATGCCATTACGAAAACTTTTTAAACGGATACCTAATTTATTGTTGACACTAAAGCCTTGTTTGATGATGTCTCCACTATCTGTCAGCCTCTTTTTGGATGCCGAAGACTATAAATTTGATCTCGTTGTTTTTGACGAAGCCTCCCAAGTATGTACAGAAAATGCGATTGGAGCAATTTTAAGAGGAGCTCAAGTGGTCATTGCTGGTGACAGCAAACAATTGCCACCAACCAACTTCTTTGGTTCTAAAACAGAGGAAGACTTTGATATGGATGAAGCAGATGACACTGAAACAGATAACGAAGCATTTGAATCCGTGCTTGATCAAGCAGTTAGTGTTCTTCCTGAACGTACATTAAAATGGCATTATAGAAGCAGGAGTGAACAACTTATTGCGTTTTCTAACAGAAATATATATAACAGCAATTTAATCACATTTCCATCGAGCTCGGAGACGGATATTGATTTCGGCGTCGAGTATGTTTACGTTCCTAACGGTATCTATGATCGAGGCGGGAAAAAGAATAACATTACAGAGGCCCAAAAAGTCGCAGAGTTAGTTTTCGATCACTTTACAAAATATCCGAGTCGGACTCTAGGGGTTGTATCATTTAGTGAGGCTCAACAACAAGCAATTGAAGGGGCTATAAATAAATTAAGAAAGCAGAAACAAAGGTTTGAGACTTTCTTTAATGAGGATCGCGAAGATGCGTTCTTTATTAAAAATCTTGAAAATGTTCAAGGCGATGAAAGAGATACAATAATCTTTAGTATCGGCTATGCTAAAGATCCTAATGGAATTATGTATATGAACTTTGGACCATTAAGCAGGGATGGTGGATACAGGCGTTTAAACGTTGCTATTACTCGGGCGAAATACAATGTAAAATTAGTGGGATCCATACAGCCAGAAGATATTAGTCTGGAGAAAACGAACTCAGAAGGCGTGAAGATGCTTCGCTCCTATATCGATTACGCGAAGAATGGAGTGGATGTGCTACAAAAAGAGCTACATTATTCAAATGAAATGAACACGAAGTCGCCTTTCGAAGATTCCGTATACGACTATTTAACAAAAAGCGGTTATAAAGTTCAAACTCAGGTTGGCTGCTCCGGATTCCGAATTGATCTTGCAATAGAATCTCCGACAAAGGAAGGACACTTTGTTTTAGGAATAGAATGTGACGGAGCCACTTATCATTCTGCACGAACAGCGAGGGAACGTGATCGACTTCGTCAAACAATCTTAGAAGATATGGGTTGGACAATTTACCGGATATGGTCCACCGATTGGATAAAAGATGAAAAAAATGAAGGAAAAATATTATTAGATGCTGTCCAAGCAGCAATTGTCTTAGATGAATCTGAAGAGGACAATAAGTTGGGTATTAGTTCTGAAGTTAAGAGTACAGATTCTTTTGATATTGCTCCGGACTATGTGAAAGCAATTGATGAAAGCGTCTTGGGTGATTTAGAAAATCCATATGGGTTTGCTTATTATGAAGAAACAGCATTAGATGATCTTATTAAGTTTAACTACCTTACAGAAATGATTCTCCACGTTGTTTCAATAGAATGCCCTGTTCACTTGGAACTACTGTCAAAACGATTGTTACCATTCTTTAAACAACAAAGAGTAACAAAACGTGTAAGAGAAATCGTTCAACAGTCAACCGTCCAATATTTGTCCGATAAAATCGATATTAGAAATGATTTCTTTTGGATAAAAAACGAGACAGAAGCTACTGCTCGAAAACCAGCATCTGATCAAGAGATAAGATCGATTCAATACATCAGCCCTGAGGAAATAGCTAATGCCATGCTTACAATAATTAAAAACAGCTTCGGTATTGATGAAAGCAATCTTATTTCAATAACTTCAAGAGAATTTGGCTTCAACAGAACGGGAAATAAAATTATGCAGATCATGCAAGAGATTTACAATGATTTATTGAGTGCAGATAAAATAAAGAGTAATAATTATAAAATATCTTTGAATAAAACATAACGATTAACTCCACCAACGTATTAAAAATGGGAGTTAAGAAATCTAAATGGAAGATAATAGGTGAATTTATTTATCTTGGAAACCAATATTTAATTTATTTTTATAAGGAGCGGAGGACTTTCTAGTTATGGAAGAAAAGGTAAGTTATAATGTGACATCTCAATCATTCGATAAGATTATCTCTCAATTAGAGCGGGATAACATGGCACAACGAGATCGTGGAACTCTTTTTGAGTTGTTAGTTACGGCATATTTGAAAAATGAACCTATGTATGCACGTTTATTTGATGAAGTCTGGATGTTGACAGATGTTCCTGAAGAGTATGGCATTTCTAAGAAGGATACGGGCGTGGATTTAGTTGCTCGTAATAGAGAAACTGGTGAATTGATTGCTATTCAATGTAAGTATTACTCAAAAGATACAACAATCCAAAAATCTCATATTGATTCTTTTTTAAATGAGGTAGGGAAAAATTATTATGCAGAAGGGATTATTGTAACTTCAACAGATAAGTGGAGTAGCAATGCAAACGACGCATTACTAAATCGAGATAAAAAAATAGCTCGTATTGGGTTATCACAATTACGGGATAGCGAAATTGATTGGTCACAGTTTTCTTTTGATAAACCGCTGAAAATTGAACTAAAATCACCTAAACAACCACGCTCTCACCAGATTCCTGCAATTGATGCAGTCGTAAATGGCTTTGAAAAGACTGACCGTGGCAAATTGATTATGGCTCCTGGTACAGGAAAAACATATACGTCTATGGTTATTGCTGAGAAGATGGCAGAGAAAAAAACGGAACCTTTTAGGGTATTATATTTTGTTCCAAGTATTCAATTGCTTTCTCAATCCTTGAGAGGATGGACTGCTGATTCTAAATATCGTGAGGATATGGATACTTTTGCTGTATGTTCGGATAGAAAAGTTACTAAGAAAGTAAAAGGTGAAAATGAGTTTGAGGATATTGCAGCAGCTGACTTAGGCTATCCTGCAACAACTGATTACCATAAGTTACTGGAGCATCAGAAAGTTATTGATTCATCCGATAGTCAGAGCAAATTTCTAGTTGTGTTTTCAACCTATCAATCGATTGATGTAATTATTGAGGCTCAGAAAAATGGTTTCTATGAGTTTGATTTGATTATCTGCGATGAAGCACACCGTACTACCGGTGCAACAGAAATTGGAAAAGAAGCTAGTGCATTTGTAAAAGTACATAGTAATAGCAATATTAAAGCGAAGAAACGATTGTATCAAACAGCCACACCTCGAATTTATGGAGAGGATGCTAAGAAAAAAGCCGATGAAATGTCTGTGGTTATTGCAGATATGAGTGACAAAGATATTTATGGAGAAGAGTTTTATCGTATTGGATTTGGTGATGCTGTAAATAAGGGAATATTAACTGATTATAAAGTAATGATTCTTGCTGTTGATGAAAAAATGATTGCTCGTCATTTTCAAACTATGTTAGCGAATAAGCGTGATACCGAACTTGAATTCGATGATGTAACCAAAATTATTGGTTGTTGGAATGGATTAATTAAGCGTAAGAGCAATTCAAACGCAATTTCAGCAAATCCGATGAAACGTGCAATAGCTTTTGCCGGTACGATTCGTGAGTCAAAATTGATTAAAGAAATGTTCACTGAAGTAGTGGATATGTACATCAATGAGTCAGGAAATCAATCAGAACCAGTACGAGTTGAAATAGAACATGCAGATGGTTCAATGAATGCATTGCAAAAAAATGAGAAAATCTCTTGGTTAAAAGCGAATGTTCCAGACAACACATGTCGCATCCTTTCTAATGCACGATTCCTTACAGAGGGTGTAGATATACCTGATCTGGATGCTGTCATGTTCTTAAAACCTCGTAAATCACGTATTGATGTGGCACAGGCTGTTGGGCGTGTTATGCGTAAAGCAGAAGGAAAAGATTATGGTTATGTAATTCTCCCAATTGGTATACCTGCAGGTGTTGATGAAAAATCTGTTTTAGATAAAAACGAGAAATATCAAGTTGTTTGGGATGTTCTAAATGCATTGCGTTCGCTAGATGAGCGTTTTGATGCAACCATTAATAAATTGGAATTGAATAAAAAGAAACCCGAGCAACTTCAAGTTGTTGGTGTAGGTGCAGCTCCTGACGAAAGTGAAGGTGGATTTACTGTTGCAGAGCCAGCAACAGAACAGTTGGCTCTTCATCTCGATGAAGAAGAATTTTCAGACATTGAACGTGCAATTTATGGAAAGATTGTAAAGAAAGTTGGAAATGTACGATATTGGGAAGATTGGTCGAAAGATGTTGCTGAAATTGCTCAACAGCACATGATGCGTATCCATGTGATGCTAGAAGATAAAAATAGCGAGGCACATAAAGCATTCCGAAAGTTTGTTTCAGGGCTACGTCACAATATTAATGAGGCTATTTCAGACCAACAAGCAATTGAAATGTTAGCACAACACATAATTACAAAACCCGTTTTTGAAGCATTATTTGAGTCATACAGCTTTGCGAACGATAACCCAGTCTCACGGGCCATGGATGCTATGTTAATGGTTTTGGATAAACAAGGTCTTGTAAAGGAACAAGAAAGATTAAAAGACTTCTATGACAGTGTACGTGTACGTGCTGAGGGCATTGATAATCTTAAAGCAAAACAGGACATTATTGTTCAGTTGTATGATAAGTTCTTTAAAGTAGGTTTCAAAGAAACTACTGAACGCTTGGGAATTGTGTTTACACCTGTTGAAGTGGTGGATTTTATTATACATTCCGTTGAAGATGTATTGAAGAAACATTTCGGTAAGTCAATTAGTGATGAAGGAGTTCATATACTTGATCCATTTACAGGTACTGGAACGTTTATCGTGCGATTACTCCAAAGTGGATTGATTTCTAAGGAAGATTTATTGCGTAAATACACGCAAGAACTTCATGCAAATGAAATTGTGCTGTTGAGTTACTATATTGCAGCAATCAACATTGAAGAAACGTTCCACTCAATTATGAACGGAGAATACAAGCCTTTTGAAGGCATTGTTTTAACGGATACATTTGAAAGTACCGAGAAAGAGGATTCGTTCGAGGATGAGTTGTTTGGCGAGAATAACGATCGTCTTGAAAGACAGCGTAAACAGCCTATTTTTGCGATTATAGGGAATCCACCATATAGTGCAGGACAAGGAAATGAAAATGATAATAATAAAAATATAAAATATGAAAAATTGGACAAAAATATCGCCCAGACTTATGTAAAATTAGCTAGTTCAAAATCGTTGAGAACTTATTATGATTCTTATATAAAGGCATTCCGATGGGCAACAGATCGAATCGGGGAGCAAGGAGTTATAGGTTTTGTAACAAATAGTTCATTTATTGATAAGCCTGTTATGAATGGAATTAGAAGAAGTTTTGCTCAAGAATATAACTATTTATTTATATTGAATTTAAGAGGGGCGATTCGGGGGCGTTCGGGTGATTTAGCTAAACGTGAAGGGCAAAATGTATTTGACATAATGACAGGTGTAAGTATTTCCATTCTTGTAAGAGATGGATCAGAAAATCACAAAATATTTTACAAAGACATTGGAGATTATCTATCACGAAATGAAAAAGTTAATTTGCTTAATCAATGGCAGTCAATAAGAAACACTGATTGGTCAGAAGTAACACCTGATAAGAATGGAGACTGGATAAATCAACGTGATGAAAACTACAATAATTTTATTCCAATGTACGAAGAAGATGTTGATAAGTCAATATTTACTGATAAAACTTCGGGGATAGTAACTAATCGTGATGCGTGGGTATATAACTTTTCCAAGCAAATAGTGTACGAGAACACTAAAAAGTTAATTTCTAACTATAATTCGGAACGACTGAGACTCATGAAGGAAAAAAATAAATTTGAACTAGCAGAAAAAAATGGAAAGATAATCAAGTGGTCTAGATCACTTCGTCAAAAGTTGGAAAACAATATAGAAATTGAATTTTGTGATAAAACAATTGTAAAAAGTATATATCGTCCATTTACAAAAAAATATTTAAACTATGATAAGAATATTATCGAAAGTGCTCGCGGATATTGGAAGGGTTACTTTGATAAACCTAATCTTGGACTAATGGTTTCAGGTATCGGTTCAAGAAAAGGTTTTTCTGTATTAGCTTTAGATTCTATTCCTAGTATGGATATTATGGAAAAAGGACAAGTATTCTTGTTAAATGGTATTGATGAAGGAAAACTATTCAAGAATGATAAGCAGAGCTTAATTTCAGAGATACGATGCAAGGAGTTCGGGTTGAATGAAAAAGAATTCATATATTATATCTATGCAGTTCTTCACAGCAATGAATACCGAAATAAATATGCAAATGACCTTACTAAGGGATTTCCTCGAATTCCAAAATTGAAAAATATGAAAGAATTTGTTCGTGCTGGTGAACAACTTATACAACTTCATTTGTGCTACGAAGAATGTGCACCGTACAAACATGTTGAAGTCGAATACAATTCTCATAGACCGACGTTTCGTGTAAAAAAAATGAAACATCCTAAGCGTGGTCAATTAGACACTATTTTGTTCAATACTGATATTTCCATTTCAAACATTCCTGAGAAAGCGTATGAGTACGTTGTAAATGGCCGTCCAGCAATCGAATGGATTATTAACCAGTATCAAGTAAAGACGGATAAGAAGTCAGGTATCGTAGATGATCCTAACTTATATTCCAACGATGAACGTTATATATTTGGCTTGCTGCTACGCATAATAAATGTTTCTGTACAAACAGTAGATTTGGTAAACAGCTTGCCACCATTGGAAATTGTTAAGTAATCATGATGTTTAATTTTCTAAACGAACAGTTTTTGTTGTTACTCATAAATCAAACTACCAAATGACTCGATATTTCTATGGGGAGAGAGGATGAGGTTATGTCAGTATTCGTTTCAGAAGAGTTGAGATTATGTAATGAATTAGAAAACTTAGGTGTGTTTGATGCGCTACTAGATATGGATAGTAATTATTTCATTAATATTAAGCGTTTAAAGGTCACACAGGTACCTGAATTTGCTAGATCATATGATAAAATCAACAAGTATTTTGGTGAGATTGGAACTTTACTCAAGTCTTCCAATAATAAAGAAGATAAGCTTTTCAGGACAGCAATTAAGAAATTCAATTTTCCAGAAGTACGTGGAATTAATCTTGGGTTTTCTAAGGGTAGGTATGGAGCAGGGTTCGGAAAGACGTTAAAAGAACAGATTATGAAAGATGCGTATGACATAATTAAAAGTGGTTCTGAACAACCAGAAATTTTTCATTTGACAAGCCTTTTTGAAGAAAATGTTGGGCCAGATAGGCTTAGTGATATGATAGCTAGTCTAATCTATGATGACATTGTTGTGTATACTAAAAGGATTTGTAAGACTCTAGATATAAATAAGGACAAACATCCTAATATTGAGTTTAAGAATGGGCTAATGATTAATCCATACAAGAAATGTGAACTTTTGTTTCTGCCAGTAGATCTATTGCATGAACTTCCAATAGCGAGAGATTGGGACGATATTGATCGAGTTTGTTCAGAAAATGAAGCGATAAGATCAGAAATAAATGAATTGATAGGGGACAAATGGAAAAAAATAACAATCAGTCAAAAGAAATACTACATGAAAGAGTTCATCTTTAAAAATCCAGCAATATTACGTAAAGTTATATCTAACTATAAAACCACTGCTGTTAATCAATATGACATTAATAAAAATGTGGATTATCTAACTGAAAAAATAATTCATATAATTTATAAGAGGTCTAATGTTGTTCTAGAGTCTCATAAAAATTCCTATGATTCAACGCTGGAAATACTGGATGGATATAAGCATTGGGTCGAAAACCAAAAAGGCTATTCTGTTTATGAAAAAGCAAGTAGCAAGAATTCAGAAAAAATAGTGCAAAGAACATTACATGGGGTCGCAAATTACTATTGTGCTTTTAATGGTTTGGACATCAGCCCTGAGTCTAATACTGGCAGAGGTCCAGTTGACTTTAAAATAAGTAGAGGGACAGATAAGACTGTTATAGAGATTAAATTAACATCCAATAAGGATATATTGCATGGCTTTGAGGTTCAAATAGAAGAATATGCAATGTCAGAAGGAGCAAAACACAAGATCTTTTTAATTGTAGACAATGGGGTGCACTCAGAGAGAATTCAACAGGTAGAGGCTAGCTACCAAAGAAAAAAATCCTTTAATGAGAACCCTGCACAAATCATTATTATAGATGCAAAACCAAAAGCATCAGCCAGCAACTTTTAATTCTCTAGACATAAGTAACTTATGAGAACATGAATCATTTATGGATACGGTTGTTAATTTTAATTATTTGATTAGTGGGGAGGGATAAAGATGATTAAAAAGATAAATATGAATAAAACAGCGACCTTTGACGAGTTAGGTTGTAAATTAAGTTTAAAGAAAATCAATTATATTTTTGGAAGTAATGGAACAGGAAAAACAACAATTTCAGAGTTTTTAAGAAGTAAAGAAAGTTCTTCGTCATGTAGCATTGAATGGGAGCACAATACTCCCCAGGATATTTATGTTTATAATAGACATTTTGTTGATGAAAACTTTAATGTACGTAATGCGATAAAAGGTATCTTTACTTTAGGTAAGGAATCTACTGACTTGTTGAATAAGATCGATGAAATCTCAGGTGAAATAGTAAAGCACAAGGAAAAAATAGGAAGATTAGATAGTAACATTGATACAGTGAAAGTAGAAATAGAGAATGTAGAGACAAGATTCATGAATCAATGCTGGGATGTAAAATTGAAATATGATGAAGCATTCAAAAAAGCTTTTAAGGGTCTTCGTAATAAAAAAGAATATTTTATGTCACGATGCGTAAAAGAAGCGAAAAATAATGATTGTGATCTACATACATTTATTGATTTGAAAAAAAGAGTCGAGTCCGTATTTGAGGGGAATAAAGATAAGATTAGATCGATACCAGAAATATACTATGACGTTTCTATTGAGAGAAAGCCAATTTTTAAAGAAAAAATTATAGGCAAAGAGGATATAAATATTTCTAAACTGATTTCTAAACTGAACATTAGTGATTGGGTACGACAAGGACGGAATTATATTAATCTCTCTGATGATTTATGTCCATTTTGCCAACAAAAATTGCCACTTAAATTCAAAGAATTATTAGATGAATATTTTGATGAAACCTATACTGAACAATTAGCACTCCTTAAGTCCTCCTCTGAAAATTATTCCAAAGTAATCCAGTTAATTTTAGACAAGCAGCATTTTTTAACAGATGAATATATGCCTTTTGGTGACATTGGGAAAATCAAACATTTTTTCGAAATGATAGATTCGATATATAAAGAAAATAAACAAATTCTTGAAAAGAAAAGTAGTGAACCAAGTAGAAGTGTTGAGTTAAACCCGATCGCTAAATATATAAAGCAAATCAATGAAGAAATTAGACAAATAAATACGCAAATAAATGAACATAATCGGTTAATTGATAATATTAAAGAGGAGAAGGCGAAACTAACAAAAGATATATGGCGTTTTGTCGTTGAAGAGAACAAAAGAAATTATGAATATTTTAAGAGCGAATCTACTTCAAAAAATAGAGCATTATCAGGAATGAAAAAGCGAAAAGTTGAAATAGATGAATTTAGTAGAAAATTAGAGCAAGACATTATTCAACATCAGAATCAGCTTACCAGTACATTACCTTCAATAAATGAAATAAATAAACTGCTTAAGTGTTTTGGTTTTACAAACTTTCATTTAGATGAGTCGGAAGAAAAAGGTAATTATAAAATTGTAAGAGAAGATGGATGCGACGCCAATGATACATTAAGTGAAGGAGAAAAGACTTTTATAACATTTTTGTACTTCTATCAGTTAATTAATGGTAGCAATGAAAAGGGAAAAGTAAAAACAAAAAGAGCAATTGTTATAGATGATCCTATATCAAGTCTTGATAGCAATATACTTTTTGTTGTTAGCAACTTAATTAATGGACTAAAACAAAAAATAAGAAATAACGATTCCACTTTTAAACAATTGATAATATTTACTCATAATGTTTATTTTCACAAGGAAGTTTCGTTTAATATAGGTCAAGGAAGTCAAAAATTAAACGATGAAACATTTTGGATTTTAACAAAAGTGTATAACGTATCTCATGCTAAAGAATACAATGAGAATCCAATTAAAAATTCATATGAGTTATTGTGGAAAGAATTAAAGGATAATCCCAATCCAATAACTACACCAAATATTATGAGAAGAATACTGGAAAACTATTTTAAGTTTTTCGGCAATATTGATGTAAATAAAATAATAGAAGGTTTTCCCGAAGAGGATAAGGTAGTTTGTCATTCTTTGCTTTCATGGGCTAATGATGGTTCACATCATGTAAATGATGATCTATATGTAGATATTAACCCAGAGTCAAGTAGAATTTATTTTGATGTATTTAAGAGAATATTTAAAAACTCTGATCAAGGAGCACATTTCGATATGATGATGGGAGTTCAACGAGGTGAATCTGAAAAAAATAAAGACAAAATTGAGGGAATTAATGAAAGCCAAGGTGAGGTTGCAGCAAGTAAGGAAAAACTAAGTTGAATTTGTGTAAATTAGACATTAAATATGAAGTAGCCAACTGTTATAGAAGTTAGAGTGATGAGATGCTAGTATATTTCAAATGATAAGCAAGATAATGGAGAATAATCTGATGAGCAAAAATGATTTGAACATTTTATCATTAAACGTAAACAATTTTGGTGGAAACCAAATAAAAAAAATAACTAAAGACTGGAATAGCCCAGATCAGGTTTTAAGTCGATTGATAAGAGCGATAGATATATGGCAGTACATAATGAAAAGTAAAGCTCAAATTATTTTGTTGGAAGAGTTTGAAAATAACTCTAAAGTTGGTAAATGTTTCATTAAACTGCTTAAAAGTTCTGGTTTCACGATAGTTAGGGTTTGCTGAACATACAAAAAACGTTGATACGGCAGGATTTATACGCCTTTTTGTCGAATAGATAGGCAAGGAAAAGAAACGATTTTCCGGGCTTTTCCGGAAAAAAACCTTGCAGACCTTGCAGATGGAGCGATTCAATTGTACAAAAATCAGGAACATCAGTTGATAATGCCGGACGACTTTTTTCTCCCTTTCGGGGGCGTTTTGAATAAAGAGGATCGATGGGTCATCCTGGCTCAAATCATTCCCTGGTGGAAAGTTGAGGAACACTATGCCGCTACCTTCAAAAAAGCCACGGCGAAGGGAACCAAGCCCTTTTCGGCCCGTTTGGCTTTGGGTGCTCTGATTATCCAGCAGCGCCAGGGCACCTCCGACCGGGAAACGGTGCTGCAGATCACTGAAAATCCATACATGCACGAACTGCACGAACAGAACTACGACCGTGTTCGAAGTAGTAATCTACTGTCCTGAACCGAGACGCCTTGCCAACTTTGGTTGTAGAAAAACTCAGTCTTAAGATGCCCAAAGAGGCTCTCCGCTCGAGCGTTATCGGGCGTACTTGCCTTTTTCGACATCGAACGAGTGAGCTCGTATTTCTCCATCAAGGCGATCCAGGCAGGCCAGCGATAATGCGCGCCACGATCTGAATGGACGACTGGCTTCTCGTTGTCATTGAGTGTCTCAGCTGCTGCTTTAAGCATTGTTGAGACTAACTCTGCGTTCGGACTTGTACCGATAGACCAGCTCGTAATCTGCCCATCAAAGCAATCAATGATTGGTGAGAGATAGACTTTGCCTGCTTGAATCGAAAACTCCGTGATGTCTGTGAGCCACTTCTCGTTAGGACGATCTGCGGTGAAGTCACGTGCTAAGAGGTTGGGAACGGCCGGCGTGATCTCACCGGCGTAAGAGCTATACTTTCGACAGCGTGTAACCGTGACATACAGGCCTTCTTCTACCATTAGGCGTCGTACAACCTTCTCAGAGAGACGGATACCTTCATCGCGAAGTTCCCCTGTCATTCGTCGATAGCCATAGCTGGAATAGTTCTGCTTGAAGATAGCGTGAAGCCGAGGCCGCACCTGCGCATATTTGTCCTCTCGGGCCATTGCCGTGTGTTGGTAGAAGTAACTACTCTTGGATAGCTGGAGCGCAGCCAGGAGTGTCTTGAGTGGATACTTTAAATGTAGGGCATCAATCACTTGAACCTTCTCCAGGTTCGTGAGGTTGAGCTGATCGATGCCCAGATCTTTTTTTAAGAGATCATTCACCTGGAGAAGGATATCATTCTGGAGCTCTAGTTCTTGTGCCCTTTTTAGTAACTCCTCGTGGTTCAGCGAAGTTAGATTACGAGGAGCAACCCGACTCACAGCGTCACACGGCGCTTTCTGTTTTAGTTTAGCGACCTGCATAGCGGTGGTATTTGACTTTACCACACGTGGCTTTATTGGGTGTTTCACTCGATCCGGGGCAACGGTAATCTTGTGCTCAGTATACCGAGAATCTTCCCGTACCCAGATGTCTAGCAGAGTGCGGGAAGGGAAACCAAGGATGCGAACTGCACGAACAGAACTACGACCGTGTTCGAAGTAGTAATCTACGGCTTCCTTACGCTGAGAATCTGTGTACTTTCCACGACTCCGCTCATCAAAGGCATGAGCGTCTGATTCGTATTGCCTAACCCATAACTTAAGGGCGCTTCGTGAGGGATAGCCCAGTTCACGAAGGACTTGTGCCCATGCTCGATCGTATTGATGGAATAGCTGAACTGCTTTGAGTTTATCTACGTTAGAATACATGATTTATAGTATACCCGAAGTCCAGGATTTTGTCCGCACGTCCTAGTGGTACATATCATTGGCCGTAATCAAAAAGGAAGAAGATGGTACCAACCAGGTTTACATTGGGGGAGGCTGAGAATGTTTTTGATCGTTTGAATCAGCATCTTTCAAGTAAAGAGTTTTGGACTGAATGCATCGTATTCGGCGGTCGCAACCCACGTAACGAACTCAATGCCTTCCTCTTTAAAAAAATTGCGAAATAAACTTATTTCTGAACGTGCTATTGATAAAAGCTATAGATTCACAGAGGATCGGATATTTTCTAGCCCGTCATTGGCAGCGGCAGTTGTTATGGGCCGAAGTGCGAATGGCAGAACTGAGTGGAAAACTCAAGAGGGACAAACGTTGAAATCGGTTGAAACGGAAATTTAATAAGTTTTCCTAAGTAATTTTTCAGCACAACCTCACACCGTTTGGAAAATCAATTACGGTCGTCAACCTTCAATCGATCTTATGGTATAGTGAAATCAGAAAGATTCAGAGAGATTAGTTGCTAGTCTTTTCGCAAGTACTGATACGGCGATCGTTACAGGGTTATGTTGACAAAGTGTTCATGTCTTGTGATTCGCAGGTCATGGGCATGAACGTGATCCGATAAATTGATGGAACAGGTGTGTTATTTAATGGGAATTCAACTCACAGAGGAAATGATTAAGGGCTTATTTTCGTCGACGATTTATCAGCGTGGACACAGGTACTATGCAAACGGGCGTGTCCGGGATTTTCATTTTGATCCGGAAGGCGGGGACTGGCAGGCATCGGTTGACGGGACGGAACCATACCGTGTCAGTATCCGTATTGACGATCAATCGTTGTATAGTCACTGTGATTGTCCGGCGGCTCGAAGTTTTCCAACTCCTTGCAAGCATGTGGCCGCTGTTCTTCTTAAACTTATGGAGGATCAGCAAAATCTGCGGAAGCAAGCGGGACATCAATCATCAGGGCGCAAGGTGGCATCGACGGCCGCGCGCACTGCTGAGCGTGGGCGCTTGCACCGGGAAGAAGTGCTCACCAATCGGCTGATTGATCGCTTCTCTTGGCTTCAGAAGAAGGAAAGTGATCGGGAGCGAAGCGGGCATAAACGGATGATGCAGACGGAATGGACGCTTAAGAACGACGGTTCATGGTTTGTTCTGGAGATGAAAAGCGGTGTTGACCGGTTGTATGTGGTCAAGGACATCCGCGATTTTATCCTTTCCGTGATCGATCAGACCTCGTTTACATTTACAAAAAAGTTTTCCTTCGATCCATTGGAACATGGCTTTTTACCGGAAGATCAGGCCGTGATCGATTTGCTTGGCAAGCAGATGAACTATAGAAATTACCGGAATCTGCAGTATGCCTATACCGGCAGACGCACAGTCAATGATGACCGCCAATTCACGATTCCCCCGGCTCTATTTCCTGAACTCTTGACGAAACTGCAATCCTGTTCTGTTTTTCTTGACGATCGCTATTGGGGGCGCAAGCAGGCCGTCGTTCATGAGCATGAACTGCCCTTTGCGCTTCGGCTCGATGAACGTTCCGATGGTCATTATGAGGTTGATCTTTCCGATTTGGAGGGCTGTCAGTACTTAGATGAATATGGGTGTCTGATCAAGGATGGCGAATTATATCCGCTTTCTGATGCGCAGAGCGCGTTTGCGAGCCATCTGGTTTCGATTGTCCGCTATGACGGATTGAGCGCGCTGCCGATTGGAAAAGATCAGATCGAGCCGTTTCTGTCTCAAGTTGCACCGGGTCTAAAGAAAATCAGTCAGCTCAGTATTGCCGATCAAGTGTCGGATCGGATTGCTTCGTACCCGTTACATGCGAAAGTGTTGCTCGACCGTGCAGGGGAACAACTGACGGTTCAGCTCGAATACCATTACGGCGATGCTATGGTGAAGCCCTTTGAGAACGATCGCAGCATCAATTCGGACAAGCAGATCTTTATTCGTGATGTGGATAAAGAGCAGAGGATTATGGATCTGCTCGAGTCGGCTCCGTTAACCATGAACAATAGAAAGGTCTGCGCCGACGGGGAGGAGGCTATTTGTACCTTTTTGTTTGAAACGCTTCCGAAACTGGAAGATCTGGCGGAAATTTTGATGACCAATGCGGTCAAGTCGTTTGTGCTGCCGGCGCAGAACACGCCGTTTGCATCCATTGATGTGGACTCCGGTGGCAACTGGCTGGAGGTGAACTTCCAGATCGAGGGCATCGCGGAGGATCATATCGAGAGGATTCTTCAGTCGCTTGTGGAAAAGAAAAGGTATTATCGCCTGCCAAGCGGCGCATTTATCCCATTAGAGGACGAGGCGTTTGCGTCTGTCGGACAGATGCTGGACGAGCTGAACATTTCGAAGCATGAGTTGCAGAATCATCAATTGAAACTGCCGATGTATCGGGGTGGACAGCTTGAATCCATACTCGGGGAACAGCATGCAGGGATCGGAATCAGCAAGGTGTTCCGACGCTTCCTCAATCGTTTGAAGAATCCTGACTTGATTGACTTTGATGTGCCGGAATCGCTGCACGCACAGCTCAGAGATTATCAGTTTTATGGCTATCAATGGATGAAAACGCTCGGTCACTATGGACTTGGTGGTATTCTTGCGGATGAGATGGGTTTGGGTAAGACCATACAAACGATCGCTTTTCTTTTATCGGAAAAAGAGAAGGATTCGACAACTCAGCCGGCGCTCATTGTGTCCCCGGCTTCTCTAATCTACAACTGGAAAAATGAGCTGGCAAAATTTGCCCCGGACTTGCATGCAGTGGTCGCCTCCGGTACTGTGCAGGAACGAGAGGACCTGTACCAGCAAGAGGCGAAACCGGATCTTTGGATCACGTCCTACCAAACGCTAAGACAGGATATCGGTACCTATGAGAATCAGGAATTCAGCACGCTGATCCTTGATGAGGCGCAGACGATCAAGAATTTTAACACAAAGACGGCGAAATCCGTCCGTGTCGTCAAGGCCCGGAATCGCTTTGCGCTGAGCGGTACGCCGATCGAAAATTCAATTGATGAACTCTGGTCGATCTTCCAGACCATCCTGCCCGGATTTTTTCCAAAGCTTTCCGATTTCAAAAAAATGGATCAAGAAAAAATTGTGAGAATGATTCGTCCGTTCCTACTCCGTCGCATCAAAAAGGATGTTTTGTCGGAACTTCCGGACAAGATTGAGACGGTGCATACCTCTGAGCTGACGAAAGAGCAGAAGGAACTCTATCTGGCCTATCTTCAGAAAATCCAGAAGGAAACGAAGGATTCCCTTGAAAACGAAGGCTTTCAAAAGAGCCGGATGAAGATTCTTGCCGGCCTCACCCGTCTGCGGCAAATTTGTTGTCATCCCGCTCTTTTTGTCGAAGACTATCAAGGCGCGTCCGGGAAGCTGCAGCAGCTTTTGGAACTGATTTCCGATGCACTTGAAAGCGGCCGGAGAATACTTATTTTTTCTCAATTTACCAGTATGCTGGCGATCATCCGCCAGGCGTTTACGGAGCAGGGCGTGAGCTTCTTTTACCTTGACGGACAAACTCGGGCGAAAGATCGGGTCGAGATGGTCGATCAGTTCAACCAAGGAGAGAAGAATGTTTTTCTAATTTCGCTAAAGGCTGGAAATACCGGACTTAATCTCACGGGTGCCGATACGGTGATCTTGTATGATCTGTGGTGGAATCCCGCGGTCGAGGATCAGGCGGTTGGCAGAGCGCATCGAATCGGCCAACGAAACGTTGTGCAGGTCGTGCGGCTGATCACCCAAGGCACGATTGAGGAAAAAATTCACGATCTGCAACAAAATAAACGCGATTTAATTGAATCCGTCGTTCAATCCGGCGATCAGTCGCTGTCTCGGTTAACTGAGAAGGATATCAAGGAGATTTTAAATATCTGAGTAATTGCTCAGCAGTGTGCGGGATAATCTGGTTGATGAAGAATGCCAGATCGTGATTGACCGGTGCACAGAAAAGTTGAAGGGGAAACGAATCGGATGCATGCATCTTCATCACTGGAACAACAGCAGATTGAAAAGCATATTTTTCAGATTATAAGCGATGAGCTTGGGACGGATCTTATCGCCAATCCGGTTGTTCCATGTGGGGATGCGACGATTCAGCCGGATTTTTATTCTGATGAGCACGGTATTATTGGTGAAATCTATGCACATATCGGTTCACTGAAGCCGCCGCAACAGAAAAAGATGTTGGCGGATATCCTGAAAATGCTTCTATTAGAAAAGATGACGGGCCGCACGTATCGAAAAATCATTGCGATTTGTGATGACGCGGTATTTAAAGCGATCACGGGAAAGTCGTGGGCTTCAGCTTGTTTTAAGGCCTTTGAAGTTGAGATTCGAAACGTTGCTATAGGGGAAGAGCAGCGGATGCTCTTGACCGGTGCACAGAAAAGGCAGTATCGATGAAACGGGCACAAAACGTTGTGTTCGAAGAAACCGAGAGAAAGGTGTTGCCCAATGACAGAGAGCAGATTAAACCCTAAAGTTGATGAATTCTTAAGTAAGCCGAGCAAGTGGGCGGAATGCTACGCGCGGCTCCGGGCGATTGTTCTGGACTGCGGGCTGACGGAGGCGTTTAAGTGGAAGCATCCGTGCTATACAGTTGAAGGAAAAAACGTTGTACTGATTCATGGCTTTAAAGACTATTGCGCGTTGCTGTTTCACAAAGGAGCATTGTTGAAGGATGCGCATGGCATTCTGATTCAGCAAACCGAAAACGTTCAGGCGGCGCGGCAGATTCGCTTTACCACGGTGCAAGAAATTGCTGATCTGGAAGATGTGATCAAGGCGTACATTCTTGAAGCCATTGCTGTTGAAAAAGCGGGACAAAAAGTACCGATGAAGAAGCGTGCGGAAGTCGGCGTTCCCGAAGAGTTGAAAAGTAAGTTCGAGGAACTGCCTGAGTTGAAGCCTGCTTTTGAGGCGCTGACGCCGGGAAGGCAAAATGCTTACATTTATTATTTTTCGCAAGCGAAACGATCGGCAACGCGGGCGTCCAGAATTGAAAAAAGTGTGCCGAGAATCCTCAAAGGAAAAGGATTAAACGATTGCGTGTGCGGGCACTCGAAAAAAATGCCTAACTGTGATGGCTCGCATAAGCAGTTCCAATAAACACAAAAAGGACAGCCGCTGCCCGTGCAGCATGGCTGTCCTTCATTCCATTGAATTATTTTTGTTTTGCTTTTAGTTCTGCGTTCAGCGATAGTGAGGGCACACGGCTGTACAGTAGATACGCAGCGATGCCAAGGGTGAAGCCGATCAGGGCAAAAGGAATCCAGGCGAAGCCAAGGTTAAACAGTGGCAGATAGCTGCTTGCAAAGTGGATCAGCGCTTGAATTGGCGCCGCCTGATTCAAGATTGGCGGCAGCGCGTTCGTGGCGTCAAATAAAGCGGGAATAACGGTAAAGAGCGTTGTGAATCGGTAAACGATTGGCGACTTTTTGAACAATGGTGACAGGATTGATAAGAAAATTACCGTGATTGCGAGCGGGTACAAAAGCATTAAGATCGGCAGTGACCAGTTGATAATCTGCGTTAATCCGACATTGGCAATGATGAATGAAATCAAACAGGTCAATCGCAGGAACGCTAAATAACTGATCCGCGGGAACTGCTTATGGAAATCCTGGGCAAAGGCGGTGACCAGCCCCATCGCCGTAGTGAGACAAGTGACGGTCGCTAACGTGGCTAAGATGGCGCTGCCCACTGCGCCCATATAATGATTGGCAATTTGACCGAAAGCGATCCCGCCATTTTCCGAAAGTTTGAAGTGTGCCAAACTCATTGCACCGATCACAATAAGGCCAAGATAGATGAGTGCTTCCAAACTGATGCAGATGATTCCAGATTTTGCCGTTGCCGCAGCAATCGATTTGGGATTGCGGACGCCCATCAGCTTAATGGAAGTCACGATCGTGACACCGAAGGCGAGGCCGGCTAGGGCATCCATTGTATTATAGCCTTCGAGAAAACCATTTGTCAGCGCAGCGTGAATGTAGTCGGTGCTGATTGCTGCTTGTCCGGCGTCCCCCATTGGCTTAAGAAATGCGACGAAGAAAATAATGAAGAGCAGGACTAAGAAAAGGGGATTCAGCAGTTTGCCGATGACGTCAATTATATGTGACTCGCTGCGCGACAAGAAATAGGTCAGCGCGAAAAAGATGGCCGAGTAGACGAGCAGCCAGATCCATTTGTGGTCTGCCGAAACATAAGGAGCAAAACCAAGTTCAAACGGTACGGTTGCGGTACGCGGCGTGGCGAACAGAGGCCCCAGTGTGGCGTGAACCAAAATCAAAAAGATCAGGGCGTAATGATGGCCGATTGGTCGCGCAACATCGTAAATGCCTTCACTTTTGGTGATGCTGATGGCAATGATCGAAAGCAGCGGCAGCAGTGTGCCGGAAAGTAGGAAACCGATCGCGGCGGGAAACCAATTGCTGCCCGCCAGTTGGCCGAGATGCAGCGGGAAAATTAAATTGCCGGCACCAAAAAACATGCCGAAAAGCAGTGATCCGATCGTTAGATAGTTAATGAATGTCAGCTTGGATTGCTGATTCTCTGTGTTCATGTGTAAACTCCTCCTTGAAAATTGTAAAAATAAAAACGCCCTTTAAAAGCATCATCATGCTTTTAAAGGGCGTTGGATACGCGTTACCACCTTTGTTTGCGGCGCCATCACTGGCTGCCGCCTCGCCACGTACTGCCGATAGTAACATCGGCAAGACGCTGGCATGTTAACGGGTGCTGCCGTTGAACACTTCATTCGTCGAATGTCGCATTCACCGCTCAAGGGCTACCTTCACTTTTTATCGACACCTGCTCCCTTTTCACCGGTAGAAGCTCGCTAAAAGGCTCGATAAAAGCTACTCTCCCTATCATTGCATTGATTTATTCACGAATTTTGAGAGTGTTTTTACTTTATACTCTTTTTTCAAAACTGTCAATAGCTTGCGATTGAAAATTTAGCGGTTTGTGTTTAATGGGTGAGCTGCTGTGGACAGCTATTCGCAAATGAAAGCGGACACATTTGGAAATCTGTCCATTACAATGTAATCGCATACAAGTTAATATAGACATGTGGAAAATGAAAGGGGGCAGATAAAGTGAAAAAAATCATGAATAAACCGGAGCAGGCTGTTGACGAAATGGTTCAGGGGATTGTGTCTGCGGGATGTGGTCAATTGAAAAATATCCCTGAAACAGGTGTGATCTATCGTTCGGAACTGCCCAAAGACAAAGTCGCTTTAGTCAGTGGCGGCGGTAGTGGTCATGAGCCGACACACGCCGGATTTGTCGGGGACGGAATCCTTGCGGCGGCGGTTTGCGGATCGGTATTTACGTCACCGACTCCGGATCAGATTTATGAAGCGATTAAACAGGTGGATCAGGGGAAAGGTGTTTTTCTCGTTATTAAAAATTACTCAGGCGATGTGATGAATTTCGAAATGGCCAAAGATTTGGCCGAAGCCGATGGTATCCGTGTTGAATCCGTTGTCGTTGATGATGATATTGCGGTCGAGGACAGTACTTATACGGAGGGGAAACGCGGAGTTGCCGGAACGGTGTTCGTTCATAAAATCCTTGGTGCCGAAGCAGCAAGAGGGACGACTATAGATGAAATGAAAGCGGTTGCCGGCCGGATCGTCCCCAATATCAAGACACTGGGCGTCGCGCTTAAAGCGGCGACGGTTCCTGAAGTCGGCAAACCGGGCTTCGAATTAGGGGACACCGAAATTGAATTTGGCGTCGGCATACACGGCGAGCCCGGCTACAGACGTGAATCACTGAAAACCTCGCGTGAATTAGCTGAAGAAATTGTCTCTAAATTGAAGAACGCTTTTCAATGGTCTGAAGGCGAACATTATGCGGTACTCGTTAATGGACTGGGTGCCACACCGTTGATGGAACAATACATTTTCTGGCAGGATGCGGAGAAATTACTGAAGAAAGACGGCCTCTTGATTGATTTTATCAAAGTAGGCAGTTTGACGACCTCGTTAGATATGGAAGGACTTTCGCTGACGCTCTGTAAATTGGAAGATGCGCGCTGGCTGGAGAACTTGAAATGGGAAACGCACACACTTGCATGGTAAAGGGAGATGATGTTAATGGTAGATAAAATAAAAAAATGGTTGGAGCTATTTGCAGCGCAGTTGCATGAACAGAAAACGTATCTGAGTGAGTTAGATAGCGCGATTGGCGATGGGGATCACGGGAATAACATGGCACGCGGCGCGGACTTTTTATTAAAAAGTTTGGATCAGTCGGGTGACACGTCGGCTGTATTTAAAAACGCGGCGATGGCTCTCCTCTCCAAAGTCGGAGGGGCTTCAGGACCGCTGTACGGTTCGGCTTTGCTCGCGCTCTCGAAAAAAGCGGGTGAAACCGATGACCGCAGTGAATGGATTGCGGCGGGAGCGGAAGCCATCGCTCATCGCGGAAAATCCGAAGCCGGTGATAAGACGATGCTGGATGTTTGGCTGCCGGTTCAGAAAGCACTGGCAGACGGTTCATTAACGCATGAGAAAATTGATGCCTTTGTAGCCGAAACCAAAAGTTTGAAAGCAAAAAAAGGTAGAGCTTCGTATCTGGGCGATCGTTCGGTTGGCCATATTGACCCAGGTGCCCAATCAAGTGGTTATCTGTTCCATGCCTTCTTGGAAGCTGGTGCTGATCATGCCTGAGATTGGTATCCTCTTAGTCTCTCATGTTCGTGAAATCGGTGATGGTGTGTTGCGGCTGCTTAAGGAAGTCGCCGGGGATGTGACGATTAAAGCTGCAGCAGGCACAGAAGACAATGGTGTTGGGACAAGTTTTGATCGGATCAATGAAGCCGTTACGTCGTTTGAAGAGCCGCGCATTTGGGCATTTTACGACCTGGGGAGCGCAAAGATGAATCTAGATCTCGTTAGCGAGACAACAGATAAAAACCTAGAGATTCAGAATGTTTCTTTTGTCGAAGGCGCTTATGTTGCAGCGGCGATGCTTCAGGCGAATGCTTCGGAAGATTCGATACACTCAGAATTGAAACCGCTTAAAATAAAATGAATGATCGCGTCGTAAACGCTGTTTGAAATACGAGTACGCGTGAGCATAGCAAAACAAGTGGAAGTTTATGTACCCTCTCTGCGGGAGAAGCGAACAATGGGAGCACTGCAAACCTTGCAGTCGGGAGACCGGTCGGGATGATTCGTGTCACCCGCAAAAAAGTCGCTGGATGCCGACCCATACCATCTAATAACTGGTGAAAGAGGAGGAAGTTATCATGGAAAAAGTTTTTGTCAGCCCAAGCCGTTATGTACAAGGGAAAGATGTATTCAAGAAAGCGGATCAGTATGTGAAAAAGTTAGGCGATTTAGCGCTTGTCGTTGCCGATGAAACTGTGTGGAAGGCTGCTGCTGAAGCCTTCTCCGCTCAGCTTAAAAAAGGTGGAATCGAAGTTGTCAAAGAAGTCTTTCAAGGCGAATGCAGCATTAATGAAATCAATCGACTGACAGAGTCCGGAAAGACAAAAAAAGTGAATGTGGTGATCGGACTTGGCGGCGGGAAAACGCTAGATACGGTGAAGGCAGTCGCGGATCATCTGGATACTCCGGTTGTTTGCGCACCGACCGTAGCCTCCGCCGATGCACCAACGGCAGGCCTGTCTGTAATCTATACTGATGACGGTGCTTTTGAAAGCTATTTGTTCTATGATAAGAATCCGGAACTCGTTATTGTTGATACGCGGATTATTGCTGAATCGCCGCATCGGATGCTTGTTTCGGGTATTTCAGATGCACTGGCCACCTGGATTGAAGCGCGTGCGGTTGCTGAAGGACATAATAATACCATGTCCGGCAAACAACCGACGTTGGCAGGTAAGGCAATTGCGGAAACCTGCGAAAAAGTGCTCTTCGATTATGCGCTTCCTGCGATTGAAGCGAACCAACAGAAAATTGTTACACCGGCACTTGAAGCGATTGTCGAAGCGAACACGCTGCTCAGCGGTCTAGGTTTCGAAGATGGCGGACTTGGCGCAGCCCATGCGATTCATAACGGATTTACCGCTTTGACCGGTGATATTCACCACCTGACGCACGGAGAAAAGGTAGCGTATGGTGCGCTGACTCAGCTTGTTCTTGAGAATAAGCCGTTTGATGAGCTGGAACGCTACATTGGCTTTTATCTGAAACTTGGTTTGCCAACCTCACTTAAAGAAATTCATCTTGAAAAAGCGACGGATGAAGAACTTTACAAGGTCGGTGAAAAGGCGACGGCTCCTGGAGAGACGATCCATCAAATGCCGTTTGCGATTACGGCAGATGATGTGGTCCAAGCAATCAAAGGTGTCGATGCGTATGTCAAAGACTATAAATCTCGCCATGGCTGGTCTGTCGAAAGCGAGAAGAAATTACTAGCAGTGGACTAACCGAGTTTCTTCGAAGCCATGCTCTTTATCTGCTAATTTAGAATGATCAACAAAAGAACCTCGGCCAAATGCCGGGGTTTTCATAACTGACTGACCAATTGTTAGTCGCGTCTTTGATGCTTCGACCGATCTTGCGCGGATTGAAACGCCTGATCCAAGAGCCGTACAATACGCTTGGCGATGATCTTCGGTTTTTCCGGACAAGAGTCATTCAGCCACTTAATGGCTACGCCAACAATGGCATAACTGTAAAAGTCGCTCAAAAAATCGGCGAAATCGTTTGTTAGGGATAAATCGCCGTTATCGTCCAATTCGTCAATCCAATGGCGAATCAAAAGTTTCGTCTGCTCAAGTAAATAGTCGCTGAGTGAATTCTGGCTGGTAAATTCAAGGACTTTTATATAGAAATTCTGATTCTCATAGAGGTAGGTGAAGATGCGTTCAATGATCATTGCTGTATTTTCATAGTTCATATAATCCTGGATATTCTCGATTGCTTCTTCATAATAGATCCAGGAAACCAATTCATATTTATCCTTAAAATAATTGTAGAAGGTTTGTCTGCGCATGTGGCAATGACGCATGATGTCTCGAACCGTTACTTTTTCAAACGATTCCTTTTTCAAAAGTTCTCTTAATGCAGTGGCAATCGTTTTTTTGGTGATTAGTGATCCTGTCATCGGTTCAGCTTCGCCTCCGAACACCCCTATTTAAATTATACCATTGGGGAATTGACGCGGACTAGTAAAAGCGTAACAATACAGGTAAAAGAGAGGGATCGCTACGGTGAAAAAGATTATTAATCATAAAGCAGACATCATTGAAGATATGTTTCAAGGCATTGCCTTTAATTATCAGGATTTGTTAACACGTATTGGGCGGACGGGCATCTTCTATTCAAAAAAGTGGGCACGTGATCGGATTGCGGTGATTGGTGGGGGCGGAAGTGGGCATGAACCGACCGATACCGGATATGTCGGGGATGGGATGCTGACAGCAGCGGTGTGCGGGGAGCTGTTTACCCCGCCAAAAGCAGAATTAATAACTAGGGCCATTAAAGAGGTCGCTGGACCTGAAGGCGTTCTTCTCGTTGTGAAAAATTTCAAAGCGGACATTGAAGCATTTAATCAAGCCGCACAGTGGGCAAAGCAAGAAGGCATTCCTGTTGAAATGGTTATTGTTGCAGATGATATTTCAACAGAGCGTCTGGATCGCAAAACCTACGCGTTGACGCGAAGAGGCGTTGCCGGTACGGTCTTCGTTCAGAAAATAATTGGCGCAGCCGCTGCATCCGGATTGCGTTTGCCTGAATTGAAGAATTTAGGCGACCAAGTGGTTGAAGCGACAAAAACGCTGGGGGTTGCTCTGTCGCCTTCCACCATAACCAATCAAGATAAAGTTCTGTTTTCATTAAACGAAGACGAAATTTATTTTGGCATCGGGATTCACGGAGAGCCGGGTTACCGGATTGAGAAGATGCATTCCTCAGAACGACTGGCGATTGAACTGATGAATAAGCTGAAAAATGCGTTTGCATGGAAAAAAGGGGAAACATTTGCAATCATGGTCAATGGCCTTGGCTCGACGCCGCTTATGGATCAGTTTATTTTTGTTAATGACGTGGGTCGGCTGATCGAGTTGTACGGACTAAAAACCCCGATCAGAAAAACAGGCAACTATATGACCTCAAATGATATGTACGGCATTTCGCTAACGTTCCTTCGTCTCGCTGATCCGCAATGGTTGCGTTACCTGCAAATGCCAACGGATGCTTATGCATGGAAATAAAACCGATGCAACAGATCGTTGCTTTGCTTCCACTTAGCCGGAAAAGTCATGCTTAAACAGCAAACAGGTGGGGCAGTCCTTCTTTTAAAATGATTGTAAGAAGGCCTGACTCTGTCCTTGCAGCATTCATTTGGCAGCTGTTATGATAGAACAAAAGGAGGTGGGCGATTATGGCTGGGGAATTGAGCATGATCATGCAGGCGATTAGAGAAGTTGACGCGAACGTTAAAGGCATGCGCGTTGAAATGGACGAGATGAAACAAGATATCACAGAGATGAAGCAAGATATAGTTGTGATGAAAGAAGACATCATTGAGATGAAACAAGACATCTCAGAGATTAAACGTGATCTGAAAAAAACGAATCGGCGAATGGATGACATGTATGAGGATCTGTCCGATCAAATTAAAATGGTACATGATGAACATTGGGAAACCCGTAAAGAGGTTCAGAAGATCAAAAAGAAAATCGGTATGTAATTTCAGCCTTTCTTCTTCTGTGAATGAATCCTTTCTAACTTATGAACACACCTTCATCCACGTTATTATATGTTTAATCTCTTTTCTGCAAGGATTTAATCCACAATACTTCAATATGAATAGGTTCACCTTTTAAATTAAAATATGGCTGTAGCCCTTTCACGCTCCATCATTCCTTTTTAGTGTCACCGTCGTTCCTTTGTCAATTTCGGAGTCAACATGGATGCTTAATGAGAGCCGATTGGCGACTTCTTTTGCAAGGAAGAAACCGAGGCCGGTTGCTTTTTTGTCGCGGCGCCCGTTGTAACCGGTGAAGCCGTGTTCGAATAGGCGCGGCAGATCTTCTTTTAAGATGCCGATGCCGGTGTCGCTGATTTGAATCGATTTTGCTTTGATTTGGATGCTGACGTTGCCTTGTTTCGTGTATTTGACGCTATTACTGATGATTTGCTCAAGGGCGAAGCCGAGCCACTTTTCGTCTGTCGTCCAGGTCGTATCGCCATCAACGGTGACGCTCAGTCCTTTTCGAATGAACAGTGGGGCGAACTTGCGCACGATTGACTGAACGAGCGGCTTCATGGGCACTTTGGTAAAGCGATAATCGGTTTGCTCGTGGTTCAAGCGCAGGTAATGCAGCAGCATCTCCAAATAGTTTTCCAATTGAAACGTTTGCTCTTTCAATTCGTCTCGGGTAAAATCACCGGTTTGTCCCATCAAATTGAGGACAGAGAGCGGCACCTTCATCTGATGGCTCCATATACGCACCACATCGGTTAAGTCGTCATCAAAGTGTTTGATCGCGGCAATTTTCGTTTCGTAGTACTCTTTTTGTTCCTCGAGCAACTTCTGCATATCTTTTTCTGCTTGCGACTGCGGGCTTAAGTCAACCTGAGGAACGATTTGCTGGAGCCGTTGGTGGTGGCGGCGTTGAAATTGGTAATAGTCATAGCCGCTAAAAATGATCAGAACGGTCATGCTAAACAGCAAACTCGACCAGAACGTGCGCATGGGCAGACCACGCAGAGAAAAGGTCAGACTGATGACCACGACGATCACGAGGACGGCATAAATAAAATACTTTCGTTCACGCCAGTACATAGCCGACACCTCGCACCGTTCCGATGTAATCAAAGCCAATCGCGTGCAGTTTCTTGCGCATTCGAGCAATGTTGACGTGCAGAGCATTAGCATCAATGTATTCATCCGATTCCCAGAGCTTTGCAAGCAGTAGGTCTTTGGTCACCGTTTGGTTGGGCTGTTCGAAGAAGGTGCGCAGTAGTTTAGCTTCGGTTGGCGTCAAAACCGCTTTGTTCGTCCCCTTTTTCACTTCGGTACCTTCCAAGACGAAGCCGTTGAACGTCAATTGTGCTTGAGAAAAGCTGTAGGTTCGGCGCAGCAAGGCATTGATTTTCGCCTTCAACACGTCGACTGAAAACGGTTTGGTGACGTAATCGTCGGCCCCCATGTTCATTGCCATCACCTGGTTCATTTCGTCATCTGCCGAACTGAGAAAAAGGATTGGGGTTGTTGCATGTTTGCGAATCTCAGTTGTCCAGTAAAACCCGTTAAAATAGGGTAGGGTAATGTCCATCAGAATCAAATCCGGAGTCTCGGCTTCAATTTCTTGGCAGACGCTGCGAAAATTCTGTACGGAAACAACGGTATAGTCATTCAGCGCAGAAGCGAGCTGTTTCACAATCGCTGCGTCGTCTTCCACAATAAAGACTTTAGTCATCAGAAATTCTCCCCTAGTGATTGTTATACTCATTCTACCGATTTTTTTGAAAAGGGACAAATGCGAAAAGAAGGAGCTCAAACAATCAATGATGAGACTCCTTCTCGGTTTCGAGCACCAACGCCGTCAGCCGTAACGCAGCATGGGCACCGTTTTCGGGCGATTAGCGTTCCACAATTCGGTAATAGGCGTGGCTCGTTTGTTTATAAATGATGTAGTAAATTGCAGCAACGACGGCGATTGTACCGATGCTTGTCAGCAACAGTAGGCCAAAGCGTGTTGTGCCAAATAAGCTGATCAATTTTTGAATCATGATGAAGGCAAAGCCGAAATGGACAATTGCGACGCCGATCGGCATGAAAAAGACGAGCAGCACTTGTGAGCGAATCGTTTGCCGCACTTCATCGCTGCTTAAACCGACTTCTTGCAGGATTTCGAAGCTGCGTTTATCTTGTTCTCCTTCAGAAATTTGTTTGTAGTAAATGATTAATGCGGTACCGAGAATAAAGGTGAACCCTAAGACCAGGCCAATGAACAGGAAGCCGCCTGCAAAAGATATAAGTTGCTGGTGCATGTCATCATAACGTTCAAAGGTCGGAGGCATACCGGCAAGCGTTTTTTCTTCGCCGCGGTCATCCTGCTCGATTTTCGTTTTTGAGTCATCCCTGCGCTGAATCGGAGCGTCTCCATTTACACGATAATTGGATAAAGTAGTTTGAAGCTTCTTGGCATCTTTGCCCGTTAAATCGGCGCTGATGGTCGTATCAAAACCAAGCAGGTAATGATTGCCTGCCGCTTTGGTTGCATCGTCGAGTACGGGTTGAATTTGTGATTTTGAGTTGACAATCAGGATCAACCAGTTTGATGCCATCCTACTGGTTGATGGAAAATTGCGGATGCCGTTAATTTTTTGTTTGATTTTAAACGTGCGGTTCCCAAATTTTACTTGATTCTCGTTTAAGCTGCCAACTGCCGGGAAGGCAATCGCTTCATTTCCGCGCAGATGAACAGGGTTTCCAGTCAATGTGGTATAGGTTTCTGCAGTCATAAAGTTCACAGCCGTCAGATTGGCAAGGTTTTGTTTGTTCTCGAATTTGCCATTGTTCAATGCTCCGACGATGCTGTTTGACCGTTCGTAAACGACCGGATTGCTCAACTTTATTCCGTTTTTCTCAGCCACTTGATCAACGAGTTCAATGCTTTGCTGCTGCGTTGTATTGATGTTGATGATCGTGTTGCGCACGAAGTAGTCGTTCAGAAATCCATTGATACTGGAAAAGAGGCCAACCGTTGTGGCTAAGGTGACGAACGTCATCGTCACCAAAATCGTTATATTTGCCAATCCCACCGCATTTTGTTTCATGCGATACAGCATGCTTGAAACGGTAATGAAGTGTTTTGGTTGATAGTAATAGCCTTTATTTTTCTTCTGACGTTTGAGCAGCCAAATTGTAAAGCTCATGTAGAACAGCAGCGTACCGAAGATGACAAACAGTACGGCGATAAAGAATTTCGTTAGGGCGTCGAGCGGCGAGGCAACCGTTACGGCAAGGTAATAACCGATGCCCAATGAGACAAGGCCAAGCAGGGCGAGAATGCCGCGTGACTTGGGCTCTTTTTCACCTTTGTTCGCATTTTTGAGCAATTCCAGACTGGACTGACGACGGATCGAGAAGCTGCTGATGATCATCAAGAGTAGATAGATACACGCAAATAGAACCGTCACAATCCCAACTGCAAGCGGACTCCACTGCAAGTCGAAATAATTTTCACCTACTAGGTTAATTAAGATGAGGTATAAAAATTTGGCCAATACAATGCCAAGAATGGTTCCAGCAACCACAGTCACAAGAAACATCATCAGCAGCTCCAGTATAGAAATGCGGACAATCTGCCGTTTTTTCAGACCGAGAATATTATAGAGTCCAAATTCTTTTGTCCGTCTTTTAAGTAAAAAACGATAACTATAAATCATAAAGATGGTCGCAAAGATGGTCAAAACGATCAATCCTAAGCTCAGCAGCATCGCGAAGTTTTCCCAACGCTGCAGCTTTTTCAAGCTTGGACTCAGCAAAATCGTTGCGATCATAAGATTCATGAGAAACATCACAACACTTGAAAGTGCAAAGGGAAGAAAATTGCTCATGGATTGATGTATGTTGCGACCGGCTAATTTCACGTAAAACAAATTATCTCACCTCCGTGCCCAGCAGGTTCGTCATTGTCATGCTGATCTCTTGCATGAAATCGGCGGCTTCTCGATTTGCGCGGTAAAGCTGATGAAAGATGCGACCGTCTTTAATAAACAACACGCGTTTGGCGTGACTTGCGGCGATCGCCGAGTGCGTCACCATCAGAATGGTTTGCCCCGTTTCATTGATATCTTCAAGAAGGGTGAGCAGTCCCTCGCTGTTCTTGAAGTCGAGCGCTGCAGTCGGTTCATCGGCGAGAACAAGTTCCGGTTCGGTGATCAGTGCGCGTGCGATTGCCACACGCTGTTTCTGACCGCCGGATAACTCGAAGGGCTGTTTGTTCAGCAGATCGCTGATATTTAATCTCGGTGCGAGTTTTTCTAGGCGCTGTTCCATCACGCGTACTTTTTGGCGACCAAGGACGAGCGGCAAGAAAATATTGTCGCGAACCGACAGGGTATCGAGCAGATTGAAGTCCTGAAAAATGAACCCCAAATGGGTACGGCGAAACTCCGCCAGTTTGTTTTCCTTAATTTTTGTGACGTCCTGACCGCTCAGGAGCACAGACCCAGACGTCGGTTTTTCAAGTGTGGCCAATGTATTCAGCAAGGTTGTTTTCCCCGAGCCGCTTTCCCCCATAATGGCGATGTATTCGCCGTCCTCAACACTAAAGGTTACATCGTGCAAGGCAACGGTTTTTTCTTTACTGAAGCGTGTCTGAAAAATTTTCTGCAAATGATTGACTTGTAACAACATCGTGATCGCTCCTTGACTTTAATTTATCTGATGTGTCTAGTATACAAGGGTTTGTGCGGCGCTTGCTTACAGTTCCAAGGCCGCGGCTTACAGATCTGTAAGGTTGCTTATCGACTCATGCCCCAGCCGATGGATAAAAAATCGGTCTGTAGAAGGAGCTGTCTTTCCGTCTCCCGTGCATTATGGGCAGACCAACGTTCCTTTATAGTTAGTAGAAAAGGAGGAAAAGCCAGTTGGATCGCATTCTAATGAACGCAGTTCCCGGGTTGAACAGGGATGACGATGCACTTCAAAACGTATTAGACGAGGAGGCATGCAGATGAAAATAGATGATCATCGAAAGAAAAAGAACAAACCCTCAAACGATTGGGCGATTGAAGCACATGGGCTGATGAAACAATTCGGCAAACACCGCGCGGTCGATGGGGTGGATTTAAACGTGCCGGCAGGATCTATTTATGGTGTGCTGGGGCCGAATGGAGCGGGTAAAACAACAACGATCCGAATGCTTTCGACATTATTAAGACCGGATGCAGGAACCGCGCGAATTTTCGGGCATGATGTGAGCAATGAGTCGCATCGCGTCCGCCAATTAATTGGCGTGACCGGTCAGTATGCATCGGTGGATGAAACGCTCAGTGCAACGGAAAATTTAATGATTTTTTCAAGGTTGCTTGGGCTGAGCCGCGCTGACGCACGGCGCAAGTCGGCAGAGCTTTTGCAGGCATTTGGTCTGACGGAAGCAGCCAAACGTCCATTGAAACATTTCTCGGGCGGAATGCGCCGCCGTTTGGATTTGGCGGCAAGCTTGATTGCACAACCGCCGCTGATCTTTTTGGATGAACCGACCACGGGGCTTGATCCGCGCACGCGAAATCAAATGTGGGCAACAATCCGTAATTTGGTGGATAGTGGATCAACCGTGCTGCTGACCACACAATATTTGCAGGAAGCGGATGAACTGGCGGATCGCATTGCGGTCATTGATCAAGGAAGGGTGGTTGCCGAAGGGACGGCGAATGAGCTGAAGGCCTCCATTGGCCGTTCCTCATTGCAGATTCGTATTCAGGACCCAACTAAAACAGAACAGGCGCGCGGTATCATCGAACAAGCACTTACGGTTGCCTCGGCTGTTTCTCCAGAAGGCGGCAAGATTACCGCTCCTTTAGCAGATGCCGATAGAGTGACGGATTTGCTGATTGCTCTGCGTGCAGCGGATGTTCATTTAGCAGAACTCAGTGTGCAGAAGCCAACACTTGACGAAGTCTTCCTCACCATTACGGGGCATGGCGTAAATGAAAATAAGGCCAAAAATAAACAAAAATTGGGGGCAGCTAATCGATGAAAACAACCACCATTCAGCCCGTTGCCGATCGCCACTTGAGAAGAAATACAAGCTTTACGCAGAGTTTAGCCAACTCCGTTACGATGGCCTATAGGGGGTTGCTGAAAATTAAGCGCACACCGGAACAATTATTTGACGTGACACTCCAGCCAATTATCTTTACGCTGATGTTCACTTATATTTTTGGTGGCGCCATTTCAGGAAATGTAACCCGTTATTTGCCAGTCATTATCCCCGGTATCTTGGTGCAAACGGTCATTACGACCTCGATTGTGACCGGCGTGCAGCTGCGCGAAGATATGGACAAAGGAGTATTTGATCGCTTTAAGTCGCTGCCGATTGCACGGATCGCCCCACTTGCCGGTGCACTTCTGGCCGACACGGTTCGTTACACGATTGCGACAATACTTACATTTTCAATGGGCTACCTTATGGGGTATCGACCCGACGGAGGGCTTACTGATGTTGTCCTTGCTGGTTTGCTTGTGATTGTTTGCTCTTGGTCAATCAGCTGGATCTTCGCTTTCTTCGGCGTGATCGCGCGAACCGCGTCAAGCGTTCAAGGCATTTCGATGCTCGTTTTGTTTCCGCTCACGTTTCTGTCAAATGCTTTTGTACCGGTCAATACGCTGCCGGACTGGCTGCAGTGGTTCGCAAAAATAAATCCGGTGTCTCATTTAATTACAGCTGTAAGGCATCTGACCAATTCCGGAGCTTTTGGCTGGGATTTCACAGTGACGTTGATTGGTGCAGCTGTTATCGTTGTCGTCTTTGCTCCGCTTACCGTTCGCGCGTATATGCATCGGACCTAATTGTGGTGTACACCGACCGCCTAGGGCGTGGATCTTGAATCATTTATCAACTTAGGCTTTTGATTCCATCGGTCTAATGCAGGAATCATTTCTCCTTCTGAAGAATAGAGTAAGGGAGAGGTGTTGCGACTTGCAAGCGACTGAAATTCCACGATTTAACTTTATTGAATGGCAAAAGGATCAAAACGCCGGCCCCAAAGAGCATTTTTATTTCGCGACAACGGATGTGAATGAGGCGGTTGATCATTACCTCCGTAGGCTTCGTGAACACCATCCGTTTTATATGACGATTAGTTCGGTTGACGGCCGCATCTGTTTTGCGAGAGCCAATGGGCTCAGCAGCGATAAGACCAAGCCGAGGATTATCAATATGAATCCAGATTTAAACCAAAAAATAAACAACGATACATGGTTTACACACCAATTTATGAAAACGATCGAGAGAAAATTAAGTTGAATTGTTTCTGTGGCGGCCAAATAGAGTCTGACTTTTTTAGTTAACAAGATTCATGCACGAAACACGAGACGTAAGGCACGAAAAAAGAGTCTTAGAGCGCCAGCTTTAAGACTCTTTTCTTTTTAATCGAATTGGTCGGCTTTATCTTCCTCACTTTGATATTCCAAAAGATCTCCAGGCTGACAGTTTAAAGCCTTACAGATTCCTTCCAGCGTTGAAAAGCGAATGGCTTTAGCCTTTCCGTTCTTCAATATTGACAGGTTTGCCATCGTCAGTCCCACTTTTTCAGAGAGCGCGGTAACACTCATTTTCCGCTTTGCCAGCATCACATCAAGATGAATAATAATCGCCATAGGGTTCACCTCAGATTGTTAGATCATTTTCTGATTTTATTGCAATGGCGTTTTGTAACAGCTTTTGCAGCACCGCGGCAAAAACGGCAATCACCATACAGCCGAAAATGATCGTCATCCCAATGATAACCATGCCAGGAGTGTCATCTGCTTCCGCCATAAGATAGATGACCGGCATAAACGCAACATAGAAGACACCGATGATCACGGCACAATATTTGATGTTCTTCAGTGAAGTGACCGATAGCTCCGAGAAAGCCTCGTTCTTATCGATATACGTGAGGAGTTTGAATGTCTGATACAATGCAGCGAAAAAGACGAGTGCTGTAATATATAGTCCGGCTAAAAAAGGATACTGCAAATAGGCGAACTTTGGATATAATGCTGCAAAAAAGGCAGTGAGCCTAGGCAGAACAAAGATACATGCAGCCAGGATCGGCAGCCCTATTAGAAAAACAGCGAGCTTTAAGAAAAGTGTTTCTCGTTTCATCAAAAGCACCTCACTCAGTTGTTTGCACATTGATTTTACTCTATTTGTTATTGCTTATCAATAAATGTTTATTCAAAGTCAATAAAGTCTTCATGTCCCCTTTATACATTGAGAAGAAGCAGTGCGATAAAATAAGCTCCCGTAAAAACATGATGGAGGAGGTTAATGCGATGAAAAATAAAACAGCCATTTGCTATTCTACTTACTAAAGTAGCGCTAAGGATGATCAGAACAAGCAGTAAAGGCAAGTGGGTGCTGATCATGAGCATGCCCATAATCAGACATACCAGATGCATGCATAGAAAATAGACGACAACGACTTTTTGATCTGTTTTTGACCATATGACGATTCCGGAAATAAGACAAAATAGGGCGTAAACAATCAATCCGATTGCACTGATGATCATTGAAGTTCCTCCTATAACATGAGATTATACTTAGTAAAAACGATGGGGTCGACCCCACGTCAAGAGGGAAGATGTAACGATGAAAATCGGTGCATTTGTTGCGCGCTGTGAAACAACTAAGGATACCATTCGCCATTATGAACAGCTGCATCTGATACAGCCGAAGAAAATTGGTACCTACAAAGACTATGGTGAAAAAGAATTTGTCGATTTTCAAGTAGTGAAGGAAATGCAAAAAATGGATTTATCTTTAGCGCAGATACAGCAAATTTTTTGCATGAAGGAAAAATCCGGTTGTGGGACTGCGACACTCATTCAGTCAGTGCTTGAAGCGCTTAAAAAACAGAGTTTTGCCTTAGCTGCCGAAGAACAACGAATCAAACAGAAGCGTGTGAGAACTGAACATCTGATTGCAAAACTAAAGAGAATCGAAAGCTCAATGCAGTGACTCCATTTGTGAACAAAAACGAATATTGGTCTGTGATCAGAAAACGAACACACCCAGTGGATCAATGATCTAAACCCTGATCCGAAACGATGTGGAGGCACAGATAAAGCAAAAAATCCCCTGAGAGAGTCAGAGAATTTTTGCTGCTGGCTATTATGGATTGAGCAATTTGTTTAATGCTTTTGCTTGATCGTTAAGCAACTCGGCGGCTTGTCCAATTTTATCGAATACTTGTGTGGCTACTTCCATTGTCTCGTGGCTCACCTTGGCATTATGTTGAAGATTGCCTGATCGATCGGCAATTTGATTGACATTGGCGATTATCAGTCTTGTCTGTTCCTCCACCTTTTTAATGGACTGATGAACTTGATCGGATAGTTTTTGCATTTCTTTAGCAATCACGATAAAGCTGCGGCCGCTTTCTCCGGAACGGGCGCCTTCAATTCCTGCATTAATGGCAAGAATATGCGTCTGTTCGGAGATATCGCGGATGATTTCAACGACGCCGTTGATCTGTTTGATCTCTTGCTGAAGGGTCGCGAGTGTTTCCGCATTTTCATTAGAAAAGCGTTCAACATTCGTGATTTCCTTATTAAGTGCCTTGGTCTGATGATTCCCTGCTTGCGCCTGTTCATGGAGATCCGCAGCCGTGTCTTTTAAGCTGTCCGTGAATTGTTTGATGCGCTGTTCACGCTGGCTAATATTGGTTGCAACCTTCAGCACGCCAATCACATGGCTATGCGTTTCATCGAAAATCGGCATGTAGGTTGCTTCCAGCCACACGGCATGGCCGAGTTTGTCTTTACGTTTAACCTTATCTTGAAAGCGGTTGCCGCCAAGCAGCTTATTCCAAAAGTCTTGATAATCTGCGCTGCTTGCAAAATCAGGAAAACAGAGCATTGCGTGATCCATACCGATCATTTCTTCTTTAGTGTAGCCCAGTGCTTTCGAAAAATTATCATTAACAAAAATGACTTTATGATTCGTGTTAAAACTAATGAGTGATAGATTTTCTTCAAAAGCCCTGCTCAGAAGCTGAAGATCAAATTTTTGTTTTTCTTGTATCATGTTCCTCCTCCTTCTATTTAGGCGAGTACATTCTACACTTTATTTGCGTTTAAAGATAGATGAGAGATCATACCCATCAATATTTTTCTAAATTCGATTGAGTGAGCGAAAAGCTAAAAAGAGATTCATGTATATTTTTTTGCAAATTTTCATGACTATTATAGGTGAACTTTTTTATTTATACAGGTCCGGGTACATTTCTTTGGTCAAATTTTCGAGACCGTCAAGGGTGTTATAGCTGTAACTGAACATGTAGTTATAGTCCATGGTGTAGATCTTTTTGTTCTTGATCGCTTTCATACTTGATAGTTTCGGATTAGAATAGAGGGCTTTTTTCATCGTCTTGCCGTCGCCTTCCCAATCGAGAACGATCAGCACATCGGGATTGGTTTTTACTAGGGTTTCAACACTGACGTTGCCGTTTTGATTTTGGAAGACGTTATCGAGTTTGACCATCTTGAATGCATTGTTGAAGAACGTCTCACCATAGGCAGAATAGACGTAAACTTCTTTTGGATCCGACATATGCAAATAGGCAAAGGTTTGCGGTTTTTTTATTTTTGTTAAGTCTGATGTGATTTTTTTCTGTTTCGCTTTCAATTGGTCGGAAAATGCTTTTGCTCGATCCTGTACATTAAAGAGCTTTCCAAGATTGTCGATATCTTCGTAGATTGAATCATAAGTACCGCCTTTGATCGATGACTTGAGGACATAGGTGTTGATACCCATATTATTCAGTGAATCAACGGTTCCAACACCCCAGTCGGCATTGTCAAACAAACCGCCGCGACTGACAATGATGTCCGGGTTGGTTCCGATTGCCGCTTCTTTGCCCACATAGGAGCTGCTTAATTTCTTTAATGCGTCATAGTCTTTGGCAACCGTTTGATCCGGAGCCCCGAAGTTGCCGCCAACGCCGACGATTTGCTCTTTTAGCCCAAGATGCAGCAGCAGCTCGGCAACGGTTCGGGTTGTTGCCATAACGCGTTTCGGTTGTTTTTTAATGACCTGATCTTTTTTCTTCCACTCGCTTCCGCCTTCAGCTTTCGTATAATTATGGATAGTCAGCGGGTAGTTGGATTTACTGCTCTTGCTGTTTTTGTCCGATGTACTGGTTGCGCTGCTGCAGCCGGCCAGCAGCAAGAGCGCTGCCAAACCGCAGGCGATGAATGACTTCTTTTTCATGATGATGATCCTCCTTATAGTCCGTAAGCAAATCCCAGTCGATGAGTGACCGGGTTTATAAAGGTCTGACATTTTATTTGATAAAGCGCTTCAATGATTTTGGGAGTAAGCACTTCTTCAGGCTTTCCATGGGCATAGACGTCGCCATCTTTAACGGCATAGACATAGTCGCAATACATAACTGCCAGTTCTAGATCGTGGAGCGCGGCGAGGACGCTGATGCCCAGCTGCTTGACACAGGAGAGAATCTCAAACTGATAACGAATATCCAAATGATTGGTCGGTTCGTCGAGAATCATTAATTGCGGCTGTTGTGCAATTGTACGCGCAAGAATGACCCGTTGTTTCTCGCCGCCGGAAAGCGACAGATAGCTGCGTTTCCGGTAATCCGTTAATCGCGTGCGCCGCAGCGCTTCGTCAACACGATGAAAATCATTTGGCTGATCCGGCTCCAGCAGCTTTTTATGCGGGGTACGGCCAAGCAGGACCATTTGTTCAACGGTCAAATCAAAGCTCATTTCATTAAACTGTCCAACAACACCGAGTTTCTGTGACACCTGTTTCTCCGAGCTTTTCAGAACGTCGAGGTTGTCCAAATAGACGGTGCCGCTCTCGGGGGTGAGACTTTTGTAAATGCTTTTTAGCAGCGTTGATTTGCCGCAGCCGTTGGGGCCGATGAGACCAACAAATTGTTTGTTTTTGACAAATACCGATGCATGTTTGATGATTTCTTTTTTCCCTCGTCGTACTGTCAATTCTTTTGCTGCGAGTTCCATTGCTCAGCCTCCAAAATTGTAGCCTTTTTTCACAATCATATAGATAAAGAGCGGTGAGCCGATCACAGAGGTAATGATGCCGATCGGTAGATCAACATTTGGTATCAGAATGCGCGATAAAATATCTGCCCAGATGAGAAAAAGACCGCCTAAGAGCAGTGTCGCCGGCAGCAACCGTTTATGGTCTGCACCGAAAAGTCCGCGGCAGATATGCGGTACAATCAAGCCGACAAAGCCGATTGTGCCGGAATAAGCGACCATGGTTCCAGTGATCAATGCAGCGAGAACCATATAAATTTTGCGATAGAGGCTTAAATTAATGCCCAATGTAACCGCTGATTCGTCGCCAAGCAGCATTGTATTGAGAATGCGGTGCTGAAAGAGAAACAGAGCGCATCCGGCAAGGACAACGCTGGCGAGAATGGGGACTTTGTCCCAGCTTGACGGAGCAAGGCTTCCCATTGACCAGAAGGCGACTTTTTGAACACCCTCGGCATTGTTGGCAAAATAAATAACGAGATTGGACATCGAGCTGTAAAACGCGCCGACCACGACGCCAGAGAGGATAAGCTTCACCGATGTAGCCCTGCCGCCGATGCTTGAGAGCAAGAGTACGGCAGCAGAAGTTAAAACTGCGCCGATAAATGCTCCGAAGGCAATACCAAAATTAGAAAGAAACGCGGCTGCTCCAAAGCCGATTAAAATAGCAACGGTTGCGCCAAGCGAAGCTCCTGAAGAGATGCCGATAATATAGGGATCCGCAAGCGGATTCTGTACAATCGCTTGCATCACGGCACCGCAAAGGGACAGACCCATGCCGATCAGCAGGGCGAAAAGCACACGCGGCATTCTGATTTGATAGATGATGTTGAAATACGAATCGTTTGTTACGCTGTCCAGAGAACCGATATGGTCAGCGGACAAAATATGAAGCATGATGTTCATCGATTGCCTGAGCGGGATATGTACTTGGCCAATTGAAACGGAGAAGACCATTGATGCCGCTATCAGGAAAAGAAGAAGGAGAATCAGTGGATAATAGAGATAAGCGCTCCCGCTTCGATGAGCCGCGCGTGTAACCAAAAAAACACCTCCAATAAGAATTGTTACCGTTTTAAATGAAAATGATTATCATTGTCATCGACTATTAGTATAAGCGAAGATCGATCATGAGACAATATTAAATACAAAGTAATCCGAATTTTTATGAAGCGTAACGGCAGCAATGATTGACCGGCTCGAATAGGTAGAAGGGAAGACGGATGGGGATTCTGAGGAAGTTTAGGATCACGTGGAGGGATGCTAAAAAAGGGCATCTCACAGCCAAAACTTACTTTTGACTATGAAATGCCCCGAAAAGTTGTTCGATCAATGAGACCATAGCTTAAACGCGCAGGCGCTTTGTTCGCCTGATCGATTCGTTCAGCAGTTATTTGTCCAGAATCTCGTTTAGTGCTTTAACCAGTTTGTCCATTTCTTCATCGGTACCCATTGTGATACGCATGAAGTTGTCAATGCGTGGTTGATTGAAATAGCGAACCAGTACACCTTTATCGCGTAATGCGTGGAAAATGATGTCTGCATTCACCTCAGAATGACTGGCAAAGATAAAGTTGGACTGAGAAGGTATAACAGAGAAACCGAGAGCTTCCAAACGTTTGGCCGTTTTTTCACGGGTTGCGATGATTTTTTGTGCCTGATCACGGTAATAGGCATCGTCTTCGATCGCGGCACAAGCAGCGGCGAGCGCAAGACGATCGATCGTATAGGAATTAAATGAGTTTTTGACTGTATTGAGTCCATTCATTAAATCGCTTTGCCCTAATGCGAATCCGACGCGAATACCGGCCAGCGATGAATATTTGGACAGGGTTCGAACGACGAGCAGGTTTGGGTAGTCGTTAATGAGTGGAACAACCGAAGTCCCGCCGAAATCGATGTACGCTTCATCGATGATGACCACCTGTTCCTGATTTGCATCCAGGATTTGTTTTACAGCTTCGATCGAGAGACCACGTCCGGTTGGCGCGTTTGGATTTGGGAGGACCACACCGCCGTTCGCGGTGCAGAACGCATCCGTCGGTACCGTGAAGTCTGCGTTCAGCGGGATGATTTTCGGGTTCAGTGAACACAGATTGGCGTACACTTTGTAAAAGCTGTATGTAATATCAGCGAAGGCAACCGGCTTTTCTGCTTCAAAAAAGGTCATGAAGCTGAAGGCAAGGACTTCATCAGAACCGTTGCCGACAAAGACCTGATCTGCATCGAGTTCAAAATGATCCGCAATTTTTTGGCGCAGCAGATCACAGTTTGGATCCGGGTAGAGGCGAAGCTGATCATTCACCGCCTCCTTGATCGCAGTCAGAACCTTTGGCGAAGGCGGATACGGATTTTCATTTGTGTTCAGTTTGACATACTTTTTATCCTTAGGCTGCTCACCCGGCACATAAGGATCGAGTTTCTGAGCAAATTGGTTCCAATAGCTACTCATGGCGCACCTCACAGTAATCAACAATTTCGTCCACGTCTATTAAGCATTCAAACGGAGCAGTTTTCTGCGGACGACCGTTCTCTTTACTATTATGCAGTATTATTGAATAAAAGCAAAAAGAAATAATTTCATATGAGTATAGGATTCGGTTGAATTGGCGACGAATGGTTTCACTCCATAAATGAAATTGCGCGAAAGTAGAAACAAAATTCAAAGGTTGAATCGTCGCTTCGGTTACTCGCTTGCCGCGGGCGCACCGCGAGCCTCCTCAGACAGGCAAGAATCTGCGGTGCTTGCTGGCACCAGAGCGCTTAGGTACAAAAAAAGCCGGAGCTTCAGGCACTTCATGCGTCTGAATGACTCCGGCTCGCTTCATTGGATTTAGTCTTAATCAGAGGACTTCATGCCCTTTTTTGAAGACCTGTTTCTTGCCTTGAACGGTTTTGATGCTTTCGAGCGGATTGTTCTCAAGGACGATGAAATCGGCAAATTTTCCGCTTTCAAGTGTGCCGTATTCTTCATCGATCTTGAGCAGCTGAGCACCATTAATGGTTGCTGCCTGCAGCGCCTGCAGCGGCGTGCACCCTGCTTCGACCATGAGTTCCAGCTCGAACGCCGAATCATTTTTAAAATCGTTGTTCGGTGTTCCGGCATCGGTGCCCATTGCTAGTTTAACGCCAGCATGTGCCGCTTTGCTGATGCTTTCCATATGTGCCCTTTTCACTTCGCGGGCAACATCAAGCATGAAGTCCGGAACTTGTCCTTCGCCGCGGTCGGAAATGCCGTAAACCGCGATGAGCGTTGGAACAATGAATGTACCTTGGTCAAGGAACATTTGAATGGCTTCATCATCGAGATAAAACGCGTGTTCAACCGAATCAACGCCGGCACGGAGCGCATTCTTAATGCCCTCGGTACCTTGAGCATGGGCATTTGCCGTTCTGCCTTTATGATGAGCTTCGGTAACTGCGGCACGCAGTTCTTCCTCGGTCAGTTGCACGTCATTCGGTGATTCACCGCCGAAAGAAACACCACCGGTAGCCATCAGCTTAATGTTGTCGGCCCCGTTTTTCAGTGCTTTGCGAGCGGCCTTGCGTGCTTCATCCGGGCTGTCAACTTCGTAGCTAATCGTGCAGAAGTGTCCGCCAGTCATTGCGAGCGGCCGTCCTGAAGCACAAATGCCTGGCGAAACAATGTGTCCGCCCTTTTCCAGTTTGGATAGTTGAATATCGACATCGAAGTCGGCACCGACATCACGAATATAGGTAACGCCGTGTTTCAATAAACGGTTTAAGTTATCAAGTGCAATTTTGGTTGCTACAATCGGGTTCAGATTCGGTGAGCCGAGCGCGTCAAGCTTGCCCGAGACATCAGAAGTGATATGTGTATGTGCATTGATCAATCCCGGCATGACGAATTTGTTTTGCAGATCAACGGTTTGATCGGCAGAGGCAGGCGAACCGGTCCCTGTTTCGATAATCTTTCCGCTTTCGTCGTCAACAACAAAGTACGCGTCGGTCTCGAAATGATCGGTTGTTCCGTCAAATAGTGAAAAGTTCTGGTACAATGTTTTTGTCATAAATGATTCTCTCCTTTAGCGATTAGATGAGTTTAAGGAAGATTGAAGCAATAATGACTGAAGCGATTGAGACTGTTGCGAAACCGCCAACGAGCATTTTCGGAAGGATATTTTCAAGCAGGTATTCTTCTTCATCAGCCGTCTTGGCGTTGTTCTTGCACACTTCTGTGGTCAATATGTAGTCGGCAGGAAATCCGAACAGCGCAGTCAGCGAGCAGGCAAACGCCATTGGCCGGCTCATCCCAAATGGTTTTGCAAGAATTAGAGATGCAAGATACATTCCTAGTATACCAAGGAGAATTAATACCACAATCTGAATAATAATCTGACCGAGCATCGCCGGCGTTGTTAGATTCAGCTGCGAGAACACATAGGCAAGCAAACCATAAATCAACCAGCTGAAGACACCGGCACGGTTTAGTGCATTGTCTTCAAGAAAACCGAATTGATGTGCGATGACGCCGAAAATCAGACAGATAACAAAGGAATTGATGACGCCGTGCATCAGTTGGGCAACGTAAAGGCTGATAACCGCAACAACTGCCACACGAACCAAAATAAATGCAGAGGTTTGATAGTCATCCGGCAGTCCGAAAATGCGTTTTGCCGGGGCATCGCTTGCTCCCTGCATCATCCGTTGCCGATTCGGATCCAGTTTCACGCTGCCACCCCGGAATTTTTTCAGCAAACGCTGACTTTCCTTTTTCAGCATTGCCGAAGTAACCGGATAACCGATCAGGCTGTGTGTAATGAACATGGATACCGGCAGTGCAACTAAGGCCGTAATCCCGGCAGCTTTAAGCCCGTCCGTCATCAATAGAGCGGCGACGAGTCCGCCCGTCAGCGGCGGAACCGCAGCGATAACGGTATGCCAGTCAAAGATCATTGAACCGACCGTCAGTGTGATCAGAATGGTACCGCAAACACCGAGCAGCGCGATGGCGACCGCTTTCCATTGGGCAATCAGCTGTTTCAGATTCATCAGCGTGCCCAAGTGAACCAGCAAAAGGGCGATACAGATTTGAACGAATTGCGAACTATAGGAAGCCTGAACAACAACATCCTTTGGAATGAACGTCCAGAACCCGATAATGAATAATACGGCAGACACAAAAACAGATGGAATATAGGCTTTTGATGCGGTGGACACCCATTCACCAATCAGCATAAAAACCATGACTGCCAAAAAACAGAGCAGAAAAGACATGATGGCGCCTCCCAATGACATTTAATAACTTAATGTGGTGAAGTGTGAGTAAATACTATCACCAGCTACCAATAAAATCAATAAAAGATTCGTAAAATAATAATTTTTTATTGTATTTTTTTTGTTCGCAAAATCATAAATGTTGTGATGAACGCGCGCAACGCATTGAACCTAGCCTTCAGGCTTCACATCCTGAGGCAAACAAAGGTGGACTTGCACTTTGCAAACGAAACGCATACAATAAGGGCAACACGAAATAAAAGAAAAAAGCAATGAAGAGGACACGAGTGATTGTTTCGGTGCACAGAGAGGGAAGGATGCTGCGAACTTCCTGACCGCGAGCCATCGCCCACCACCTCGGAGTTTCAGCGGTGAATGCGAGTAGCCGCTGACGGCAGCGCCGTTATTGGATTAAGTGCCGCAGTCTTTTTGATTGCGGAAGCAAGGGTGGAACCACGAGCAGAAACACTCGTCTCTTATTGAGGCGGGTGTTTTTTATTTTTCAAAGGAGTGAAAGTCATGTCATCTGTATCATTAACGTTCCCGGACGGCAATGTACGGGAATTTCCAAAGGGCGTCACTGCAGAACAAGTTGCAGAATCAATCAGTAACAGCTTGAAAAAAAAGGCGGTTGCCGGTAAAGTCAACGGAGCGCTCTACGATTTAACGCGGCCGATTGACGCAGATGCTTCAATTGAAATTGTTGTACAGGATTCCGAAGACGGTCTGGAAATCATGCGCCACAGCTGCGCACACCTTCTTGCTCAAGCCTTAAGGCGGATTTATCCGGATGTTAAATTGGGCATTGGTCCGGTAATTAAGAATGGCTTCTATTACGATGTTGAAATGGAGCACTCGCTCTCCAAAGAGGACTTCCCGAAGATTGAAAAGGAAATGAAGAAGATCGTTAGCGAAAATTTGCCGATCGTTCGCAAGGAAGTCAGCCGCTCCGAAGCGATTGATCTTTTCAAAAAGCTTGATGATCATCTGAAACTTGAATTGATCCGTGATCTGCCGGAAGACGCCACGATTACGATCTATTCGCAAGGCGACTATGTCGACCTGTGCCGCGGACCACATCTTCCGTCAACCGGTAAGATTAAAGCATTCAAATTGATGAACGTTTCCGGTGCTTACTGGCGCGGTGACAGCGATAATGAAATGCTGCAGCGGATTTACGGAGTTGCTTTCCTGAAACAGAAGGATCTCGACGCGCACTTGCATTTTCTTGAAGAAGCGGCAAAACGAGATCACCGCAAACTCGGCAAACAACTTGAACTGTTCATGTTCTCTGAAGAAGCGCCAGGCATGCCGTTCTATCTGCCGAATGGTCAGATTATCCGCACGGAACTGGAAAACTTCTCACGTGAACTGCAGCGTCAAGTGGACTATGATGAAGTCCGCACGCCGTTAATGATGAATCAGCGCCTCTGGGAAAACTCAGGGCACTGGGATCACTACCATGAAAACATGTACTTCACCAAAGTCGATGATGTCAATTATGCGCTGAAACCGATGAACTGCCCGGGACATATGCTGATTTACAAGGATGATCTGCATTCGTACCGCGACCTGCCGATTCGGATTGCCGAATTCGGGCAAGTTCATCGTCATGAATTAAGCGGGGCACTGAACGGAATGCTTCGCGTGCGCACGTTCTGCCAAGATGACGCGCATATCTTTGTTCGTCCGGATCAAATTGAAAGCGAAATTAAAAACATCTTCCAATTGATCAGCAAGATCTATCAAACCTTTGGCTTTGAATACACGGTTGAACTGTCAACCATGCCGGAAGACCACATGGGCAGCTTGGAAATGTGGCAACAGGCAGAAGCAGGGTTGAAGCGTGTGCTTGAAGCAATCAATCAGCCGTATATGATTAATGCAGGCGACGGCGCATTCTACGGCCCGAAAATCGACTTCCATATTAAGGATGCCATCGGACGTGAACATCAATGTGCGACGATTCAGCTTGACTATCAAATGCCGGAAAAATTCGACCTTACGTACGTTGACGAAAACAATGAAAAGGTACGCCCGGTCGTGATTCATCGCGCCGTTTATGGGTCGCTTGATCGCTTCTTTGCGATTCTGATCGAACACTTTGCCGGCGCTTTCCCAACTTGGTTGGCACCGACACAGGTTGAAGTGATCCCGGTTGCCGATGTGCACATCGATCACGTGAAGAAACTTGTTACGGATCTGAAAAAGGTCGGTATCCGAGCTCATGCTGATCTGCGCGGCGAGAAGCTGGGTTATAAGATTCGCGATGTTCAAACGCACAAGATTCCTTATGCACTGGTTATTGGTGATCAAGAAATTGCACAGAATGCCGTCAACGTCCGCAAATATGGACAACAGGAAACCAATACCGTTGCCTATGATGAATTTAAGGCAAACATTCTTGCAGAAATTAAGAACAGAGTCACAAAAGTACCGCAAGCATAAACCGTTATAAGAACCAAAGAAGCAGACGGGGATAAACCCATCTGCTTCTTTTTTGCACTATAGAAAGTATAAAAATTCCACGGATTATAGTATAAGGGCGTTCATTAACCTTTTAAAACGCAGCATACGCATTGCCTGATTCCATTAGGGGTTTAGCTGTTATTTGCGTTGGTCTAACTTTTTACTGATCTCATCAAGTTTGTCGAGAATTTCTTTGTTCCTGCGTTTTGGCAGGCTGATGACCAAATATTTAACCAGAAAGGCAACAATGAAGATGGACAGTGCAACGAGGATAAGTGTGATAATCAGTTGAAAAATAACCGTACCCAAACTAAATGAGAGCATATTCATCCCTCCGTGTGTGGTATTCTAATAGCCTAGTATAGCATTGCGCGATTTGAAGCAAAACAAAAAAGCCTCCATGTGAAGGCTTTTGTCTCAGTAAGAAGTCGTCCGAATTGCGCGTACATCTCGTGTTGCTGCATGCACCGGTAGCATGCAATGCGGCACAACGTCATGAACTATCCGCTTTTCTCGTGTACCGGAGCATTTCTTACAGATCCAGATGCTAACGCTGCTGCAGACGCGGCATTCTAATTTCAATGAACGGCTCTGTGAAAAGGCGTACAGGGCGGCTGGCGAGCAGATAGCAGAGCGCCAAGGACGCGGTAAACAAGAACGAATATTGATACAAATGCTCAATATTCTTGTAGAGTGGAAACAGCACCATTGTTTTAATGAAAAAGCCGTGCAGCAGGTAGACATACAGAGTGTTTTTGCCAAGGGCTGTGAACGAAAACCGTTTCTTTGGGATCAGCGCCATGAAGGCGAAGATGGTTAAGAAGCTGATGCCGTAAACAAAGAGACGTGTGATCCCGCCTTCCAGATTTGAAAGCCCAAAGGTATGGTAGGACGAATCATGAAGCACCCAATCCTGCAGATCATCCGGGAACACATAGTGGCAGGCCAGGAAGACACCGATGAATACGAAAATGCTGGCGACGCGCGCCGAAGTTCGTGTCAGCAGCTGCATAAACTGCTCTTTCTTTACGAGGTAACCGAGATAGAAAAACGGGAAAAACGCGAGCGTCCGCGATGCGCTGAAATCCGTTTCAAACGTATCAAAGAATCCCGCGGCAATACCGAGCATGATCGCGATAGGCAACCCCAGTTTTCCCAATCTAGAAAAAGGAATAATCATTAATTTCCAGAACAGGATGCTGACAAGGAACCAAAGCGTCCAATGCGGGGATACTAAATCAATTTTAAAGACTTTTTCATAACCGGTCATATAGTAAAAATACGAGTAAGCAACTTGAAAAATAAAATAGGGAATTAATGTTTTCTTCACAACATTTTTCACATAACCGGGTTTACGAAAATGCTTCGAAAAATAACCGGATATAAGAATAAACGCAGGCATATGGAAAATAAAAATGAATGTGTACAATGAGTTAATCACAGGAATGTCACTTTTCAGGTTGGTGAGACTGTGACCAAATACAACAAGCAAGATTAAGAAGAACTTGGCGTTATCAAAATAACTGTCTCTGACTTTCGTCATCTTTTTCTTCTCTCCCTTTCCAGTGGTTATCCTATCTGTTTCGTTTCCTCTCGCAGTAAATTCAGTGTTGTCATCGATTGATGATCCGATTGAAAAAAGCATGTAATACTGTAATGGGAATGCCAATCGAATCGACGTTGATCCGTTTATTTTTGCAAAATCAGATTAATTTTGACTTAAAAAAATGCGCACAAAAATTTTGCGCACAAAAAAGACATCCCGATTCGCTTGCCTTTGCTCCAGTCGTCACCGGATCGAAGAGAATCGAGAAGCAAGATATGTTATAGCACATTTGAAAAACGGTTTCAATACGTATTTTTTTACAAGAATATTACTTTTTTGGCGGAGAAAATGGTGGATGGCTGGCATCGGTCAAATTAGAAAACTTGGCTTTGCCAAGCCTCTGGCGAAGGCAAAGTCGCCGCCCGCGACGGCCATGGACGGCCTAGTGTTCGGTGAGCCGCAGGCCGCGGCGTTCTACCGAACCACTTACACTCGTTTCCTTAAATCTTTTATTTTCTATACTTTCTTACCAGTGTGAAAAAGCAGCCCCATTTGTCGGGGCTGCTTTTTGAGAAGACTTTTTAGATTTCGGAAAGTTTTTTCAGATGTTTTTCCGAGATGGCTTGTACTTTTTTTATGCGATTGGTGTACTTGTCGATACCGTTGAGTACATCGGTATGCATCCAGACATTGACGATTTCCAAGGCGATTCCAGATCCGATAATCTTACCGCCAATGCACAGAACGTTGCTGTCAGTGTGCTGGCGAGCCAGCTTGGCACAAAAAGGGTCTTGGCACACTGCTGCGTTCAGACCATAGATTCGGTTGGCGATCAGCGCGCTGCCGTAGCCAACCCCATCGACAAAAATGCCGCGTTCTGCTTCACCCTTTGCGACTGCGAGTGAGGCGGGATAGACATAGTCGGACAAGTCGCAGGATTCGCTGCTGTCTGTTCCGAAATCGATCACTTCATGTCCTTCATTTTCAAGCCATGCTTTGATTTCGCCTTTTAATGCGTAACCGGCATGGTCGCTTGCCATTGCAATTTTCACGATGAATACCTCCACAAGATACAGATTCTCAAGGTTCGTCCTTGTTTATTATAATATAGGATCGACGAAGAAAACGCATCGACTTAAAAAAAACGATGCTTGCGCTGCTTCACCGTTCATTCATTAATCTAAAAGAATGCCGCTATCGTAGACTTATTTGGCGTGCGTCATCACCGACACCGGCGCACCGGAATGTTTTGGCACGTCAAGCGTCCCAAAGACGCGGATCCAGCGGATGGATAGGCGAGAACTTCTTTGTTCATCCTTGCAAAAGATAAGAAATGGTGGTTTAATAAATATGCAAAACGTAATTGTTACGATTTATAAATTAAGAAAGGAGTTTTGTATGGCAAAGAAATCAAAAGTCGTTAAAGAACATAAACGTGAAGCAATGGTCGCAGCGTATGCAGAACTCAGACGTGAATTAAAAGAGAAGAAAGATTATGCGGCCCTTTCCCAATTGCCGCGTGATGCATCACCGACGCGTTTGCATCATCGCTGTCCGCTTACGGGACGACCGCATGGTTATATGCGCAAGTTCAATATGTCGCGGATTGCCTTTCGTGATTACGCCCATAAAGGCCAAATTCCCGGCGTGAAAAAAGCTAGCTGGTAACTTCTTCGGATGATGGGTCAGAAGTACTTGACAATGAGAAAGAGAATTTGATAAATTTAATAGTGCATTTAAATCGTAATAATTACGTTTTGTTATACATAGGATTCATTAGGAGAAGCGATAGATGATGAGACAATACAAAAGACGGCCTATTTTTTTGCTTATAAGTATTTTTAGTTTGCTCCTCGGCCTTCTTGCCGGGTGCGGAGGTCCCTCCTCACAAGAAGGGGCTTCAAATAAAATTATGGTCGTTGCTGCTGAAGATTTCTATGGGGAAGCGGTTCAAGCAGTTGGCGGAAAGCGCGTATCGGTAACGTCGGTCATTAACAAACCAAGTATGGATCCGCATGACTTTGAACCGACAGCCGCTACGGCAAGGGCGGTTAGTGATGCAAAACTAGTCGTTTTCAACGGCATTGGTTATGACGGCTGGATGAACAATCTCGTGAAGCAATCTAAAGCGCAGACGACGATTCGTGTTGCTGAAGACGTGATGGGTAAGAAAGACGGCGACAATGAGCACCTTTGGTACAATCCCGAGACAATGCCGAAACTGACCAACGCTATTGCAGAGCAGCTTTCTAAAATTGATGAGAAGCATGCAGTGGAGTACAAGAATAATGCGAAAAAGTACATTGAAGAATTAAGGCCAATTCAAGAGAAAGTTGCCGCATTGAGCAAACATGCCGATCATAAGAAGGTTGATGTATCCGAACCGGTTTTCGATTACATGGTGCAGGCACTCGGTTATACGATCGCCAACAATCATTTCGAAACGGCGGTGGAGCAAGAAAGCGATCCTTCACCGAAAGATATCGCCGCAATGCAACAGGATATCAAAGAGCAACGGATTGCATTCTTTGTCAGCAACATCCAAGAAATCAGTCCAACAGTGAGCAAAATGATGATACTCGCTGATCAGCATCATGTGCCGGTGGTTAAGGTGACCGAAACACTTCCGAAAGGAAAGAACTATAAAACATGGATGCTGGATCAACTTAGCCAAATTGAAGCGGCGCAAAACTGACACTAACCACAGTGGCCGTTTGAATCGGAGCAAAAGTAGCACATGGTTCTTCTCTGATTCTCTTTTTCTATCATTGATAGAGAGGTCTCTGCCTTCAGCGCTTAAGATCACTTGACAAAGTAAATCGAAATCATTACTATTTATCCAGTATCTATAGGTCGAAAGCATACTGGGTAGGACTGCTCTATTTATTGATAAACTTATTGAATAACCATGAATCAGCAGCACGAATGGTGTTGATCGGAGGGCTTCTTATGCTGCGCCAGCTTCAAATTCATCAACTCCAAGTCCGTTTTAATGGGGAACAAATCTTGAATGATCTTTCGTTTAAGGTAGCACCAGGAGAGTTATTTGCCATAATCGGTCCGAATGGAGCAGGAAAGTCAACGTTGTTAAAATCAATACTGGGATTGATTCATCCACAACAGGGTGATGTCTCAATTCTTGGTGATCATAGAAAAGTCATTGTCGGTTATGTGCCGCAGTCGCGGGTGATTGACGATGAAACACCGATCAGTGCAAGCGATTTTGTTTCATTAGGTCAAATCAGCGGCTTCTTGCCTTGGCTCTCGCGGAAAGAAAAAAAAGCGCTGAATGAAATCATGCAGTTTACCGATACGAAGCGATTGGCAAATAAGCCGATTGGAACCTTGTCCGGCGGAGAGCGGCAACGTGTTTTTCTGGCTCAGGCACTTGTTCGGAAACCGGATTTGCTGCTGCTTGATGAATCAACAGCAAATCTCGATCCTGAGGCGCAAATTCAAATGATGGAACTGGTCAAAAACGCGGCTAAAGAATGGGGTGTCACCGCCCTCTTTATCTGTCATGATCTGCAAATGGTCGGCACTTATGCAGATCATGTTCTGCTTCTGTCACGGCAAGGGTACAAAACGGGTCATCCGGAAGATATTCTGCATGACCGAAAATTGATGACAACGGTTTTTCATGGATCATCTTCGGAGAACGGCACCATGCATCATGTGCCGACGGAGTCCGAGCTGCCGCTCGCCGGTTTTCCGCAGTGAGTCAAACATCTGCGAGCTGCCTTAATGCACTGGAAAAATGGGGGAAATTGAATGTTTCAGTATGATTTTATGCAGCACGCGTTTATCGCCGGCACGCTGATAGCGATGATGTGTGGTGTGATTGGTGTGTTTATCATTGCGCGGTCGCTTTCTTTTATTGCGCATACCCTGTCGCACATTGGCTTTGCCGGTGCCGCTTTCTCCGCTTATGCAGGGATCGATCCGCTGCTTGGCTTGCTCCTGTTTACGATTGCGGGGGCAGTTGGTGTCGGTCAGCTCGGCGTTCGCATGTATCGGCGTGACGCATCGATCAGTGTTATCCTAAGTCTGGCACTTGGACTGGGCATTTTATTCCTGTCGCTCGGGAATATACAAGGCAATTACTCGCGCACACTTTTGTTTGGCAGTGTTGTCGGCATCGATATGCAGGATATCTGGCAGATTGTTTTAATTACTGTTCTTGTCCTTGTTGTACTTGCAGTTGGCTACCGCTGGCTTAAGTTTGACTCGTTTGATCAGGTCGGCGCACAATCTGCGGGATTACCAATCCGGCTCATCTCGATCGGTTTTCTCCTGCTGATGGCAGCGGCGACAAGTGTGACCGTTCAGATTGTCGGCGCTTTGCTCGTCTTTGCGTTAATGACGGTCCCTGCCGCCGCCGCACGCTTCTATACGCAATCTATTTTCGGCATGATTCTGATTTCAACGCTCATTGCGGTACTCAGTGTTTGGTTCGGACTTATTGCCGGCTATTATACAAATGCACCAATCAGTTTTTTCATTGTTTTCTTCAATGCGATCAGTTACTTTTTCGGCATGTTCTTTCATCGAGTCAGGGAGCGGCGCCGCGTGCTCGCACCATAAATGAAAAGCGGGTCAAGAGTGGTGCTCTTGATCCGCTTTTTGATCTTTCGTCAGATAGCTCCAGCCTTCTTTTTGATACAGGAGATTTTCTTTCATCAATTGGCCGAGCGCTTTTTTGAAGTCGCCTTTGCTGATGCCGAATCGCTTTTTGATGTCTTCAGGCAGACTTTTATCCCAATAAGGCATGGCTCCATCACGGCTGTTCATATAGGCAATGATCTTTGCCGCATTGTCGTCGATTCGCTCGTAAGTGCGCGGCTTCATCGATAAATTTAAGCTGCCGTTTTCTTTGACGGCAATGACGCGGCAGGTAATGACTTGGCCGATTCGCAGTGTGCCGCTCTGTTCGTTGTTATGAACGAAGCCGAGATAGCCCTCTTCGCTGATGACATGGATTCCATCCTCAAGCTGCCGGTAGACCGTCGCTTGGATCGTTTTGTTCTGCATTGTTTCGGGAGCAGGAACCGATTGCGTTTGCATGATCTGTTCATCGGCCAGACGAGCGAACAGGCGCTTCTTTTTGTCCAGTTTCAGGCTGCAGAAGACGCGTTCGCCGGGCTGCGGCCAGTAGATGGATTCATAAGGAAGGTCATCTTTTGAGAGCAGGAGATCCTTGCTCGTTCCAATGTCGAGGAACACCCCGTATTTCTTATGCTGGGAGACGGCAGTTGCCCAGTCGAAGGCATCAAATCGAACCGTTGGGATGGTCATCGTAGCGGCAATCCGCTGCTGGTGATCATGATAGAGAAATACGGTCAGCTTATCTTTTTCGTTCAATGGTTCGGTTACATCATGTTCGTGAAGCAGCACTTCCTGGTTGCCGTCGGTTAGAAAATAGCCGAACGGTGCTTTATGTGAAACCTCGAGCGTTGTAATTGTTCCGGCGGTTAGTTCAGACACATTGTTTCCTTCTTTCTTGCATTTCCTGATTACGATTAGTTCCATTATAGCATGTGTCTTCCTGAATTATTCATAGCCTAATTTGCTAACTGGCCAAAACGCTTTCCCCACAAGGAGATAACCCTTTTCGTTTTTTCACCGATTAG
>NZ_JFZC01000008.1 GCF_000648615.1 Sporolactobacillus terrae DSM 11697 | reverse complement strand
AGGTTATCCAACGGATAACAGGCATGACCCTCCGGGTTAATCATACGCGTATGATACAGCGTCACAGGTCCAAATAAAAATTGGAGAACACGTTGATCTTTATGGCTGTCTACTTTTCATCCCTCAGCTTGTTTCTCCCGAGTGATTGCTTGATCAAGCAAAGAAAATACCTGTTCAACACTGCGCCTCATAAATTGGTACATAT
>NZ_JFZC01000007.1 GCF_000648615.1 Sporolactobacillus terrae DSM 11697 | reverse complement strand
AGTGGTTAAGTTATAAAGAGCGCACGGTGGATGCCTTGGCACTGGGAGCCGATGAAGGACGGAACGAACGCCGATACGCTTCGGGGAGCTGTAAGTAAGCTTTGATCCGAAGATTTCCGAATGGGGGAACCCGCTATCCTGAACGGATAGCATGCTCTGCTGAATCCATAGGCAGAGTAAGGCAGACCCGGGGAACTGAAACATCTCAGTACCCGGAGGAAGAGAAAGCAAATGCGATTTCCTGAGTAGTGGCGAGCGAAA
>NZ_JFZC01000006.1 GCF_000648615.1 Sporolactobacillus terrae DSM 11697 | reverse complement strand
TGGTTAAGGTTATTCAAGGTATACGTAACGGGACGTTAAAAGCGGCGTATCTTTCTTCGTTCATTCCGACCAAACGCGACGAACGAATCATAAAAAAAATGATACGAATTGCATCCTTGTTGAAGGAACCTACGGTTCCGTCTATTGGTGCCCATCGCGGTCGAATTGGAACCAACGCGTCCTCTTCGAGTGCAGTAGGCAAACTGAACAAAGTGCTTACGTTTGCCTAAAAAATATG
>NZ_JFZC01000005.1 GCF_000648615.1 Sporolactobacillus terrae DSM 11697 | reverse complement strand
ATAATCAAAAAGAATTTTAAAAAATGGCAAGTTAGAAATTCTGCCAGTCTCTGCTTATTAAAAAAGAGCAATTATGAAATTGATTCATGTAAAAAAGAAAAAAACCTCAATTAATTCGCGACAAATTTCGTCAAGTTTTTTTATAGCGTCAAAGAATAATTCTGTCGAACCATTGGATCTAATCATACTGAGGGTACTGAAATGACCATGAATAAGATGAAAAACCCCCAGTCCATGAAGATCAAATGGAGTATGATAGGGTTGCTTTCGGGTCAGAGGAAAACATGCACCGTTTGGAACAACTTAGGTGGTTGCGGAAAAAATATAAAGAAGAGCTGCCAAACCTCTGATGTCAAAAGTATTTGACATCAGAGGTGCGTGGGATGGCTGAATTCATAAGCAGTGCATTGCTCGAATGGAGTGTGTATGCTTTTCTTGGCATTATTATGTTTTTCGTGATTGATTGGGTGACAGGAGATGGATCTGTTTTTTCTGGCCGCAATCAAGATGAAAGAACGCAGATGATTAAGAAAAAATCAATTGTTAGCAGCTGGTTGGTATTATTGTTATTATTCGTTTCCAACTTTGCTCGTCATGCGTTCCATTTAGGGCCGATATTGGATAAGCCGCTAAGAAATCCCGAAGGTTTTTATTTGGCGGCCGCGCTGCTCAGTTATTTCATCTTTTACGCCTATAACAGTTGGAAAATGAAGGCTTGAACGGGAGATTTTCTATTGAAAAATCAAATTCGTCATTTACGAAGCGCTTTACGCTTGTCACAGGATGAGTTAGGGAAGAAATGCCAAGTGTCACGGCAAACAATGAATGCGATTGAAAATAATAAGTATGATCCGACATTAAAACTAGCGTTTAAGCTGGCAGAGGTATTAGGAACCTCGGTGGATCATTTATTTGATCATGAATAAAGTCTTGAAAAAATCGCGACAGTCATGTAAACTATTTAACAACTAAACAAGATGTTTTGATTCTTATCAAGAGAAGCCGAGGGACTGGCCCGATGAAGCTTCAGCAACCGTCGCGTATGGTGCGACAAGGTGCTAATTCCAGCAGACGGCAACGCAGTCTGAGGGATAAGAAGATACATGGCGGATAAAGCCTTCTTCTTATCGAAGAAGGCTTTTTTAATACGCTTTTTTGGCACATGAGTTGGAACTTGATATTTTTTGGGAGGCATGTAGCATGGCGTCATATAAAACAGAAACAAAGCTCGCACAAATTGGCAATGGCTTTGATGAACTTGGGGCGGTGAATACACCAATCTATTTATCGACTGCCTACAAGCATGAAGGAATCGGTATTTCAAAAGGGTTCGATTACACGCGGACCGGCAATCCGACACGTTCAATTCTCGAAAAAGCGATTGCTGATGTTGAGGGCGGTCAAGAAGGTTTTGCCTGCAGCTCGGGAATGAGTGCCATCCAACTGGTGTTCCAGTTATTCAGCAGTGGTGATCATATTATTGCGTCACGAGACTTGTACGGCGGCACTTTTCGTCTCTTTGACATTCTCAAGGAGCAGTATCATCTTTCATTTTCCTATTGGGACGGCGAAAACCTTGATGAATTGACTGATCTTGTCTGTCCGGAGACGAAAGCGATCTTTATCGAGACGCCAACCAATCCGCTGATGCACGAGGTTGATTTGTCGGCGATTGCCGGAATCACAAAGCAGAACAATTTGCTACTGATCGTAGACAATACGTTTTATACGCCGATCCTGCAACGACCGATTGAACAAGGTGCTGATCTTGTTGTGCACAGCGCGACCAAGTATTTGGCCGGGCACAATGATGTGCTGGCCGGTCTTGTTGTCTCGAACGTCACGAAGGTGACTGAGAAACTGCGTCTCTACCATAACGGCTGCGGCGCCGTCCTTGATCCATTTTCTTCTTGGTTGGTGATTCGTGGATTGAAGACCCTTGCTTTGCGGATACGCCAGCACCAAGACAATGCGCGTAGAATTGTCACTTACCTTGAAGAACAGCCGCTTGTGACTAAGGTGCTCTACCCGGGAAAAGGCGGCATGGTCAGCTTTGAATTAACATCGGCGAAGCAGATTGAACCGTTCCTGACTGCACTAAATCTGATTACCTTCGCGGAAAGTCTCGGCGGAGTCGAAAGCTTGATTACTTATCCGGCAACGCAAACCCATGCGGATATTCCTGAAGCACTGCGCTTGAAATACGGTTTGTCCAATTCACTGCTGCGTCTATCAACCGGTATTGAACATTCGGACGACTTGATTGCCGATCTTGATCAAGCCTTTGAATCTTTGAAAGTAGGAGTGGTTGAACATGAGTGAGTCGGTACATTTTTCAACGAAATTGATTAAAGAGACCGTTGCGGTTGATCCGCAAACCGGTGCGGCGAATGTCCCGGTTTATCTCTCGTCAACCTTCCATCAAAAGGATTTTGATCATTTTGGAAAATACGATTATACCCGCTCTGGAAACCCAACCCGCGAAGCGCTTGAAGATGCAGTAGCAGCGCTTGAAGGCGGCGAACGCGGCTTTGCTTTTGCCTCAGGTATGGCGGCAATTTCAACTGCATTTTTACTTCTGTCTGCAGGCGATCATGCTGTTGTTCCGAAAAATGTTTATGGCGGAACGTTTCGCATCTTGACTCAGGTGCTTGGTCGATTTGGCATCGACCATACGTTTGTCGACACGACAGACCTTGAAGAGGTCGAGCGGGCGATCCGTCCGAATACGAAGGTAATCTATGTGGAGACGCCATCGAATCCCACTTTGCGCGTGACCGATATCCGCGCAATTGCGCAACTTGCGAAAGCACATCGATGTTTGACTTTTGTCGATAACACATTTATGACGCCGGTGTTCCAACGCCCGCTCGATCTTGGTGCTGATCTGGTACTGCACAGTGCGACGAAATTTATTTCCGGACATAGTGATGTGGTTGCTGGGCTTGCCGTTGCCGCTTCTAAGGAAATTGCCGACAAGATTTACTTCCTTCAAAACGCGCTTGGCGCGGTGCTCGGTGTTCAGGATTCATGGCTGCTGCTCCGCGGACTGAAGACGCTTGATGTCCGCATTCGTAAGTCGGCTGAGTCGGCGCAGCGCATTGCCGAATTTTTTGAAGCACGGCCTGAGGTGAAGCGCGTCTTTTATCCGGGACTCGCCGATCATCCCGGCGCGTCGCTTCATGCTCGGCAGGCCTCTTCCGGCGGCGCGGTACTTTCCTTTGAACTCAAGAATGAAGCAAGTGCCCGGGCGTTTGTCAATCACGTGAAACTGCCCGTATTCGCGGTCAGTCTCGGTGCCGTGGAGTCTATTTTGTCCTATCCACCGAAAATGTCGCACGCGGAATTAAATGAAGAAGAACGTGAGAAAGCAGGCATTGGCAGCGGATTGCTGCGCCTGTCGGTAGGACTTGAAGACGCGGAGGACTTGATCCGCGATTTCAGCAATGCATTCGCTGATGTTCAGGATCATGAACGGGTGACGGTGAGGAGTGAACGGTAATGGGGCATTCTATTCTTGATGTATTAAAGGAAAGAATTTTAATCGGTGATGGAGCGATGGGGACGCTGCTCTACTCGTATGGGATCGATCGATGTTTTGAAGAACTTAATGTGTCGCAGAGCGAGGCGGTTCGCCATGTCCATGAAGCCTACATTAATGCAGGCGCAGACGTCATTCAGACCAATTCTTATGGCGCAAATCGCATCAAACTGGCAAGATACGGACTTGAACACGAGGTCGCCCGTTTTAACCGCGCATCGGTTCAACTGGCCAAACAAGCGGCGAAGCCGGAAACATTTGTACTTGGGACGATCGGCGGTATCCGTGGATTTCAGAAACAATCGGTTGAGCTGGATACGATCCGCGCCAGTTTTCGAGAACAGGCGGATGCGCTGCTCAGTGAAGGCATTGATGCGCTCTTGCTTGAAACCTACTATGACTTTGACGAGTTGCGGGACGTCCTGCAGATTGCCCGCAATATGACGGATCTCCCGATTATCGCTCATGTTTCGATGCAGGAACCAGGTGTACTCCAGAACGGGATGCCGGTAGCCAAGGCATTAGAAGGCTTGGAAGCCCAAGGTGCCGATGTGGTCGGAACCAATTGCCGGCTTGGGCCGTTCCATATGATTGAAGCACTGCGCGGCATTCCGCTGCCAAAGAAAGCTTTTCTATCGGCTTACCCGAACAGCAGTCTTCCCGATTACCGCGACGGAAAGCTTCACTATGAGAATGAACCGGAGTATTTTAAAAAGTATGCCGTTGACTTCCGTAATGAAGGGGTGCGCCTCCTTGGCGGCTGCTGCGGGACAACACCAGTGCAGATTAAGGCTTTTAAAGCAGGCATTTCCGCCCTGGAACCGCTGGAGACAAAAGTGGTTACCGTGCACCCTGAGGTGGTTCATGTCAGTGAGGGTGCTGAACCTCCGGAATCCGCGCTGTATCAAAAAAGCGTGAATGGCCGTTCGGTCTTTGTTGAATTCGATACACCACGACACCTGAATACCGATCACTTTTTTAGAGGCGTCCAAGCGCTTGAAGAGGCAGGGGCGGACGCAATTACAATGGCCGACAACTCGCTGGCTTCCCCGCGCATCAGCAATGCGGCGATCGGCAAGCTGATCAAAGATCGTTTTCACATGCCGCCGCTCGTTCACTTAACCTGCCGCGACCGCAACTTGATTGGGCTTCAGTCGCATCTGCTGGGATTGGATGTGCTTGGACTGCATGATCTGCTTGTGATTACCGGGGATCCGACCAAAATCGGCGACTTTCCAGGTGCCACATCCGTCTATGATGTATCGTCAATGGAACTGATCAAGCTGATTAAGCAATTCAATCGCGGCATCTCTTACTCAGGGAAGAGCTTAAAGAAGCCGACGCATTTTCGCGTTGCCGCTGCTTTCAATCCCAACGTCCGCAACTTGGATCGCGCCGTTCAGCGTTTGAAGCGTAAGATTGAATGCGGGGCTGATTATTTTATCTCGCAACCGGTCTTTGATAAAGAACGAATCCTTGCGATTAGTGAGGCCACACGTGACATCTCAGCGCCAATCTACATTGGGATTATGCCGCTGACTTCCGCGCGCAACGCCGAATTCCTGCATAATGAAGTACCCGGTATTCGTTTGCCGGATGATGTTCGGGCCAAAATGGCGGCGACCTCCGGAAAAGAAGAGGCGCGTCAGGTAAGTCTCGACATTTGCCGCGAACTGATCGATACGGCAATGGCGCATTTCCGCGGTATCTATTTGATCACGCCGATGAGTCACTACTCAATGAGCGTGGACTTGGTCAAGTATATTAAGAAAAAAGAGCGGGAGTATACCGCTTTGGCAAACAGTGAAAATATTCTTCTGTAATGTATGCATGCGTGATCATATGCAGCAATAGATTCAGGCAGGGCCTCCCATCGTGCGAAGGCTCTGCCTCTTTTTTAAAGGTAAAGAAGGTTTATGATTTTGCCCCTTCTTCAAACCAATAGACCCGTGTCTTGATCGAGCATCAAAGCGGAGGTGCTCTGGCGGCGGGAGAGCAGGCCAAAGGAGTCCCGCTAGATTCTTACCTGTCTGAGGAGGCGCCTGGACTGCCCGCGGCAAGCGAGTAGCTGGAGAGCCCTTCAGCACAAGGGTGATGAATCAAAACCAAATGCAGAACGGCAACCAAAGCGCGACTGTTTGTTCATTCACCGTCATAAACAAACGTTTAATTGATCGATGTAATCCGTCAGTCATCTGTGTGAAGATCACCAAAATAACCGCAGACGAATCAAAAGGTGATATGATAGGAACGAATGAAAGCTTGAGAACATGTTGAAAAGAGGGTTATTCATGATTGAACATATCGTACTCTTTAAATTTCGCGATGAAACCACAACAGCACAGATTGAAGAAGGCGCGCGCAAGCTGCGGTCACTAAAACAAAAGCTCCCATACATTCTCGATATTCAAGCAGGGCTCAATTACTCTACACGCGGAAAAGGTTATGCGCTGGCCTTGACCGTACGCTTCAGCTCGAAAGCAGACCATGAACGCTATACGCCATCAACGGAACATCAGGCTTGCGTTTCTTATTTAAAAGAAATAGGACTTGTTGATTCTTTAGCCATGGATTTCGAGATTGCTGAATAAGATGAAAAAGGGCTGCTTCTAAATACGTTAGACATTATTAAAACACTAGCAATTCAGTACACGCTTTTGGGGAGCTGCTGTTCGGCTGCTTCCGGAAAGGAACGAATCGATGAAAAAAATAAGCTTGCTCGTTCCCTGCTTGATGCTGGTGATCGGGCTATTTATTCCGACCAAGGTATTTGCCGATGCTGCACCCAGCGATGTCGTTGTCACGCTTGGTGCCAATCTGACTGTTGATCAAAAGCAGTCGATGCTCAATGAGATGGGCGTCGATGCCGACACGGCTCAGATTATTACGGTCAATAACAGTGAAGAACATCAATACCTTGATAACTATCTGTCCAAGGCACAAATCGGTACGCGATCAATCAGTTCATCGAAAATTACGCTTGGAAAATCAGGGTCCGGCTTGACCGCAAGTACCCATAATATCACCTATGTTTCTAAAGATATGTACATTAACGCGCTGGCAACGGCCGGTGTCAAAGATGCGGATGTCTATGTCACGGCTCCGTTCCCGGTGTCCGGTACGGCTGCATTGACCGGCTTGATTAAAGCTTATGAGACCGAGACCGGAAAGAAAATTCCGGAACAAAAGAAACAGGTGGCTAATGAAGAGGTCGTGACGACGGCTCAGCTTGCAGACAAAGACGGTGTCGGCAAAGAAAAGGCAGCCGATCTGGTGACCGCAATCAAGAACAACCTGGCGCAGAATAATCCGCAATCCCGGGAGGACGTCGAACAGGCCGTCCGTGATGCAGCGAAACAGGTGAACGTGACGCTAAGCAGCGCCGACATTCAAAAACTTGTGGATCTTTTTGATAAAATGCGCAGCATGAACATTAACTGGGGCGACGTCGGCAGTCAGATGCAGCAACTTCAAGACAAGGTAAAACAGCTTGCAAACTCTGATCAGACCAAGGGATTCTTGGCGCAGGTATTCCAAGCGATCGGTGATTTCTTCTCTTCCATTTTTCATGCCATCTCATCTTTGTTTAACTAATGAATCCTTGGAAAAGCGGTCGTATCCCGATCGCTTTTTTTGTGCATCATCCCATTTACGTATAAAAGTATATGATTTTGCCCCGTCTTCAAGCCAATAGACCCGTGTCTTGGCTAAGAATCAACGCGCAGATGCTCTGGCGCCTGCGGGAGAGCAGGCCAAAGGAGACCCCGCGGTACGTCCTGTATGCAACGCGAAAGCCACCGCATCCTGCGGAAGTAAGGAACAAGCACAGCTTGGTTTTTCTTGCAAGAGAGTAGCTGATTTTGAACTTGCGGATACGCAGCATCTTTTTTATCAATCGCGACGAGGTACCTGTGGAACGCAGGACCAGGGAGGTGCCGAAGCCGTCATCGTTTTTTTACTTGAACGATGGTGACGATGATAAATCCGATCAGCAGAACGACAGCAATAATCATGACGTGAAGTAGGCCTAGTCCAAGCAGCTGGCGAATCTGATTGCCCATGTAATAGCCGAGCATCAGAAAGAGCGTGGACCAAACGATTGCGCCGAGAATGGTCGCGGGAAGATACGAAGCAAAACGGGCGCGGCTGAGCCCTGCCAGATAAGGATTGATTTGCCGTACTCCTGGAATGAAGTAGCCGGCGATAATGGCAAGAAACGTATGCTGCTGAAAACGCTTCTGCGCGATTTTCCATCGTTTCTCAGTTAAACCAATATATTTGCCAAATCGTTCAATAAACGGTTCGCCAATATAGAAACCAATCAGATAAGCACTGACCATTCCCGAAGAAGCGCCAAGAACAGCCATCAGGATACAAAGGGTGAGATTGAGGCTGTACGCTGTGGCTGCAACTTGCGAGAGGGTGACCCCGACAAAAAGCAGAAAAGATTCCTCAGCAGCCGGAACACCGATCAATCCGCAAAACAGAAACAGAAAGACGAAGAAATAGCCATACGTATAAAATAACGATTGAAACTGTTCCATGATGAGACCACCTAATCTTCTTAACTTGAAAAAAAGGCCTTCGCTGATCCGCCTAATCACAGGATGGTCAAGCCTATGCATAATTATAGCCGTTGCCGAGCCGAGAATGATTTTTATTCGAACATTTCGGCAATAAATGGTAGTGTTTACTGGCTGAAAGGAGAGACAACCTGTTATTATAAACTATCGAAGCAATGTTTGTCCGTCTGTCGGCAGAATGAACGATTTTGAAAAGACTTGATCCTATTTTTTAGAAAAATCATTGAGAATCGGAGAGGTGAAAGGATTGTCAGACAAAGAACAGGCAAACCAAAGGACGAATGATCAAAAAAGAAAGGGAAGAATTGTCCTATTCAGTTCAATTATTGTCATCATTTTGATTGCGGCAATTATGGCGATGGTATACCGTTCACAGAAACAGGAAGATGCTCAGCCAAAGGCGAAAAAGCAGACCACCCGAACACAAACAAGGATCAATTACGCAGGGCAGCCATACATTGGCAGCAGCAATGCACCGGTAAAACTCGTCGTGTTCTCAGATTACCGCTGCCCTTACTGTAAGCAATTCGAAGAGGATGTCGTACCGAAACTGAAAAAGGAGTATATCGATAGCGGCAAGATCAGCTTGTACTTTATCAATGACACGGTCCTTGGACCAGGATCGGTACTCGCTGCGAATGCTTCTGAAGAAGTGTACCACCAAAACCCAAAAGCCTTCTGGACGTTCCATAAAGCGCTTTTTGCCGCTCAGAAGAATGAGAAGGAGGAATGGGTGACAAAAGAATTGCTGACCGATATTGCTCAGAAGACCGTCCCATCCTTTGACTTAAAAGCATTTCAAAGCGCGCTGAATAATAAAACACGGCAAAACGAGGTGGACAAGGACACGGCGATGGCTGATTCACTCGGCGTTCCCGGCACGCCGGCGGTCTTTGTCGGCGATCAAATGATTGATGATGGCTTGGACGATGCAGCTTTGACAGCAGCAATTGATCAAGCGCTGGCAAACACCAAATAAACCGATGTATTTTTCGGAGAAGCGTTCTGGGGCTTCTCCTTTTTTACAGAAAAAGAAGTATCTGATTTTTGGTCAAGCAAAAGACAGCGCCAAACGTGAAAGCCGCCGCATCCTACGGAAATAGGAGCCGAGCTTGCCCGATTTCCTTTCCTTGTCCTGTTATATAAATGTAAAGTATGTTCCGCACCAGCCGCTCATAGTAGTAGGAAAGAGATCAACGATGGGGGGATCACCAATGTATACCGGGATCACACTTGCAAAAACTGCTGCCGTGGCAGCTACATTTACCTCAAGTTTTATCATTCTGCCTCAGAACGCGGCTGCACATTTAAACAATGATGCATTACTTTACGAAGGGATGCACAGTGGCGAGATTAAGACGATACAATCGATACTGAAGGCAACCGGCGACTATCCGCTAAAAAAAACGACGGGTTACTTCGGATCAAAGACTGAAAAAGCAGTTAAATCCTTTCAAAAGAACAGTAAAATCGCGATTGACGGCATTGTTGGGTCGGAGACGAAAGGTGCATTGATCAAATACATTAATCAACATATGGATCTGCTTGAGCACGGGTCGAAAGGGAATGAAGTCGCCTATCTTCAAGAAATGCTGCGTGAAATCGGATTCAGCAATCTACCGGTTGACGGCTACTTCGGTGCACGAACCGAAGCGGCAGTTCGTACATTGCAGCATGAGATGAAGATTAGCCGTGACGGGGTGGTCGGTCCTAAGACCTGGAAAAAGATTGAATCCCTGCTGAAAAATTCGCGTAAAATCGACACAGCGGTACCCGAAACCTCCGCTGCTCAGTACAAGTCGAAAAAGGCGGCTGAACAGTCACGGGCTCAAGCAGCACCGCAAAAAAAAGATACGGTGCGAAAGACAGAGAATGTTTCCATCGTTCGGGAATTCTATGCCAACAGTACCGCCTATACGGCAAACTGCAACGGATGCTCAGGAACAACAGCAACGGGAATCAATTTGCATCAGAACCCGAACTCAAAGGTGATTGCGGTGGATCCTTCAGTGATTCCGCTGGGTACGAAACTGTTTGTGGAAGGCTATGGGTATGCAATTGCCGGCGATACCGGGGGTGCGATTAAAGGACACCGCATCGATGTTTTCTTTAAAGACAACAACCGGGCGCTGCAATGGGGCAGACGAACGGTTAAGGTCAAAATTCTTGAATGACGATGCGCATCAAGAAGCAGAACAAAATAATCGATGCTGCCTGATTTTCCCGTGTCCGAGGATCAGGCATTTTTCTTGTGCGATAAGAAGCACCATGATCGGCTGAGCGTCTTGAGTCGTTGATTGTTCTGTGCTACGATTCAGAAAGAATGTTACGCTTTTTAAAGGCAATGAATTAAAGCGGTTCGTTGACGAAAGAAGGTCTTGTGATGCAGCGAGTGCATAATGTCATGGAGGATGCGGTCACGGATTTGCTGCAGCAGCAATGGAGTAATCTGCCTGCTTCATGCCATTGTGATGGATGCAAGGCAGATGTTTATGCATTGACACTGAATAGGCTTAAGCCGCATTATGTGCGAATGCCGGTGGGAAGCATGTATGTGAAGGCGCATCTCATGACGGTGCAATCCCGTGCAACAATTTTAACGGCCCTCACGGAAAGCGTAAAACGCGTTTCCGCCGATCCGCATCACTGAAACGATGCGTAAATAGCCCGCTGAAAAAGAGCAAACCCCCGTCGCATCTTTATGCAGCGGGGGTTCCTTATTTTAGGATCAAGATCTTGATTTGAAGAAATCACGGTTGATCTGAATGTATTTCTGTTCGCTTTCCGGCACTTCATCTTCCGGATAAATCGCTTCAACCGGGCATACAGCTTCGCAAGCGCCGCAATCAATACATACATCAGGATCGATATACATTTGTTTCTGGTCCTCGACGATACAGTCTACAGGACATGTTTCGATGCATTCACCTGCTTTTTCATTTTCGCAGGCAGAAGTGATGACGAATGCCATGAAGAAGAGCTCCTTTCAAAATAGAAATCATGAGTCAGTTTAACTTCTACTATTATGAACAATTTTTGAACAAAAAACAAATGTTTTTCATAGATAATCGGTTGGTTTTAGAGCTGATTTACAGTGCTTTTTTGTAAAAAAACAGTGGAGCAAGCGCCAGCCCGGCCAGGAAGCCGATCAAATGACCGATAATATCAATGTTTGCACTGAAAAATGAACTGATTAGACTGACAAGCACAATGACGAATATGATGGTTTGGTCCTGGCGCGAGATGAATTCGCGGCGGAAAACAACGAGATAGATGTAAATGCCGAGCAGTCCGAATAAGGCTCCGCTTGCGCCATAGTGGACAAATCCAATCGGTTCAAGGAACAGTGCCGCAATGTTGGCGATGATTCCGGTACTTATGAATGCGATTAAATAGCGGAACTTGCCAATCAGCTGTTCAAGTGCGGGACCGAAAATATAAAGAGAGAATGCGTTAAAGAGAATATGTGAAAAGGTAATGTGCAGGAAGATCGGTGTGACCAGCTGCCACCAGGCACCGCCGTTTAGCATTGCATCATTGGAGCCGGCCGCAAAATTAAAAATGGTAAAGGCGAATTCAGGGGCAAGGCGCCATGTGCCCGTCAGCACAAACAAAAGATAGAGCAGCACATTAATGCCCAAAAGGATTGCTGTGATTGGGTAAAGCTTTAAAAACAGTTTGAATGATTCGTTTCGTATAAACAATGCGTCAAGAAACCCCCTTGAAGAATGATCTTGTACTAAGTATAGGGTAAAATAGATATTAGTGGTAGAAAAACAATGGTTTGGTTTCAATGAATCCTTGAACCGAACTTTTCTATCTTGAACGTTAGACACAGTTTTTACACGTGGCATTCATTTAGATCATTTCGAGACGGCCGGGTAATCGCCCGGATTAAGAGGCAAGGCGGGAACGTGAATGATAAAAGGAATCGGTGTTGATCTGATTGAACTCAATCGAATGGCGGGGAAGGTCGATCAGCAGGCATTTGTGAAACGTATTTTAACTAAAAAAGAGCAGCAAGAATATGATCAGCTCAATAGCAAGCGCAAATTGGAATATTTGGCCGGACGCTTTTCAGCAAAAGAGGCGTACGCCAAAGCAAGAGGCACCGGAATCGGAAAAAAGGTCTCCTTTCAAGATTTGTCCATTGTTTCCGGTGAACGGGGAAAACCGCAGCTTCAAGAACATTTGTCAAGCGGCGATGTGGTTCACGTGTCGCTGACGCATACGGAACACACGGCAGCAGCATTTGTGATTATTGAAAGCTTGTCATGCTAGTCTGCATATTAAAGAACCTTGTCTCATATAGTTTACTACGCTGGGAGGGACTACAGTGCATGTTGTATCGCGTGAAGAAATGCGGAACATTGATCAGTACACCATAACGCACATCGGGTTGGGAGGACCGGTGCTTATGGAAAATGCAGGGCGGGCGGTATATGCGGCGCTCGAACCTGAATGTAAAGCAGGGGACCGCATCTGTGTGGTTATTGGCAAAGGAAATAATGGCGGTGACGGATTTGTGATTGCCCGCATGTTGTTTGACAGCGGTGCGAAAGTGAGTACATGGCTGGCGGCAGATCCGCAAAAAATCAGTGGCGAGGCTGCCGATCATATGCGCGCGTATTGTGCATGCGGCGGGACGCTTTTGCGTATAAGCGACGCACCTGAGACCTTTCAACAACAGCTTGACCGAGCCGATTGGATTATCGATGCTTTACTAGGGACCGGGATTCATGGAGCGCCCTACCCGGACGATCAGCAGGTGATTCGCTGGATCAATGCATCCAAGGGAACCGTCATTTCTGTGGATCTCCCTAGTGGTGTACCGGCCAACGGCGAAGCCTTCGACCATCCGGCGGTGCTTGCCGATCAGACAATGACGCTTGAATGCCCGAAGCTGGCGCAATTTATGCAGCCGGCAGCCAGACATTTTGGAACCGTCCGCGTGCTGCCGATAGGTATTCCGAACAAGGCTTACCAACAAGTCGGTGTACAGCGGGAACTTCGGATGAGAAGCGATGTCGTTCGGACACTGCCGGTGCGCGACCCTTTTTCGCACAAAGGCAATCATGGAAAAGGTTTGCTTATTGCCGGATCGAAGAATATGCCCGGTGCAGCCTTTTTCTCGGCAAAAGCTGCATTGCGTTCGGGAATCGGTTTGCTGAAGGTCAGTGTACCGGAAGCGATTCAACCGATCCTGGCTGCGCAGCTTCCTGAAACAATGTATCTGCCGCGTGTTCAAGTCGGTCTGGATGGTGCTTCCGGAGTCGGTATTGGTCCCGGATTAGGAAGAGAGGCTCGCGAAGAGGAACTCGTCTGTCGCCTTGTTGAAGAGAGCGACACGATTCCATGCGTGATTGATGCCGACGGGCTCTTTCATTTGAGAAATCATTTGGATCTGCTCCCTAAGCGGCATAAACCGGCGGTGCTCTCGCCGCATCCGGGCGAGATGGCACTGCTCACCCATGCATCGGTTCAAGACGTTGAACGTGATCGATTCGGCATATCGAAAGCATTTGCCGAAAAGTACCAGGTGTATCTTGTATTAAAAGGCAAAGCGACACTCGTGACTGCGCCGGACGGGCGTCAGATTGTAAACCCTACCGGCAATGCAGCCATGGCAAAAGGCGGCTCCGGCGATGTACTCACCGGTATTTTGCTTGCTTTTCTCCTGCAGCATGAGCAAATGATGGACGCCGTCAGCAACGCTGTTTATGTACATGGTGCTGCCGCAGAAGAATTGGCGGCCCGCGAGCATTCTTTGCTCGATGTGCTGGCATCGGACCTTATTGAAGCGATTCCTCCTGTTCTGCATCAGCTTTACGACGAGAAAACGTGTCGGTAATCAGTCTCTCCTTTGTCACCGAATAGAGGCAAAGGGGTTGGAGATACATGAAAAAGTGGTCGGCATTATGGCTTAGTGCCATCCTGATGACGGCGTTGCTGCTCTCCGGATGCGGCGCTAAATCGGAAAAAGATGTGATTAATGATCTGAACAAACGCTATGAAAAGATCAACAGCTATTCGACCAATGCAGTCATGACGTTCCATAATCATGGGAAAGCGCAAGCGTATCAAGTCAATATCATGTATAAACGGCCGAATCTTTACCGCGTGTCGCTCAGCGATGCCAATAAAGCCAACAAACAGATGATTTTGAAGAATAAAGAGGGTGTTTATGTTCTGACGCCTGAACTGAACAAAAGCTACCGTTTCGACAGCGATTGGCCGAATAACCGCAGCCAGGCCTATCTCTATCATTCCCTAGCGAAAGACATCTTGAATGATCCGAATCCTAGCTTTACGGCTAAAGAAAATCATTATATTTTCAATACCAAGACCAATTACAATACCGCACAGCTGGCTAACCAAGAGATTTCATTAAAGAAAGATCTGACACCGGAGACCGTGAAAGTTAAGGATAAAGATCAAAATGTTGTCGTAACCGTCACCTTCAAAAACTTTAAAGTGAATCCGTCAATTCCAAACAAGACGTTTGATGTGAAGCAAAACATGACTGCGGCAAATCTTTCGAAAACGCAGAGTACGTCTGCTGAAAATAAATCGTCGCTGAAGCTGCTTTATCCGACAGCAGTGATTTCAGGCACGAAACTCGAGACGTTGAAGCCTGCATCAAGCAAATTCGGCGATCGCTATGTGCTTAAATATGCCGGTAAAAAGCCGTTTACGCTAATAGAAACCAAGAGTCAAACAGCAGCATCCAGCGCGGCGACGCTTGCCACAGGCACGCCGGCGAATCTCGGTTTTGCTGTCGGATCCTTTGGCGACCACTCGCTCTCATGGTCGAGCAATGGAACGGACTTCTATCTTGCTTCAGAGAAATTAACTCAGGATGAAATGATCACCATTGCCCAATCGGTGAATGGTACCGTAACAAAATAATGAGGCAATGCCCGCGCACCGTTCTTCGAGATCGGGCGCTCTTTTTTCTTTTCCGGGCAAAACAGCCGCTGTTCCTTGCGGGAATGCACACGATTAGGCGCTTCCGTTTTTGATCAATAAGTGATTAAATAGTAAGTGAAAACCTTGTCGGATTGTAGCGCTTTCGCGCGAGCGTTTAATCGTAGTGCGGATGCTTCGACAAGCGTAACTTTTGCAGGCAGATGGGAAGGATGCGCAATGGGAGCTGCTGGTTTTTATCGAGAGACGTGGGTGGATATTCATTTAGATGCCGCTGCTGAGAACATACGAAATATGAAAAAGAGGCTGCCTGAGGGGGTAACCTTACTGGCTGTTGTCAAAGCAAACGGCTATGGACATGGTGCACAGCAAATCGCACGCATTGCACTGGCCAATGGCGCAAAATGGCTGGCCGTTGCACTATTTGATGAAGCACTTGCACTGCGCAAGCAAGGAATCAAGGCACCTATTCTGGTGCTCTCACCGATCCCGCCGCGTCATGTCGCCTTAGCGGCTGAACATCATATTTCATTGACCGTATCCGACCGGGAATGGGTAGCGCAGGTGGAACGGTTATATGGCGGCAAGGATCCGATAAACCTTCATATTTCCTGCGATACAGGAATGGGCCGAATCGGTGTACGCAGTAAAACCGATGCTCAAGCGCTTGTCGGCGAAATCGGTAAAGATTCCCGCTTGATCATCGAAGGGCTTTTCACCCATTTTGCAACGGCCGATCAAACCGACGAGGCGTATTTCACGACTCAGTATGCCCGTTTTGAACAAATGGTTGACTGGTTCCAGCAGCTCGGTGTCCATCCAGCGCTGATTCATTGTGGGAACAGCGCAACGGCCCTAAAGTATCCGAAAGAGAAACACCCTTTGTTTACGATGGTGCGCTATGGCATTGCGATGTACGGTCTGTCTCCATCTGCTGAGATGGTAGAACAGCTGCCCTTCCCATTGAAACCTGTGATGGGTTTGTCCAGCCGTTTGACGCATGTAAAAAAAGTAGAAGCAGGAACGCATATCGGGTACGGAGCCACGTACCAAGCTGCATGCGATGAATGGATCGGGACCGTGCCGATCGGTTATGCCGATGGCTGGCTGAGGGGACTCGGCGATACCGATGTTCTCATTGATGGACAGCGCTGTCGAATTGTCGGGCGCATCTGTATGGATCAGTTTATGTGCCGGCTTCCGCATCACTATCCGGAGGGAACGCTCGTCACACTAATCGGCTCGAACGGCAGCGAGACGATCACGACCGATGAACGTGCTGAACAGCTTTCGACAATTAATTATGAAGTGACCTGCACCATTAACCCGCGCATTCCAAGAGTATATTGGAAGGATGGGAAAGTCGTCGAAACATACAATCCTATTCTTTCAGTTGCAGAAGAGTCGTGATTTATTGAGAAAAATCGTCAAAATGTAAAAAAAAAGTTCCAAAGAGGCATAAAAGTATGCAGTTTTTGGCGAAAATAGCTTTGCAAAATAAATGTGAAATGATAACATAAATTTTAGATTTAAAAAAGATATATTCTGACAAAAGTGGTGGGGGTGCAGGCATGTCGGAATCGAAGATAAAAGAAATCATGCTGAGTTTGCCGCAACATTTATTGAACGAGATTGATGGAATGGCAAGTCGAGACAAGATGAATCGCAGCGAATTTCTCCATCGCGCCATCAGGTTGTATCTGCGTGAGCGTAATAGGGGCTATGTCCGTGAAATTATGCGTCAGGGCTACATGGAAATGGCTAAAATTAATCTAAATCTTGCTTCTGAAGCTTTTCTTGCTGAAGAGGAGGCAGAGATCACACTGGAACGCTCCGTCAGCGGGGTGTGACCGGTGATTGTTAAACGCGGCGACGTCTACTTTGCAGATCTCTCTCCGGTTGTCGGATCGGAACAGGGCGGGGTTCGCCCCGTTCTGATCATTCAGAATGACATTGGCAATCGCTTTAGCCCAACGGTTGTTGTGGCGGCTATCACCGCCCAAATTCAAAAAGCCAAATTGCCGACTCATGTGGAGATCGATGCAAAACGGTATGGATTCGATCGCGACTCGGTCATCTTGCTTGAGCAGATCAGAACCATTGACAAGCAGCGACTGACGGATAAAATCACGCATCTAGACGAAGAAATGATGGGTCAAGTAAATAAAGCCATTCAGATCAGTCTCAGTTTGATTGACTTCTAAGAGAAACTGATCAAGAATAACGGTTGTGCGTCTGCTTCTGCCAAGCAGCGCCTATTTTTTTGCATCAAGATTGATTGATGTGCGGCAAATCTCGATCGAACCGTGTTGTTCCTCAACATGAAAAGTCGAAAAAAGCGAGGCAATGATGCGAAAAAGTAATGTATTGTCTCTATTTTTTGCCATTTGATGGAATAAATGAAATAATAAAATAAGAGACTTTTTAATATTAAATAGAAGAAAATAGAGAAGGTTAGAGAAAAAGGGGAGATAAGAAGTCCGTGCAGAACGCATGCCGGACACTAGGTCGTCGCAACTAAGGCTCAGCCGGTGCCTAAGGGCAAAACGCAGGCTTCGTTAATTTTTTTATTATGAAGATTACGAATATAAAGAAAAAAGAGTGCGTGCACAATCATTGAACCATTCATGATGAAAGAGACTGGTTTTTGGTTACCGGAAGGGAGTGCAACGAGTGGGAACAATGGAAGATGGGCCGCAGTTAGCCACATACCGAGATCTATTGATTCGTTACATGACGCATGAATCTGAGCTGGTCATTGAGGAGAGCGAGCTGCTGAGTGATTTTCTTCAAGAACACGGGGTATCTCCGGCAGATCTTGTCACCATGCATCTAGAGGTGATGAAACAGACGCGCACATTGGATCGTGCCACACTTCGATCAATGGAATTTCTAATTAATATGATGGCGGGCTATGGAAGAGAGTATTGGGAACATCAAGAACTTAAGCATAAACAGAAACAGCTGGACAAGGAAATTGATGTAGCTGCTGAAGTGCAAAAAGCGCTGATTGAAGGAAAGGTACCACACTGTGACTTTGCAGATATCGGTGCAATTAGTGAGCCGGCAAAAAAGATGAGCGGTGACTATTACCGCATTGTTAACGACGGCAAACGTTTGGCGGTCACGATCGCCGATATTGTCGGCAAAGGGATTCCGGCGGCCATGTGTATGTCGATGATCAAATACGCGATGGACAGTATTCCTGAGAACAAGCAGGGCGCACCGTCTTCTATCCTTGCGAATTTAAATCGAGTCGTTGCACGCAATGCGGATTCAAGCATGTTTGTGACCATGTTTTACGGTGTTTATGATCCGGTAACCCATGTATTTTCCAATTCGTCAGCCGGACATGAACCCGGTTTTTATTATTCGGCGCAGCAGGATTGTTTTTTCGACCTTGAAGCAAGGGGAATGTCGCTTGGTCTCGCATCAGGGTCCCGCTACAAAGAATACGCGCGTGTCATTGAGCCGGGCGATATGATTTTCTTGCTAACGGACGGCGTTACGGAGATTCGCAAAGATCGTGATTTTATTGAGCGGGAGCACATTATTAAGCTGATCCGACGATCCATGCATCTTCCTGCCGCACGTATTGTTCGACGTGTCCTTTATGAGTTGAAGAGAATGCAGCACTTTGAACTGACCGATGATTTTACATTTATTGCGATGAAGTTTTAAGTTTCGCGTCTCTGACAAGCGGGTATTGTTCAATAAAGATATATAGCGGGGAGGAGGAGCGATATGAATTTATCGATCGAACGCGAAAATCAGAGAATAAACACGAATCGGGTTGTTGTGTCGGGAGAAATTGATGTATTCACAGCTCCTGAATTTAAGAAAAACCTGCTTCCTTTAACTGAACTAAACGGGGGAGCACTGATTTTAGATCTTAATAAAACAAATTATATGGACAGCACGGCTATAGGGGTGATTGTCGCCGCCCTTAAATCATCGGTAAAACATCACTGCAAATTCTCTGTGGTCGGGTTGACGCCGCGAATTGAGCGGCTGTTTGAGATTACCGGGTTGACCGAACTGATTGCACGAACACAGGTGGGCGGAGGGGATACAAATGAATGAAATGAATGATGTAATTCAGCTGAGCCTTCCGGCAAAACCAGAGTTTGTCAGCATTGCACGGCTTGCAAGTTCCGGAGCAGCAAGCAGAATGGGCTTCTCATTTGATGCGATCGAGGATATTAAGGTTGCCGTATCGGAAGCCTGTACAAACGCGGTCAATCATGGGTACAAAGAAGATGAAGTAGGTCAGATTAGAATGGTGATGGACTGCGACGTCCAATCGATCACGATCACCGTCATGCATGACGGGGAAAGCTTTAATGCAAACGAAGCGCTCAAAAAGCTGCATCCAATTGATACTACTGTTGATCTTGAAGAAGTTAATGAAGGAGGTCTGGGACTCTTTTTGATCAATACTTTGATGGATCGCGTATCCATCAGCACAGAATCAGGAGTGGCCGTTCGTATGACCAAGCTTCTGACTAGAGACGGGGTGGAGCAAATTGCCGACAAAGTCTCAACAACGGACTGAAATTCAAAAGATGATCGTTGACTACCAAAACAACCCTGATGATGAACATCTGCAAACGATGATCATCAGCAACTACGAGCGTCTGGTGGGCGCACTCGCAGCAAAATTTGCTAAAAACAGCGATGTTCGTGAAGACCTCTATCAAGTGGGGATGATGGGGTTGATTGCCGCGATGAAACGGTTTGATCCATCGGTAGGCGGAAGTTTTGAGTCCTTTGCCATTCCAACGATTATCGGAGAGATCAAACGTTACATTCGGGACAAGACCTGGAGTGTTCATGTGCCAAGGCGCGTTAAAGAACTGAGTCCCAAGATCCGCAAAACAACCGAGCGATTGACGCGTGAACTGCAGCGTTCGCCGCGTATTGATGAGATTGCAGACGCGGTCGGCGAAAGCGAAGAAGTCGTTCTTGAAACGTTGGAAATGGCTCAAGGTTATCACACCTTGTCGGTAGATTCTAAGATCGACGGCGACGCGGAAGGTTCGGCGGTAACCTTGCTGGATATAGTTGGAAAACCAGAGCAAGGCTATGAACATGTGCACAAAAAGTTGATATTAAGGGAAGCATTTCGCTTTCTCACCCAGCGTGAACGGGATATCTTAACCTGCACATATTTTGAAAATCTCAGCCAGAAAGAAACCGGAGAACGGCTAGGTATTTCACAAATGCATGTATCGCGGTTGCAAAGAAACGCCTTATGCAAACTGAGAAACATACTGCCGCATAAAGAAGAAATCGGTTTGTCGTCCCATAAATAGCACAGCGCGTTGACCGCTCACATCACACGCGCTGTTTTTTTTTATTGCAGGAAAAGAAAGTGATTTTTGGTCACGCAAAAGGCAAAAGACAGTGCATCAATGCGCAGATGTGAGACGCCTGCGGGAGAGCAGGCCAAAGGAGACCCCGCAGAATCCTGCCTGTCTGAGGAGGCTCGCGGTGCGCCCGCGGCAAGCGAGCAATCGGAGCGTACACGTGCACAAAGTGATGAATCGAAGCCGCATCCTGCGGAAGTAAGGACCAAGCACAGCCCGGTTTTTCTTATTGACTCACGGTCGGTTTCCAAAACGCAGCGATTTGCTCGAACACGCGTCTCCATTTTTTGATATGATAAATGCAAAGGAGACGATCAGCATGGATGCAACAATTATACAGATCGCAAAGCAATTAAAACTGGATGCCGGCCAGGTTGCACGAACGGTGCAGCTTCTGGATGCGGACAATACGATTCCTTTTATTGCACGCTACCGTAAGGAAATGACCGGCGGGCTCGATGAAGTACAAATTGAGAAAATACAAGAATCCTATACATACAAGCAGCAACTGGCAAAACGCAAAGAAGAAGTGCTCAACCGGATCGAGGAACAGGGAAAACTAACGCCTGAATTAAAACAAAAAATTAATCAAGCGTCCATTCTTCAAGAAGTTGAGGATCTCTATCTTCCGTATCGTCAAAAACGACGGACGCGCGCGCTAAAGGCTAAAGAGAAAGGGCTGGAACCACTGGCCGATTGGCTTGCATCATTACCCGTTCAGCCAATTGAACATGAAGCTGCCCGATATATTTCTGGGGAAAAGCATGTGGCTTCTGTAGAGGAAGCGCTTCAAGGTGCAAGAGATATTCTTGCGGAACGTGTCTCCGAACATGCTGAACTTCGCGCACTGGCCCGAGAACGTACACTCGCGCAGGGCACGGTGCATGTTCAAGCCAAGCATCCTGAACTTGATCCGAAAAACGTGTATGCCAATTACTATGATTATGAAGAACGCATCCAAGGCATCGTGCCGCATCGTATTCTTGCGGTCAATCGCGGCGAAAAAGAAGACATCTTGAAAGTCGCGATTGAATCACCTGAGAACACTATTCTTCCGTCCGTTCTGCGCGCATTAAACCCAGGGAAGAAGACTACGGCAGCACAGCAGCTAGAAGAATGTGCAGAAGATGCTTACCGGCGGCTGATCGCTCCAGCAACAGCGCGAGAGATCAGACAAGCACTCACGGAAAAGGCAGAAAAACAAGCCATTCACATCTTTGCGGAAAATTTGCGCGGGCTGCTGCTGCAGCCACCTTTAAAGGAACGGACGGTACTTGGCGTGGATCCTGCTTATCGAACCGGCTGCAAGCTGGCAGTTGTTGATCCTACAGGCAAAGTGCTGACGATTTCCTTGATCTATCCAGCACCGCCCAAGTCCGATAAAGAAGGGGCGAGGCGGACGGTTCTGCAGCTGATTGACCAATATAAGATTGATATCATCGCGATCGGCAACGGCACGGCATCACGCGAAACGGAAGCATTTATCGCGGAAACACTGAAACAGGTTACCGGGCGCAAACTTTTCTATATGATTGTTAATGAAGCAGGTGCCAGTGTGTATTCAGCATCAAAACTAGCGCGTGAGGAATTTCCTAATCTGCATGTGGAAGAGCGGAGTGCGGTGTCCATTGCACGGCGCCTACAAGATCCGCTTGCAGAGCTGGTGAAAGTGGATCCGAAATCAGTCGGAGTCGGCGAATACCAGCACGATGTATCACAGCGAGATCTAGCGAAATCACTGCAGTTTGTTGTTGAGACGGTGGTGAATCAGGTCGGTGTTAATGTCAATACGGCATCGTCACAATTGCTTCAATACGTGGCAGGACTCTCAAAAACAGTGGCAGCGAATGTGGTTGCAGAACGGGAAAAAAGGGGCAGGTATACCGATCGTAGTCAGCTTAAAAAGGTACCGCGTTTAGGTGCGCGGGCATTTGAGCAAGCCGCAGGATTTCTGCGCGTTGGTGGTGGAGACAATCCGTTTGATAATACTCCCATTCACCCGGAAAGCTATCAGGTAGCAGGCAGGCTGCTTGCCGAGGTTGGAGGTACAGCGGAGAAAATCGGCTCAAGCGAATTAGCGGATAAGCTTAAAGCGATGGATCTAGCGAAAACAGCAGCGGAACTCTCAGTTGGCGAGCCGACTTTGCGCGATGTAGCCGAAGCACTGATTCGGCCGGGGCGTGATCCGCGTGATGATTTAAAAAAACCACTTTTAAAAACGGATGTATTGAAAATGGAGGATCTGAGACCAGGCATGCGGCTTGAAGGAACGGTCCGCAATGTGGTTGACTTCGGTGCTTTTGTCGATATTGGTGTCAAACAAGACGGGCTTGTACATCTGTCAAAACTAGCTGAACGGTTTGTGCGCCATCCATTAGATGTCGTTCGTGTCGGCGAAATCGTCACTGTTTGGGTTGAACAGGTGGATGCAGACAAGGGACGTATTTCTTTAACGATGGTAGCGCCAAAAGAAAGAATCGTGCCTTAATGTGCCTGTGGAGGTGGTCAGATGACCAATGAAGAACTTCAAAAATTGGTGGAACAGATATCCCTGGACAATTTTCATCGGCCGTTTCTTCATCGCGCTATTTTTAATCCAAGACTGCGCACTACAGGCGGACGCTACTTGCTGATTACGCACGGATTGGAATTTAACAATCGTCAGTTGCAGCACTTTGGTATTGAATCGTTTGTTAAGATCATCAAACATGAACTCTGCCACTACCATCTTCACTTGTTGGGGATGGGCTATCGTCACCGAGACGCCGACTTTCGCATGCTGCTTGCAAAGGTCGGCGGTTCGCGGTATTGCGAAGCAATCCCTCATGCGCGCACGCGTTCAAGCGTGCGCTATGATTACCAGTGTACGGTTTGTGGCGCCCATTTTAGGAGGAAAAGAAAACTTGATACAAAACGTTATGTTTGCGGCACTTGCGGGGGCAGCATTTGTCTAATAAGTAAGCGGCGAATCAATTAATAAAAAAGTTTTAAAAAAGGGTTGACTAGGCATTTGATTCTGTGGTAAATTATTTAAGTCGTCAAGAGGACGTGCGAATGAAAGCGACCGATTGAAAAACTTTCAAAGCATTGTTGACAAATGAGTTAACGCAGTGTAAAATAGCCTATGCATTTGTTTTTTTAAACCACTTATTCCACAGTAGCTCAGTGGTAGAGCAATCGGCTGTTAACCGATCGGTCGTAGGTTCGAATCCTACCTGTGGAGCCATATGGAGAAGTACCCAAGTTGGCTGAAGGGGCTCCCCTGCTAAGGGAGTAGACGGTGTAAATCGTGCGAGGGTTCGAATCCCTCCTTCTCCGCCATTAATTTGGCCCGTTCGTCAAGTGGTTAAGACACCACCCTTTCACGGTGGGTTCATGGGTTCGAATCCCGTACGGGTCACCATTTTAAATAAAATATGTGAGGATCCGTGGTGTAGGGGTTAACATGCCTGCCTGTCACGCAGGAGATCGTCGGTTCAAATCCGATCGGATCCGCCATTATAAATGATACATGTAATTGATATTCAGCTATAAACGATTTATGTTATGATACATAATTGTTTTTGGCCCATAGCCAAGCGGTAAGGCAACGGTTTTTGGTGCCGTCATGCGCTGGTTCGAATCCAGCTGGGCCAGCCACATGAGCCACTAGCTCAGGGGTAGAGCATCTGACTTTTAATCAGAGGGTCGAAGGTTCAAATCCTTCGTGGCTCATTTTAGCGGGTGTGGCGGAATTGGCAGACGCGCTAGATTTAGGATCTAGTGTTTTCCAACGTGGGGGTTCGAGTCCCTTCACCCGCACCATTTATATATGCGGTCGTGGCGGAATGGCAGACGCGCTAGCTTGAGGGGCTAGTGGAGGCAACTTCGTGGAGGTTCGAGTCCTCTCGACCGCACCATTTAATTTAATATGCGCCCTTAGCTCAATTGGATAGAGCGTCTGACTACGGATCAGAAGGTTAGGGATTCGACTTCTCTAGGGCGCATTGATTTATCGGGAAGTGGCTCAGCTTGGTAGAGCATCTGGTTTGGGACCAGAGGGTCGCAGGTTCAAATCCTGTCTTCCCGACCATCTTTTGCGGGTGTAGTTTAGTGGTAAAACAAGAGCCTTCCAAGCTCTGGTCGTGGGTTCGATTCCCATCACCCGCTCCATTATATCTATGGGCCTATAGCTCAGCTGGTTAGAGCGCACGCCTGATAAGCGTGAGGTCGGTGGTTCGAGTCCACTTAGGCCCACCATTATTATTAATATTCATTTATATGAATGTTCCTTGAAAACTGAACAAAAGCCAAGCGTGAATAAAGGGTTTTTAAACCCCATAATCAATTCAATTTGCTATGGATCATAGCTTCCACAGGATGTGGTGACTTCTGCGTTGTGCACAGGACGTGCGCGGCCTTAGCAGAAGTTCCTCTCCTTGGAAGTACGACAAGAAGTTCGATAGATAGTAAGTAAGCAAGACACTTTTTGGAGAGTTTGATCCTGGCTCAGGACGAACGCTGGCGGCGTGCCTAATACATGCAAGTCGAGCGCACAGAAGGGAGCTTGCTCCCGGACGTGAGCGGCGGATGGGTGAGTAACACGTGGGCAACCTGCCTGTAAGACGGGGATAACTTCGGGAAACCGGAGCTAATACCGGATGATCCCTCGCACCGCATGGTGCGAGGTTGAAAGATGGTTTCGGCCATCACTTACAGATGGGCCCGCGGTGCATTAGTTAGTTGGCGGGG
>NZ_JFZC01000004.1 GCF_000648615.1 Sporolactobacillus terrae DSM 11697 | reverse complement strand
CCACCTTTCTTCGAGTTTTAACTTTTTGGCATAAATTCACGAACGGTTATAAATTGAAAATTCGGACTATATTTATGCAATGCTAATGTAAAAATGACTGTCCAATAACTCGACCCTCTGTGCACAGAAACAGGGTTTGTATAAAGCAACAAAAAATGGGGTTGTCCCGTCAACTCGGATTTCGGAGGCGTTTTATGTCCTAACAAAAATGATTACCCAAAATGCAGCATTGTAAATTTTTCCAAGAACAAGGAATGATGATTGGAGCATTAAAGCAGCGGTATTAAAAGAAATGCAATCAAAAAATATAAAGGGACGTGTGTCGATGTTAACCGTTGATTATGAGTCGCAAATGTCTCCTAGCGAAGTCGATCTGTATTTATTTCATGAAGGCACGCTTTATGAAGGGTATAAGGTATTCGGTGCCCATTTAGAACAATATAATGGTAGAAAAGGATTTCGCTTTACGGTATGGGCACCGCATGCACGAGCCGTTTCAGTTGTCGGTGATTTCAACGACTGGGATACTGAAGCAAATCGATTGGGTTTAGTAGAAAATTCTGGTGTCTGGACGGGGTTCATTGCAGATCTTGGCAATGAAGAGCGTTATAAATATGCCATTGAAACACCGACTGGTTCGATTGTTTTAAAGGCCGACCCCTACGCTTTCTACGCAGAAAAGAGACCCAATACTGCATCGCTTACGTGCAGTCCACTTCATGCATACGCGTGGCATGACAAACGCTGGATGAGGCAAAGAGCTAAAAAGGATCAATATCATCGTCCGATGAACATTTATGAATGCCATCTAGGGTCTTGGCGAAAAAACGACACCAATCATTTGATGACTTACAGACAGCTTGCGGATGAACTGGTTGATTATGTCGCGCGAAACGGGTTTACTCATATCGAACTCATGCCGATCATGGAACACCCGTATGATCGATCTTGGGGCTACCAGATTACCGGCTACTTTGCACCGACAAGCCGCTTCGGCAGCCCAGAGGATTTTATGTATTTTGTTGATACCTGTCATCAAAACAGTATTGGCGTTATTCTCGACTGGACGCCGGCACACTTTTGCCGGGATATACATGGTTTGGGAAAATTTGATGGAACACCGTTATACGAGCCGTGCGACCCCAAATTGGCAGATCGTCCGCAATGGGGAACCTACACCTTTGATTTTTCTAAAAACGAAGTGATCAGTTTTCTCATTTCCAATGTTCGTTTTTGGATGGACATTTATCATGTGGAGGGATTCAGAATTGATGCAGTATCGTCAATGATTTACTTAAATCATAATGGCGACCTGCCCTTTGAATTGAAGAATAAATACGGCGGTGATGAACATCTCGAAGCGATCGACTTCATCAAAAAACTAAATGAAGCGGTATTTCTGAAGTTTCCGGAGGCGTTGATGATTGCTGAGGAGGCAACCGACTACCCAATGGTTACAAAGCCAACGGACCAGGGAGGCCTTGGCTTTAATTATAAATGGAACATGGGCTGGGTTCACGATATGCTGCGCTATATGTCCTATGAACCATCTGAACGACGCGATCACCATAATCTCATTACGTTCTCAATGCTTTACGCATATTCAGAGAACTTTGTCCTGGCGTTTTCTCATGACGAGCTTGTCTATGGCAAACGTTCGCTTTTAAATAAAATGAAAGGGGATGAATGGCAGCGCTTTGCAAATCTTCGCGTGCTTTTTGGCTTTTTCATGACTCATCCAGGAAAAAAATTGCTTTTTATGGGCAGCGAATTTGCGCAGTTCGATGAATGGAAGGATCTCGAACAACTCGATTGGAATCTGTTTGACTTTTCAACGCATCGCGCGTTCCAACAGTACGTCACGGCTTTCAATCATTTTTACCGCTCCGTTTCATGTTTATGGCGGCTTGATCATGAATTGGACGGATTTCAATGGATCGATGCGGACAATGCCGAACAAAGTATTATTAGCTTTATTAGAAAAGGAAAAAGGAAGGGGGATTATTGCATCGTCGTCTGCAATTTTACGCCTGCTGTGTATCATCAATTTAAGTTAGGCGTACCGGCAGTGGGCAGCTATATAGAAGTGTTCAATAGTGATGCTGCTTCTTTTGGCGGTTCAGGACAATGCAATCATCGACCGATTATCGTGGAGGAAGCTCCTTTTCACAATCAGCCGTACCATATTAAATTGACGATTCCACCGCTGGGAATCACTATTTTAATGAAAGAGACAAAGAAAAGAAAAATAATGACCGCTTACGAACAAGTATAAAACAAAATAACAACGGTCTGTGTCCAGGAAAAGGAGAGAGAGAGATGAATGTTCTGTTTGCTGCGTCTGAAAGTGCCCCCTTTATTAAAACGGGAGGATTAGGCGATGTCATTGGTGCATTGCCCAAAGCTTTGCAAAGGGACGGGGTATCCGTCAGTGTTGTTCTGCCTAAATATATGGATCTTAATTCTAACTTTACCGATCGGCTGACTTACCTGAAGTATTTTTATGTTCCGCTAGGATGGCGACATCAATACTGTGGCGTTTTTTATTGTAAGGAAGCGGGCATTGATTATTACTTTCTCGACAATGAGTACTATTTTAAGCGTTCAGGCAGTTATGGCTATGCGGATGATGGAGAACGGTTTGCTTTTTTCGCTCGCGCAGTACTTGAGCTTTTGCCCCATTTAGCAAAAAAAACAGATCTGATTCATTGTCACGACTGGCAGACGGGATTAATCAGTGTATTTCTTCGCGCGCATTATCGCAGCAACCCTTTCTATCAAAACATGCGTACCCTCTTTACCATCCATAATTTACGTTACCAAGGTGTTTTTCCTAAATCTGTACTCGGTGATCTTCTCGGTTTAGATCAAACCTATTTTCATAAAGATGGTTTAGAATTCTATGATCATGTCAGTTATATGAAGGCAGGATTAGCCTACTCAGATCTGCTGACAACCGTCAGCCCAACTTATGCACAGGAAATTCAATATCCTTATTTTGGTGAAAACCTAGATGGTTTCCTGCGCTGGAATCATGATAAACTATCCGGGATTATTAATGGTATTGATCAAGAACTTTACAATCCCCTAACGGATCAAGCGCTGTATGAAACGTACAGCGCTACTCAAGGAAAACAAGCAAATAAGCAGGCGCTACAAAGTGATCTTGGCCTGCCTGTTGATGAAGCGACACCTATGATTGCCATGATTACCCGACTCACTGACCAAAAAGGCATTGACCTTGTTCTAAGCGTGTTTCATGAAATCATGAAGCTCGATGTCCAATTTGTGCTGCTGGGAACGGGGGAACGTAATTATGAGGATGCCTTTAAATGGCTTGCCGAATGCTATCCAAACGCCGTTTCAGTGAATATCTATTTTGATGATTCCTTGGCAAGAAAAATTTATGCGGGATCTGATCTGTTTCTTATGCCTTCAAAATTTGAACCGTGCGGGATTGGTCAGTTATTGGCCATGCGTTACGGCAGCCTGCCAATTGTACGCGAAACCGGTGGATTAAACGATACGGTCGTTCCTTATAATGGGTTTACACATGAGGGAAATGGCTTCAGCTTTACCAATTATAATGCCCACGACATGCTTTATACCATTGAACGGGCGATTCATCTGTTCCGTAACAATCGCCATGTATTCGATGAACTGACAAATCGCGCAATGGGGTTAGATTTTGGCTGGGACCAGTCAGCCAATGATTATCTAAACCTGTATCGCCGTATTGTCCAGTGACAGAAAGGAAATAGTCAGCGATGAAGAAATCATCGATCTATCCGACTCCATGATGCATTTTAATAATCCTAAGCTAAGACTTGGTTTTGTTACCATACCTATGTTCTTTTTCTTTAGGGACCGATTTAACAAAAATTGAAAGCGTATCCGTATAATTATTTTTTTATAAGATCCTGCTCAATTTAAATATGATTTTCCAATGATTCTCATAGGATGAAATAACGTCACTTTTACAGGATGAAGGAGGTGTGCGGAAGAAGGTGGTTGCACCATTCTTTTTCCAAATGATATGAAAAATGAAATGATCGCAATGATTTTGGCGGGAGGTCAAGGATCGCGTTTAGGCAAGCTGACGCGAACGATTGCAAAACCAGCAGTACCTTTTGGCGGGAAATACCGAATCATCGATTTTTCTTTAAGCAACTGCTCCAACTCCGGTGTGCGCACGATCGGTGTAGTTACCCAATATCAGCCCCTTGAATTGAATGGTCATATCGGCAATGGTGCCCATTGGGGTCTTGATCATAAGGATGGTGGCGTCACCATCCTGCAGCCGCATTCAAGTCTTGATGGAGAAAAATGGTTTAAGGGCACCGCTCATGCGATCTATCAAAATATAAGTTATATCGACAGTCATCATCCAACCTATTTATTAATCTTGTCCGGGGATCACATCTATAAAATGGACTATGAGCATATGCTGAATTTTCATAAACATAAGAAAGCCTCCGCGACTGTTGCGGTTATCCATGTGCCCTTAGATGAGGCCTCGCGATTTGGCATTATGAATACCGATAACACGGACCGAATTATCGACTTTGAAGAGAAACCGCAGAAGCCTAAGAGTAATCTGGCTTCAATGGGAATCTATATTTTTTCATGGGATGTCCTGCGCCGCTACTTGACTGAAAGCCATGCAACGGGTCAGAACATGGATGATTTCGGAAAAAACGTGATTCCGACTTTTCTTGCAAATGGAGAAAATGTGTTCGCCTATTCATTTAACGGCTACTGGAAAGATGTTGGTACCATTGAGAGCCTGTGGGAAGCGAATATGGCGTTTATCAATCCCGACCATGAACTCAGCATTCGCGATAAGCATTGGCGGATCTACTCAAAGAACCCAGTAGCGCCGCCTCATTATCTTTCCAAGGACGCGAGGGTTCAAGAGTCATTGATTGTTGACGGCTGCTATATATCAGGGAAAATCGATCATTCGATTATTTCACAAAATGTGAAAATCGGAACAGGCTCAGTGATTAAGGATTCAATCGTCATGGCCAATACGGTCATTGGCAAACATGTAGTGATTGATCACGCAATTGTCGGAGAACATGCGGTGTTTGCTGATCATGCACAAGTGGTTGGTGATTCAGCGATTGCAGTTGTCGGATACAACGAAATTGTGGGAGGGTTAAATGATGAGGCGGAATAAAATTTGCGGCATTTTAAATTTGACGGAATCTAAATCGGCGATCGATCCATTGACACGTCATCGCCCCATTGCCAGTCTGCCTTTTTGCAGCAGATATCGACTGATCGATTTTCCATTGACCAATCTGACTACGGCCGGTGTCGATACGATCGGTGTATTTACTCATGACAATCTGCGTTCGATTTATGATCATGTACGAAGCGGCAAGGAGTGGGGCCTAGACAGTATTTACGGCGGACTATTTTTTTTCTCTGATCCGCGCCTTGATCGAAGAGCGAACCGATTCAGTACTGAAGGGGATCTGCTAAATTATTATAACAATATCGAGTTCTTCGATAAGTCAGAGTCCGAGTATACCGTGGTTATGGGTACCCGTATGTTGTGTGCGATTGATGTGCAGGCCATCCTGCGCCATCATATTGAACAAGGCGCGGAGGTTACGGTTGTGTATAAGTCAATGGAAAACGTTGATAATGATGATCAAAACACGTCCTGTCTGACGATCGATGAAGACGGGAGGGTACGCGGGTTGAAGTCAAGTGTCTTGCATGACAAGACTGACCATGTGTACATGAATATGGAAATTTATCTTTTAAAGACAGAGCTGCTTACCAAATTAATTCGCAATGGAGTCGCTGAAAATGAACACTGCAATTTAAGCGACTTGCTTCATCAAGCGATTGTTGCCCTTCCATCAAATGGATTTGAATATACCGGATACATGAAGAATATCCACTCAGTTCGCTCATTTTATGAAGCAAACATGGATATGCTGCACGATTCAAATCTATTAGCCTTATTGAAGGGAAGTCAGCATATTCACACAAAAGTAAAGAACGAAGCGCCAACCTTCTATTCACGCTCCTCAGATGTAACCGACTCACTGATTGCAAATGGCTGCATGATTCATGGAGAAGTTGCTCATTCAGTTATTTTTCGTAATGTTCTGATTGAAAAAAAAACGGTGCTCAACAGCTCTGTCGTAATGCAAGGAAGCTCGATTGGCAGTGGAGCCGAACTGCATTACGTTATTCTCGATAAAAATGTGCGCATTGAACCGAATACTAAATTAATCGGCACGCAAGCAAACCCGATTGTTATTGAGAAAAATTCAGTGATCAGTCGAATTGTGGAAGGAGATTTCACGCGTCTGACAAATATAGGTAAGCCGATTCCGGAAGTGGACAGCAAGCAGTCTTCTAAAGGCTTTTTTCATCACTATTAATTCATTGTTCTTTTAAATTTAGCGTCTTTTGGTAAGAATGGGAATCATAGTTCGTCTAATTTTGACTGTAAACGCCAATGATCGATTTCTCATACAGCCGTCCGCAGCGTCGGCATTGCAACGAAGTCTCAGCAGGTGCTTAAAGCAGCTGGTTTAACCTAGTTTTCTTTATCGACTTATCTGTCGCTTGAGAACGATTACGATGAATTAAGGATGGTCAATTATGGATCTGTCGAAGCATAAATTTAAAGCGGATTTCAAAAAAATGCTCACTGAAGTCTATTCAATGGGTCTGAAAGAATCAGAAGCAACGGAGCAGTTTTTTACGTTAGGGAACTTAATTCGTTCTTACATTGCCAAAAACTGGAGCAAGACAAATCAAGCGTATATCGAGAAGAAAAAGAAACAAGTTTACTATTTTTCTATGGAATTTCTGCTCGGACGCATGCTGAAGAGCAACCTGCTGAATTTAGGAATTTTGGAAACGGTACGTGACGGATTGGGTGATTTAGGCATTGATCTTGAAGCGCTGGTTCAAATTGAACCGGATCCAGGATTAGGCAATGGGGGATTAGGTCGCTTAGCTGCTTGTTTTATCGATTCAATGGCGACAAGTGAAATACCTGCTCACGGCAACGGGATACGTTATAAATATGGCTTATTTAAGCAAAAGTTTGTCAACGGTTACCAGGTCGAACTTCCAGAAAACTGGCTGCAGAATGGAAATGTATGGGAAACGAGAAAGATGCATGCTGCAGTGACGGTACGCTTTTATGGTCATGTATGGCTGGAACATTCAGGTGAAGGGCATCTTGTTCCGCATTATGAAGATGCTCAAGAAGTGCTGGCTGTTCCGTATGACAGTGCGGTTATCGGATTTGATAATGAGATTGTCAATACGTTGAGATTATGGTCTGCGGAAGTGCCTCCTCAAGATGAGAGCACGGACTATTGGTCTTTTATTCATCAACGCAATGAAATAGAAAGTATATCAGAAGTGCTTTATCCAGATGATTCGAATTATGAAGGACGACTGCTGCGTTTAAAACAAGAATATTTTTTTGTATCCGCAGGTGTGCAGAGCATCATCCGCCATTATAAAAAGATGCATCTTGGTATCGAGCATTTGGCGGAAAAAGTTGCTATTCATATTAATGATACGCATCCGGCTCTGTGTATTCCAGAACTCATGCGCATTCTGCTTGATGAAGAGCACATGGATTGGGAACATGCATGGCATTTAACCATCAATACCATGAGCTATACGAACCATACGATTATGGCCGAAGCCATGGAAAAATGGCCGATTGAAATGATTCAAACACTTCTGCCGAGAATCGTACAGATTATTCACGAAATTGATCGCCGTTACGTCATGGAAATGGGGCGGCTGTTCGATTCAAAGCTGATTCAGAGCACGCGAATCGTAGAAGGTGGGCATGTAAGAATGGCTCATATGGCTATTATTGGCAGTCACAGTATCAATGGCGTCGCTCAGTTGCATACAAATATTTTAAAAGAAAAGGTGCTTCATCCATTCTGTCTGATTTATCCGTCGAAGTTTAATAATAAGACCAATGGCATCACCCAACGGCGTTGGCTGATGCTTGCTAATGAACCGCTTCGTCATTTGATTGATCGAAAAATCGGCAATGAATGGGCGACCATGCCAACTGAATTAAAAATGCTGAAGGCGTTTCGTGAAGATAAAAGGACATTGCAAGAACTAGCGGAAGTGAAGCATCAAAATAAAGTTCGATTTGCTCGGTTTGTTGACCAGAGCATGGGATTGGAAATCAACCCTGAAGCAATCTTCGATGTACAAATAAAAAGGCTTCACGCCTATAAACGGCAATTATTGAATTTGCTCCACATACTCAGTCTGTATTTTAAGCTGAAAGATCACCCGGAAGCAGATCTCTATCCACATGTCTTCATTTTTGGTGCCAAAGCAGCACCCAGCTATACTTATGCAAAACAGATCATTAAGCTGATTAATTCAGTGGCTGATCTGATTAACCATGATCCTGACATTCATGACAAATTGAAGCTTGTATTCGTTGAAAATTACGGGGTGTCGTTGGCAGAGAAGATCATTCCAGCGGCTGATGTTAGCGAACAGATTTCTCTTGCATCAAAAGAGGCATCCGGGACGAGCAACATGAAACTGATGCTGAACGGGGCCATTACTCTGGCAACTTTGGACGGTGCTAATGTTGAAATTAAGGAACATGTTGGTGAAGATAATATTGTACTCTTTGGATTGAGAGCGGATGAAGTCTATCACTACTATAATGAAGGAACCTACCACGCGCACGACTATTATGAAAAGAATCAAGTGCTTCACCGCGTCTTGAATGCGTTGATTGACGGCACAATCCCCGGAGCAGAAGCAGAAGGAAATGCGATTTTCGATTCTCTCGTTAGCTATGGTGATGAGTACTTTGTTCTTCGCGACTTTGACGATTACGCTGCTGCTCAAGGACGAATCGATCGGCTCTATCGTGATCCGCTTATCTGGCAGAAAATGGCACTCATCAATATTGCGAGTGCGGGTATTTTTTCGTCGGATTATACGGTTCAGCAATATGCGAGTCAGATTTGGGATGTCTCATCAAAGGTTCATCGAATTTAATGTTCATCGAAGTTAAGAAAGAAGGAATGCTATATGGGGGTTCCGCTGGTCTATTTCAACTCGTGGTCCGAACAGTATCGCCGTCCGTTTGGCGCAGTAAGAATCGGGTCTGTGATCTATTTTTCAATCCAGATTGAACAGGATGCAGCTGCTGAAGTCAACTTAATGATTCAGAAAGATGGGAACCCTTTTCACGAAGTGCTGATGAATCAGGCAGCGGATGAAAGTCGACGCTTCACCTGTAAATTCAAAACAGAGGGTACACCAGGCCTTTATTTCTACCATTTTCGAATCACTTTTCAGGAAGAAGGAAACGTTCAAACCATTTATTATTGCAAAGCTGCCGACTTGTATGGTGGTGAGGGTCGTATCGTTTCAGATCTGAGTCAAGTCGAACAGTATCAGATGACCTGTTTTCAATACGCTGATCCTGCACCGGAATGGTATCTTCACGGCGTTATCTATCATATTTTTGTTGACCGTTTTTTTAACGGTAATCGCCATAAACAGATGCTCCACCCGAAGAAAAACTCATTTATCTATGCAACCGAGGAGGATCGGCCTTACTATATTCGTGATAAAAATGATCAAATCGCCCGATGGGACTTCTTTGGTGGAAACTTGAGCGGGATTATCGCCAAACTGGTTAATTTAAAGCGTCTTGGTGTAACCGTCCTTTATCTCAGTCCCATTTTTGAAGCGCGAAGTAATCATAAATATGATACCGGGGATTTTCAAAAGATCGATCCGATGTTCGGCGACGAAAAGATCTTTAAAAAACTTGTGTCTAAGGCAGGGCAACTTGGGATTCGAGTCATTTTGGACGGCGTATTCAATCATGTAGGGGTTGACAGTGTTTACTTTAACCGCTATGGAAATTACGGATCGGGAGGTGCCTATCAAGATGCTTCATCACCTTATCATGACTGGTTTACTTTTCACGGCGACCGGGATCATTACGACTGCTGGTGGAGTATAACGGATCTTCCTACAGTGAATAAGGCGAAGATCAGTTACCAAAAATTCATTTACGATTCTGAAGAAAGCGTTGTTGATACGTGGACAGAAACGGGAATTGGCGGATGGCGACTTGATGTTGCCGATGAACTGAGCGATGGATTTATCGCCGGCATTCGAAATGCGTTGCAGCGGCATGAAAAAAAAGGGGAGCATAAAGTACTGATTGGTGAGGTGTGGGAGGATGCGACTAATAAAATCGCTTATGGAAAAAGACGCCATTATCTTGAAGGCGGAATGCTTCATGGCGTAATGAACTATCCATTCCGAGATCTGATTGTTAACCTGATTAATGGTAAAATTAATGCGCGACAGGCTGTACGAAGTTTTATGACGCTCAAATCAAATTACCCCCCTGAGGCTTTGCTCGCCAATATGAATAATCTGGGCACGCATGATACGGAACGCATTCTGACCGTGTTTCAAGAGAGTCAACGAAAACTGGGGCTAGCTGTTTGGCTTTTAATGGCTTTGCCTGGGGTTCCGTGTATCTATTATGGTGATGAAGCAGGGGTGGTTGGCGGAAAGGATCCGGATAACCGTAGTTTCTATCCATGGGGCAAAGAAAATCAGCAGCTTAAAGCAGTGTTTCAGGAAGCAATTCATGCGAGGCGAACCGATCCACACTTGCAGCATGGCGCATTCTATCCTTTCTCTCTCGGTCCTCTATTTGGCTGTCTTCGTTACGTATCGATGAATCAATTTACTGTTCTCCTCGTAAACCCAACTCGCGATTCAGTTAATATAAGTCTAGGGCAGTTGAAGGATGAGACCAATGGTTCTCTGCTCCGCTCCTGTCTGCAGTCGCTAGACCTGAACGGGGATCGATCGGAACCGATGGAGTATCATTATTATCACTTTGACCGGTCATGAATAGTACTTCGAGGGTGTCTCAAACGTTCGTTTTACTTTGAGAGGCCCTCTTGGTCGTGAAAACAACAAATAAAAAATAATTAAGCACGTGTTGGAATCTTGCGAGATTTCGAGAAAAAAATTCACTTTTAGAAAATATTTTGGAAGATTTATGTTATTATAGGTGTACACAAAAAAAGGCAGGACAGTTGAACACTTTAGTTACTAAGGACGACGTGCCGAACTAAAGTAGTCTGAACGTTCTGTTACTATCAGAAACCAAGGAGGAATTCGCGTTGACAGAGGCTTATGTTTATTATCAAGGCAAAATCGTAAAAGAGGATGATGTTAAGGTCAGCGTCCGCAGCAAGGCATTCAATTATGGCCTAGGTGTTTTTGAAGGTATCCGCGCTTATTGGGATGATGAAAAACAGCAGCTATACGCATTTAAACTTAAGGAACACTACAACAGATTGAAAGAATCAGCAAAAACCGTGAATATGGATTTTGATTTTTCAGTTGACGATCTGATCCAAGGTACAATCGACCTATTAAAAGCGAATAATTGCAGGACGACGACCTATCTTCGTCCAATCGTATATAATGATGCTCTAGACATCGGTCCTACCCTTGACGGAAAAGATGTAAAAGTTGTGATTTATACACAGCCGCTTAACAAGTATGCTGGAAAACCAGAACTGAGCGTCGGTGTAACATCATGGAGAAGGCTTTCGAATAACCAGCTTCCGCCTCGTACGAAAGCGACCGCAGCTTACTTGAATTCCGCACTGGCTGCGCTTGAAACAAAACGCGCCGGCTTTGACGAAGCGATTTTCTTAACTGACGGCGACCATGTTTGTGAAGGCTCCGGTGAAAACATCTTTATCTTCCGCAAGGGCAAGCTGGTTACCCCTCCTCCGGCAGATAATATTCTTGAAGGAATCACACGTGATCTTGTTATGAAACTGGCAGAAGAAGAGTTAGGTCTTGAAGTTGAAGAACGCAGCATTTCACGTTCCGAACTCTATGTTGCTGATGAAGTCTTCTTCAGCGGTACTGCTATGGAAGTTACACCGATTGTTGCCGTTGACCATCGTCAGATCGGAACCGGTCATGAAGGCGAAGTTTGTAAACAAATTAAAGAACTGTTCTTTAATTTAACGATCGGAAAAAATTCGAAATATGCTGAATCTTGCACGCCGGTCTACGATAAATAAGATCATCTTGAATCAACTATTTAGGCATAAAAAAAGAGAGGAGAACCTCTCTTTTTTTTAACTTTTTTAGCGCTCATCACATTTACGTACAAAAGTATAAGATTTTTGGTCATGCAAAAGACCGTGCATCAACGCGCAGATTCCTGTCTGTTTGAGGAGGCTTGTGGTGCGCCCGCGGCAAGCGAGTAACCGAAGCGACGATTCAGCACCGAAAAGACACGAATCCATCACACATGGCTGGAGATAAAGGACCAAGCACAGCTTGGTTTTTCTCATGCCTTCTTATTAAATAACACCTCTTTAAGAATCATGAAGAAAAGTATGAGCCCTATGGATAAAATAATATGTCCCATTCCTGCGAGTCCGGCGATTGCAGGACCTGAAGCGATACCGAGCACGTCAAGTGTTCCATGAATCGCCATCAAAGTGATTGTCCAAACGACACCGATATTGTAGATCCAAAAAAAGAGTGAAAACCGTTTGTTCGTACTCAACTGAAACAGTTTTTCAAGGCTGATCAGAATAAGGAAAAAGAACATACCTAAAATCAGCAAATGTGTGTGCAAAACAGACAGCATGGTTTCACCGCTAAAGTTCAGTGCCTTCGTTAATTCCCGATAATAGATTCCGGAAAGAAGGCCGGCAATCATATACCCGAGTGCTGCCGCATACAATTTTTTCATCGCGAATCCTCCAAATGATTCTAGCATTCCTGATTATTATAACGCGATCCGGCCATTCGGTTGCAATAAAATAAGTGAAATTGGTAAACTATGAAAGAATATATCTAACAGGAAAAATGAAAAGGTAAAAATATGGAGAAGCGAGGGAAAAAATGACACTGTCTGCAGAACATTTAACAAAGCGCTTTCAAAATTTCTTAGCAGTTGATAATCTTAATTTCAAAGTTGAAGAAGGAGAAATTTTCGGATTGATTGGTCAGAATGGTGCAGGGAAGACGACTACATTTCGCATGATTTTAAACTTGCTCGCACCAACCTCTGGGAAGATTAACTGGGGAGAACATCCGATTCGTGGATTGGAACGCGATCAAATTGGTTATTTGCCTGAGGAACGTGGACTCTATCCAAAAATGCCTGTCGAAGATCAATTACTATTCTTCGGTCAATTGCGCGGTTGGCCCAAAACGGTGCTCAGAAAAGAGATTAATGAATGGCTTGAACGATTTGAGTTAAACGAGAAACGCAAAGTGCTCACGGAGACTTTATCAAAAGGCAATCAGCAGAAGGTGCAATTGATTGCCAGCCTGATTCATAAACCGCGATTACTGATCCTCGATGAACCGTTTAGCGGGCTCGATCCTGTAAATGCCGGATTACTGAAGGATGCGATCGTTTCTCTCAAAAAAGAGGGAACCGTGATTATTTTTTCCAGTCACCGCATGGATCATGTCGAAGAGCTGTGCGATCATATTTGTCTGCTCAAGAGGGGGAGGTCGCTATTCTCCGGAGCAATCCTCGATCTGAAAAAACAATACGGGAAAATAAACTTGACCATTCGCGGGCCATATGTCGAGACTGAACTTGCGGTGCTTCCAGGGGTCGAATCGGTCACGAAAGAAAAAGACATGTATCGTTTGCGCTTACACCATGAACATGATGCACGGCCGATCTTTCAAACCCTTGCAAAGAACGGCTTTATCGAGCGATTCAGCTTAGACTATCTGTCGCTTGAGGAGATCTTTACACGAAAGGTGGCAGGTAAAGGTGAATAAGTTCATTCTGCTCTTCTCTCAATCCTACACGAATAAGCTAAAAGCCAAATCTTTTCTAATTACTACGCTGATTATGCTTGCCGGTATTGCCTGCTTTTTTATGTGGCCAACGATCAGCAGCTGGTTTTCTTCGGATGACAAGCCGATGACCATAGCAGTCTCTGATCAGACGAATGCGCAAGCAGAAACCTATTTTCACAGCAGCAAACAGATGAAATTTACACCGACAACACGTTCTGTGCATCAGGAAGAACAGCGCATAGTCAAGGGAAAAACGGATGCGCTGCTTGTGCTCTCACTGGATCAGAAAGGTGCTTTACAGGCAGAACTCAAGACGAAAAATCCGCTTCAATTAACCGATCAGCAAATGCTGGAAGAACAGACCCGCGCAGCAAATCAACTATTCACGATCCAGCAATTAAATTTAAGTGCTGAACAGGCACAAAAAATCATGAATCAAAAGATTGAACTCCATCAAAAAGTACTGACCAAGCATGCTGAAAAAGGAAAAACAAGCGGACAAAAGTCAACGGCAACCTTTGTCTCCTATGCGGTTGCGTTTGTCATCTATCTGTTCGTATTATCCTACCTGTCGATTATTTCCTCTGAGATTGCGGCAGAGAAGGACTCGCGAATTATGGAGATTATCATCTCAAGCACTTCACCAGTTATTCACTTATTATCCCGCGTTTTTGGCACACTGGCATTGGCGATGACTCAGTTTATTGTATTGATCGGTGGTGCATTGCTTATGGCACGCGGGTTCCAGGCAGGTAAGTACTGGGACATGGTTAGTACTCTATTTAGCGAACTGACACTGGGCTACACGGTTTTTGCAATACTGTTTTTCTTTCTGGCCTGTCTGCTCTATACACTGGTTGGCGCAGTGCTGGGATCGCTCGTCAATAAAGTTCAGGATGTTGGTCAAGCGGTGATGCCGGTGACGATGCTGCTCATGGTGGGATTCTTTATCGCAATCAGCGGAATGAGCAATCCGGATACGCTTCTCATCAAAATCTTCTCCTACGTCCCATTTACAGCATCGATGATCATGCCGATGCGTATTGGGGCAACCGATATGGCGCTTTGGCAGGCCTTTGTCTCGCTTGTACTCCTCGTGCTTACGATCATTGGTTTGTTCATGTTCAGCTTGCGTTTCTATCGTGGTTCAGTGCTCACCTATAGTAACGGCTCCATTATTAAGAAAATCAAACAAGCGATACTGCTTTCAAAATAAGATCACATGCATGGATCGGGAAATCACCCGGTCCTTTTTAATGGGCAAAAATTTATAATTGATGAAATAAAAGATTGCGAGACCAACGCGTGGGTGCTCAAGTTCCTGTACAATCGTACTTTGTTGACGAGACATGCTGGAGTAAGCCGAGGAAACGCTCTCGGTAGCCGGAGCATATTCATTACTTGTAAATGAGATCTGCATTCGATTATTTATCTATTACTTTGACTGATAGAGTAATCTATGCTATTATTGCTACATCAGATAGAGTAATAACCGATTAGCGGGAGGCGGTATTATTCGCAGCGATATATTACGAGGGCATCTCGACTCAATCATTCTGCGACTACTTAAAGATGGCGATTCGTACGGCTACGAGCTTTCAAAAAAAGTTAGCCGTAAAACGGAAGGACGCTTTGAAATTAAAGAAGCGACACTTTATGCCGTGTTTCAGAGACTTGAAAAAAAGCAGTTGATTGACTCTTATTATGGTGAGCGTTCCCATGGTGGAAAGCGAAAATATTACCGAATTACCACACTCGGGAAAGCCTATTTTCGAGAAATGATCGATGAATGGCGTGAGGTAAAGGAAATTGTGGACTTATTCATGGAGGAGACTGATTGATGAAACGGCTGAACATGTATCTTGATAAATTATTTGAGGATCTGCCAAGCAGCGAACAAACGGTAAAAGTTAAGGAAGAGATTACGCGTGATCTAGAAGAAAAGGTAGCAGACTTAATTGAAGAAGGAAAAACAGAAGAAGACGCAGTCAATAAAGTGATTGTTGAGTTTGGAGATATTGAGGAAATTAAACGCGAGATGGACCTTCCGCAGAATACATTTAATCGAAAACGTGAATTAGCGCGCATCAATTTCAGTTTCTCTATATGGGGCAGTGCATTGATTATCGCATTGGTTGTGTTTATTAATTTTTACTACACACCGCATATTATTTGGTTTATCTATCCTGCCTTTGCCATTTCTTGGTGGCCGCTCTCCATGTTTTATCATTTACGCCGCAAAAGGCTGGAGAAGGAACTATGAATAAAGAGCTTCAGAATTTTTTAGCAGCAGGCTGTATGATGACCGGGATCTTTCTGCTCGGTGTCAATTTGTCGATCCATTCCGGTTACCTGTTCACGATTATACCGCTGGCAGTCTTAACTTGCGCATCAAGTTGGTTCTTCATGCAAAATAAGAGACACGCATCGGTGATAACGTCAGTAATCCTTGTGGGCACATGCATAACCATCAATATGCTGGAAAGTCCTGATTACTGGTGGTTTGTTTATGTGCTGCCGATTGCTGTCTGCTTTCCAATCGTCGTTTGGATCGGTTCATCGGCAAAATCCAGAACTGCTGCAGTACTGATCAGTATTTTGTTTTCAGCGAGCTATTTGCTGCTTAATCTCTTTTTTGAAACACGCTTTTTTTGGAGCCTTTTTCCACTATTTGCAATGGGTTGGTGGCCGCTTAGTTGCAGTTTTGCGCATTTACCCAAACGGTTTGCATTTGCGGGATCATTTTGGATCATACTCTTTTTTATGGTACTGAACGGAATCACAACACCCAATTATTTATGGATGATTCATCCCACTTTTGCCGTTCTTTGGTGGCCGCTCAGTCTTTACTTTGCGAAAAAGCCCTTTCGATTTGCAATGATTTGTGCTGTGATGACCATTGTCTATTTAGCGAGCGTGAATTATTTGACAACACCGAACCGAATATGGGCGGTATTTCCAGCTTTTGCGGTTCTTTGGTGGCCACTTTCTGTTTACTACTTCATTACTGTTCCAAAAAAACGGAATCATTTTCGAACATAAAAACTTTTTTGAAACATAGTTTGGACAGATCACGTATTTAATGTTAGAGTGAGTCGAGAATCAATTTATGAACACCGGTTTGATGAACTTAAGCAATTCAGCGTGAAAAGCTGTTCTTATAAAGGAGCGAATGTAATGAGGTTAGCAATTGATGCGATGGGCGGCGACCATGCACCTGATGCAATGGTTGAAGGGGCAATCAAAGCCTTGAAGGAATTTCCTGAGCTTGAGATTACGCTCGTTGGCGACAAGGAAAAACTGAAGGATCTGGTAGGCGAACAGGATCGCATTGACATTCTGCATACCACTGAAAAGATTGAAGGAACCGATGCACCGGTAAAAGCGGTTCGCCAAAAAAAGCAGGCTTCAATGGTTCTGGCAGTAAAAGAGGTTCGCGAAAAGCGTTGTGAAGCGGCCATTTCTGCAGGCAATACCGGAGCGCTGATGGCATCAGGACTTTTTGGTGTTGGGCGTATTAAAGGCATTGACCGTCCCGCGCTCGCACCAACCTTACCGACAATTCATCAAAATAAGGGATTCCTGTTCCTTGATGTTGGTGCAAATGCGGAGACGAAGCCGGAAAACATGCTGCAATACGCAATCATGGGCAACATCTATGCAGAAAAAGTCATGCATCGCCCGAATCCTCGAATTGGACTTTTGAACATTGGCGAAGAAGCAGGTAAAGGAAACGATCTCGTTAAAGAGGCTTATAAACTTTTGAGCAATGCTCCGATTAATTTTGTCGGGAATATTGAATCCCGCGAGTTGCTTGAAGGACCGGCAGACGTTATTGTTGCAGATGGTTTTTCAGGCAATATGGTATTGAAAAGTATTGAGGGAACTGCGATTTCACTGATGACGCTGCTAAAGGAAACCCTAGGTGGTTCGTTGTACACAAAAGTACTGACCGGTCTGATGTATGGCAAGTTAAAAGCAGTGAAACAACATATGGACACGTCTGCATACGGCGGTGCACTTCTTTTTGGCCTTGCCGCACCAATCATTAAGGTTCACGGCTCGGCAAAAAGTGAAGCTGTATATACAGCAATTAAACAGGCACAGCTTTTGATCGATGAAGATGTGGTCGGAATTATTGAACATACATTCCATGACAAACATTACGATTGGCTGAACAGCAAAGCATAAACTGAAATGTAAAAAGGCTTGGGCATCTGCCCGAGCCTTTTTTTAAGAAAAGGAAGTATACGTTTTTTTACAGCAAAGCAAACGGTTGCGAACCAAACGCGCAGGAATCGTTTGGTTGAGGAGGCTCGCGGTGCGCCCGCGGCAAGCGAGTAATCGAAGCGATAATTCAGGTGCTTTTTTACCCGGGTTGTCTTAAATCAATGGATTAATCCCATTGGTAAGGAGTTTCTTGGTAAACATAGTAATTCAGCCAATTGGAAAACAAGAGATGCGCGTGCGAGCGCCAAGTGTTGAACGGTGTCCTTTGCGGGTCATCATTCGGGAAATAGTGTGTGGGAAGATGCGGATTCAACCCTTTCTTTAAGTCGCGTTCATATTCGGTCGCAAGCGTCCCTGTATCATATTCCAGATGACCGGTAATCATAATTTGTTTTCCTTGGTTTGCCATTAAAATAAAAGGTCCGGCTTCGTCGGAACCCGAGAGAATATGTAGGTCAGGATGAGCTTCAAGTGCCTTTACGTCGCTAGTCGTATAACGGGAATGCGGTGCAAAGAAGACATCATCGAAACCGCGCAGCAATTTTTCCTTTGGCTCATATAAAGTGTGGCTGAATACTCCGGATAACTTTTCCGGATAGGGAATTTTATCGACACCAAAATGATAGTACAGCGCGGCTTGAGCACCCCAGCAAATATGCAGGGTTGAGGTGACATGATCTCGGGACCAGTGCATAATTTCTTTTAATTCATTCCAATAATCTACACTGGAAAATGGGAGTTGCTCGACGGGTGCTCCGGTGATAATCATGCCGTCAAATTTTTTCTGCTGCACCTCATCAAAAATTGAATAGAATTGATCAAGATGAAGGTGACTCGTATTCTTTGACTCATGGGTTGCCATTTTCAGAAAGGTTACATTAACCTGCAAAGGTGTGTTTCCTAAGTGACGAAGTAATTGCGTTTCTTCCATTTCTTTTTCAGGCATTAAATTTAGAATCAATATGTTTAATGGACGGATGTCCTGGGTCATAGCGCGATCTTCATCCATCACAAAGATGTTTTCGTTCTCGAGAATTTCTCTTGCCGGGAGCAGTTTTGGTAATTTTATAGGCATAACATCAGTTCTCCTCATGGTAAACTTTGTATTAATAATAGCATAAGTTTGATCCGTCGCGTGTATTTTCATAAAACCTAAAGATTTAGAAAAAAATGTCGAAACTATTAGTATAGAAAAAAAGAAAATATTTTTCGTCTTAACAAAGACGCGAAGAACAGAGTGTATTTAATTCCTTAAAGGGGGGGCTTGTCCATGCTTAGCTCAAGGATGATGCATTTATTAAATCGTTCGATTGAGAAACAATCTGAACGTATTTTTGATGGGATATCAAGAGGACGTAAAAAAGCACTTGACAATTGGTTCCATGATCGGTGGAATGAACTGGAAAATGCGAATCAGATTGCCTACAGCTATGATGAACGCGGTACAGAAATTAGTGAAGTGCTTAAAGAACAATTGAAGAATAGTGATGCATTTATTGAATTTATGTTGCTGGACGAAACGGGCAAAGTCATGGTGTCCACTTGTACCAAGCATTTAGGTTTACAAATGACTGATTTGCCAAATTATGCGCGCGGCCTTAATAAAGAGAAATCGATGTACGGCCCTTATATCGATCATCGAACGCTGGATCTTGATCTAAGCAGCACACATTTTGCAGATGAAATCACGTTGATGTTTTCGACACCAGCGGTAAATGGTAAAGGCATTCCGCGTGTATTCATGGGCCGCGTGCTCAACGATACTATGAGCAATGTCATTCAGAATGAGGATGCTCATGTCTATAAAGACTCTGGTGACAACTATCTTTTTATGGTTAAAACGAATCGTGATATACTGCCGGGAACAGCAATCTCGCGGAGCCGATTTGAAGATAACACCTATACACTCGGGGATAATCTAAAAGCAGGGGTACACACTGCAAAATGGGGCCTCGTACAAATAAAAAAACATACTGAATTTGAAATTCGTTTTACTGATCCCGAAACAGGGGAACTGCATCCCGGTATTCAAAAAACAATCGACCATGGGCACAATCTTGATACGTGGCCGGGTTACCCCGATTATCGGCATGTCATGGTTGGGGGAAAAGGTACATTGATTCATCCTCCGTATTGTGATGAAGTCTGGGGCATGATGTGTGAAGGCGACATTCAAGAAATTTATCAGTTCAAAAGTTTAAGATTACGGCTTCCCATTTACTTTTCACTCGGAACATTGATTGCAGCAGGGCTAAATGGAATCGGTTATTCCGTGTCCCTTGCGGCAGGAATCGGGTGCACCGTGGCAACATGGGTGCTCCTATCGCTAGCCTTCCTGTTTGCTGCCAACCACATCGTCATTACACCAATTCGAAAAACCGTCGCTATACTCCATGAAATTGCAGAAGGCGATGGTGATCTCACAAAGCGGCTCAATAAAAATACGCAAGACGAAATAGGCGAACTTTCCCGTTGGTTCAATAAATTTATTAACAGTCAAATGGAGATGATCCAACGCGTTGGTGCATCGGCTAGAGCATCACAAAGCGTCTCATTTACAGCATCAAAGATGGCCGGTCGTATGGCAAGCGGTATGGATCTTGTCGGAGATAACGTTGATGAGCTGGTCGCTGCGGCCAGCGAACAAAACATGGTTTTTCAAAATGCGCGCAATCATTTTAATGGACTTTTCGCTTCGATTCAGGAAATGAGCGCGCTCATAAACGAGGTAAGTATACATACTGATGATACGAAGAATCGAACGATTCAGGCAAATAAGGCATCTTCAGTAGCACTTAACATGGTGCGTGAGCTAGAACAGGAAATGGATGCAACCATGAACCGCATTGACCAATTACATACACAATCTAAGTCGATCACCAAAGCGGTTACGGTAATTAAGAACATTAACGAGCAGACGCAGCTTCTCGCACTTAATGCTGCAATTGAAGCAGCAAGAGCGGGCGAAGCGGGAAAAGGTTTTGCAGTAGTTGCTAAGGAAGTATCAAAACTTGCCGAACAAACAGAAATGGCGACAAAATCAGTGGCAACCCTTGTACAGAGTATTCAAGACGAGACTAATCAAACCTTGAAAGAGATCAAGCAAACCAATGATAAAGTCAATCAATCGTCGTCTCAAATCAAAACGACAATCGGTTCGTTTAACCATATATCCAGTAATGTTGGCGAGATTTCTGAGAAAACCGATCAATTGATGGATATAACAACGAAGGAGAGCAGCGATTTGAATGAGATTGTACAGTCGATTAATCGATCAGCCGATGAAATTAAGCGGAGAACGGCTGAAGACGCATCAAGCAGTGAAGCATCAATGAAAACACTGCATGAGGTCTCCTCGGAAATGGAGCGCTTAAACCAAATCACCAATAGTTTGGACTATGTATCCGATCAATTGCAAAAAATGGTTGCATCGTTTAAAACGGTTTGATTCATTAGGGAGGGTGTCTCAAAAGTCAATTGACTTTTGAGACACCCTTAAAAAATGTCTATTTTGGGATTAAGCGCGAAGATGCGAGCAATCGGAGCGCAGTATAAATCCAACACCCTTTTGGGACGTCCTCCTTCTATTTTTTACTTAATTATAATATCGCTTATTTGCAAGGATTACATAGGGAATAACTGCGGTTTTAAATATTAGAAAATTAACAGGATTCAAAAACTTTGTCGGAATATCTGACATAGATAGTGTTTGTGAAAGAAGATTAAATTATTATTACATTATAGAGCCGCATTAAATAGAGATAGTTTAGAAAGAGATAGCGGGGGTGAACGCTACATAAAAGACAGATAATTGGGATTTATTCAAGTGTTTTTGCTTTTATAAAAAGGAGGATGACAATGAAATTAAAGAGAGTCGTACCATTACTAGCAATTATTGCATTATTAGTCGGTGTCCTTGCGGCATGCTCGCCAAAATCAGGCGGATCAAACGGAAAAACAGTGATTGAGATTGGCAGTCAATCGCCACTCTCAGGCGGCAGTGCAACCCTTGGCGATGCCATCCGGCTCGGTGCAAAATTAGCAATTGAAGATCGCCAAAAAGAATTTGAGAAAAAAGGATTTCAAATTAAATTAAAAGATCTTGATGATCAAGGTGATCCGAAAAAAGGTGTGGCAAACGCTCAGATTCTTGCCTCTGATAAAGATGTACTTGCTGTTGTCGGCCACTTGAACTCGGGCGTTGCGATTCCGTCTTCTGAAGTTTATAACAAAAACAATTTAGCAATGGTATCGCCAGCTACTACAGCAACGGTTGTTACTGATCGTAAACTTCCTACGGTTAATCGTATCTGTGCTCGTGATGATTTCCAAGGTCCAGCAGGCGCAAACTTTGCAGTAAAAACACTCAAAGCGAAAAAGATATTTGTTATTCAAGATAAAACAGCATACGGTTCAGGTCTTGCTGAACAGTTTAGAGATCAAGCCAAGAAGCTGGGTGCTGAGATTGTCGGCTATGAAGGAATCACAGTTGGTGAGAAGGACTTTAACGGTGTTCTTAGTCAAGCTGTAGCGAAGAAACCTGATCTGATCTATTTCGGCGGTGTCTATGCTGAAGGCGGCCTGATCATTAAACAAGCGCGTCAGAAAGGCTTCGATGGCCCGATCATGGGCGGCGATGGTCTTGATTCTTCATCGACCGTTCAGATTGCCGGGGACTCAGTTAAAGGAGTATACCTAACATCGGTTGCCGGAGATGTATCAAAAACGGAAAAAGGCCAAGCATTTGCCAAAAAGTACAAGAAGGAATTTGGTAAGAACGTTGAATCTTATTCAGCTTATGGTTATGATGCAGCCGGTGTTATTCTGGAAGGGCTAATGAAAGCGATCGATGGTAATGACGATAAAAAACCAACTCGTGAACAAGTAACAAAAGCGATTCGTTCGGTTCAAAATTATGATGGTGTAACAACTAAAGTAAGTTTGGATGACAAAGGCGATAACAAATACGCCAAAGTTTACATCTATAACTTCGCTGAAGCTAAGTATCCGCCAGTTCAGAAAGCGGAAATCAGCCAATAATTGAACCCATGAATCAGTAAATGAAATTCAAGGATATTCATGAATAATTAATGTGGACTAAAAGGGTATTGAGCAGCACGCTTATGCCCTTTTAGGATTTTATTGGCAGTCTTCACATAACCTTGGACAGAAATTAGCTGTTCCAACAAATAAAATACATCCAAACCAACAACTCGTGAGGAAAGTGGTGAGAGCATGCTTGCACATATCATTCAGAATTTGCCCCAAGTACTCATTGATGGTCTGACACTTGGCGTAGTTTATGCGGTCGTGGCAATCGGCTATACGATGGTTTATGGCATTCTTGAGTTGATTAACTTCGCACATGGCGACGTATTCATGACAGGAGCTTTTATGGGAGCAATTGTTCTTTTCTTATTAATGGGAATGGGATTTCTTGCAGCGTTACCGGCCATACTCGTATTTATCATCGTTATCGTGATTGCCGCCATTGCTACCGGACTTTTGGGGGTCGGCATTGAGCGGGTAGCCTATCGGCCGCTGCGAAAGAAAAATGCTCCGAAACTGATCGCACTGATCACTTCTATCGGTATCTCTTTTGTGCTTGAAGATTTGGTTCGTTTTATTGCGGAATTAAAAACAGGTAACTACATTGTGACAGCGCCGCCGATGTTTAATCACAAGTTTACGCTGAATCTCCATAGTGCCTTACCTTTTTTTAACAACGCAACCTTCCAGTCATCATTTTTACTCGTGCTCATTGTGACGATCATTATGCTGATTGCGCTTGATCTTTTTGTGAACAAGACAAAATGGGGAATGGCGATGCGAGCGGTTGCCCAGGATCGTGATACAGCGTCGCTGATGACAATTAATGTGAATCGAGTGATCTCAGTGACCTTTTTTATCGGATCTGCACTTGGCGGGGCAACCGGTGTACTTTTTATGATCCAATATGGAACCATTGATCCGTATATTGGGTTTGTACTCGGCATCAAAGCGTTTACCGCTGCTGTTCTTGGGGGGATTGGAAACATTCGAGGAGCTATGTTCGGTGGCGTCATGCTCGGACTGCTGGAGATGTTTGCAGCTTCAAACCTGTCCATTATTACCCATGGGGCAATGGGAGCCGAATATAAAGATGTGTTTGCCTTTATCATTTTGATTCTTGTCTTAATTTTCAAACCAGAAGGCTTATTTGGTAAAGCCGTCGTAGAGAAAGTGTAGGTGACAAGTTTGAGTGCATTCTTTGAAAAAATAGCGCAAAGCAAAAAAAATCAAAGCATCCTGTTCCTCGCATATGTCATTGTGACTGGTGCTGGACTGTTCCTTTTGCCGGATTCAACGATTGCCTTCTTGCTGCTGCTTTTCTCGATTCTTATTTTGTATTATCTCAATTTGAATCTCAGAGCAAAATGGGTGACGGGAATTGTTATTCTTGCAGTAGTTGTACCATTTATTGCGAGCTTCAGTGATTCGTATCAAACGTATATGGAAGTCGGGACATTGGTCGGCATCTACTGTGCCATGGCTTTAGGACTGAACATCGTCGTTGGTTTTGCTGGATTACTCGATCTTGGCTTTATTGCTTTTTTCGCAGTTGGCGCTTATACGTACGCCATTTTTGCCAGCGATCAAGCATCAAAGTTTATGCCATTTGGTCATTATCCGCTTTCTGGCGGCGCATTTTGGATTTTCATCTTTATTGCAGCGATTGTCGCAGCCATTTTTGGGATCTTGTTAGGTGTACCGGTTTTGCGTGTGCGCGGCGATTATCTAGCGATTGTTACGTTAGGATTCGGCGAGATCATTAGAATCTTATTGAACAATATGGATCATCCGATTAATATTACAAACGGTTCGATGGGGATTGCATCGATCGCACCGCCGAACTTTTTCGGAATAAGTATTGGTTCATCGAATCAGTTCTACTATATTGCGTTTGCGATTTTTCTTCTCGTCATCTATGTGGTTCGAAAACTTGAGTATTCTAAATTAGGACGTGCTTGGAAAGCGGTTCGCGATAACGAAATCGCCGCACAATCAATGGGTATTCCATTAGTAAAAACAAAATTAGCCGCATTTGCTATTGGCGCCTCATTCTCTGGAATGATGGGGGTTGTCTTTGCAGCGAAACAGATGTTTGTTGATGCAACCAGTTTTACCTATCTCGAATCGACCATGGTACTTGTTATGGTCATTCTTGGCGGAATGGGGAGTGTTCCAGGGGTTATTCTCGGTGCTGCTGTCGTCATCATTCTGAGAACACAGGTGCTTACCAATATCTCGAATTGGTTGTCGGCCATGAGTTCGAATTACGGCATCTCCATTCCACCAGCTCTGTCACCTGAAAAAATGCAGCTGCTTATCTTTGGAATCCTTTTAATTGTCTTCGCGCTTTATCGAACACAAGGGCTGATTCCACATAAAAATCGCAAAGTCGATGTGGCCGCTTTGAAAAAAGAGTCGGAACAAGCAGCACTGAAGCGTGAAAAAACAGCCTCAGGAGGTGCTGACTCGTGAACATATTGGAAGTAAAACACCTGACAAAAGAATTTGGTGGTCTGACAGCCACATCAGATATTAATATGACGGTTGAAAAAAACGCCATAACTGCTGTGATTGGACCGAATGGTGCCGGAAAAACAACTTTTTTTAATATGATTACGGCAGTATACCAACCCACATCCGGCGATATCCTTCTCAATGGAAAATCACTTGTCGGATTAAAACCGCATCAAGTTTCTCAATTCGGCATTACGCGAACTTTTCAGAATATCCGTTTGTTCGAAAACATGACGGTTTTAGAGAATGTATTGGTTGGTATGCATCAAAATCTGAAGTCGCATTGGATCGGAACATTGCTCCAATTGCCGCATATTCGGAAGATCGAAGAAGATGCTAGGGTTACGGCGTATGATATCTTGAACTATGTGGGCTTAGAGAACTATGTAAACGAGAATGCAGGCAACTTAGCCTATGGGGCGCAGCGGCGCTTGGAAATAGGGCGTGCCATCGCAGCTAAACCTAAAGTTCTGCTGCTTGATGAACCGGCAGCGGGAATGAATCCAAAAGAAACCGAACGGTTGACCAATCTCATACATGATATGCGTACCAAACTTGATGTCACGATTATTCTAATTGAACATGACATGAATTTGGTCATGAAAATTTCCGATTCAATTTATGTGCTCGATCATGGTGAGTTAATCGCCTCTGGGAAACCCAATGAGATCAGAAATAACAAAAAAGTCATCGAAGCATATTTGGGCAAGGGGGCAGTTTCAAATGGCTGAGGTATCGAACCATTTCCTTGAAGTAAAGAAAATTGACAGCTTTTATAGTCAGATTCAAGCATTGGAGGGTGTTGACCTTTATATTGATAAAGGTGAAATTGTTACCTTGATTGGCAGTAATGGTGCCGGAAAATCAACAACATTGAAATCAATCAGTGGGCAGGTTCGCCCAAAAAACGGATCAATTATTTTTGACGGTCAAGAAATCAGCAAATTTCAGGCACATAAAACCGCACTGCTTGGAATTGCACAAGTCCCCGAAGGACGGAGAATATTCCCACGGCTCACCGTCCGTGAAAATCTTCAAATCGGTGCTTTTTCCGTAAAAGACAAGCATGTCATTGCGGAACGCATGGAGCGTGTTTTTAACTACTTTCCAAGACTAAAGGAACGTTTAAATCAAAAAGGAGGCACAATGAGCGGTGGCGAGCAGCAAATGCTTGCGATTGGCCGAGCACTGATGATGAAGCCAAAACTGCTTATGCTCGATGAACCTTCGATGGGTCTTGCGCCAATAATCGTTGAACAAATCTTTGATATTATCAAAGAAATGAACGAAGAGGGCATGACGATCTTGCTTGTCGAGCAAAATGCTTATCAAGCGTTGCAGATTGCCGATAGGGGTTATGTCATCCAGACTGGTCAAATTGTACTTGATGGCAACGGGGACGAGCTAATGAAAAATGAGCAGGTGAGAGCCGCCTATCTTGCTTGATTCTCACCATTAAAAACGTTCAAATGCTTCATTTACAGTAGCCGGATCAGCACTTTTGCTGATCCGGTTTACTATTTGTGCTGGCGGATAAGTGTCTCATATTTGATCGGCAAACCAATCAAATTATATAATGAATTCATCATCATTTTGACATATGAAAAAATGTGAGAAATGTAGGAGAAAGGGTGTTGTGAATGGCGACAAAACAAAAGATTTTTGCAGCTGAGAGTTCAGACGTTAAGCACTTTATTTCCGGATTGAATAAGAAAAATGATCATTATCTGCATGCCGTCATTCATTTTGACACAACAATTGATGAACGCGTGCTCATCCAGGCCGTACATGAGTCGCAAAAATTATTTCCATTACTTTCATGCCGATACGTTGAAGCGACCGAGAATGCCTATTGGGAAGAAAGCGATTGGAGCGCAAGCGACATGGTGCATGTCGTTCAAGCAATGGATCGAGAACAGGCCGTTCAAGAACAGCTGACGCGAAAGCTCAATGAGAAAAAAGGACCGCAGCTGAGTATAGCGATTATTAGAAAGGATGAGCGAGATTCTCTAGCTGTAATCCTAAATCACATGCTCTGTGACGGTGGAGGATTTAATGACTACCTGGCCCTCTTAAGCGCACACTATTCACGTTTCATTGATGGCAGTACTTGCGCACATCCGAACGCAGATCATCTTGGTTCACGCAGCATAAAACAAGTGTTTGACGCGTTGAATGACGCACAATTGAACGAAATGAAACATGCACGATTGATGAAGCATGAACAGGATGAACGAGACTATCTTCCGCTTAAAGGGGACGAACGGCAGCCCTTTATTATGACGCATCAATTAAGTGCCAAAGCTTTTGATCAGCTGCGGGGTTACGTAAAGAGCAAGGGGGCAACCATTAACGATGCACTTTTCGCAGCTTATGTCTGTGCCTTGGCTCGAGTCATCAAGGCAGAGCAAATTATTCTCGATTGCCCGGTTAATTTGCGCAGCTATCTGCCCAAGGAGGTCAAACCAGGATTCTGTAATCTAACGTCCAACATTACTTGCATTGTTCCAAGAGATGCAGGAATTGGCTTTGATCAGGCATTAATGCAAGTGAAAAAGGTGATGGATAAGGAAAAAAAGAGCTTTAAGCCGCTGAAAGTCTATTGGGAGCTTGAGGAAACGTATCACCATCATCATCTGGATCAAGCGAAAAAACTGTTTCCAAGTATTTATCGCATTCCTGTTAATGGGATGACAAATATAGGGATCATTGATGAACACAAACTGCGTTTTTCGGGATTAAGCATTCGTGATGTTTTTATTTCTGGATCGATAAAGTATGCACCTTATTTCCAAATTGCGGTGACCACATTTCAGAAAAGAATGACGTTCGCAACGAACTTTTACGGAACAAACGAAGATAAAGCATGTATCGATTCATTCATCACGAATTTGATCAACCATCTTCCCATTCAATCATAAAAAAAGAAATGAGAGCCAATTTTGGCTCTCTTATTCGTTATGGAAACGATACTGGTTGATCGCGGTGCTGCTAATGGTCAGTGTGTCTTGAGAAGCGATCGACTGTTGCACATGAATTTGGTTAATCTGTCGATTCAGGGCACCAATTTTCACAGCAATTTGATTTAATTTTCTTTGATCCGTTACATCCTTGGTTGAGAAATGAGTTCGATCTTCCTCGTATTGCCAAGCCCTTTTTTCTTGTTCCAGTGCTTTTAATTGGTTATATGTATTCTTTAACGACTGACCGGTAGTGATCACTGTACGAACCTGAGGCACCTGCATCCCACCCGTCCCACCTCTCCTGACTCTATTGACTTCATTATAGGCCATGATCTTTTTATGAGAAGGGACGAACGATCTATTTTTTATTTGGTTCATTACCCAAAAGAAGCATCACTTAGGGCCTAAACAGCAGAGGGCGCACTATTCGTTTTGAGCACTTTTGATGCGCTTGAACAATTTCCGGAAACAATAATAGAGAAACAATGCTTTTACCGTCAAATCAATCCCTTGGGCAATCCAAATTCCGGCAATGCCCATTCCGCCCTTTACACCGAGCAGATAAATAAACAGAACGCGAATGCCCCACATACCGATTGCTGTACTATACAGCGGTGTTTTCGTATCACCTGCTCCTTGAAGCGCGCCGGCGAGCACAAGGCCGACGGCAAGTGGGGGCATGAAAAAGGCATCGATCCGCATCGCCAATGTAATCATTGATGCCGTATGAACCTGTCCAGTAAACCAGAACGCCATAAAAGGCGTTAAAAAGAATAACAGCACGCCAGTGATACTCATAATTGCAACCGAAATGAGTACAGTTAATCGCCCATAGGAATAGGCAAGAGCATATTTTTTCGCACCGAGCTGCTTACCGACGAGCACCGTTGCAGCGACACTTAACCCAAGCCCAGGCAGATAAGCAAATGTTTCGATGTTTTCGGCAATTGCGTTGGCAGCATAAATCTCTGTTCCCATATGAACGATTAAACCGAGATAAACCACTTGACCCAGCCGCATAACCAGTCGTTCTCCTGTTGCAGGAATCGATAGTCGGATAATTTCGCGAGTCAATGTGCTGTGCTCAGACGATGTATGACGTTTAAATGAGAAATGTACGGGTGATTTTTTCATTGCAACGATTAAAAGAGCAGAACCAATCACTCGGGTCAATACGGTTGCAATCGCAGCACCGCAGACGCCGAATCCGCTAAATGAAAAAATACCGAAAATGAGTAGATAATCAAGTACAATATGAATCAGATTCATCCAGAAACTGATCATCATTGGCGAAACTGTATTTCCTGAAGCACGCAATACGTTACCTAAATGAAGCATTAACGAAATAACAAACGAAGGGGTGCCAACAATACGGAAATAGAGGGCCGCTTGACGGAGCACTTCACCATCCGCACCCATGAGCTTAAGCAACGGTTCCGCAAGGATTAGTGTAACTAAGCCAAAGATAAAGCCTGCAATCAGTGCGATCCGTGTCGATCTGCATGCGGCTTCCCGAGCCGTTTCCAGATCTCCGGCGCCGATATGCTTCGCAATCAGTGATGAAGTTCCAATACCAATTGCCATAAACACTGCAATATAAACGGCAAGCAATGTATTTGCCACGCCGACGGCTGTAACTTCAGTCAATCCCAATCGCGCAACAAAAAGTGTATCGACAAAACCGACTACAGTTTGCAAAAGACTTTCAATCATCGCCGGAATCGCTAAAACAAGTATGTCACGGCATTTCTTCCTTAATGGTACATTCAAATCCAATCAACCAGCCTTAACCAACACAGCGCCACTCGCTGCGTAAAAATAAATTATGTTTCTTTACTGAGCAGTTCTTTTTTTGAGACAAGCGTCAACGCTTGATCAAACTCAAAGATAACCGGTACCCCTGTAGGAACATCAACATGGACAATCTCTTCATCAGACAGATTTTCAAGATGTTTTACTAATGCGCGCAATGTGTTGCGATGACTGACAACAAGCACATTATTTCCGTCACGCAGTAAAGGTGCAATCTGATCCGTCCAAAAAGGAAGGACACGATCCAATGTTGTTTTCAAACTCTCTCCTCCAGGAAGGGCGTGCGGGTCAATGTTATGATACCTGCGATCATGGACCGGGTGTCTTGGATCGGAAACATTCAACATCGGCGGAAGTGCGTCATAACTTTTTCTCCAGCGATTGACACGTTCTTTTCCTTCTTTTTCAGCTGTTTCGGCCTTGTTTAATCGCTGCAAGGCGCCATAGCTCCGTTCGTTGAGCCGCCATGACTTATGTACAGGAATCCATTCTTGATCCAATCTTTCTAATATGTAGTTTAATGATTTGATGGAACGCTTTAATACGGAAGTAAAGGCAGCGTCGAAACTCAAGTTCTGGTTAGCCAATAGAGCCCCGGCATGTTTGGCTTCTTTAATGCCTTTATTTGTCAAATCAACGTCTTCCCAGCCGGAAAACAGGTTCAATTCGTTAAATTCACTTTCTCCATGACGTACGACAACTAATTTCATGCGTATACCCTCCACACCGCGATCAAAATCAAAAAAACTTGTTACTTGTTAGTATACTTTATTGAAAATGTTTTTCCAATAATCCCGGCGACACAAAAAGGGTTGCCCGCTTTATGATAAAAAAGTGGTTCATGCGGCCAGAACGTTATATAATGTTTTTAGCTTATTTATGCAGGATCATCAAGAGAGGAATGATTAAGGTGAAACTGACCGCAACGGAAATCGAAATCGCGGGTATTTTAGAGAAAGATGCACGTCTCACGAATGATGAGCTTGCAAAAATGACGGATCTGAGTGTAGATCAAATCAGTCAAATTGTGAAAAAACTTGAAGATCAAAAAGTCATTGTTCGTTATGTATCTCTTGTTGACTGGACAAAGATTGACGGACATCAGGGTGTAACGGCAATGATTGATGTTAAAGTGACACCGAAAAGAGATGTCGGTTTCAATGAAGTTGCGAAACGGATCTATCGGCATAAAGAGGTCAAGTCCGTCTATCTGATGTCGGGAACCTACGATTTGTCGGTTCAAGTGGAGGGGCAATCGGTCAATGACGTTGCCCATTTTGTCAGTCAGAAATTATCCACAATCGAAGGAGTCATTTCAACGACAACTCATTTTGTTTTGAAGAAATTTAAGCACGATGGGACAATTTATGACTCGGATGATCGGGATAAACGAATTGTGGTGTCGCCGTAATGGTGCTGAAAACATCATATCTTGCAAATCATGTTCAAAACCTGAAACCTTCAGGAATCCGCAAATTTTTTGATGCGACTGCCGGGATGACGGATGTTATTTCGCTCGGTGTTGGAGAACCGGATTTTGTAACGCCTTGGAATGTGCGGGAAGCAGCCATTCTTTCATTGGAGGACGGCCATACTTCCTACACAGCTAATGCCGGCTTGCTGGAACTTCGTGAAGCGATTGCGAAATACGTTGACGACTATTATTGTGTTTCCTATGATCCGGCGCATGAGATTACCGTTACGGTTGGCGCAAGCGAAGCAATCGACATTGCGCTGCGTGCGATTCTCGATCCGGGGGACGAAGTATTGGTGGTTGAACCGTGCTTTGTTTCTTACGCGCCGCTCGTCACTCTAGCCGGAGGTACTCCCGTTATTGTAGCAGCAGAAAAAGAGAATGATTTTAAGGTGCAAGCCCGTCAGTTGGAAGACGCCGTCACGGAACGAACAAAAGCGATTATGATTTGTTCACCAAACAACCCAACCGGTTCCATGCTGAGCAAGGAAGAGATGGAACAGGTTGCCGGTGTTGCTGAAAAGCATGACCTGCTGATTCTCTCCGATGAAATTTATGCGGAACTCGTCTATGACGATCTATATACTAGTTTTGCCGCAATCGATGGGATGCGGGAACGGACGATTTTAGTGAGTGGTTTTTCGAAAGATATGGCAATGACCGGTTGGCGGCTCGGTTTTGTCTGCGCGCCAGCAGAGATCACGCAGGGGATGCTGAAGATCCATCAATATGCCATTATGTGTGCGTCAACCATGGCCCAATACGCCGCATTAGAAGGGTTACGCAATGGGCGATCCGATATGGCGGAAATGCGCAAAAGTTACCGTTTGCGGCGCAACTTTGTTGTTGAGTCATTGAATGAGATGGGGCTTTCTTGTTACAAACCTGAAGGCGCTTTTTATACATTCCCGAACATTGAATCAACCGGCATGGATTCCGAATCGTTTGCCAAGCGTTTGCTTCATGAGGAACGTGTCGTCGTTGTTCCCGGCAATGCGTTCGGAGACAGTGGCGAAGGGTATGTACGCTGCTCCTATGCGACGTCAATGCATCAATTGAGAGAAGCGATGAAACGTATTCGTCATTTTGTCGACAATCTTTAATCAGCAGGATTATGGGGTCATCCATTTGAAGCTGTTAACTAGTGAGCGATTGAAAGAGGAGGTCTCATGAATTCATAAGATCTCCTCTTTTTGGTTTTCATCAATTGCTTCGCTAAAATTTGTTTAAAATTTGTTTAAAATTGGTTGGTGCGTCCAATGTAGCCAAGCTGAAACTTGTTGTTTTCCAAGGTCAGTTTCGTGACACTGCAATTGGGAACTTTGTCGATCACTTGTTGATCATCGATTAGTGTGTAAACGAGACAGCAGATATATAGGGAATGGGTGACGATCAGAATGTTCGAAGCATGGGTGTGACAAAGTGTTTCTTGAAAGGACTTGATTCTCTTCTGAACGTCGGTATAGTCTTCGGCGTAATGAATTGTGTCTAAACGTTTAATTCCCGAGAGTGCTTTAATCTTACGGCCGATCGATGATTTTCTGCTCATTCCGGTTTCGCCGACAGCAGCACCTCCTTGTGCCCACATTTCATCATTGTCTGCTCCCTCAAAACGGCCAAAAGAGGCTTCACGGAGATGAATGTTTTCCTGAACCCGTGCAGTTGTGTTGTTGGAGGACATCAAAATCTGTTGCACGGTTTGCCGGGCACGCCCGGTATCGCTGCAGAAGGCGCTATCGAAATGGATGCCAGCCTTCCCAAATCTATTTCCTAAGTCAATTGCCTGATCCGTACCCTTTTGTGTTAAAGGGGAATCTGCCCACCCTTGTGAGCGATTAAGCAAGTTTAATAGTGTTTCGCCATGGCGAACAATATAAAGTGTTTTCATTCATTCACCCTCAATTTGTATAACTTTCTTTTGCGATTGTATCATGGATAAGAAAAATAGGTAAACGTTTTATTAGGGAAACAGCGCATCACCATTCATTTGACAAAACCGTTCGTATAGGCTATAAAAAGAGTGTTAGCACTCTTTGCTATAGAGTGCTAATCTTTGCGTAGGAAAACTCATTCACATAGAGGTTCACGAGAAAGGGGATTACTGATGGCAGTAAAAGAATTTAAGGCAGAATCCAAAAAATTGATGGAAATGATGATCCACTCGATCTATTCTCAGAAAGAAATCTTTTTGAGAGAGCTCATTTCTAACGCCAGCGATGCGATTGATAAGATCTATTATCGCGCGCTCACCGATGACGCAATTAATTTTGACAAAGACCATTACTCTATTGAAATCAAAACGGATAAAGAAAACCGTACGTTAAAAATCTCCGATACCGGGATTGGCATGACTGAGGAAGATCTGGAAGAAAATTTGGGCACGATTGCGCAAAGCGGTTCCTTAAAATTCAAATCGGAAAATGAATCGAAAGACGACCATGACATTATCGGTCAATTCGGTGTCGGCTTCTATTCGGCATTCATGGTAGCAGATAAGGTAACCGTAATCAGTAAAGCGCTGGATAGCGATCAAGCATTTAAGTGGGAATCGGAAGGCATCGACGGCTACACCCTCACAACCGCGGACAAGGACTCGGTGGGTACCGATATCATTTTGACCCTCAAGGAGGATACTGAGGATGACAAGTACAGCGAGTATTTGGAAGAATACCGTCTGCGCGAAATTATAAAGAAATATTCAGATTTCATTCGCTATCCAATTAAAATGGAAATCACTGAGAGCCGCCCAAAGAAAGACAACGACAAGGAATTTGAAGAAGTAAAAGACGTTCAAACGATTAACAGCATGGTTCCGATCTGGCGTAAAAATAAATCGGAGCTTAAACCTGAAGACTATGAAAACTTCTATAAAGAGAAGCATTATGGTTTTGACACACCGCTGCGTTACATTAATATTCAAGCAGACGGTATGATTCGCTACCATGCAATCCTCTACATTCCAGAAAACATTCCCTTCGATTACTATTCAAAGGAATATGAAAAAGGTTTGGAACTGTATTCAAACGGCGTCATGATTATGGAAAAATGTGCGGATCTGCTGCCGGACTATTTCAGTTTCGTCAAAGGAATTGTCGATTCTGAAGACCTTTCACTAAATATTTCACGCGAAATCTTGCAGCAGGACAAGCAGTTGAAATTAATTGCTAAGAATATTAATCATAAAATTAAAAAGGAACTGCAAAAACTGCTGAAAGATGATCGTGAAAAGTATGAAACATTTTTTAAAGCATTCGGTCGCCAGTTGAAATATGGCGTTTACTCAGATTTCGGTCAGCACAAGGATGATCTTCAAGACCTGCTGATGTTCTATTCGTCAACAGAAAAGAAAATGGTTACTCTGGGTGAATATGTATCACGGATGCCTGAAGAACAAAAATATATCTATTATGCGGTCGGCGATTCAATCGAAAAGATCAGTAAACTTCCGCAAACGGAACTTGTCGCAGATAAAGGATTTGAAATCCTCTACTTCACTGAAGATATCGATGAATTTGCAATCAAAATGCTTCAGAGTTATAAAGAAAAAGCATTCAAATCGGTATCCAGCAGTGATCTTGGCATTGAGGATGACTCAGAAAAGAAACAGGATGAAGCAGAAGAAAAAGCGAATAAAGGCCTATTTGATAAGATGAAAGAAGTTCTGTCTGATCAAGTAAAGGGTGTTCGTGCTTCGAAACGCTTGAAGTCATATCCGGTTTGCTTTGCAACGGAGGGTGAAGTATCGATTGAAATGGAAAAAGTATTGAATCAAATGCCGAATAATGAAAACATTAAAGCGGATAAAGTTCTTGAAGTGAATACAAATCATGACGTTTTTAAGGCTTTAAAGGCCGCTTTCGATCTAAATGACCAGAACAAGGTTGCCCTCTATACGAGTCTTTTGTATAATCAAGCGCGATTAATTGAGGGGCTTCCAATTCAAGACCCCGTCGCCTTCTCCAAAAATATCTGTGAGTTAATGGGCTGAGGCAGACGAACTCTAATTTAAGAAAGCTGTCGTTTCATGATCAACAGGAAACGGCAGCTTTTTTGTGTTTCTTCAGATGATCGTTAATTCGTGTTCCGCGCGCTGCCAGTCCCTTTTCAGTGCAAAGCATTGATGCTGTTATGATAGAATGGGGAGAAATAGATCTATCTTATTTATCGAATTAATTTTTCGACCATTAAAGGAGTATGCATGCGATTATGGGGTTAAATAAGCCGCTTTATGATGAATTAAGCGTTGGCATGAAAGGACCACTAAATCTAATTACGGATGTACCCGGCGTTACAGTTGGACATTCAACAATCAAAACGGAGCAAATAAACACCGGCGTAACCGCCATTCTTCCGCAAACGAGCAACCTGTTTCAATCCAAACTCCCTGCAGCTGCGCATATAATTAATGGATTTGGCAAGAGTGTCGGTTTAATTCAGATCAATGAACTTGGCTCACTGGAAACGCCGATCTTACTGACAAACACATTTGCTGTGGGCACAGCAATGAATGCGTTGATTAAGTATATGCTGAATCAGAATGCAGACATAGGGGATACAACGTGCACCGTGAATCCGCTTGTTTTAGAATGTAACGATGGGACGATTAATGATATTCGAGCAATGGCGATTCAGGAGCTGCACGTCAATCAAGCAATCGCTTCGGTGGAACATACTTTCGCTGAAGGGGCGATCGGTGCAGGAACAGGCATGTGTTGTTACGGGCTTAAAGGCGGGATCGGCTCAGCATCGCGTCAAGTCGTCATTGATGGGCTTCCCTTTACCATTGGTTCACTTGTACTGTCGAATTTTGGGAGCCTGCGTGATTTAAATATCTACGGATGCCCAATTGGTACGAAGTTGCATCCATTTTTCAAAGAAAATGAAGAAGTGGAGAAAGGGAGCATCCTTGTTATTTTGGCAACGGATTTACCTTTGGATCATCGGCAATTAACACGGCTATGCAAACGTTCCAGTGTGGGCATCTCACGAACAGGAGCGTTTATCGGGAATGGCAGTGGAGAAATTGCACTCGCTTTCTCAACAGCAAATCGTATCCCGCATGCTTCAACTACAATGTTGACCACGCATGTGTCGCTTCACGAAAGTGTCATGGATTCGCTTTTTCGAGCGACGGCATCCGTGGTAGAAGAGTCGGTACTTAGCTCGCTTATCCATGCGGATGCAACCGTTGATCGGCAGGGCAGACCGATTCACTCATTCTGTGACGCAATGAAAGCACTTCAAGCGGAGCAGCCAGACGCGCAAGTTGCTTTTTTGATGGATAAACTTGGACTTAGCATTACGTAATCAGCAAATATTTATATACTGTGGTCGAGTTAAACATGGTACAGACAAGGAGGAACGACTCATGTTATCAAAGCAAATCATAACGCAGCTGCCCCTTAAATCGATTCATGACGTTCAATCGGTACCCGGCGGCGACATCAATGATGCATATAGCATCTATTCAGGTGATCGGCGCTACTTTTTAAAACTTCATAAGCATACCGATAACAACTTTTTCACTTCGGAAGCCACTGGGCTGGAACTGCTGAGAAAGGCCGCTCGTACGCCAAAAGTTATACATAAAGGAGTGATCGGGGCTCAGGATTACTTAATCCTTGAGTGGATTGCAGAGGGGACACGTCGGAATGAAGCAAAGCTTGGCCGCGTCCTTGCACATGTACATCGACAAACGGACACGCGATTCGGCTTTGCATTTAATAGTTACGCCGGTCAGCTGCCCCAGGATAATCGGCGTGAAAAGGATTGGGCAACCTTTTATCTTGAACGAAAACTGGGGCCGCTCATCGGTTACGCAGAAGCGCGCGGGTATTGGAATGTTACGCGTCAGCAGGCCTTTGAACGATTCGGCGAACGATTCAGCCAAACCTACAAAAACCGCACCGTGACACCAAGTCTGCTTCATGGTGATCTTTGGGGTGGAAATATTATGTATGATCGAAACGGTGATCCTGTTTTGATTGATCCGTCTGTTTTCTACGGGAACCGAGAGATGGATTTGGCGATGACGCTGCTTTTTGGAGGATTCGGATCTGAATTTTATCAAGCTTATCAAGAAGCGTATCCACTTGAAGAAGGATGGCAAGCACGCGTTCCATGGTATCAGCTGTACTATCTGCTTTGTCACTTGATCATGTTTGGCGAAGGCTATGGTGCGGCAGTTGATCGTGCGCTAAGAAGCTAAAATAAATTACAGAAATAAAATTATGTAAACATGAGAATTTAAAGGCAAACGTTCCGCTAACTGAATTGAAGCTGTTGAACGAATGCACACCTGGCCAAATCTTCACGAATCAAGTCCAGTTTTTTGGCAGAAACCAAAAACGTCTATTTTGGGATTAAGTGCGAAGATGCGAGACTCCTGAATTGCCCGCGGTCGCGCTCTGTTGATGCGTGCAACCGGAGCGCAGTATCCAATACCCTTTTGGGAAGGCCTCATATTTTGTCCCATTCCATGGCAAGATCGAGTGCGGCGAGGAACAACGAGACAATAAATTTGGTTTCCGGATGAATATAGATCCCGGTCAATTGATCATCAAGCGATGAAATGATTGCGATATTTACAAAAAATGCTGTGAGAAAAAGAAAGATCCATTTAATCTGCCATTTTTTTACTTTGAAGTAGTGAACGACATAAATAAACCCTTTGAGTACGACCTCGCCGATGAGGCTGAACGCGCAATAAAGGATCGTAAACATAAAGAGCGTATTGAAGTCATCATAATGAATCCCTAATAAATTAAATAGGCCAATAAACCCAAAATAAAGCGCACCAATTGTCATGAGAACCGTTGCAATAACGCCGATTGTGATCAGCGTTATGATTAAAGCCTTCAAGCGCAAAGGCAGTTTTTTGGGGTTGTATTTCACGCGAGACACTCCATAAATCTATGTATTCGTACAGCCATGCCAGCGTACTAAAAAAGTATAGCACAGAATGACTAATCGAAAAGTATCAAACAGCAATTCCATTCAATTTTGATGATGATCGACTTGGTGAGGAGGAAAACACGTTTAAACCCGCAGCGCACTTTTGAGCCGCGGGTTAAACGAGGAGCGTTTCCTTGTGCTTGTGATTAGGCAATAGGGATACCGCCGGTGACACCATAAACTTGTCCGGTTACATAACTGGATTCTGCTGAAGCAAGCAATACATACGCAGCGGCTAATTCTGCAGGTTGACCGGCCCTTTTGTAGATTGTGTCTTGACCGAACTTTGCAATGTTTTTTTGTAATTGTCCGCCAGCTATTTGAAGCGGCGTCCAAATGGGACCGGGAGCAACTGAATTGACGCGTATTCCTTGATGAATCAACTGTTTGGCAAGTCCTTTTGTAAACGCAACGATGGCACTTTTTGTCGGCGAATAGGCAAGCAGATCCGGGCTTGGATTGTAGGCTTCAACCGAACTTGTGGTAATAATGGAAGCGCCATTTGGCAAATGCTTTAATGCCGCTTTTACAATCCAATACATGGAGAAAACATTGGTTTCAAAATGTTTGATCAGAATATTGGATGGAATATCGCTGATGCTTTCGTATGCCTGCTGCATCCCGGCGGATAGAACAAGTATATCTAAGCCGTCCAGTGCTTTAACGGTTTGATCGATCATTTGCTGACAAAAACCTTCGTTTGTCAGATCTCCGGGAATCAGGACAGCTTTTTGACCGGCGTTTTCGATGAGCGTCTTTACTTCGTCAGCGTCGGGCTGTTCATAGGGTAAATAACTTATAGCAACATCAGCACCTTCACGCGCGTAAGCAATCGCAGCTGCTCGCGCAATTCCTGAATCTCCGCCGGTAATCAGTGCCTTCCTTCCTGTAAGCTTCCCGCTGCCCTTATAGGTCTGCTCACCGCAATTAGGAATGGGGGTCATACGCGATTGCAGGCCCGGCGCCGGCTGTTCCTGTTTCGGATAGGTGCTTGATGTGTATTCTTTTGTAGGATCATGAACGACAGTATCAACCATTTTTTCTCCTCCTTTTTTAAAGCTGCGTGAATGGTTAGAAGCCATTTTCGTTTATCCGTTATAGGATGAACCGTACGGATTGTTTTTATGTAGCAGTACTTTTCCGCCAGTATGCCAGCATAATCAAGACGCACTGCAATAAAATGAAAACAAGCTTAACATGTGAACTGCTACATCCTTAAGTTCAAAATGGGGGATTCGAATGAATAGAAAATGGGGTGTGCCTTTTCGACCTTGGATAATGCATAGTCTGATTTGTGTGCTTGCTGCTCTTGTCATCACCTTCATGGAAACGCTGCTTCATTTTAAAATTAATGTGATCGGTTTTTTGATGATATTAAGTGCAACAGCACTCGGTTTGTTACTTGTTTATCAAAACAAGCTTCAATTTAAATATTTTTTTCACGGAAAGCAGCGTAGAGCGCTGTCGACAAAACAAACGGTTTGTATCATTGCAGCGATTGTTCTGCTCATTTTCTTGGCGCCATTATTTAGCGTATGATTTTAACAGGTTTGACAAAGTAGCACTGATCACACATCGCGGTCTCGGTGTATAATCAATCTTTGGGTTTATTGAACCAAAAAAGCTTCAATAAACGAATGATGTAAACATAAATAGCTGCTCGTTTTGAAAGAGGTGTACGCTTGAGTCAATGGCATTCAAACTTAATAAGAGAGCGGGTTACTCAGCTTACCCATTCGTTCGCCCTTTCAAGGGCTTGCTTTATGTTTATTAGAAAAAAGGGGAACGATTTGATTTATGTCATCATTTATTGAAAAATTTCCGGGTATTGGACTGGCTGCTGGACTTGCTATTCCCGCATGGCTGGTCGGATCCTATTTTCCGATTGTCGGCAGTCCGGTTATCGGCATTTTGCTTGGCTTGATTCTCTCCTTTTGGAAGAGGCCGGCAGTTTGGCATCCTGGAGTTGTCTTCACGAGCAAGAAGGTCCTTCAGTATGCCATTATTCTAATGGGGTTCGGGTTGAACTTGTTCGATATCCTCCATGTTGGTGGACAAACCCTGCTCCTGATGATCTTCACCTTGACTGCAGCCTTTCTCGGTGCATATCTCGCAGGGAAGCTGCTGCGGACTGAAGGACGAACAACGACATTAATTGCTGTGGGAACGGCAATTTGCGGCGGATCAGCAATTGCGGCTGCCGCTCCGGTTATTCGTGCGAAAGATGAGGAAGTCGCGCATGCCATCTCCACAATTTTCCTTTTTAATGTCATTGCTGCTTTTTTATTTCCATTTCTAGGTCACTTATTTGGCATGAGTAATGACCAATTTGGTTTATGGGCAGGAACGGCAATTAATGATACATCGTCTGTTGTGGCAGCAGGATATACATACAGTCATGATGCGGGCAATTTGGCGGTCATTGTCAAGCTGACGCGGACCTTGATGATTATTCCGGTAACGCTGGCACTCGCATTCATTTTTGCACGAAAGAGCAGCGGACAGGCCGGATCCTATCGTTTTTCAAAAATCTTTCCTTGGTTTGTGCTTGGATTTGCAGCTGCATCCGTCATGACGACTGTTTTTTCATTACCACAAGGTTTAACGGACGCTTTGACAGTAACTGGGAAATATATGATGGTCATGGCCATGGTCTGTATCGGGCTGAATACGAACTTTGTCAAGCTGCTGAAAAACGGAATTCGACCGATCTTTCTTGGATTGATATGCTGGATTGTGCTGGCAATTGTCTCACTATTTGTCCAACATTGGCTGTTTTAATCAAATATCGTCGATAAGTCTTTGACGAATGATCGCAAAGCGAATAGGAAAAGAGGACCTCAATGTGTAACTCTATAAGTAGCATATACTTATAGACTCATTAAGGAGGGACTTTAATGCGTGCGGACGAAGAATCGATCGGTTTTTTCACAAAACTTGCTGCTGAAAAATTAGGAATTACCAAAAATAAACTCAGACATTTGACGATGGCTTTAGAAAAACATGGTTATCAATTTACACGTAATAAAAGCAATCAACGGATCTATTTCCAAGAAAATCTGGAGATGATTGAAAAATTACTCCAAAAAGTTAAAAATGATGTGACCATTGATGAGGCGGCGCAATTACTATGCAAGGCAATAGAAAAGAGTAATCTGCCAGCCATTGAAGAGACCGTACTGCCTCAGGCCCGTAAAAAAGTTTTTTTGCCCGATCCGCAAATCCATTCCATGATTGAAGAAGTTGCCGCCTCTGCGGCTGAACAGGCAGCAAATCAAGTGATGAAAAACTTTAGTACTGAACTTGAACGCAGAATTGAGCTTAGAGACAAGCAGCTGATGCTGCACTTGAGAGAGCTGACGGAAGAGAAAAAAAGGCATAAGAAAGGATTGTTTGCCAAAATCTTAGGTCAATAAAAAGACGGGGTGGCTATTGCCAACCCGTCTTTTTATCGTTACAGAAAGTATGATTTAGCTTTGCTGGTACGATGATCAGCATCCCTTCATCACGAAGTCCGTTACAGACATGAAAACGCTCCGATGCCAGCGAGAAGCTGAAGTGCCGTTCAAGCATGTTGTTGATGTAGGCATAGCCTAGTTTTTCTTATCGATGATATTCAATTGCAGCATAGTCTTTATTTCGTTTGAAGAATGCCTGTGCATAAGAACAAACGGGATTAATCTTTTTTTGGTCGTCCCTAGCTAAAGCAACAACTGCTTGAATTAATTGCTGTGCAATGCCCTTTCCGCGGTAATTCGAATCGACGAAGGTATGATTAATGCTCAATACTGCAGGTTGATCTTCAGTGAAGGTGACTTCACCAATCTCTTTGTCACCATCAAGCATATAAAAACGGTTCGTTCCTTTTTTTAATTCCATTGTCAGCCCTCGATTCTATTCTCTTTTCTTTCATTGAACCATAAATGTATCCGCTTTATCAATTGAAATGCAATCTTATTTGTCTGGAATCGCTGCTTTGTGGCAAAAGGCTCGAAAATTACGCAGATATATTGGATACTTTGTCCCTAACTTTTAAGCCGTTGGCACATAAGCTATTTATGTAAGATCAATAAAGAATCAGGAAGGAGTAATTCTATGGGTTGGAATAACTTCGTATATGGAACTCAGTCCGGTTGCGGGTGTGGAGATAATTACGGTGGTGACTATGGCCGTCGCGATCGCGATTGCGGCAAAAAATTACTGGAAGGCATTTCAAAGAATGATTTTGTTAAGGTCTTCTTGAAAAGTTCAAAACCAGTCACAGGCTATTTCGCCGGGGTTTCTAAAAATGTGTTGACTTTGTTTGACTGTGAGCGTCATTTTGTTTCCACAATCGATATCTGTCTCGATGATGTGGTTGCGATTAAATCATTCGAACCGCGCTTTAAAGACTCAGGGTGTTCACCTTACGACAAGAATGACTGAATCCGCAACAAGAGTGAACTAAACCGATATCTATTGATCGAACTTAAGGGGAATGCCTTAAGTTCTTTTTTTGAACTTAAGCTCAATGATATTGTCCATTCTTGCAAGTTTCGGTTTGAAACGGTAAGATGAGGTTAAATTTGCAGACAGGCTTTACATAAATTAAGCAAATCGATCAATGGAGTGAACCTCATGTCAAAAAAGAGAACGTTTGCCTTTGCAGCAGCCTTAACGGGTGCAGCCGCAGCAGCAGTAACTGCGGGAATGTACCTTCGTCAAGAAGCTGCAAAACGAAAACCGTTTGAAATTGAAGAAATGACGATCAGTAGAATGCAAAAAGCGTTAAAGATTGGGCAAGTGACTTCAAAAGAGCTGGTGCAGATCTACTTGGATCGTATTGAACGCTTTGATAAAGACGGGCCAACATTAAATTCGGTTTTAGAAGTGAATCCGGATGTCCTGCATGATGCGGAAGCATGCGATGTAAAACGGTCAGTTACGAAAGATGTTGGCCCTCTCTTCGGGATTCCTGTGATCGTTAAAGATAATATTAATACAGCAGGCGCGATGCACACGACCGCGGGGGCAATCGCTTTGCAGAACAATCATGCTGCAAAAGATGCTTTTGTGGTCACTCAGCTGAAAAAAGCGGGGGCAATCATTCTCGGAAAAGCAAATCTTACAGAACTTGCTAATTTTGTTTCAGAGGAAATGCCTAATGGTTACAGTTCGCTTGGTGGACAAGTCCGCAATCCGTATGGCGCGTCGTTTGATGTTGGCGGCTCAAGCAGCGGAACGGCCGCTGCGGTTGCTGCCAATTTAGCCGCTGTTGGCATCGGTACAGAGACTTCCGGTTCTATAATCTGCCCGGCCGCTTACCATTCACTAGTCGGCATAAAGCCAACGATCGGCGTGGTAAGCCGGAGCGGCATTGTGCCGATTTCACACAGTCAGGATACTGCAGGACCGATTGCGCGCACGGTGCAAGATGCCGTGCTTTTGTTCAATGCAATGACGGGAATGGATGAAGATGACGAAGAGACGATTTGGAGCCAGGGCGATGTTGCCAAAGATTATACCGTCTTTTTAAAACGCGGTGCGTTAAAGAATGCCCGTCTGGGGATTGATCGGCGCTTCTTGGATTCAGTGAGTGATGAAAAAGCCGCATTGATTAACCGTGCGCTTGACCGTATGCGTGATAAAGGTGCATATATTGTTGATCCGGCGGTCATCCCGTCAACCGATTCGTTAGAAAACCGCGAATCCTCAGTCATGCTGCAGGAATTTAAATATGATATGAATCGCTACTTACACCAATTGTCTGATGACGTTCCGGTACATACGCTCTCTGAACTGATTGCGTTCAATAAGGCGCACGCGGATCAGGCATTAGCCTATGGGCAAAGCCTATTAGAAAAGGCAGATCAGCGAAGCGGCGACCTTAGCGAGCGTCAGTATCTTGTTGACCGTGCGGAAGACTTGCGGCTGTCAAGAAAAGAAGGTATAGATGCCGTGATAAAAACGCGCAAACTGGATGCGCTGATCTTTGCTGATTATCAGGGATCGGATATTGCGGCAAAAGCCGGATATCCTTCGATTACCGTTCCCGCCGGTTATACCTCTGCCGGTGAACCGGTTGGAATCACCTTTGTCGGCATGGCGTACAGTGAACCGCGCTTAATCGAATTGGCCTATTCTTTTGAACAGGCAGCAGAAATACGAGTAAATCCGCTCCTTTAACGAAAAATAGTTTCGAGCCGCCTATGTGCACATGGGCTTCATGCGTTTAGGATTTGCCAAAAATTGTATACTTCTTATTCTGTGAGAAAAAACAGATCGAGCGATCATGCTCGATCTGTTTTTAGTTAAACCGCGTATAACTGCTCCATCGGATCATGCGTTTCATTTATTGTTTTTTTCAGGCTGCCGCTGATTTAATCCGTTATCGGCATCATTGATCGAAAATCCTTCTCCGAACACTTCATGAACGTCATTGACCGTCACAAAGGCGTTGGGATCAACTTCATGGATCAAGCTTTTTAAGCGGAACACTTCATTGGAGCTGACAACACAATACAGTATATTCATCTTCCTTCCCGTGTAGCCGCCCTTTCCGTCAATGAGCGTAACACTTCGATCGAACAATTGAATGATTTGATCCGCAATCCGATCGCTTTGTTTCGAGAAAATCATAACCGCTTTAGCGGCATAGGCACCTTTTTGAATCACATCAATCATACGCGCACCAACAAACACAGCGACCAATGTGTACATCATTTGACGATAGTCCAAGTAGCACAGTGAAAGAACAATGATGACCGCGTCAAGTACAAGCATCGTTTTGCTCATCGCCCACCCATATTTTTTATGGGTAATTCGAGCAATGATATCCGTGCCGCCGGTAGTTCCCCCATAGCGAAAAATGATTCCCAGTCCACTGCCGATGAAAGCGCCGGCAAAGAGCGCAGCAAGGAGAAGATCATGCTTTAATGAAAAATCAAAGGTAATCCAATGCTGAAAGATAAAAAGGAACACGGAGAGGGAGAACGTTCCAATCAATGTATAAATAAATTCATTTCTCCGAAAGAATCGCCAGCCCGCGAAAAATAATGGAATATTAATCACAATATTGCTTACAGCAGGATCAAACGATAATAAATTATATAAAATCAGGTTAATGCCGGTAACCCCGCCCTCGGCCAATGTATTTTTCATATTGAAATTCACTAACCCAAATGAAAACACGGCTGCCCCAAGCAGAATAAAGAGAATATTTTTTGCTTGTAAATTGAGTTTCATGTACCTACAGCCCTTTCGTATCAAAGTCGCAACCTTAATCATACGGTTTACAAAATAATACTTCAATACACATGAGGCAGCAATTATAAAAACAATTGCTTTGTATGATTTTCATCGGGTGGAAAACAGTGGTATAATCCAACTGCAATTAGTGTTTTTTTTTGGCATACCGCTCTTTTTTCGCTAAAATGGAACAGGGGTGAGGGATTGTTATGGAACAGAAAACATTGAAAACGTTTCAAGATGATGTCGATGCATACATCGGTCAATTTAAAGAGGGTTATTTTTCGCCGCTTGCGCTTACCGCTCGATTGACGGAAGAACTCGGCGAACTGGCAAGAGAAATAAATCATTATTATGGCGAGAAGAAGAAGAAACCGACCGAAGCTGAAAAAACCGTTGAAGAAGAGCTTGGCGACTTGCTCTTTGTCGTCATCTGCATGGCGAACAGTCTGCATATTGATTTAGGACAAGCTTTAACAACGGTGTTGGATAAATTCCAAACGCGCGACAAGGATCGGTGGACGAGAAAATAAGGAAGGGAACTTAAACAACATGACTGAGAAAAAAGAACTTCGTATTATTGTAGCCGGACCGAGAGGACGAATGGGTTCGGAAACCATTCGTATGATCGAGAAGGCGCCTGATCTGATACTGGTGGCAGCTGTTGACCATGGTCATGATGGTGCTCGTGTTTCAGAGTTGGTCCCGGGAGCAGAGGGGGCGGATGCAAAGGTTTATACGGACATTGATGCTTGTTTTTCGAATGAGCAAGCAGATATCCTGATTGACTTCACCAATCCTGACTCAGGAAAACGTAATCTTCAAAAGGCAATTGATTATGGCGTACGTCCAGTTATTGGTACATCCGGATTCAGCAATGATGACGTTGCGGCATACCGTTCACAAATGGATGAAAAAAAACTTGGCGGCATCATCGCTCCAAATTTTGCCATTGGTGCCGTTCTTGTGATGAAGTTCAGTCAAATGGCTGCAAAGTATTTCCCCGATGCGGAAATTATTGAATTGCATCATGATAAGAAAAAGGATGCGCCATCTGGAACAGCAGTTAAAACCGCTGAACTGATGACAAAAACGCGCCAAGCAAAAAAACAAGGTGCAGCCGATGAAAAAGAAACACTTCCAGGTGCACGTGGCGCTGATTATGAAGGAATGCGGATTCACAGTGTCCGTCTTCCTGGGTTAATTGCCCATCAAGAAGTCCTTTTCGGTGGTAAAGGGGAACTGCTCACGCTTCGTCATGATTCCATGGATCGTGCTTCATTCATGAACGGTGTGCATTATGCGGCAAAAACAGTGATGGATTTGGAAACGTTAGTATACGGTCTTGAAAATATTCTTGATTAAATGACATGGACGAGCATCCAAGGGATCGAGGTGTGCTAAAAGCATGAAGATTGCATTGATTGCCCATGATAAGAAGAAACCGGAAATGGTCAATTTTACCATCGTCTATAAATCGCTATTAAAAAAGCATGCGTTGTATGCGACTGGAACAACAGGATCGAAGGTCATGGAGGCGACAGGCCTAACGGTTCATCGTTTTCAATCAGGACCGCTGGGCGGTGATCAGCAAATCGGTGCAATGATTGCCGCCAATCAAATGGATTTGGTTGTCTTTCTTCGCGATCCGCTGACTGCGCAGCCGCATGAGCCTGATGTTAATGCTCTGCTGCGATTAAGCGACGTGTACCGTATTCCGCTTGCGACAAATCTCGCTTCAGCAGAGATTTTGATGTATGCATTGATGCATGGCGAATTGCATTGGCGAGAGCTTCTGCACCAGAACAAAGAAAATAAATAAGCACAGTTTTTGTATTGATATAAATGAGGTGTCCTTTTGCGTTTTCCTTTTAAGCAAGCTGAACGATTACTTGATCAATTAATCAACCATGGATTTGGTGCGTATATTGTTGGCGGAGCAGTACGCGATTATTTGCTTGGGCGACCAATCCATGATATTGATATTGCAACGTCGGCACGACCAGCTGACGTTGTCTCACTATTTAAACGGACCATACCGGTTGGCATCGATCACGGCACGGTTGCCGTTCTTTCAGGCGGAAAAACTTATGAAATCACCACGTTTCGTTCCGAAGCAGCTTATGAGGACTACCGTCATCCCAGTCAGGTTGCGTTTGTGTCGTCGGTGGATCAGGACTTGATGCGACGCGATTTCACCATCAATGCCCTAGCGATGGATCGAACGGGAAAAATCATTGACCTATTCAATGGACAACGTGATCTGCGCATGAAACGCATTCGCACAGTGGGGTGTGCGGAGGAGCGGATCAGCGAGGACCCGCTACGCATCATGCGTGGGATGCGGTTTGCATCAGAGCTTGAATTTACACTAGGCAGCAGTGAGCGTCATGCTTTTCGCAAGCAGGCCGTGCTATTAAAAAATATTTCCATTGAACGGGTGAATCAGGAAATGACGCGTCTGCTTGCGGGGAAAGCGGCGACACAAGCACTTCGGCTGCTTTTTGAAACGCAGTGCATCCATGTACTGCCGCTGCTTGAGCAGGCAGATGCTAAGGAGGTCCTTGACGTTCATTTTACTGTGCTTCGTTCTGATGCTGAGCGATGGACTGCATTTCTTTCCGCACTTGGCATAAAGGATAGCTATGCCTTTGCAAAAGCATGGAAATGGTCCAACCGCCTGCGACAGCAAACCGCCCATCTTTTGGATTTATTGAAACTGCGCAAGGCGCAAGCGTGGACGAGAGAAACGATCTATTCAGATGGGCCAGACAATGCCAATGCTGCTGATCGCGTATGCGCTGCACTGGGAATGATTTTGCAAAGCAGCTTGGCTGATCGGGAAAGTGACGTCAGGAGGATATGGGAAGCATGTCCGATTCATTCGCGAGCGGAACTTGCCGCAACTGGAAATGAATTCAAACAGTGGGCCAACAAACGACCGGGACCATGGCTTGCTCAAGTGATCAGTGAACTCGAGCGTGAAGTAGTCAATGAGCGGGTAAAAAATGAGACGGAGGAGATTCGATTATGGTTCAAAGAGTGGAGCACTCAACAAAAGGAGCAATTCTAAAACTGCTCTATACACACAATGATCAATTTCTTTCCGGACAATGGATCTCTGAACACATCGGCTGCTCACGAACGGCAGTATGGAAGCACATTCAATCACTAATCGCTGAAGGGTATCAGATCTCATCGGTACAAAAAAAAGGCTATAAGCTTATTGATGCTCCAATGGGATTAAGTGAAGCAGCGGTAAGCGCCCATCTAACAACAAAGGTAATTGGGCGACACATCTGTTTTTATGACGCAATAGGATCAACACAAAAAGAAGCGCTGCGCCTTGCTGATGAAGGTGCTGAGCACGGAACCGTTGTACTAACCAATGAACAGACAAGCGGGCGTGGAAGACTGGGGCATACGTGGCAATCGCAGCGTGGGACGAACATTGCGTTGAGCTTAATTTTGCGACCGGAGCTTCCGATCGATCAAACGCCGCAGCTTACATTACTAACCGCTGTGGCAGCGGCTGAAACCATTGAAAAACAGGCAGGTTTGTCATGCGGGATCAAATGGCCGAACGATCTATTGTTTGAAGGAAAAAAACTTGTCGGAATTTTAACTGAACTAATGGCAGAGGCTACTTATGTAAAAGCTGTGGTAATCGGCATCGGATTTAATGTCAATACAACTGCTTTTCCCGATCCAATAAAAAGCGAGGCAGCCTCCCTTGCATCGCTGACAGGAAAACAGTTTGCCTTAGCGCCGATTGTGCAGCAATTTTTCGCTTCGTTTGAGACGCTGTATCAGTTGTATTTGAGCGAAGGATTTAAAAAAATACGACCGCTTTGGGAAAAGCGTGCGCTGAATTTAGGAAAACAGATAAAAGTACGTCAACCTGGGGGACGCGTTCTCATTGGTACGGCATTGGGGATTAATGATGACGGAGTGCTGCGATTGAAAAAGACGGATGGAACCATTGCAAATGTATATTCTGCAGATGTTGAGTGGGATTAAAGCGTTTCAATTATCGCACAGAACGAGCAGCATTTTGTTATAATTATTTAAAAGGGTGGAATCACGCAGTTCGTGTATGAGGGCAACCGGTGGTTCGAACAAAAAATGATCTTGCAATCTACCGGAAGAATCGATACGATTATTTTGCTGAGCAAATGAAAATAAACCCGAAAGACCGGGTTTACCCGCAATGCATAAGTCGGTTCAGGAGCTTTTTTCCCATAACTGGGTAGGCGTAGTTTAAACGGAAAGGGTAAGGGTTATACCCGCCAGTATTTGGCAATGGCGGCACCGCGTGACGCGTGGTTCGCCAGATACATAAAGTGATTCGGGTGATTTTTTGAGAACAACACGAACATGGATTTATGTCACTGCTTTTACTGTGTTATTGATCTTGATTTTTGGTGCTTGGCATTTGTATTCAAGCAACATGAGTAATCAAACGCATGACGCGGCAGCAGCGGTTGAGAAAGCAAAGCAGCATTATTCCTTTGATCGCACGCTTTCTGTTTCAGCTTATCATGGGTCAGATGCCTATCAAGTGGTTAAGGCCAAAAGAAATGGGAAAACGGTTTATTTTTGGGTGCCCGATGATTCGAAAAAAGCGGCTTATATTGAACGCAGAGCAAGTGACGGGATAACAAAGAATCAAGTTTTGACCCTTTTTGAACGTCAGAGGTTCGATGTTAAACGACTCATTTCCGTTCGACTCGGGGCGATCAATGGCAATCCGGTATGGGAAATTACCTTTTTAAGCCCGAATCAACATTATAATTATGTTTCATTTTATTTTGATTCTGGGAAAGAAGCACAACGAATTCTAAATTTGTAACTGTGCTGATCTTGATAAATGTTCAGGGAGGAAGAGAGAATGCAATTTGCAAGAAGAGCGGAAATGATCACTCCGTCAAGTACCCTTGCCATTACAGCGAAGGCGAACGAATTGAAAGCAAGTGGGTTTGATGTCATCGGACTAGGGGCAGGACAACCAGATTTTAATACACCTGAATTTATTATTGATGCAGCAACGGAGGCTGCACAAGCCGGACATACGAAATATACGCCTTCGGCAGGTCTTCCAGAACTGAAGGATGCCATTATCAAAAAATTAAAGCGTGATCAAGGATTTGACTATGAACGAAATCAAATTATTGTTGGAAACGGTGCGAAGCACGTTCTTTATTTGCTCTTCCAAGCCTTGCTGAATCCATCTGACGAAGTGATTATTCCTGCTCCATATTGGGTAAGTTACACGGAACAGGTTAAACTAGCTGGAGGTGTTCCAATCACAATTGAGACCTCCGAGCGCGATCATTTCAAAATCACGGTTGCTGATTTGGAAAAAGCGGTTACTGCAAAAACGAAAGCAGTGCTTATTAATTCGCCGAGCAATCCGACCGGGATGATCTATTCTAAAGAAGAACTTGAACCGATTGCTGAGTTTTGTGTGAAACATGATCTTGTGATTATTTCGGATGAAATCTATGAAAAGCTCGTTTATAATGGCAACTGTTTCTTCTCAATTGCACAATTGTCTGAATCAGTGAAAGCACAGACGGTTGTTGTTAACGGAGTCTCTAAATCACATTCAATGACCGGTTGGCGTATCGGCTATGCGGCAGCTGATGCGGCCTTAATTCAAGCGATGACAAATATAGCAAGTCACAGTACATCAAACCCGGCGTCAGTGTCACAATATGCGGCAATTGCGGCGTATAACGGTCCTCAAGAAAGTATCGAAACCATGCGTCAGGCGTTTGAACAACGATTAAATACAATATACCCGAGATTGGTGAACTTGCCTGGTGTGACTTGTGTCAAACCTCAAGGGGCCTTTTATCTCTTCCCAAATATACGACCATTGAGTGATGCATGTGGTTTTTCATGTGTTACAGATTGGGTCAAAGCATTACTAGACGAAGAAAAGGTTGCCGTAGTTCCCGGTGCAGGTTTCGGAATGCCTGATTATATCCGCTTATCCTATGCGACATCCTTAGATAATTTGGAAAAAGCGCTCGATCGCATCGAACACTTTATTAAAGAACATACAAAGTAATTTGTTACATGAATGCGGGGGTCATGGAAAATGAATGTAAGAATTTCTGAAGTGAAAGATCATTTGGGCGATGAAGTGACCATTGGTGCATGGCTGGCCAACAAACGATCAAGCGGTAAGATTGCCTTTTTGGAACTTCGGGACGGCACTGGATTTATTCAAGCCGTTGTTCTAAAAAATGAGATCAGTGAAGAAAATTGGGAAAAGGCGAAAGAATTAACACAAGAAAGCTCGCTCTATGTTACGGGAAGTGTGCGCGAAGATAAACGCGCGCCAAGTGGATTTGAGTTAACGGTCACTGATCTGGAGATTATTCAAATGGCACATGATTACCCGATCACCCCTAAGGAGCATGGCGTTGAGTTCTTAATGGATCACCGGCACCTGTGGCTGCGTTCCAGCAGGCAGCATGCCATTTTGCGTATTCGCAATGAAGTGATCAAAGCAACTTATGATTTCTTTAATGATCACGGCTTTATTAAAGTTGACCCGCCGATTCTGACCGGAAGTTCTGCAGAGGGAACCACCGATCTCTTCCATACAAAATATTTCGATCGTGATGCCTATCTCTCGCAAAGCGGGCAGCTCTATATGGAAGCTGCTGCAATGGCTTTTGGAAAGGTATTCTCGTTTGGACCGGCTTTCCGTGCTGAGAAATCAAAAACACGGCGGCATTTGATTGAGTTCTGGATGATTGAACCGGAAATGGCCTTCTGTGATCATGAAGAAAGTCTAAAGGTTCAAGAAAACTATGTAGCTTATCTTGTTCAACGTGTTTTGAACAATTGTCAATCGGAGCTTAAAGCGATTGGACGTGACACGACAAGGCTTGAGAAGATTAAAGCACCGTTCCCGCGTATCAGCTATGATGAAGCGATTGACTTCTTAAAGAAAGAAGGATTTAATGATATTGAATGGGGCGATGATTTTGGTTCACCACATGAAACCGCAATTGCTGAACATTTCGATGTCCCGGTTTTCGTGACGAAATACCCGACAAAAGTTAAGGCATTCTATATGAAACCGGATCCTGAACGTGACGATGTCGTTCTTTGCGCCGATCTTTTGGCACCGGAAGGTTATGGTGAAATTATTGGCGGAAGCCAGCGAATCGATGATCTGGAACTGATGAAGAAGCGCTATGAAGCGTTCCATCTTACGGATCCTGCGTACCAGTGGTATCTGGAACTTCGCCAATATGGCACCGTTCCACATTCGGGATTCGGGTTGGGGCTAGAGCGAGCAATCGCATGGATTTGCGGATTGGATCACATCCGCGAGACGATTCCGTTCCCGAGATTGTTGAATCGTATCTATCCTTAATCGAGGTTTTTCATGGTGATAGACTCGGGTGTTCCCGAGTCTTTTGCTATTTTTGCGGTGCAATTTGAGAGAATCTCCCTCAGTACATGGACCGCAGTCTGCGATGATCCATGCTATAATGTTCAATGAGGTGTCATAGAATGATGGATATGAATTTCATGCTTGAACTCGTTGGGAACGGCAGTGTCACTGTCCCGTCACTTCTTATTGAAAACTATCACGGGATTGGTTTGAATGAGCAAGAGTGTATGTTGCTGGTTCAAATCCACTCATTTCTAAGTAAAGGTGACGATTTTCCAACGTTTGACGATTTGGCGAGCAGAATGAGCTTTGATGAAACCGCGTGCGCAGATTGTCTGCGCAGCTTAATCCAACGCGGCTATTTGGCAATCATACAAAAAAATGATCGTAAACTATATTCTGAAGCGTACTCGTTGGAGCCGCTTTGGAACAAGCTGATTCGCGCCGCTTACTCAAAGAGGGTGAGCAAGGTGTCAACAGAAAACGATGATAAGCTGTATACGTTGTTTGAAAATGAATTTGCAAGACCGCTTTCGCCAATTGAGTGCGAGACGCTTGCGATGTGGCTGGATCAAGACCACCATTCGCCATCGTTGATTAAAGGTGCCTTGCGTGAAGCGGTTCTATCCGGAAAAATGAATTTCCGTTATATCGATCGCATCTTATTTGACTGGAAGAAAAACGGAATCAAAACATTGGATCAGGCAAAGAAACATGGTGAAAAAATCAGAGCTCACCAACATCGTAACACAGTGACCAAACAAGAAAAAAGCGATGTTCCGAAAATGCCGACGTATAATTGGCTAGGCAAACTCGATTAGGAAGGTGCAAACTCCTGAACCAAAAACAATGTGACTACATCTTAAATACGATAGCAGACATGTTTCCTGATGCCCATTGTGAATTAAACCATTCCAATCCTTTTGAACTGGCGATTGCGGTGATGCTTTCCGCACAATGTACCGATGCTCTAGTCAATCGCGTCACACCGAGTCTATTTCAAAAATATCATGAGCCTGAGGATTACCTAGCTGTACCCATTGAAGAACTTCAAAATGATCTGCGCTCTATTGGGCTTTACCGAAATAAGGCGAAACATATACGGCAAATGTGTCAGATGCTCATTGAAAAGTATAATGGCGAGCTGCCAACAACTCGTAATGAACTCATCAAACTTCCCGGTATTGGACGAAAAACAGCGAATGTGATTGTCTCGGTTGCATTTGGTGAACCCGCTCTTGCTGTTGACACCCATGTTGAACGGGTAACCAAGCGGCTGGGAATCTGCCGATGGAAGGACAGCGTCCTTGAAGTCGAGAAGACATTGATGCGGCGGGTTCCCAGGGAGAAGTGGTCGGAAACGCATCATCGTCTGATTTTTTTCGGACGCTATCATTGTAGAGCACAAAATCCGAAGTGTCCGGAATGTCCGCTTCTTGACGTATGCCGAGAGGGGCAGAAACGAATGAGAAGAGGTGAAAGCAAGTTTGACAAAGCCATTTCTAAAGCTTGAGCTGCCTCAAACGTTTCAAGTTTTCCCATTTTACGAAAAGCAGCAGGTCATTGACGGTGTACTCTCGGAAAAAGAGGTTTATCAGATTCCCTTTCTCTATGATTTACTTTATATAAATGTAAATGCGCCCAATCAGCTGGAAAAGTGGCCCTGGCAGGAAGAGGACAATTTTTTTCATGCGTACTGGAAGGAGCGCAGCGAAGCGCTTCGCGTGCTTTTTCACCAGCGTGATCAAGCTTTGGTTCGAAAGCCGATGATTCGTTGCATTGCTGCATTCATTGATCAGCTTTGCTGGTCTGCGGGCGCTCCGGTTTCCTCATTAGTTCATGACGATTTGATCCAACAGATCAAGGCTGCTCCCTACGCACCATTGAATATTGACGAACGACTTGGTTACTTGCTTCGTCAACCGGCGCGTTATCTGGCGTTTATTCAGTTGGATGAGTTGGAGCAGGAATTTACCAAAAAAAGAGCAGCGAGCATGCGTCGCCTCGAAAATAAATGAGAGAGACAAAATCCCCAACGTCTTGATGATGTCTCCCCGTAAAGTTGATGTAGTTTTAAATGCCTGTTCGGTGGTTAAAATCCGATATTCAATTGGACTTTAACCGCCGAATTTTTCTTTGATTCTTTATTAATTATAATACTTGATCTAAGCACACAAAACCGTTTATAATTTTTCCCTTTAGCACGGGGCATCATTAGAAGTTCGTTTTCTGATTCAAACTCCTGAAGTCACTCCTGTTTAATAAGTAACTTTTGATTCGTTGTTCTTTTTTGACTGCAGACTTTGGATTCTTCGTGCGTTTCCCCCCATAGGGGATGTACTCAATTGGTTTCGAATCCATCTAAATCTGTTACGACTTCACTGATAAATCGATGAAAGTAAAGAGATTGAAATTTTAAATAAAGTGCTGCGCGTTCAAGTGGTGAACGGTTCTTTTTTATATTTTATCGATGTTTTAAGTTTTAATGTCTGCAATGCTTTTTCCCAGATAGCGATGAGTTGCTCTTCATCAGTTTGAAGTATTCTTTTTAAAATCAGTTAAGTATTTAGACATAGCAAACCTCCCTAAAGTTGAATTTTATCTGTCCAACCTTAGGGAGGCCATTTACATTTTTGTTTTAAGGTTACTGATTAGTAGTTGGTGGTGGTGTTCCAGTGTCCACATTATTTCCGTTGTTTCCCGCGTCACCATTATTTCCGTTGTTTTCAGTGTCTCCATTTTTTTCGTTGTTTCCAGTGTCCACATTATTTCCGTTGTTTCCCGCATCACCATTATTTCCGTTGTTTTCAGTATCACCATTGTTTCCGTTGTTTTCAGCGTTTTCATTTTCCCCGGTATCTTCAGTATTTTCATCAATACTTGAGCTGCTGCTTTCACTGCTACCGCTGCTCTCACTACTTGACGAGCTGCTTTCTTCACTGCTACTGCTACTTTCGCTGCTTGAAGAACTGCTTTGCTCACTGCTGCTTTCACTGCTTGATGCATCCGACTTATCTGAGCGGAAGTGATTGCTGACATTTGAATGCATCACAGCCAATTCACCGTTGCCCAATGTCTCAACGGAATTTGGCTTTGTGAAATCCGGAGCACCAACCATAAATTGAGCCATAATGTTTCTGAAAATGGTTTTTGCATATTGTTGTTCGGTCGGCCCGAGAAAAGTACCATAGTCTTTGTCATTTTTTTGCTCATTTTTAACTTCGTAACCCGTCCATACAGCGGTAGTTAATCTTGTATTGTAGCCGACGAACCAAGAAGCGAGGGCACCATGTCTTTGCTGCGTGGCTGATATGCCGTATTGCTTCGCGTAATCATCAGGAATATTATGCGTGCCGGTTTTACCCGCCATGTTTGATCCGCCTATATTTGCACTGCGCCCGGTCCCTTGTGGATTTGTCATGACATCTTTAAGCATATCGGTAACCATGTATGCCGTATAGTCATGCATCGCAACACGACGTGTATGGTTCAGCTGAATCACTTCTCCGTCCGTCTTTACAATTTTTCGTACTGCGTAGGGCTGATTGTATATGCCCTTATTGCCAAAGGCAGCATAGGCGCCGGACATTTCGAGCGGGTTGGAACTGAATCCGCCGCCACCAATTGAATAGCTTTCGCCAAGCTTTTTAAGCGTTTCGCTTGGGATGCCGAGTTTTTTGGCAAATGTACGAATGCTACCTGTGCCTTTTGCCTGATCAACCTTCTGGAACGTTTGCAAAGCAGGAACATTGCGTGACAGGTAAAGCGCTCGGCGCATTGTCATTGAACCAAGGAAACGATTATCAAAATCATTGATCTTTTTTCCCCAACTGTATTTAACATCCGGCGTATCATCGACTTGATAGTCGGTCGGCCATTGTAAATAGTCGATGGCTGGACCATAATCCATAATTGGTTTGGCAGTGGAACCGACATTGCCGCTTCCCGCTGTTTTATAAGAGCGGTTGTTGTTCATTAAATAGGTGTAGTTGCGCCCGCCGCCGAGGGCACGAATTGCCCCGGTTTGCGTATCGATCACCGAAACGCCGGCGTTGAAATTCTTTTGTACAACCGGGAAATTTTGTTTATTATTCAGCACATCCTGCGCCTGATTCTGAATCTCCGGATCCAAAGTGGTGTAGATCTTCAATCCTCCCGAATTGAATTCCTGTTCCGTAATTACTTTTTTATCCTCAACCAGTTCTTTGCGAACGAAATCGAGAAAGGCGCCATATTTGCGATTGCTGACCTTAATCTGCCGATGTCCCTTTGTCATTTGCTTCATCGAAACGGTTTTTGCCTTTGCTGCTTCCTCCGATGAGATGGCGTGATTGTGCACCATCAAGTCAAGAACCAAATCACGGCGTGTTTTTGCCCGATCAGGATGTTTGATCGGGTCATAGTAGCCGGGATTCCGTGTCATCGCGGCAAGCATTGCTGCTTGGTCTAAAGTGACATTCTTAACATTCTTGCCGAAATAGCGTTCAGAAGCAGCGGCTACACCGTAAGTGGGACCCCCACCGAGATAGATTTGATTTAAGTAAAACTCAAGAATCTGCTTTTTGGTGTAACTTTTCTCCAATTGAATCGCTAGATACATTTCTTGAATCTTACGTGTAAAGGTCTTATTCTGAGTGAGCATTGCATTGCGAACGACCTGCTGTGTGATCGTACTTGCTCCTTCAGATTTATACCCCTTCGTAAACTGGGCGACGCCTGCACCCATGATTCGAATCGGGTCGATACCGATATGTTTATAGAAACGAACATCCTCTGTCGCTATATAAGCATCTTGAATCGTTTTAGGGATGTTATCGATATCTGTATACATGCGATGCTCGCCGGAGTCGACATCCGTTGCTTTTTTATCATTTTGATCATAGAGGACCGATGATATTTCATTATGCAATGCATTTGCGTTTAATTTCGGCGCCTGTCCGATCACAGCGAAGACGAAAATCGTCCCAGCCAAGATCAAGAATAAGAAAACCAGCAATAAAAGAATGAAAGTCCGCTTTACCCAATGTTTTTTTCCACCGGATTTCTTTTTCTTTTTTGCAGGTTTATGTGTTTCGTTTTTCTGTTTTTCTGCTTCGGCTGCACGCCGTCTTTCCATTCGGGTATGGTATTCAACCATGACTGATCCTACCTTTCCAAAAAAACCTGTCCCATGGTTTACGTGACATAGTATTCGAGAGTTCCCGCTGATTATGACTTAATTAAAAGTAGACTTCACACACATTTTGAAGATAATCGACACGCGGAAGATACTTTTGCGGAATCAATGAACCATGATCCTGAAAGATTCGTTTCGGGATTGATTTGCGGCCGCCGTTTAAAGATTCGTCCCAAGCCGCCGCTAAATAATCCGCATCAAGCAGGAAAATCTCCGAACGCTTTGTGAATTTGACAATGATAAACCCAATACCGCCGTGTCGTTTGATTCGTTTCATATGCTCGACTTGATGGCGATGAAAATTCTTCAAGGGAATATAGTTCTCGTGCGTTGTTTCTTTTGCCTCAAAGTCTATGTATCTCCCTCGATAGATCCCGTTGTAGTCGGTAGTAGATGCTCTACGAAAATAAGCTTCCGTAATTTTGGCAGCACTTCGCTTCGGATAGTCTACATGGACAATTTGTATTGGTGTCGGCTTTTTGTAAATCACTGCCTGATCCGTTTCAATGTAATAACGGTTTGTCACGTTCAAATCTTCTTCTAAAGACATGCCGCGGTGCCCATAGACGATTTCCGAAGCGGGGCCAGATTGGACCGCTTGACTTTTTCCCTTGTAGGGCTGTCCATTGGGATAAAAGACGCTCATGATGCGGCTGCTCCTTTCCTTTCATTCAAAAGCAATGTCGTCTGCTTTATTCTTAGAACAGTATACCAAAGTACGCTTCGAAGGGGTTAATTTTATTTAAAACGGTCCAATCGGTCATGATTGCTTGCGAGAAAGGGCTAGTTTTGAAAGATTGCTGCTAGTTTTGTCGAGTGTGCAGGTGATCCCTCTCTTTTATGGAACCTCTAAATTAATCTAACTAAGAGAGAAGGGACGTACATGCACTCAGTCAAAAGTCTTGGCATGTCGGTTCGTGAACTGAATTTTCGGATGGATTATTTAACCATGCAATTGGAGCAGTTGGATCATAAAATTATGCGCAATAATAGTGAGTTAATTGAACAACAGTTGGATCTGTGCAAAAAAAAGATGGACCATTCAAAAAGGAAAATGAATCAGGTGGATCGGATGCTTGAAAAAGCGGCTCGTGGAACAGAAATATACTATTCAAACCAGCTAGAGTCGATTTTATTCGAACCGAACACAAACGCTTCGAAGGATCAGAACCGTTCAGCCTGAAAGATGTAACAAGCACGCTTGGGTTGACGCTTCATGAGCAGACTTGGTGAATTGACGATTTGATCATGATACACTAAGTTTAATCAACTTGTTTATGGAGTGAATCAGTGTGCCTATTGAATCAAAGTCCCGGCTGCATCAGCTGACGGTAAAGCTGAGGGAACTCAACCAAACCGCCTATAAACAGTATGCGGAACAAACGCAGGATAAAGCTTATCAGACCGATTTTTATGGCAAGGTCAAGCCGTTTGCCGATGCGATGCAAAAGGTTGTTGATGAATGGCATCCATTAGCGGAACATTGGGTCAGAAAACGCAAACCCAGGTATGTTTTTCCAATACAAATTAAAGATACGAGCGATAATTTAACGATTATATGCGTCACGGCATTTCAGAAGGACACGCGCAGACGGCGATTTTATGAAACCATTAAATCGATTGACTATGTTTTGGAAAATATTCAAGAGCAGTTGGAGCAGGATCTAAAGTGAATCAAGCTGCCATCCGGATAAATGAGATCAGAACAAAGATGAAATAAGGGACTCCCAGAAACAGAATTGCATAATACATGATTTTTGTGACCCATTCAAAGCATTCTTCAGCAGAAAGCTGCTCAATTTTTTGTCTGAGCTGCTGCAGCGAATCATTGAATGGTTCATTTTTTTTGGATAATGGTGTGGTATGTGTTTTTTCCATGAATGCTTCCCCCTAATGACTGCCTTTGATAGACTATATGGCTTGTCCGATGAAAATATGCAAAGTAGGTGGAGGATTCAGTGAAGCATTGGTTTTATCTCAGCAATCGTTTTGCCATTGAATGCTTTAAACCCTTCATTGAGTGCAATTAATTTTCCAGCATAAACCGGATAGACGGCGGCAAATCCTCCATTTAGGATATAATGCTGCGTCTGGCTGTATGATTTCAGGAAAAGAAGGTAATCCCCGTCGGCGAGCGGTCCAGTATATCGATTATTTAGAGGATCCGACGGCTGTGGAAGCGGATCGATCCCGGTGGTCAGCAGTTTGACCGGCGCTTGAACGCTGCCTTTGAGCACTTCATGAATCTGTAGCAGTTGTTCTGCATTGACAAAGCGCGCACCGGAAGGCAAGCGTTTTCCGGTATTCCATCTTTTAATTGATTGATTCAGATGCGTGTATACGATAAGGTCCGATTGTTGGATCATGCGCTGGCTGCTTTCCGGTTGAACAGTTTTGATGAGTTCATTCATTGATTCTGCGTGTATGTGGACAGGATGCCAAATAAGGCTGGAAAGCAGGAGAACAGCGACCAGCAGTGTGTGAGAAGAACGACCTAGCGGCATTTTGAGACAGCTCCGATCTTTTTTTGTTTAGCTTGATTCGCAGCGCTGCATTCTATACATGGGAAAGCATTGCTGGATTGGATTATTGACGATCATTCAAGCGGTTAATCTTGAACATTTCGTGAAGGTATAGTATGTTTAATCTGTTAGAAAAACTAAATGATTGGTTCGTCCACTAGGGGTGCTGTTTGCTGAGAGGGCATGGTCCCGACCCTTGGACCTGATCTGGTTAATACCAGCGTAGGAAAGTGGTAACTCAAACGTTATTCAAACCGCTTTCGTCTTACGATGAAAGCGGTTTTTTAAACTTTTCAAACATGGTGACCGGATGAACGGAGGAACAGTCAAAATTAAAGGGGGAACAGATATGGCTCATGAAAAAAGCCGTAATCTGAAGCTTAATTTAACCGACATTCTTGTAACGATCGTGATTGCACTTGTTTTTGGACTGGTTTTTCGCTTAATGGGACCGGTCTATGATTTGGTACAGCCGCTGGGGATACATCTGGATGCACTTCTGTATGGGATTTGGTTTATCGCCGCACCCTTTGCTGCACTTCTAATTCGCAAACCCGGTGTCGCATTCCTGGCAGAGACTGCTGCAGCGCTTGCTGAAATGCTTTTTGCAGGCAGCGGGGGCATTATCAACCTCTATTATGGTTTGCTTCAAGGGGCATTTTCAGAAGCAATTTTTGCCGCATGGCGCTATAAGAAATTTTCGATCGGCGTTGCTTCATTGTCCGCATTCGCTGCATTAATTGCATCAATCATTCTTGATGCCGGCTATGCATACCTGCCCTTACTCGCCGGATGGAATCTTATCTTATACCTCGTTTTTCGCTTGATTGGTTCCATTTTACTTTCAGGGCTATTTCCCTATGCTTTGGTGAAAGGACTTGAGAAGACCGGTGTCACGCAATCGCTTCGCCCGGTAACTAAGGAAGATTACGATGTCCTTAAGTAAGCGGGAAGAGTGGGGCGTTGATCAACTGCGTCTAGCATTCCCTAAGAAAAAATCGATGTTATTTAAAGATCTTTCCTTTCATTATAAGAAAGGTGAGCGAGTATTGCTCTTAGGACCATCAGGATGCGGTAAGTCCACACTGCTTCAAGTTCTTTCTGGTCTCATTCCAAACAGTATCCAATTACCGATGCGCGCAGAACGCTGCGTGATACCGGAAAACTGGGGGTATATTTTTCAAGACCCTGACACTCAGTTCTGCATGCCGTATGTTGATGAGGAGATTGCATTTGTTTTGGAAAATCGACGTGTACCCCGAGAGCAGATGCCGTCTCTGATTCAGCACTATCTGAACTTAGTCGATCTGAATTTGACCGATAATCATCGGTTGATTCGTACGCTCTCAGGAGGGATGAAACAGCGGTTGGCCATTGCCAGTATTCTCGCACTTGAACCGGAAGTACTGTTCGTGGACGAACCGACGGCATTACTTGATCCATCTGGAACCCGCAAGCTGTGGGAGACCGTGCAACAAATTGGAAATGACCGTACATTGATTATCGTTGAACACAAAATTGACCACGTGCTTGATTTCATTGATCGCGTCGTTCTTTTCAACGAGCAAGGCGCCATTTTTGCCGATGGTCCAAAGCAGGAAATGCTGTCTCGTTACGAAAAAAAGCTTGATGAATATGGGGTCTGGCATCCGGGAAGCTGGATGAACTATCGTATTCATCAGCAAAATGATTCAAAGCAATCCGTTCAAGGCGAGGTTCAACTCAGTCTTCATAATTTTGCCGTACTCAGGCAAAAGGAAGTTAAATTTTTTGCTGAATCTTTAAACATTCACAAAGGGGAATGGATTGCAATCATTGGTGAAAACGGGGCAGGAAAAAGCACGATGATTGAAGGCATTATGGGACTTCTTAAATCAAAAGGCAAATGCGTCTGGTCTTTTGGACATCCTGCCGATCATGTGCAATTTGTCTTTCAAAATCCTGAATATCAGTTTGTTACCGATTCGGTACAGGATGAACTCGCTTTCGGCCTTCGGGTTAGAAAACGGGATGAGCCTGAATGTGCAGATCGTGTTGAAGAGCATCTCCACCATTATTCTCTTGAACAACAGCGCCATCAACATCCGTTCCAACTGTCGATGGGGCAAAAGCGGCGATTGAGTGTTGCATCTGCATTAATCACTTATCCGGATGTGCTGATCTTGGATGAACCGACATTCGGACAGGATGCCAAGAATACGTTTGCACTGCTCGATCTCTTTCAACAGCTCCAACAGAGGGGAACGACACTGCTCATGGTGACTCATGAGATGGAGATCGTGCGACACTTTGCCAGCCGCATTCTGAAGGTAGAGAATGGATCCATTGTGATGGACACGCAAGATGAAGGCGTAGGAAAGGAGCAGGGGCATGGATACGGTTTGGGGAAACACGAACAAATTATTTTTTAAAGTGAATCCAAGTCTGAAATTTCTCCTCGTCTCTTCGCTGTTCATCTTGTACCTGTTTGTCACGAATCTAAATACAATGATTTGGACAGCACTCTTGTTTTTCATCCTGTATTTTTTTGTCAGCGGGTTATCAGGCAAGTGGTCGTTTTGGTTTGTGCTCCTGACCTTAATCGTCTCGCTGTTTAGTGCATCAGCGATGATCTTTTTCGGAAAAGGTAGTTCGGTCCTTTTTCAAAAAGGACTGATCCTCATTACACGGGAAAGTCTGGCTCGAGGCGTACTGCTCGGGCTTCGAACGTTTACGTTTAGCTTAATCGGCATGGTTTTTGCAACAACGACGCAGCCGGTTCCGTTTTTCTATTCATTAATGCAGCAGCTGAAAGTTCCAGCCCGATACGCTTATGGGTTTATGGCCGCTTTTCGCATGATTCCAATGATGGCAGAGGAATTTGTGAAAATACGCCAGGCGATGCGTGTGCGCGGGATGAACCGTCAAAAAGGAGTTAAGGCGTTCTGCGAGCGTATGACCCGTTATTGCCTTTCCATGCTCGCTCAATCGATTCGCCGTGCACAGCGCACAGCCATTGCAATGGAAGCGAAACGTTTTTCAATGACTGCGGAACGGACTTATTATTATAAAATCAGCTGGAGCAGAAAGGATATTTACTTTGTGCTCATTGTTCTTTGTACGGTAACACTCGGCTTTGTGCTTTCGAATGTTCTGCCGATTACTCCGTATACGAATGTTCTTGATCATTGAGTTTCCACGGTGCATGATTGAGGTAGGGAGGGATAGCGTGGTCAAAACAGTATTAATTACGGGCGCTACAAGCGGGATCGGCAATGCTCTCGCAAAATTGTTTGCTCATGAACCGGTCCACCTGATTCTTGTATCACGAAATGAAACCGTGATGGGCAAGATGAAAGATGGGATGCCGCATCGGAACGTTACCCTTATCAAAAAAGATTTAAGTGTTGTGAATGCCGCTCGCGAAGTTTATGAAGAGGTAAAGCAGAGGGGACTGGTCGTTGATCGGCTCATTAATAATGCAGGATTTGGGTTAATTGGTTGTTTCGATCAATTGCCAGTCGAACAGATGAGTGACATGATCCGACTGAATTGCAGCGCACTGACCGAACTCAGCTATTATTTTCTTACCGATCTTAGAAGTCGATCAGGAAAGATCATGAATGTCGCAAGCACGGCTGCTTATCAGCCCGGTCCGTATATGGCGGTGTATTTTGCAACGAAAGCCTTTGTCCTTTCTTTTTCCGAGGCACTTTCTGAAGAACTGAAGGGAAGCGGAGTGACGGTCACTGCGCTATGTCCGGGACCGACTCATACAAATTTTGGCACGACCGCACATGCGGAAGATGTACGGCTTTTCAGCCGCTCGATGGATGCACAACGGGTAGCAAAGCTTGGCTATCAAGCAATGGAACGGGGGAAGCGAGTTGTTATACCCGGGGCGCTTAATCAATTTGGTGCGGTTGCTGCAAAATTTCTCCCGCGAGTCTTGGGCGCTAAGGCTGTGAAGATGGCGACACGACCAACAAAGCACTAAAAAAATCCGAAAGGTCCTAAGCACCTTTCGGATTTTTAATGCCGCAATTTTTTTAGTTTTGCTGTTCTTTTGCGCGCTGAATTTCCAAATCGCGCAGCGCGGAACGCATAATTTTGCCTGATACAGTCTTAGGTAAATCGGTAACAAACTCGATCGCTCTTGGGTATTTGTATGGAGCGGTATTCTTTTTCGTAAACGTCTGCAATTCCGGTATCAAAGTCGGACTTTCTTTGTAGCCTTCTTTCAGAATAACAAAGGCTTTAACAATGTTTCCACGGACTGGATCAGGACTGGCAACGACGGCACAATCTTTAACCGCTTCGTGCTTCAGAAGCACATCCTCAACTTCTGAAGGCCCAATTGTATAACCCGAGCTGATGATGATATCATCACGTCTGCCTTTGAACCAGAAATAGTTGTCCTTGTCCCTTGACGCACGATCACCGGTTAGGAAATAATCACCGATCACTGATTTTTGATACCGCTCCGGCTGCTGGTAATAGGTTTTGAACAGTGCGGGAAAGTCGCGGCGAACAGCAATGTTTCCGACAACGCCTTCAGGGACCTCATGACCTTCTTCATCAATGATCGTAATAAATTCATCAAGGATCGGCTGTCCCATTGAGCCAATACGAATATCTTTACCGACGAGCGTACCGATCAGCAGAGTGCTTTCGGTCTGACCATAGCCATCTTTGAGCTGAAGGTCAAACGTATGCTTGAATACATCGATGACGCCGCGATTCAACGCTTCTCCTGCAGAGCAGGCGGTATGAAGCTGGGAAAGATCATAGTGATCCAAATGGTCGACTTTGGACATCAAACGATATTCGGTCGGTGTGCAGCAAAGGACATTAACTTTGTAATCTTGAAGCAGCTGAAGCTGTTTTTCCGGGTGGAAGCGTCCAAAATAGACGAGACCGGTAACGCCTTTTCCAAGTACAGACAGGAAAGGACTCCAAATCCATTTCTGCCACCCCGGACCTGCCGTTGCCCATACCGTATCACCCTCATGGACATCAAGCCAACGTTCGGGAGCAATTCTGAGGTGAGCATAGGCCCACGCATGGGTGTGCACCACGCCTTTAGGCGTGCCCGTTGTTCCGGAGGTATAGGTGAGAAAAGCCATATCATCTTTCTCGGTATCCACGGTTGTATAGGTCGTTGGCGCTTGATCCATAAGTCGATCCATTGAAAGCCATCCGTTTGATTCGCCGGAAACAGAGATCTTATGTTGAAGCGATGGCATCGTCTCATCGATGTGATCCACCTGTTCGGTGAATGCTTTATAAACGACAATTGCTTTTGCTTCACCCTGATTAATACGATAACTGATATCTTTGGCGCGAAGCATCTCAGAGCCTGGAATAACCGCAATTCCCGCGCGCAACGCCCCTAAATAGATCACGTAAGCGTCGATGATTCTCGGCACGATCGTCATGATTTTATCGCCTTTTTTAATGCCTAAGTGGTTGAGTACATTGGCAAACTGCTTTCCTTTTTGAATGAGTTCATGATAGGTAACGGTTCGTTTTTCACCCGCTTCATTTTCCCAGTACAAAGCGATCCGATCTGAATCAAACCGATCAATTTCATTTGTAAGATTGTATTTCTGTGGTGCAATAAGGTCTGTGAGTTCCATTTTATTCGCCCATCTCCCTATAAGGTTCACTTTTGAAGGAAGCCATTCAAAAGCGATGTTATAAGTTAATATTAATACCTGGTGCTAAATATTACAACTCTTTTCAATTATTTTGTTTGATGATCTTAGCTAGAGCTTCGGCGAATGCTTGAGAGCTGCGTGTGATCTCTTCTTGGTTATTATCGATACCGCCGATTTCAACCAAAAGGGCATTCTTTGACAAATCCTGATTGTAAACCCCGTTTCCAGTTAACTTTGTTTTGCCGACAATGCCACGAACCAGATCTGGATAACGCTTATCAAGTTCAGATTTTACTTTTTTCGCCAGATAAAGGTTGGCGGAGTAATTCGGATTCGCTTCACCAATGATGATACTGATGCGTGCAAAAGAGGTTTTGCCAATTTTCATGGTCGTGACGTTCTTACCAGAAGAATCACGATGAATGTCAATGAGATAGTTGAGGCTCGGTGTTTTTTTCAATTCCTTTTGAACCATCGCTCGTGAACTTTGATAAGCCTCATTATAGCCCCATCCTTGCTTGATCAGGTGCACATAACCAATTCCGTTCTGAGCAAGCACTTGGCCGATTTCTTTTCCATTGATCGCGACACTCTTATTCGGATTGGTTGTCGTGACCTGCCCATTATTGATTGGATGATAAGATTCCCATGGGTGCGTATGATAGATTAACACTGTCTTTTTAAGCTTCGCATTGCTTTTATTGGTTTCATCTGGTTTCGGTTCATCAGGCTCAGGTGTTTCGATATTAATTTGTGACGGCGGGGGGTTGTCTTTCGGGAGATTTGTATAATTCAGGCCCTTTCCGGCGACAAAAATTCGTGTATTGTAAATTGAAAAACCTGGGAGCTCAGAGCCAAACAGGCTGCGATTGTCATCAAAATGCAGCTCCGTGATCGTTTCAAAGATGACGTGAGAAAGCGATTTGGGACGTTCTTGCTTGTCCAATGCATGATTAAAGATGTTATTTTCACTGCCAAAGGTTTCAGTGAGCAGGACCTCGGCGGGCCAATCAGCTTTTTGCATTACGTCTTCAACAGCACCAATTTTGAATTGGCTGATACTGATCAACATCGCCAAACCGTAAACCAAAGTGATAAAAAAAAGGTAGTAGAAGAGGAGCGATGGTTGGGCTGTTTGCTGCATTTTTAGTGTTGGATTGATTTTTTTCAAGCTTGTCCCTCCCGATTTTGCTGCATGCTGCTCTATTAATCTATGATCCGAAGGGGCCAAGATAGACGTGTTTTTTCAAGCGTAGCCGATAAATGAATCCGTCAAAAAGAAATTGTAAAGATAAATTTACATTCCTTTAACGTTTTACCTCTTTATTTGCGTTCGATTTGATTGAATACTTATAGAGTAGGAAATGACACAGGTCAATGGAGTGTGTGAAACGATGAATCGAATGCGCAAACTGTGGGAGAAAAGTACAATCAGCATGAAATTTTCAGTTGGCTTATGGGTAGTCATCATTCTGATGTTTCTCTCAGCTGCGGCATCAACACTTTTGCTTTATCAGTCTATGAAAGGAGCAGAGGAAGCGCGTGCGGCGGGTGAACGTGCGGCGCAGATTACTGAAATTGGAACGCTATTTAAATCAAAAGACGCGCGCATCATTGATTATCTTCTCGATCCTGGGGACCGATCTGTGAAGCTGTACACGCAAGAGCAGAACAAACTCAACCAAGCGGAAAAGAAATTAAAGCCTTATATGAATACACCCGATCAGAAAAAGTGGTTTTCTCAGATTATAACTGATGATTCACGGCTGTTTAATCTTTTTCAAAGTGAATTTGTGCCTGCGGTTCTGATGAATCAGAAAAAGGAACTATCAAGAGTGCATCAAGAACAGAATACGATTCAAGAAAGAAGCATAAAGCGCATTAATCAATTGCGAGATTCAGTCATTGATGAACAGCAGCGGGCGATGGATCTTGTTCGAAAACAAGTCATCGGGGCGATGCTTTTTCTAGCCGTGAGTATCGTCGTGACGCTTTTAATCAGTTGCGCGATTACATGGCGCGTCAGCAAAGAAATGAAGCACTCCTTCAGATACGTCATTGGACTTACCGAACGGATTGCTGCCGGTGACTTAACCGAACATGAGAAAGCAAAAACAAATAAAGACGAACTCGGCTTGATCGCGGATTCTATGGAAAAAATGAAGGCCGATCTGCTCGAACTGATTCGGATGATGGTTCAGGCAGCGAGAAGATCTAAAACAAGTGGACAAGCGTTAATTCAATCGACCCAGTCCGTCTCAACGGAAAGCAAAGAGATGATCCGAATCATGGATCAACTTGCCAATGGTTTTGATCGGCAAGCGGCAAATACCGTCCACATTGCACAGTTCACTGAGAATTTTAGTGAACGCTTAACCAAGGAAGTTGCCATGCTTTCCTCAGTGCTCCATCAGGCACAGGACGCTTCAGACTTAACGGAAACCGGACGGTCAATGATTGAAAACTCGCAACAGCACATGAAGACGATTAAATTGAGTGTGAACGACTCAAGCCGCAAAATGGAAGAGTTTAAGCAGCAATTGGCACAACTGACTAAATTCATTGAATCCATTGGCCACATTGCAGGGCAAACCAATCTATTGGCGTTAAATGCAGCGATCGAAGCGGCGCGAACAGATCAAGAGAGCAGTGGATTCAGTGTAATCGCCGATTCGATACGAAAACTGTCGAATCAAACCTCTAAATCGACAAAGGAGATGTCCCTGATGCTCAGCGCGGTGTACAAGGGATTTGATCGTGTCAATGATGCGCTGAATGCGAGTCAAGAACAGGTAGAAAATGGTGTCCAGCAGATTACAAATACTGGGGAAGTATTATCAGTCATTAATCAGGATGCACTTGATATACGATCAAGCTTAACGGATGTATCGTCAAACTTGAATGAGGTCAGCTTGATCGGTGTGCAAATGAAGCAGTCACTTACTGAAGTTGCTGCAGTCTCTCAGCAATCTGCGGCAAGTGTTGCTCAAGTGAATCAGTCGATGAACAAAATTGAGCGATCCATTGGTCGATACATGAAGGAAGCAAAAATGATCGACGATACGTCCAATCAATTTGAAAAGGTGATTCAGCGCTTCAGACTTGAGCATTAAAATATTCCAGTCAAGTTCTGCAAGCGATTCATTTATCCACATAAAAAAAGAGCTGCCGATGTGATTGTCGGCAGCTCTTTTTAAACAGTTGCTCTGTGTTCGTTGGGCGGAGCACTCTGCATGGCATCCACAAGTGAGCCAACATAACCAACAGCAGCGCGAATCGTTGCCGGATTCGTGATGTCGACATGCGCTTTTTCGATCAATTGCTGCGGGGAAAGACTTGCTCCTGCTTTTAGAATAGAGAGCCAACGATTGATTGCTGGTTGACCTTCTTTTTCAATTTGAGCAGCAACAGCCGTTGCAACCGTTAGTCCGGCTGAGTACGTGTACGAATACAATCCTGAGTAATAATGCGGCTGCCGCATCCAGGTTAAACCATCACGTTCATCAAGTGCAACGGCATCACCCCAAAACCCTTTGAGCGTCTCATTGAACAGCTTGGTCAGTACTGAAGCCGTTAATGCCTCACCATTTTCAGCTAGGCGGAATACTTTTCGCTGATAAACGCCTTCCAGAAGATGGGTAACAAAATTGTGATAGTAGGTACTCAAAATCCTTTCGGTGACCGATCGTTTCATTTCATCTGATTTTGCTTGCTGTTTCAGATAACGGGCGAGAATCAATTCGTTCATCGTAGAGGGTGCTTCAATAAAAAATAGGGAAGGGCGGTAGTTCGCTAACTTTTGATACTTTTGAGAAAGCATAAAGTGACCGGCATGTCCGAATTCATGGGCAAGGGTGAGAATGTTGCGGATGTCTCCGGTCCAAGTCATTAAGATATAGGAATGCGCACCGTATGGAGAAGAACAGAAGCCACCGGTTGATTTTCCAACATTATCGCCGTAATCCACCCACCGGTTATTAAGACCTTCTTCAATGATTGCACGATATTCCGGGCCCATTATTTCGAGGGCTTCAAGAAGTACTTTTTTACTCTCCGCAAAGGTCGTTTGTGGGGCGGACGTGTCAATCGGAGCAAGCAGGTCGGCATAGGTCATGCGATCTAGTTTAAGCTGCTTTTGTTTTATTTTTGCGTAACGCCGCATATGGGGCGCCAATTCTTTGTAGATAATCTCCAATTGGTTCGTGTACATTGATTCGCTTACCTGTTGTTCTTGAAGCATATACTCCGTTGCTGATTTGTAACCGCGCAGTTTGGCAAGTGCAATCGTTTTTGCAACTTCGGCAGCATACACGGCAGCAAAGGTATTCTTATAGGCGGCAAGGGTCTCGGTAAATGATGCATAGGCGTTTCTTCTTAACGTGGTATCCCGACTCGACGCGTATCTGTTTTCATAAAGCGTGAAAGACATGGGCAATGCTCTGCCCTTGCCGTCAGTAACCGGATGAAACTGCATGTCGGCAAGCTTACTGCGTGAATAGATCGTATAGGGAGCATCAAACACCTCCGAAAATGCCTTAATCGTTTTCTCTGCCTCTGGATGCAGACGATGTGGTTTTCGAAGCAAAAGCTTATGAAAATAGGGTGCGTATTCCTTCAGTTCAGGTGTGGTTTTCTCAAAATCCGCCAGTTTGTTTTCATCTACAGCCATCAATTGATCTTCAAAAAAAGACAACTGCGTTTCAATTTCAGTAATGACCGCATCAACGCGAGCGGCATCTGCTTGGTTTTCGGCGTTGCTGCTGTCGGCGGATTGTTTAAGGCTTACAAAAGCAGAAAGCCGCCAAAGCCGACCTTTTAAAGCGAAATAGGTTTCCAAGGCCTGATAGAGCGCTTTGCTGTTGCTGGTTATGCTGCTTTTTTGTGCAATGATTTTCGCTGCTTCAGCATTCACATCATTAAGTTCTTCGACATAGGCTTCTCGAGTAGAGAACAGATCCTTGAGGTTCCAAGTCTGTTCTGTTGGCACTTGCTCTCTTTTTAACCGTTGTTCCAATGCTATCCCTCAATTCTCATCATTCGTTCCTTATAGTTTAGCATACAGCCAGCAAATCTGTAGGTTCTGGCGCACGCAATCAAAAGAAAGCCATTCCATCAGACGACACACAATCGTTTAAGCAAAAAGATGACTGAAAAAATCATCTTGATCGTTCATTGGTAAATTAGCACGAGGGTTCAAGGATCCTTTCTGCAAGTTGCTTTGGCACGTCGGTTAAGGAGCATTGACAGTTTAGATAAAAACCGGAAAAATTCCCGTAAAATGAAACAATGACCACAAATGAAAACGTTTTCACAGAATACTTGGATTCTATTGCATCCCGTACTAAGTCGTGTAGGATAACGATGTAAGCGCTATTAAAGAAGCTAAAAAATAAATTCTCATGGATCTAGCACTTACATGGACGACTCTTAATCGTTTTCTGTGAGAAAGAAATCGCATTTAAAGCGCAAATGAGAGGGGATTCAGAATGATGCAGAAAATACAACGCTTTGGCGGAGCGATGTTCACACCGGTCTTGTTATTTGCATTTTCCGGGTTAATGCTCGCACTTTCAATCTCATTAACGAACCCGATCCTGCTTGGCAGTGTCGCAAACGAAGGAACCCTTTGGACACAGTTTTGGTCAATGATTGAAAACGGGGCTTGGACAATCTTCAATCAAATGGAGTTGCTATTTGTTATCGGATTGCCAATCGGCTTAGCCAAAGAAGCCAGCGGTCGGGCCGCCATGGAATCTGTAGTCGTTTACCTTACGTTTAATTATTTCGTGAATTCAATACTAACTTCTTGGGGCGGGTTATTCGGTGTTGACTTCTCTCAGGACCTTATTGATGGGGCTGCGGGCAGTGGATTGAAGATGATTGCGGGGATAAAGACGCTTGATACAAGTGTACTGGGGGCTCTGGTTATTGCAGGTATCACGGTATGGATTCATAATCGTTATTTCAGCACAAAATTACCTGATTGGCTTGGTGTATTTCAGGGGTCTTCATTCGTGGTCATCATCGGATTCTTTGTAATGATACCCGTCGCTTTTCTGTTTTGCTGGATATGGCCTATTTTTCAGGGAGGGATTGCGTCATTACAGCATTTTATGGCCACTTCCGGAGTTCTCGGTGTGTGGATCTATTGTTTTCTTGAGCGGCTACTCATTCCGACTGGACTACACCATTTTATCTATATTCCCTTTATGTATGGTCCGGCAGCTGTTGACGGAGGAATTGTAAAATATTGGTTCAGCCATATGCAGGAGTTTGCGGATTCAACGAAGCCACTTAAAGAGCTTTTTCCGGAGGGAGGCTTTGCTTTGTATGGGAATGAAAAAATATTTGCCCCCCCAGGAATTGCCGCTGCATTTTACTTTACGGCTAAACCTGAGAAGCGACGAAAGGTTTTAGCATTGTTGATACCGGCAACACTAACTGCCATGCTTGTGGGAATCACTGAGCCGTTTGAATTCACATTTCTTTTCGCTGCTCCTCTGTTGTTTGTCGTCCATGCAATTCTGGCAGCAACAATGGATGCTGCCATGTTTTTCTTCGGCGTTGTCGGAAGAATGACAAATGGGATCATCGACATGATGACGACTAATTGGATCCCGTTATTTGCTAACCATTGGATGATGTACTTGACACAAATCGTGATCGGTCTCATTTTTACATGCATCTACTTTTTTGTATTTCGATTTTTAATTCTCAAATTTAACTTCCCAACACCCGGTCGTGAAGCTGATGATGAGGAAACAAAATTGTTCACAAAACAAGATTATCGTAACAAAGACAAAAAACACACCCCATCAGCTGAGTCAACAAATCAATACGCAACACAAGCAGCCGCTTATCTCGATGCGTTTGGCGGATATGACAATATCAGCGATGTGACAAACTGTGCCACTCGACTCCGCATCACTGTCAAGGACAAAAGTCTGGTGGGACCAGATCGCGCGTTCAAACAGGGTGGAGCACATGGAGTGGTACGCCACGGAAAAGCGTTCCAGGTAATCGTCGGACTATCTGTACCTCAGGTCAGAGAAGAATTTGAAAAATTAATGCAAATGGGTATCAAATAATCTAAGTGGCGCTGATAATGAACAATTTTCAATCGTATCTGCTGATGGATCCTCATTATCCTCGTGTCAGAGTAGGAGAGTGGGGTGCCTAAGATCATAAACCGTGCCCAAGTTGGGTTAATTGAAATAAACGGATTACCCTGTTACGATTAGCTTAACAGGGTAATCCGTTTATTCATGAGGTAATTGTACAGTTAATCAGCCGCTTGTTCAGCGATGGGGTATGACTTATTGCTGTAAATGATTACGCTTACATTTATCTGTTGCTTGAATTGATCGCTATTAGTATCATATATATAGAGAGCGGACAGGAGTGTCATCAATGGAGCTGGAGATGCTGATTAACAAGTATTACAATAATTTAAATGAAAATGATCGATTAACTCTGCGCTATATTATTAATCACAAACGAGAATGTGTTAGGATGAGTATCACAGATCTTGCAACTTACTGTAATCTCTCTAGATCTTCCATATTGCGAATGACGAAAAAATTAGGATTTTCAGGGTTTAGCGAATTTAAGTACTCTCTAAAAAGTGATATTACCTTTAATAAATTGGAAAAGGAAAATTACTACCAGCAGCTAAACATGGCAATTGAGACTACGCTTAAACGATTTCGGGCAACAGACCGCTTACAAATCTATCATCGCATCCAAATGGCTGAACATATCTATGCCTATGGAACAGGCTGGGCGCAGCGCAATGCAGTACTCGAATTAAAGCGGAATTTTCTAAGCTGTGATCGAAGAATTATTGATCTAACTGCAAAAAAAGAGTTTGAAATAGCGCGTCAATATTTTACAGAACGGGATCTGCTGATTATTATTTCGTTAAGCGGTGAAATTAAAGAGATTATAGAAGATATCCGTATGCTAAAATTCAAGCATGTTCCCGTACTATCCATTACTGATTCAGATTTCAAAAATAATGAGCTTGCAACATTGGTTCCATATAATCTTTACTTTCAATCGATAAATTTTTCTCAACGCAAAAATGGGAATTCAATAGTAAATCCCACTTCGCTAGGTACACTTTTTGTGTTAATTGATACTCTGTTTTTTGACTATCTATTTCGTAATGATGATAAATAAGATGATCATTTAGCAGAAATACAGCATCATTTCAGGATTCGTGCAGCGACCGGATTGGAAAGTATTGAAAGAGGGATTCGAGCAACTTGCCTCGATCAGTGTTATGGAAAAGGGCGATTTCAAACAGATACAGGCGTTTGCAAAGACAAAATTGTGCCAGTTGTGCTAGTTGTGGTAAGAAATCGTACGAAAAATCTATTTGAACAGGAAAAAGCTCAGGCAGGGAAGCCGATCCTTACAATCGAACTGGAAAAACTGAATGGATGGATGAAGGAGATTTGCTTCAAATCAAACGAATTGCGACCGATATGAGCAGGAAACTGCTGAACTCGGAGAAACTAACCGATGAAAAAATGCGGAAACAGCGAGGATGACCAGCGTTTGACAATAAGATTCATCGTTCATAAGTATGCGTCTCGTCATAGCATTGACAGCTCTTTGACAAGAGACGCGATAAAATATAGATGCCGTTAAAGTCCAAGAACAATCAAGAACAATATAATGAGCTGCATAAACTTTTGCAACTCTTTAATCTTAAAAGCAAAGAATAAAAGTAATCAATCTTATTCAAGAAGGGGTAAAAATCTCGCCGCTAGATTACTACGTAAAATATAATTTTGACGAAGTAAAGTCCGAGGATTTAAAAATGATGCCTCCATCAGCCGATTTTATCCATGACAACGTTCATGACCGACTGTTTGATTTTTTGTGCATCATTTAATAAATGCATCCCTTGTTTTTCATAATTGCTGTTTGTTTTTTCATTTTTGATTGATGATAAGTTGATTTTAACGGTCAGCCAAGCCGATTGAATCGCTGCATCAAGCGTAATGACGGCCACGCCAAGGTCTGAAATCACATTCTTGTTATAAATTTGCGAGGCTTTTTCAAGCAGTGCCATGATATCCCGGCTTTGAGTCATTAGTCTGAGCGGAACATTTGCTGCTTGAATCGCTGCTTGCTGCAAACACTCGGAACGTTGTGCACGTTTCTCATCGGTGTCTTTTGGCATTTTCAAAGCGTCCATAAACAAACGGAATGATTCCATATCCTGTTTTGCTATTTGTTCGAATTCATCAATAGCGGTTTTTATCTGTGCAATGATTGTATTCATCTGAGCTGCATTTTTTTCAAAACGTGTACCTGTCGAAAGGCTGGCAACCATGGAACCCATTGATGCACCGAGTGCGGCGCTTACCGCAGCGACGCTGCCGCCTCCGGGCGTTGGTGATGCGGAACACGCAGCCTCAATAAATTGGCGAATGGATTGGTCAAAGACTTTCACGCTGGTCAACCTCCCTTTTTCTTTTACTCGTTTGCAGATGCACCGCTTTGATTAGATTTTCAAATAAGAGCATGGTCGTTACTTTACCAACGCCGCCTGGAACAGGTGTCATTGCTTTAACGAATTCTGCTACCTCAGGCTGCACATCACCCATAATCCCGTTCTTCGTTTCGCTGATACCGGCATCAATGATGATTAAATTGCGATGAACCATGTCAGCCGATATTAGGCCGACCTTCCCCACTGCTGTAATGAGAACATCAGCTTTTTCAATATGCATTCGCAGGTCCTTTGTGTATTTATGACAAACGGTCAACGTTGCATTTTCACGCAACAAAAGTTGTACGAGCGGCTTGCCTACGGTCTCGCCATGTCCAATTAACGTAACATTCTTTCCTTCAAGCGTATAGCCGAAATAGTTCATGATTCGGATACATGCTAACGGAGTTGCTGGGTACAGCCCTTTATTGCCGGTAAAACAAGCGAGTTTATTTGACGGTGTCAGGCCGTCAATATCTTTTTCAGGAGAAATGGCCGCTGCCAAGCGCGCTGCATCAAGATGTTTCGGAAGTGGAAGTTCCAAAATGATGCCGTGAATTGTCGGACAACGGTTCAGCCATTTAATGCGTTCAAGAAGTTCTGTTTCCGTTACTTGTGAATGAACGAAGGTGAGCAAATAACGAATGCCCAGTCTGCGCGCAATTCTTTGTTTAACTTTCGCATAGCATTCTGACGCAGGATCGCCCTGAACAACAATCACAGATATAGTGGGTTCAATTCCCTTCTCTTTCAGTTGCTTAACTTCTATACTTAAGTGATCCAATATTTCACTTGCAAGTGCCGCTGTCTCAAGCAATTTTCCCAATGGATACACCTCCATAAACAAATAAAAAAAGTATTTGGTTGGTCTTCTCCAAATACTTTGCCCAGGCGTACGGCTTATCATTACCTCATGTGCTCCCTCATGGTTCCCCATGCTACGCCAGTTACACACGATATGACTATTACATTAATCATCCCTTACAATATAGCATGGATTGACGTGAAAAGAAAAGCAGAATCCGAAAAAAAGATGATGAATGTCACATCTGCTCAAGATTATTGTTGATGAATCTTGAATTGTCCAGCATTTACTTCGTAAAATATTTGCTAAACCGCTATCATTATGTTATTCTATATATGTTAAATATTACCATTTATATGGAGGCATCCTTATGGCTGACGAACGTTCACAACATCTTTATGAACGAATTGATGAAAAAACAGCGCGTCTTCCCTGGTATGTTCGCGAATACGTGGATAAAAAAATGAGGGTGATGTCCCCTCGATCATTGCTCAACTATTGTCATGACTACTTGATCTTTTTTGATTGGATGATCGCTGAAGGATTTCACCAAGGCGATCGTACGTCGGTACCCTTGGACTGTCTCGAGAAATTAACGCCCCAGTCGATCGAGAATTTCCTTTCCTACCTCCAATTTCGGCTGCAAAATGACAAGTTTACCATGAACCGAAAGCTGTCCTCATTAAAATCACTTTTTAACTATTTACAAAATATTGCTGAGACAAGTGAGCTAAAGCCATACCTTACACGTAATGTGATGGCGAAAATTTCATTTAATAAGATTAAGGAAGATCAAGAAACAGTTGCTCAAAAAATGGCTGGGAAAATCCTTTGGCATGATGAATACGAGGCATTCCGTCAATTTGTGGCGAGCGATTATCGCGAAACGGTCAAGGACAATCGGAAGCTGTTAAATTTTCATACGCAAAATGCTGAACGCGATACCGCGATTATCTCACTGATCCTTGGATCAGGCCTTCGGCTCTCCGAGGTGGTTGGTCTTGACTTACATGATGTTGATTTCCAAAAACGAATGGTTCGTGTTGTGCGAAAAGGAAATAAAGAACAATATGTATTTTTCAGTGAACAAGCAGAGTTGGATCTTGAAGATTATCTAAATGTACGTGCAAAAAAGTATCGGCTGCCGGCTTCGAACCAAGCGTTGTTTGTCGCTGCATCGATGGGTCCAAAAGGGACAACACGGCGACTCAGCGCGCGGGCGATTGAGAATCTGGTTAAAAAGTATGCCATCGCCTTTGGCAAGCCTTCCCTCTCTGTACACAAATTGCGTCACTCGTTTGCAACACGTTATCAAGCGGAAAACAACGATATTCCTAAGCTCCGTCGTCAGCTTGGGCACTCATCGATCCAAACCACCATGATCTACACGCATTTATCAAATGATGAACTGAAGCGTGCAGTCGATAATATGGATCACACCTGATCGCGCATGATCAGGTGTGATTTGTTTACATAAATAATTTAAGGTATCCTGAGCTATTCCGATTTGAGGACAATCGTGGACAACTGCTTTAAATCATCAATTTCATAAGTAGGTTTCAAATCAAGCGGATTGTTCAAATGATTTGGATTGAACCAGCATGTGTCCATTCCGGCTCGATTTCCGCCATACATGTCGGAAATCGGTGAATCACCAATAATTAGTGCATGTTCAGAAGTGAAATTGGGAATGTGGCGTGCTACATACTCAAAAAAACGTTGATCCGGTTTATGATAACCCGTATCTTCAGACACAAAGATCGCCCTAAAGAAAGGCGTCAGTGCTGCATCTGCCAGTCGTTTCCGCTGTGTATCGGCGACGCCGTTCGTAACGACATACAAATCAAAATGGCGCTTTAACTTCTCCAATGCGCGACGTGCGCCCGGAACCAATGGATGAGCCTCACCAAGAAAATGACGGTAGTTTTTCTCCATAGCAATTCCATCCACTGTTTTGCCAAATGCTTTGAAAAGTTTTGAAAAACGGGTGAATAATAATTCATCACGTGTTATATCGCCCTTTTCGAAGTTGCGCCACATTTTTTTGTTCATCTTTCTATAATAATTTTCAATTTCCGAAGTCAATTGAATGTTTTGTTTTTTGAACAGCAGCCGAAGTGCTAACTTTTCCGTTTCCCCAAAGTCAAGCAGTGTATCGTCCACATCAAACAATAAAAATTTATAAGGATGCATGTTTTCCTCTCAGTAAGTGTTTAGTTTAGTCCAAAAACTGGACGTGATGATCGTTCAAAGAAGCGATACGCGCTAACGAATAGACGGCATAGCCAGCCCGGTCAAGTCTGCCTCGCCCCTGTTGAAACGATTTTTCAATGACGATGCCGATTCCTGAGACAGCAGCACCTGCTAACTCAACGAGGCGAGTCAAACCAAGTGCAGCTTCACCATTAGCTAAAAAATCATCAATGATTAAGACATGATCTTCTTTAATAATCGTATCTTTTTCAAGTAATACAGTGTTATGTACCTTTTTCGTAAATGAATAAACGTCGGTTGTTAAGCTGTCCTCATTAATCGTTAACGATTTTTTCTTGCGCGCAAACAGTACGGGGACATTCATTTCTAAGCCGGTCATTAGTGCCGGTGCAATTCCGGAAGATTCAATAGTCAAAACTTTTGTAATCCCGGCATTTTGAAAGTGTATGGCGAAAGCTTTGCCAATCGCTTTCATTAATTGCGGATCAATTTGATGATTGAGAAATCGATCAACTTTCAGAATTTCCGAATTAATCACTGTTCCATCCTTGCGAATACGAGACTTTAATTCATCCACTACAATGATACACTCCCTTATTTGATTAAATAGACTGCTTGTGTAAACGAGTATAACACTTGGATCACAGCTAGCACTAGCCTATCAAGACTGCGTCGCTGCAAAAAAGACCTGCTCAAAGCAGGACGAATGGAACCCAATACTTTATTTACTTATCAAACCAGCCTTTTTTGCGGAACCAATAAAACATGATGAGCGCAATCACAGCCATCACGCCTAGAACAATAAAATAACCGTATCGCAAGTTCAGTTCCGGCATATACGCGAAATTCATCCCATAAATGCCGACAATAAATGTTAAAGGCATGAAGATCGTTGTAATGACGGTCAATGTTTGCATAATTCGATTCATACGGTATGTCGTCAACGACAGATAACTGTCGCGAATATCCGAAGTGATTTCCAAATTCGATTCAATCATATGTGTCAGCCGACTTAAATTTTCATTGATATCGCGCAAAAAAAGTTCCTGATCCCGGCTTGTCTTAATCATTGCAGAGCCGATGATCCGGTGAATGATATCCATTAATGGTGCAATGACGCGGCGAAAACTAAGCAATTGACTGCGTAACTGAAAAACTTTGCGGTTGAGTTTATGGATCGGCTCATTTTTTGCATTCAAGTCCAGGTCATCAATCTGATCCTCAAGATCATTGACAGCCATAATATATTGATCGATCAGTCTGCTCATCAATCGACGTAAGATCTCTTCAGGAATGTGTTCGGGTTGAAACTGTTGATCGGATCTGCAATCATGCCAAACATCATTGACTGCTTTCAAATTTTTTCGGTGAAAGGTGATAAGCTTTTGCTCACTGACATATAGATAGAGTTCATGCGTCTTCAATGTATTCGGACTGATCACGCGCATTGAAACAGAGTAGCTGTCCTTGAATAATTTCAGTTGCGGACGATTGGGCTGTTTTTGAACAAGCTTATTCTGCCGGTAAAACTCTGGAAAGAAATGTTTGACTTCTTTTAGCTCTTCTTCCGTTGCCGCACTGATGTCCAGCCAAAAGTTGTCCGAATCCGCGGATGCTAATTTTGAAAGAGCCAAGTTTGAAACCAATTGATTCTGCTGATCATGAGTCAGTATCCGTATCACAGAAACAAGCACCTGCCTTTTGTCGACTCAAGAAATGGTTAGATATCAAGAAATTCTCCATCTTTGATTTCATGCAAGGCATGGTATAAATCAGTGGGCACCTTGCCGATAAGGTCATCAATGGAGTTATAAACACTTAAAATCCGTTTATCTGGGATCAGATCATCCGATTCGGCCGTCAGCGAAAGACCACTGGTACTTTCTCCTGCAATTTTCTCCATAATCCTTTTTCGCAGTTCGTTTTCAATCGATTGTTCCAAAGGGATACGCTTCTGTTCGCGGATGTAGACAGCGTATCGGCCATGGGTCGTTTCATAAACCGTATAGGTTGTTAGTATTGAATGATCCTCATCGTGCACACTGGCAGAAGCAAGTTCACGTCCGATGAATCGTTTCCTTTTATAATAACCATCTTCACCTACAGAGACTTCAATATGTTCAAAACCTTTCCCCTCTCCGATCTTTGTATAAAAGCGGAGTGCCTGTACAATCGTAGCGGACAGATTTTTACCGGATACTTCTTGGGCTTGTTCAAATACTTCCAAATCAGCGTCTGGAACATAAATGGTCTTATTCGGCATCAACGTACGCTCCCTTTCTTCGCCTACTTAGTTTATACATATAAATATACACGCTTTATACGTATATTAAAAGCGGTATATACAGAAAATATACATATATTTTCTGTATATACCTATGTGGGATGTACATATATCGTAAAATACACCTACAAAATAATAAGAAAAACCGGCAAAGAGCACCTGGTCGTTAATCTCCAGCCATATGTGATGGGCTCGTGTCTTCGCGGTGCTGAATCGTCGCTGTGGGTACTTGCTTGCCGCTGGCGCCAGAGTACCTCCGCTTTGGATTCTCGGCCAAGACACGGGTCTATTGGTTTGAAGACGGGGAAAAACGTATACTTTCTTATCCTGCAAAAGAGACGCTGACAGATCGTCTTCTACAGGACAAGACGGATGCTTTTTATCTCAGCTCAGTTTTTAGTCATAAATTGCTTGAGACTGGGCCGATTGCCCTCATTATTATCCGGATCGATCCCATTGGTTTCTTTAAAGCTGATCGACAGAATTATGTAAATCGCTGTAAAAAGGCTGCGCTCAGATGCTTATAAAGCGAACACAGCAATTAAACAAACGTTTATTTAAAACGAAACTTATGTTATATGCGGTCAATCATCGACAATTACTGATTGTCTAATTTTTTCAATAACTGAAGGAACTGTTTTTGTTCTTTGATCGATAATCCTTTAAACCGCTTCAAGAAAAATTGTCTCTGCTCAGGAATCATTTGTTCATACACCGCTCTGCCCTTTTGTGTTAACAGGATGTACTTTGTCTTCCAGTTTTGTTCGCGGTTCAAATAGCCTTCTTTTTCCATCTTTATAATGAGCTGCGTAATGTTTCCTTTTGTGAAAAACATCATTTCAGCGAGCTGCTTTTGCGAGACATGTTCATTTCCCCCAACTTTAACAAGCAGTTCGAGTTGAGAAATCGTAAAGTTCCATTTTTTTAGAAATTGACTGTAACTTTTTAATTGAACATGATAGGCACGAGACAGCTGAAACCACAGTTGGATTGCGGTTTCCGAAAGGTTTTCTGTTGAATTTCCTGTTGTCCTTATTTTCAATTTATTTCACCTTTTTTGACTTAATATCGGTTTAATGCTAAACTTAAAATGCCCCTGATAAACACAGAGTAAAAGAGTTGGATTTTCGCTTCGTTGGTCAAACTTGACTGATCGCGGGTTAATTCCAACAAATTGATCTGTATGCATGAACAAGCAAGGTTTCCTTGCTGCTTTTTACTCTAAGGAGGAGATTTGTTATTAGTAGTATGAATAAACCTTTAGAATCGTCAAACGATCCCGCGAGGTTGGATCATCGTCAGCAACAGAGCAGTACTACAAATCATCCCAAAAGATATTTGAAAACGATTACTCTCATTTCTTCATTCGGTGGCCTTCTTTTCGGGTACGACACAGGCGTGATCAATGGTGCCCTTCCCTATATGGCCAGACCCGATCAATTAAATTTAAGTGCGTTCTTGGAAGGACTCGTTGCGAGTTCATTAATATTAGGCGCCGCATTTGGAGCTGTATTCACCGGAAAATTAGCAGACAGCAAAGGAAGAAAAAGAGTCATCATGTATCTTGCCTTTGTATTTCTGGTGACCACAATCGGTTGCTCATTTGCTCAAAATGCTCAAGTCATGATCTTCTTCCGCTTTTTACTTGGATTGGCGGTTGGAGGAGCTTCCGTTACCGTACCTGCATTTCTTGCAGAGGTTTCTCCAGTTGAACTCCGCGGCAGAATGGTTACTCAAAACGAGCTGATGATTGTTACCGGACAGCTCCTTGCCTACACGTTTAATGCTGTACTTGCAAACTATTCTGGAGGCGTTTCCCATATTTGGCGTTTTATGCTTGTACTTGCTACGCTTCCAGCAATTGTTCTATGGATTGGCATGTTCTTCGTTCCCGAAAGTCCCAGATGGTACGCTTCTAAAGGAAAATTTAAAAGCGCATGGCGTGTTTTAATGAAAATTCGACATCCGAAACGAGCGAAGCTGGAACTCACCTCAATTAAAAAAGCGGTTCATACCGAACAGAAGCTTTCTAAAGCGTCATTTAAAGATTTGGCTATTCCTTGGATCAGAAGAATTGTTTTTCTTGGTATCGGCTTATCGGTCATTCAGCAAGTGACAGGCGTTAATTCAATTATGTACTATGGTACACAAATTCTAAAAGATTCAGGATTTAGCACAAATGTCGCGCTGATCGCAAATGTTGCGAATGGGATCATTTCCGTGCTTGCCGTATTTTTGGGAATTTGGCTGCTTGACAAGGTGAATCATCGTCCCATGCTCATGATTGGCTTCGCAGGTACTTCTTTTGCGTTACTTATGATCAGTATATTTTCAATGACTTTGAACGGAACAGCTCTATTACCCTATTTAGTGCTCAGCATGACCGTCATGTTTCTGGCTTTTCAACAATCGACCATTTCTCCGGTTACTTGGCTGATGCTGTCGGAAATCTTCCCACAGCGTCTTCGTGGGCTTGGTATGGGTGTATCTGTTTTTTGTCTTTGGATAACCAACTTCATGATCAGCCTATTGTTCCCGGTCATTCAAGAATTTATCGGTCTTTCAGCCACATTCTTTCTTTTCTTCCTATGCGGTATTGCTGCCCTTCTTTTCGTCAAACTCGCTTTACCGGAAACGAGAGGAAAATCGCTTGAAGCGTTGGAGATCTATTTCCGCAATAAAGGACGTAAAATTGCAGTCGGCGATCAAAACAGTAAGCTAAGGTTATGAAATAAACCGTTCTATTGGAAAGAGCAGCTTTTTGCTGCTCTTTCTTTGTGTTTGCTAGGATTGATGCAGTTCGTCCTACATCATCCCTAGCAAGTTCACCCTGCTACCCTTTGCGATCAGCATTTTCTCTGTATCTGTTTCGTCCCGCCCGGTTTCACGCAAACAAGCGTAAATAATTTTGGCAGTCCAATATCGTTAATTTTCATATTCGGCTGCTCATCCAAACGGCTTACAATTAAGCCTGCTTGTGCGAACGTTGTGACAATCTCGCCAAGTGTCCATTCTCTCAAGTAGACCGTTCGTTCTTCATGCGCTTTACACTGATGTGACGGATCAAGATGCTTCGTAAACGCAACAGATCGCGTATGAAGAGACTGATCGAAATAATTGCCGAATACAATTTGCCGCTTGCCACGAGTCGTTACGAGTTTTGTCGAGACTGGATGAAACTCCTGAATAATGAAAGTTCCTCCGGGCTTTAAAAGTTGCTCGATCAGATCAGCAAGTGGTTCAAGGTCAATGAAATAATGCAAAATACCAAGTTCCATGAACACTTTGTCATAACGGCCTTTATGTTCAGCGATTGGAAGCTTCAAAACATCAGAAACAATATAGTTTAACGAGACGCCAAGTGCTTCAGCAGTCTTTCCAGCGTAGGCGGCATTTTCTGCCGAGATATCGACAACGGTCACATTTGCACCAAGTAAGCTGAGAGCAAGTGCTTTTCCAGCATGAGAGCCGAGTAAATTGATCACGCACTGATCGTTGCAATCCGTTAGATAGTCCGCAAGGCTGCCTAATCGTCCAATCGGATCACGTTTTATCTTAGCAGCCGCTTCTTCCGGTGTACCAAATCGATTAATCCACGCCCGATATGCTTCATCATTCCAGGCTTGTCCGTTACGGTCTGCGTCTTGTGCCTGCAATTTCTGCATATAGCTTTTGGCGGCTTTTCGACACGTGTCATCCGGATCCGTACAACGCAAAAAGGAACTTAATGATTTAACGGCTATTTGTTCTGTACCTATAGAAATGGACATCCGGTCAGGATCTGTTCGCACAACCGTTCCTAAATACCCGATGATTTTAACATAATAATCATCAAGCTTAAAGGTAAAAAAGCAAATTCGTTTAAATTTATTGAGTATGCTCTTTTGATTGAGCGAACCGTTCTTAAAGAATGTTTCAATCGCGTCCCACTGAACGGAAATTTCGATCCATGGTCCGGGACTGATCGCACATCCATGGAGACGCAAGGCAGCCGCCCCTTCAATCGTTGCTGCAATTCCTTCTTTTTTGACAAGCTGCCACGCGTTAATGATGGCAGGCAGCCATTGATCATCATTATTCCTTACGCTCTCGGTCATAAATCATCGCCTCTGTTTCTTTGACGTGCATGCGGTAATAATTAACGGTGTCTGTCGGAGCAAACCCCACATCTTGATAGATGTTCAGCGCAGCTCGATTTCTGGAGTCAACTTCAAGCCTCACCGTATGCACAGCTCTAGAAAATAATCTGTCTAACAAATGGACAAGAAATGTTTTCCCCAATCCCTTTCCTTGAAAAGCCGAGTCAATGCCCAGTCCGAACAGAAAAGCTTCACCTTCATCGAAACGCGTGTAACAGATTCCGACAATTTGCTTCTTAAACACTGCCATATAGCCTTCCCGATGAGGTGCAAGCAAAGCCATCTCGATAAGCTTCCGCGCTTCTTCACGATCATCGCCAAAGCTTGAGATACTGATCTCAATGAGCCGCTCCAACTCTCGTAACGTCTGTTGCTTGATTTCCAGCCGCTGATCTGTTTTGGGCGGATGGTAGGTTGCGCGATCTAGCGACATGATATACTCTGAAAAATCATAAGAAGCGCCTAGATGATCAAGAATCGAAGTGCCGATTTTTCCAGGTTGAACGACCAAAAGAAGATCCGGAATATGAAAGCGTTTCACCTCTTCCAATGTTCGTTTCAACAGTGCTGAAAAATAGCCCTGCCTGCGGAATTCAGGATCTGTCTGTGCATATAGTTCAGCTTCTGCATCGGTGGGCACAAACAAATGGCTAAAAGCGATCAGCCTCTTGTCCTCGTAACAAAGAAACGTATGATTCATCTCTTTATGAACATTAAGCGAATCATCTAAATCAGTCAAGTAGGCAACGTGATCTGCCTGCGTGCAGCGCTTTTCGAGCGTATGAATTTCTTCCTTTAATCGATAATTCATTACATTTACGGAGCGAATAATCATCAGGAGTCTCCAATCATTGATGATCTAGTTTATATAAGCGAGATCTCGCGTATGTATAAAAAAGTGTCTCGCAGTCAAACGCAGACTTTTGAGACACGCCTTCATTGTTATTGTTTATTATGAAAAAAGATCTCCGGCACTCGAACTGTGCATCGGTTGTGTGCGTGAATCGGGATCAATATAGTGTTTTGCATTATTTACAGCGGTCGGCGCTTCACCAAAACCAGTTGCAATCAGCTTTACTTTTCCAGGATAGCTAGCAACATCCCCGGCCGCATAGACACCTTTAATTGTCGTTTCCATCTTTGTATTCACAACGATCGCATTCTTTTCGAGCTCAAGACCCCAATTTTTAATCGGACCAAGTGCAGAAACAAAACCGTAATTAACGATCAGATCATCAAGCGGTATCTTCTCTTCCGTTTCACCTTTCACCCTTTGAATCGTCAATTGTGTGATTTGATCGCCCGTGCCTTCTACGGATTTGGCTACAAAAGGTGTTTTAATTTTCACCGACGCCTTTTTCATAGCTTCTACGCTGATTTCATGTGCACGGAATTGATCACGGCGATGCACGATCGTGACTTCCTTTGCAACCGGCGCTAATGTATTAGCCCAGTCAACCGCTGAATCTCCGCCTCCTAAGATGACGACACGCTTGTCCTTAAAAACAGATACATCCTGAATGAAATAGTGAATGTTCTTATACGATGAAACCTCTTGATCGACCGACAGCGGCCTTGGCGCAAAAGCGCCGACTCCCGCTGTAATAATGACTGTTTTTGTCCGATGCTTACGGCCGGAAGCCGCTTTAAGTTCAATCACACCGTTTTCATCCGGTACAAGCGCTTCAATTTTTTCATCCAATACAATGTCTGGTTTGAACTGATTCGCCTGTATGATCAAATTGGCGACCAAATCTTTTGCTTTAATTTTTGGAAATCCGGCAACATCAAAAATCTCTTTTTCCGGATACAAGGTACTCAACTGTCCGCCAAGCTGAGGCAGGCTTTCAATGATTTTTACTTTCATTTGCCGCATGCCTGCGTAAAAAGCAGTAAAAAGTCCAGTCGGCCCGCCACCGATAATTGTTATATCAAATAATTCCTGATTCTGTACCAAAACTATCCCTCCAATATCCTCTGTACGGTCTCATTCGGTCATGTACATTCTAATTGAAATTTATTATCAATTCCAATAAAACGGCACATCCAAAAAGTTAATTTAGCAGTACACTGACGAATGATTTACTGCTAAAAGGCGCAATCTAATCAATGAATGAACGGTAAATAGGAATCAACTTTTGTACATGAAAGGCGAGACCAAAATGGCTGTAGCTATTGTAATTTGCTTCGATTGGATCATTATAAATGGATTTATGATGATGCCTAAACGGCTAGATCGTGAAACGTTCTTATTTTTGTTTCTTTTAAGTTCATTGACAATCATGCTGTCGATGATATATTCAGCAGGTGAATTGTATTTCAGCCCAACTTACCGCGACTTTCCGATGCAGGATGCAGTCGCTTTCCATATGAATCGAAATATCACCTTTCCAATGCTGACCTTGGTTGCGTTGAATCTTTGGAAATCCGGACAGCTGTGGGAAAAACTCTTGAGCTGTTTGGGAAGCTATGTCATTTTTCTGCTCTTTTGTCGCATTGATCCCGTCCATACAACCTTCAAATCCATCGGTATTAGTGGATTGACCACCTATTTTAGCTGCTATTATCTGTTTGTTTTAGTTGCACTATCGCTTTTCACAAAGGGTAATAAAAAACGGTCGATTCACCAAAGGAGTTCGCAATGATTTCAAGCCTGATACAGTCCAGCAGTAATGAGCTTTTCATCTTTATAGCAGGGACAGGTGCCTATTTACTGATGCTCGCTCTTCCCCAACGCTTTACCAAACGACAAATCATCACCATGCTGCTGATCAGTTCGTATTGGAGTTGTTTTTTTGACACAACGTTATGTGTGAATCCATTCGATTACTATGATATTAACGATACACCGTTTTTCGACCTTTGGGACCTGTTTTCCTTTGTTATGTTTGGTCCGTACACCTATCTGTTGATTTATGCTTACACCGAAATCCCAAAAAATCGAACCACATATTTCTTCTTTATTATTGTATGGACGTTGATTGCCATCGCTTCTGAAGCGCTCGCTTGGCACGCAAACGTCTACCAGTATAAAAACGGATACCAAATGTTCTACTCACTGCCCATCTATCTCATCGTCATATCGATTACGCTGATGTACCATACATTCTTTGTACGCAAGAAAAATGAGCTTCTTTAATCTTCCGAAGCTACCTCTTTCCACACCTCGGAAACCATTCCGTCCTCTTCTTGATCCAAAATGAAGGACCCATTGCTGTAACGGTCGGACAAGCGTATTTCTGCTGCAGACACGGTGAACAGTTTCCCCTTATTCGTGAAAAGGGTTAGCTTGTCCTTGGGCTGCACACGCTCAAATCCAACGATATGATGGGGCTTTGTCTTTAGTTCACGCAGCACTTGAACGCCGCGTCTCGGCCGACCAGTGCACTCAACTTGTTCTTCAAGTGCCATTTGTTTTACAGCTCCTCGATCCGTCACAATCACAACGTTCGAGGAAGCCTCTTTAATTAGCGATCTGGCGCCCGCAACATAATCCTCTGGTTTTAACTGTACTGCTTTTACACCGGAGGCACGTGTACCGACCTCTCCAGCATCCTCTTCTTTAAAGCGCAGACAATAGCCGTTGTGGGTGACTAACACTAAATCTGAAGTTCCGCTTGTCGCCAATGCGCTCAGACAGGTATCATTTTTCTTAAGCTTTAATGCTGTTAACGGTTTTGAACGTCGCTGCGCGTGATATGCGCTAAGCTTCGTTCTCTTTACCATTCCGTTCTTGGTAAAGAAAGTCATATAGCGCGTTGTTTCTGTAAAATCCTTGACAGGGACTGCTGAAATAATTAATTCATCCGGTTCAATTGGAACAATACTGGCAAGATGCTGGCCGAGTTCTTTCCAGCGCCGATCTTGGATTTCGTGAACCGGCAGGTAAACATAGCGCCCTTTATCCGTAAAGACCAGTAACGTATCGGTCGTATTCATCTGCTGTTGGAAAAGTGTATGGTCGGTCTCTTTCATCGCAACGGAATCATTGCCGCTGGCCGCGTAGGAGCGAAGGCTTGATCTTTTTACATAGCCATGTTTGCTTAAAGCAACCATAACTTCCTCTGAGGCAACCATAACCTCAAGATCGATTTTAATTTCTTCAATTTCCGCTTCTATCGTTGTTCGCCTTGGATCGGCAAACTGATCACGAACAGCCAGCAATTCTTTTCTTATTACAGCAATCAATTTCTTTTCAGAACCAAGAATTCCCTTAAGGCGAGCAATGGTCAAGTCAAGCTGATGTTCTTCTTTCTGCAGCGTCACGATATCCGTGTTAGTCAAACGGTATAGCTGCAAATTGACAATTGCCTCCGCCTGAGCCTCTGTGAAGCCGAATGATTCGGAAAGATTTTGTTTAGCATTCTTTTTGTCTTTAGAGCTTCGGATCACTCGAATGACATCATCCAAAATGGAAATTGCTTTAATAAGACCGTGAACAATATGTTGACGATCAATGCTCTTTTGGAGCTCGTACTTCGATCTTCTTGTAACAACTTCTTTCTGATGCGCAATATAGGCCTGAAGTATATCTTTAAGTCCAAGTTGACGCGGTGTTTTTCGGTCAATAGCGACCATATTGAAATTATAGGTGATCTGTAGATCTGTATTTTTAAAATAGTAATTAAGAATTCCATTGGGATCTGCGTCTTTTTTCAGTTCAATAATGACACGCATACCGCTGCGATCCGTCTCATCCCTAACTTCAGAAACGCCTTCGACCTTATGGTCAAGACGAAGCTCATCCATTTTCTTCACCAGCAGCGCTTTATTGACCTCATAGGGGAGTTCCGTGATGATGATCTGTTTTCGTCCGGTACGCAGAGTCTCGATCTTCGTGCGGCCGCGAAGTACAATTTTACCCTTGCCGGTACGATAAGCCTTCTTAATACCTTCAAGCCCCTGAACGATGCCGCCAGTTGGAAAATCCGGACCTTTGACAAAATGCATCAAATCATCAACCGTAGCTTCTGAATGTTCCATCAGGTGAACGGTCGCATCAATAATTTCAGACAGACAATGCGGCGGGATTTCCGTCGCATATCCGGCAGATATACCCGTAGACCCGTTGACCAGCAAATTAGGAAATTTCGACGGAAATACGGTCGGCTCTTCGGTCGTATCATCAAAGTTGAGAATATAATCGACGGTTTTGGCATCAATATCACGCAGAAGTTCTGCGGAAATTTTTGACAGCCTTGCTTCCGTATAGCGCATCGCTGCGGGCGGATCGCCGTCGAGACTACCGTTGTTTCCGTGCATCTCAATCAGCGGCATCCGTACTTTCCAGTCCTGACTCATCCGTACCATTGCTTCATACACAGAAGAGTCGCCATGCGGGTGATAATTACCGATCACATTACCCACTGTTTTTGCCGATTTGCGGAACGGTTTGTCACTTGTGTTTCCGTCTCGGAGCATTGCATAGAGAATGCGTCGCTGTACAGGCTTCAGGCCGTCCCTCACGTCTGGAAGCGCGCGTTCTTGAATAATGTATTTGCTGTATATGCCAAATCGATCACCCATGACCTCTTCGAGCGTTCGATTTAGCAGTTTTTCATTATTTGCCATAATTATTCAGCACCTTTCACGGCGGTTAGTCCGTCACTCGCATCATCATCAAGACCGAATGCGACATGTGATTCGATCCACTTTCGGCGTGGCTCAACTTTATCGCCCATGAGCGTGGTCACGCGCCGTTCCGCGTATGCCTGATCTTCAATACCCACTTGGATCAAAGTTCGCGTTTCAGGATTCATCGTCGTTTCCCATAATTGATCGGCATTCATCTCGCCTAAGCCCTTATAGCGTTGAATCGTATACCCTTTACCAATCTTTTGAATCGCTTCTTTAAGACCACGATCATCCCACGCATACTCAACGGTCTCTTTCTTGCCAATGCCTTTGCTTACTTTATAAAGCGGGGGCAGTGCAATATAGATTTTGCCGTTATCAATCAGCGGTTTCATGTAGCGATAGAAGAAAGTCAGCAGCAGCACTTGAATATGCGCGCCGTCGTTATCGGCATCGGTCATGATGATGATTTTATTATAATTGCTGTCTTTGATTGAAAAGTCAGAACCGACGCCGGCACCAATTGCATGAATGATGGTATTAATTTCTTCATTCTTCATAATCTCTTCAAGCCGTGCTTTCTGCGTGTTAATGACCTTTCCGCGAAGCGGCAGCACCGCTTGAAACTTACGGTCACGTCCCTGTTTTGCAGAGCCGCCGGCCGAATCTCCTTCGACAAGATACAATTCATTACGATCAGCATTTTTAGAAGATGCCGGTGTCAGTTTACCACTGAGCATCGATTCTTTTCGCTTTGATTTTTTGCCGCTTCGCGCATCATCGCGTGCCTTACGCGCAGCTAAACGCGCTTGTCTCGCACGCAGCGCTTTACGAATCAGGTTCTCACTCGATTGCGGGTTCTCTTCAAGATAGTAGGCAAGCTGCTCTGAAACGACTGTGTCGACGGCAGAACGTGCTTCGCTTGTTCCTAGTTTTCCTTTCGTTTGTCCTTCAAATTGAAGCAAATGTTCTGGAACTCGGATTGATACAATTCCCATAAAGCCTTCGCGAATATCGTTACCTTCCAAATTCTTGTCTTTTTCCTTCAAAATGCCGGCTTTGCGCGCATAGTCGTTAAATGCGCGAGTTAAAGCCGTTCTGAAACCGGATTCATGCGTGCCGCCATCCTTTGTCCGTACGTTGTTTACGAAGGAAATCAGATTTTCTGAATAGCCGTCATTAAACTGGAAGGCAACCTCGACCTCAATCTCATTTGCTTCACCTTCAAAGGCAACAACGGGGTGCAAAACATCCTTGTCTTCGTTCAAGTAAGCTACAAATTCTTTAATGCCTTCTTCAAAATGAAAGACTTCTTCTTCATCACTGCGTTCATCGGTCAGAACGATCTTCATTCCTTTAAGTAAGAAGGCGGATTCGCGCAACCGTTCACTCAGAATATCGAACTGAAAGTTTGTTGTGCTAAAAAGTGCAGCATCCGGTTTAAAGCGAATCAGTGAACCGGTTTCTCGGGTGGTGCCGATTTGTTCCAAAGTCGTTACCGGATGGCCACCGTGTTCAAAGCGCTGTTTGAACACCTTTCCATCGCGCCAAATCGTTACTTCAAGCCACTCAGACAGTGCGTTGACAACGGATGAACCGACACCATGAAGTCCCCCGCTTGTTTTATAACCACCATTTTGGCCGAATTTCCCACCGGCATGGAGTACCGTAAAAATAACCTCGACCGTTGGTTTTCCTGTGCGGTGCATCCCCGTCGGCATCCCGCGACCAAAATCGCGTACACCAACACTGCCATCCTTGTGCAGGCGTACGCGAATTTCATGACCGTAACCTGCAAGCGCTTCGTCAACTGCATTATCAACGATTTCATAAACGAGATGGTGCAGTCCCCTGGAATCGGTTGAACCGATATACATCCCCGGTCGTTTGCGTACTGCTTCTAGTCCTTCAAGTATTTGAATGGTATCGTCATCATAGGCCGAAACATTTTTAGTCAAATAAAGAACCCCTTTCTTGATCCTGCCATTCTTTCGGCAGGACGTGCATCAACAACCGACGGCATCCATGTCATAGTTCCTATCATGAACATCGATGCATCAAAGATGATAAATTTCACTGTATTTTTCCGTTAGATAATGAAGCAGATATTCGGGATTCGGACCTTCCCCGGTCGCCTCTTGTAAGAGCTCAAGTGGTTTTTTTAAGCTGCCATACTGATGAATATGCGTACTGAGCCAATGGGTGATTTCATGCAGCTTTCCCGACTGCAGACGATCTTCAAAGTCGGGGATATCCTTGAGCATTGCATGTTTAAACTGAGCAGCATAGACGTAGCCCAATGCATAGGATGGGAAATAGCCAAAATCGCCGCCTGGCCAATGAATATCTTGGAGCACTCCTTCGCGATCATTTTTTGGGGTAATTCCAAGATATTCATTCATTTTTTCATTCCATACTCCAGGAAGATCTTTAACCTGTAAATCACTATTAAAAAGTGCCTTTTCAAGATCATAGCGTACCATAATATGAAGCGGATAGGTTAGTTCATCTGCTAAAGTACGAATGAGTGACGGATGAGATGCGTTAATTGCACGATAAAAATCATTCAATGAAACACAGCTCAATTGACCCTCTGCATAGCGTTTCAATTCGTCATAATGATCGGACCAGAAGGCTCTGCTGCGTCCAATAAAATTCTCGAAGAACAGAGACTGCGATTCATGGATGCCCATGGATGTTCCTTCGCAAAGTGGTGTGCCCACCAGTTCGCGTGAGATATGCTGTTCATACAAGGCATGACCACCTTCATGGATCGTACCCAGAATCGTAGAAATAAAGTCATGTTCTTGATAATTGGTGGTGACGCGTACATCTCCAGGATTTAGCGTCAGCTCAAAAGGATGCTCTGTCTCATCAAGACGTCCGGCATTAAAATCATAGCCGATCTCCTTTAATAAGTGTAGGCAGAGTTTCTTTTGACGATCAACCGGAAAAGGCTGCGCTAAAAACTCCTTTTTAGGCTGACTGCCCGAGGCGACAACCGCTTCTACGAGGGGAACGAGCCCGTTTCGCAGCGATTCAAAGACCTGATCGATTGTTTTGACGGTCAGGCCTGGTTCGTACAAATCAAGCAATGCATCGTATTTGTTGTGATGAATCCCCCAATACTCAATAAATTGTCGTTTATAGTCAACCATTTTTTCAAGATACGGTTGCAACAGGGAGAAATCGCTTTTCGCTTTTGCTTCTTGCCACACGCTTTGTGCTTCAGATTGGAGTATGACATATGCTTTATATTCTTCAGCCGGAATCGACACATAATGATCATATTCTTTTTGCGACTTTTCAATCATTTTCTTGGTAACCGAATTCAGTTGACCCTGTATCGTTGGATCAGTGAGCGCATCTATGTATCCTTTCATTTCATCTGATGTCGATCGCTTGAACACTTCTTCTGAAAGTGTTCCAATGACCTCTGCTCTTTGCTTCACGCCTTTTTTCGGCGCACCCGTGCGTAGATCCCATTCTGCCAACGCAATGGATTCATTAAAATCCATGATCTTTTTTACATAGTGAGTGTATGAAGCGACCACTTCATCTGTTGTCATGATAACCGTCCCTTTTCTTTGTCATAAATGTGGATTTTATCCAATCATTCTCTTTTTTATAGGCAATGTCCTTCTTGTTTTCTGAAGAAGCTTACGTTTTGAGCGGTTAGTCCGAATACTTTTTCCCAAAATATTGATAGAAATCGGTACGAATACGTCCATTATAGAGCTTTCTTTTTTTGCTGGCCGGACGCCCAAAATCGGATTCAAATTGCGCGTAGGAAGAAATAAAATAAAACGACCAAGTTTTGTTTGTTTTAAACAAAAGGCCCAAGGAACGGCATATGTCTCTAATTTGCTGCTCACTGCCCATTCGTTCACCATACGGCGGGTTTCCAAGCATACATCCGTATTTGCTTTTCGTGGTAAAATCAGCAACCTGCATCTGTTTAAAGGTGATCAATCCGCTAAATCCAGCTTCTTGTGCATTATGTTCTGATAATTCAATCATATTGTGGTCAATATCACTGCCCGTAATCATTAACGGTTGATCATAGTTTGCTTTACTTTCGACTTCATCACGAGCGCGCGTCCAACACATTGAATCAATAATCGGCCATGATTCCGAAACAAACGAACGATTAAATCCAGGCGCTATATTCTGTCCAATCATAGCCGCTTCGATTGGGAGCGTTCCTGAGCCGCAAAAAGGATCGACGAACGGCTGATCAGGCGTCCAGCGGCTTAATAAAATCATGGCACTTGCTAATGTTTCCTTCAGAGGCGCTTCGTTATGCAGGCGTCTATATCCGCGCCGATGCAAGCCATCACCGGATGTATCGATTGAGAGCGTGACCTGATCTTTATCCAAGGCAACCTGTATCTTATACATCGGTCCGTCTTCTTGAAACCATTCTTTATGATAGTGTTGTTTCAAGGATTCAACAATTGCTTTTTTGACAATCGCTTGGCAATCGGGAACGCTGTGCAAAACCGATTTATGTGATTTCCCGGTTACTGGAAATTGTGCCTGCTCAGGAAGCAAATCGGCCCAAGGCAATGCTTTAGTTTGTTCGAATAAGCTGTCAAAAGTGACTGCTTTAAAATAGCCAACGCGAAGGCGGATTCGGTCTACCGTCCGCAACCATAGATTGCTTCTGCAAAGATCAATCGGGTCGCCTGAAAAGATGATCTTACCATTTTCAACCTTCAGATCATTATAGCCTAAATCGTTTAATTCACGAGCTGCAACAGCTTCAAGTCCCATTGCAGTTGTGGCAATGAGCGTCAATTTTTGTGTCATTAATAGAATCCCTTCTCAGGTTAATTGCCATAAATAGCAAAAAAAAGCCCATTTTAGGGCTTTTTTCTTTAATATAAATGCATTATCCATGTTCTGTAAGCCATGTTCTGTACTCTCGCACTCAAACGAAGCAAACGGCTTCTCGTACAAAAGCGGTAATCATCTATCTACAGAATCATCTGTCCCTTTTTCCGTTTGGTTCCTTCCAAAGGGGTCCTCTACCAAGTTTGAGTTTCCCGCTCGAGGGGTTTACCGCGTTCCACTTCTTTTGTTTCCAAAAGACATCGTCACTATGGCACTTTATGGGATGGCAAACCATATTCCAAAAGGAACACAGGTCTCTCTCCCGCCGTTAGTCCAGATCACTCCGAACTACCCTGGCTTATGACTTCGCCAGGCACGAACACTACGGTCATCACAGACCGTGCGAGCATGGACTTTCCTCTATATTCACAAGGAATACAGCGATTACCCGAACATAAATAATGTCACAAGTAGATATTATAATCTCATTTCACTAAAGATGCAACCCATATTTAACATATTTATTTATTCGCCAAGACGATTCCCGAAAACATGTTTTTCGAGATTAGACAACCGCTTCAGAATATCATAATTCGTTAGGCCTTGGTTTTCCAATGGTTTCGAAACTCTTTGTTCCTCCCCTTCCGTAACTTGATTTTTTAATCGTTTATTTTCTTCGCGCAAACGCTTAATTTCTGCATTGAATACATCGTAATCGCTAATGATGATGTCAAGAAATTGGTCAACTTCATCTTGTTGGTAGCCATGAAACCCTGATTTGAATTCTTTGTGAAGAATATCGTTTTTGGTTAATCGAATCGTTTTTTGCTCCGCCATGCTGGTCCACTCCAAACTAATGATCTCTCGTCTTATTTTTTCAAATTTAATCTATGGTGTCAATGTTCTATTCAGTACTGTTTTCCTGTCAGCTCGGTATTTACGTGCGTTTTAGTGTTTGGGTTTCAAAAGATGGTGATGCATGCAATGGTTTGTCATTGCGTCCAGTAATTCGGGTTCTGCTGCTGCAGATCCTCAGCAGCAAAGTCCAGATCGTAACGATTAATGCTTTGAATTGGATAGTCATGATTTCGTTTCTTTCTTTTGGCCGCAGCTAAATAATATTTTGGCGTGCCGGGGGCTTCTTCATCATAAACAATCAGCATCGCTTCTGTCTTTGCTACGAGAAAATCATTTTTCAGGCGGAGCTGCGCGGGATTCTCATAGGGGCGGTTGCTGATCGCCCCTGTATAATCCGCCTGACCCAGTACATCGGTATAAAGCTCCTGCTGCCACTCCTTATAATGCTCTTCTTGATTTAAAAAAGGAACAAGAACGGCTAAGTGCACATTCAGCTTCTCTTCGTCTCTTAATTCGATACATACGCGTCCAGCCCACAGTTCAACACCCGTTTGTCCGCTGATGACAAACCATTGTGCACCCTGATCAGCAAATTCGCGCATGCTTTTCTTTAATGCGTAACGGATCACGGAGATCCCTTGATGATCTGCTGAGTATATACCGAGTTCATGTGCTTTGTAGCCGGTGACAAGGATCGCTTTTCCCTCTTCAGTCAAATCATTTCCCCCCTGTTTTTTTATATTACGCGAGAAAGCAGGCAAATTGTCGAATCGATGCTGATTGATTAGGCAGAACATGACGAGTTATGGCGATTCCGGGCAATATCTGCGCTTGCCCGGGCAATAGTCGTATTTCTTCAAGAAAATTTCTTAGCGTGTTTCCGATTTAAGCGATTGAGCCTTTTCAAGCAGGCCGCCTTTTTATATTGATACATCTTTTCATCATTCTGCTGATGACCGATCTGAATCATTGCCGACTTTGTATACTGAATTGCCCGCGAATAATCATGAAAGCGATGTTCCAATAATTTGGCGGCCTCAATGGAAATCAGTCCGCCCTCATCCCCTCCTGCAGCAATAACCGATTCAAAAAGCATCAGAGACTGCCTATAGTCCCCTTTTCGCTTTAAACATGCTGCAAGTCGTGCCTTTGCCGGTATCTGGAAAGCAGAATCCTTTTGAATGAGTGTTTTCCAAATGGTCTGGGCATGCACGTGATCGCCAATCTGTTCAAACCAACGTGCTATTTCATAGTTTTCTTCTGGGTCAACCGCCGCCTTGCCAAGTATTTTATTTGAGAGATGGATATAAAGACTGACCAAAGTGAGCACATCTTCTCGATTATGCTCAATGATCCCCTTAACTAAGCCCGGCTCAGGATGCTTCAGAAACTGGAAGTAAAGAAAGGGAGCCAATTTTCCCGGCACATCGTTTTCTCTGTTCATTGATAATAGTTTCGATTCAATGGATTGAAGCCGTACCGACTCTAATCGATTTTTCCAAAGGCGGCGGGACGCATGCAGAAGATCAAAATGACCAAATGCCGGCAGTTTCGGCACTTGATCGCGAACAAATTGATGGCGTGTCTTTACTCTTGGCCAGTCAAACGCCTTGCCGTTAAACGTCACCAAATGCTTTAAAGATGTGCAGTCCCTTAAAAAAGAATCATAGAAAGCGGCCTCGTGACCCGGCCCGGGTAAAAAATATTGTTTTAATTCGAGAAAATGATCCGTCATTCGGGCGAGGCCAATTAAAAAAATCATTTGCCCGGAACCTGAACCTAATCCAGTGGTTTCGGTATCGAAAAAAAGCAGATCTCCTGCATGTAATCCTTTCGCTGATAACGGATGCGCCGCACCAAACGCTTGCCATGAAGCAACCGTTTGCCATAAGTCGCCTAATGCGTACGGACCGATTCGTGTTGCTAAGGGCAAGCGTTCGGAATGAACAAGGACGTATTGATCCTCAAACGTTCGCAAATCAGCAGCAAGTGCTGTAGCCGCGCGTCGGATCGCTTGGTTCTGTCGCTCGTCATTTAGCGTCGGATCCTGTTGTTGCCGATTCAGCGATGATTCCTGGGCTGCACGGTTCTGCTCATGCAATTGTTTTCGATAGAGTTTTAACTTTTGTGCTAGTGACACGTTGATCGTTCCTTTAGCAGCCGAATCAATGCTTGTTTTGCCGCTCTCCCCTCATTAACAAACCCAATGCAAGACGGACAACCGGATTCACAAGGGCAGGTTTGCGCCATATCGCTTGCTTTTTCGAGCAGTCTCGGCATCAGCTGATACAGGTTTTCACTTAATCCGACACCGCCAGGGTATTTATCATAGATAAATACCGATGGTTTCTCATTATGCGGTGCTTTGATCTTCGGAACAACCGAGAGATCATTTTGATCACACAGCACGAAAAGCGGTGCCACATGGCGAAGCAAATGGCTCAGACCAACCAAAGCCCCTTGAAACACATCTTTTCCGAATTGATCCAAATAGATCGAATCAAAACTGATCCACGCAGCATTGGTATGCATTTCCAGTTCTGGAAGATGGATCTTTCCCCATCCGATATTTTCATAGGTTTCAAAACGAATTTTTTTAAATACAGTCGGTAAAGCACGTACGGAAACATCACCGTAGCCCTTTTCAATATGCGCATTGTCAAAGGCTGCATGCTTATCCATTGCCAGTACATCGAGCTGGACGGCAAGGTCTGAATCCGTATAGTAATTTACATTCACTTTTCGCACGTAGGCCTTCCGTTCATTCAAATCCAGTTCATCCACGTGATACTGCGTGCCTTGATGAATGTAAATTGCATCTTCATACAGCATGGTCATGGCACCAAAGCGGTCTTCTTCACCGATTACTTTTGCATGGCCTCGATCGGTGACATCAATAATAGCAAACGAATCCTGAGCAGCTGATCTTAAGTTGACGTTATTTGCCGGGAACCCATCGCTCATCCAATACCACTTGCCACGTTGATAGTGCAGCAAATCTTCATCGGTCAAGTAGTCACAAAGTTCATCTACCTGTTCGCTTCCAAACTGCTCGCCTTTTTTGAAAGGAAGTTCATAAGCGGCACACTTAATATGCTCCATCAGAATCATAATGTTATCCGGATTAATCCGCACACTCTCGGGTTTTCGTGCGAAAAAATAGTCTGCATGATTTGCCATGTACTGGTCAAGCGGATTCGATGAGGTAACCATGATAATCACCGCGTCTTCCGCTCTTCTGCCCGCTCTTCCTGCTTGTTGCCAGACACTTGCCATATTTCCAGGGTATCCGGTGAGAATACAAACTTGAAGCTGACCGATATCAACCCCAAGCTCTAATGCATTGGTAGTCACGACGCCCATGATTTCACCTTGACGCAGTCCTTTTTCAATGCCCCTGCGTTCAAGCGGCAAATAGCCGCCGCGATATGCTCGGATTGTCGCACGATCTTGTCTGCCACGATTTATTTTCTGGAGGTGACTGACAAGAAGTTCAACCTTTAACCGGCTTTTTGCAAAGACAATGGTCTGTATTTTATTCTTTAAAAATTCACCTGCAAGCCGAACCACGGAATGCGTTTCATCCTCGCGCACATTAAGCTGCTTATTGGTAACCGGAGGATTGTAGATTAGGAAGTGTTTCTTTACGCTTGGAGCCCCATTGCGGTCGATAAGCAACATTTTGCGTCCGGTCAGCGCTTCTGCATGTGCCCGCGGATTGGCAATCGTCGCCGACGTACAAATAAATTGAGGATTGCTGCCGTAATAGTGGCAAATACGCTTCAGTCTGCGAATGACATTAGCTACATGACTGCCAAATACGCCGCGATAGGTGTGAAGCTCATCAATCACAACGAAGCGCAGATTTTCAAATAAAGAGACCCATTTTGTGTGGTGCGGTAAAATAGAGGCATGCAGCATATCCGGGTTGGTCATCACAATTTGACCGGCTTGGCGAATTTTTTGCCGGATCGATCCGGCAGTATCGCCATCATAAGTATGGCTCTTGATTGGCAGTCCGACCGCATCAATGAGGTCAGCCATCTCATTCTTTTGATCCTGAGCCAATGCTTTTGTCGGAAAGAAATAAAGTGCTCGGCTCTCCGGCTGTTCAATCATAGTCTGGAGAACCGGCAGATTATAGCACAAGGTCTTTCCAGAGGCGGTCGGCGTGACAAGGACGAGGTCTGCACCCATCATCGCCGAGTTATAGGCCTCCGCCTGGTGGGTATAGAGCGAATGGATCCCGCGTCGACGCAAAGCATCTTTAAGATGCTCGTCCAAATCGTCTGGAAACGGTGCGGTATGTGCTTCTCGCCCCGGTATCGTTTGCCAATGCACTGTATTCTGATCGTTTTTCAATCGATGAAGAAGGTCCTCGATGGTTTGTTTTCCGATCAATTGTGTCACCTCTAAATCTCAATGCTTCTGACGTTCTTTTGTTCAATAGTATAGCATAACGAATGAATGTTCGCCATTTTGATTTGCTGTCCGCGAGGTCGGTTGGTTCATGAAGTGTGCCTAAAAATGAAAATGTCCCGCACTGCTCAATCTAGCGTGCGGAACGATACTCAACGAATCGTGTTCTATTTGATAAAACCGTACATGGCCTCATGGCAGTTCACTGGATCAAAGCAGATTTTACACCTTTCTCCTGATGTCCTGATTTTATGGCCGGTCACTCAATTTATTATCCAGCATAGCGATAAATTGCTCGACTTTTGTCCAATAGAATTCTGGTTTCGCCGGAAATTCACTGGACTGTGCCATTTCCAGCCATTGTACGGCAGCGGTATGAATGCCTGCGGCTTTACCGGCCAACGTATCCCCGTTCGCATCGCCAATATAGATGGATTCTTCCGGCAGCGCGTCAAATTTTTTGAGCGTCCGATTGATGCCTTCAGGATCCGGCTTTGCAGCACTGACGTCGTCTCCGGTAATAATACTGTCGAACTTGCCGCCAAACCCGAGTTTCTTCTCGGAAATGAGATAAGACCTTCTTGCTTTCCCTGTAATTAAACCAATGTTGATGTTGCGGTCACGCAACAGATGCAACAGTTTGAAAATTTCCGGATTCTTTTCCACATATGCGTCATGTTGCTTTTCGTAGATAACGAAGTAGAATTCAACAGCTTCGGCAACGTCTGCCTGATTGGTGAGATTCATCGAAATCATCTTTTCTTCCGGCGGGCCAAACATCGCGATGACTTCGTCTGTTGTGACGGTTCTGCTGTCAAATCTTTTGAAAACTTTTTTCATTGCATGGACGGTGAGCGGAAGCGTATTTGCCAGCGTTCCGTCGAAATCAAAAAGTACATTGTGCAGTCGCATGAAAACATGCCTCCAAGTTCAAGTTTGCAAAACATCTAACTAAGACTAGTATCCTATCAAACGGAAACATTTGTCAAAGTGTTTTGAAGTCAACTGCCAAATAAATCAACGATGGACAAAGGATTGAACGTCACACGTCAAATGGGCTAATGCGTCATGATCAATTGAAAAGCCTATGCCAGGACAATCCTTGGGAACGGAAATGACGCCATGATCGACAGTGATCTTTGGCGAAATAAGATCACACGTCCAATAGTGATCCGAGGCATAAAAGTCGCCAGGTAATGTAAAACCGGGAAGTGATGCAAGTGCCAGATTATGTGCTTTTGCAATGCCAAACTCAATCATCCCGCCGCACCAAAGCGGAATCGAATGTTGGAGGCAAAGCTTATGAATGCGCGCAGCCTGAGTCCAGCCGCCAACGCGGCCCATTTTTAAAGCAACAACGTTTGCACTTTGGAGCATGACGGCACTTGCAGCCGCAGCGTAAGAGCTAATGCTCTCATCAAGGCAGATCGGTGTTGCCAAGTTTTTTTGCAGTATTGCGTGTTCCGATAGATCATTATAGGCCAGGGGTTGTTCGATCATCATTAGCCGGTACCGATCCAGTTCTTGAAGATGGTCTTTATCCCGAATGGTGTAGGCCGAATTTGCATCAGCCATGATGGGAAGATCAGGAAATGCTGTACGGATGCCTTCCAACAACGGTCGGTCATTTTCCCGTGATATTTTTATTTTATAACGCTTATAGCCTTTTTTCAGCAACGGCTCGATTTGACGGATCGCCTGTTCCGATGTGGCTGCGGTAATGACTGCACCAGCGTCTACTTCTGCTTTGCGCCCACCAAATAGTTTCCCAAGATAAGCGTTCATTTGTTTTGCATAGAGATCCCAAACCGCTTGGCCGAGCCCTGATTTGGCCATCCGATTGCCACGCACCGCGGACCATCTTTGTTCTAGCTCTTCTGGATGGTTTATCGGAACATGGAGTAGAATTGGGATCAGGAATTCGCGCAACACGTAGCGACAGGTTTGAATCGTTTCTTCAGAATACCAGGGAGATGAAAAAGGATCGGCTTCGCCGTAGCCGATCCGGCCGTCAGTATCCATGACCTCCAGAATCAGTGCTTCACGCGTCGACACCTGTTGCAAATGCGTGGTGAAAGGCACCTTCAGCGGCGAAGCGATGAGGCGCATCGTTACCGAACGAATCTTCATGCCCTTCCCTCCTCTGATGATGCAGAAAATCGATGAATAAACGAAACCAATGCGCTTTTAAACGGTTCCGGTTTTTCTAAATGAACCGCATGTCCAGCATTCGGGACCATGTACCATTCTGCACACGGCAATGCTTGCTTCATTTCAGAAGCAAGGGTACAAAATTTGCGATCACGGGTTCCGGTGATCAAAAAGGTCGGTACATGCAAGGTTGTCAACTGAGTCCACCAAGACGGTTGAACCCCGGTGCCCATACCCATTAAACTGCAGGCCAGTCCATGTTCGCTGTTCGCCAATCTCTGATCGCGCAATGATGATCGCACATTCTTCGGCAAGTCTTTTTGCGAGGCGAACAACGGAATATTTTCCCAATCGTTAACAAAAGACAAAAGGCCATACTTTTTGATCCGCTCTGCAAGATGAACATCTCGATCACGTCTTTTCTGTCGCTCCATCTCCGTCTTCAAGCCTGGCGAGGCACTCTCAAGGGTTAACGTTCGGACACGCTTTGGAAACATACACGAGAAACTAAGCGCGAGCCTGCCACCCATTGAATAGCCGACGAGATGTACCGCATCAAGCTTCAGAACATCAAGCAGTGCAGCGAGATCTTTTGCCGCTTCAGTGATCGCGTATCTGTTTGGGCGTTCAGGACATTCGGTTAACCCATGCCCAATAATATCGACGGTGATCAGTCGAATCTTTTGCTCCGCTGCCTCTTTTTCAAGAAAATGCCATGTCGTCGAACTGCCTGTAAACCCATGAAGCAAAAGTACCGGTGTCCCTAAGCCGGTTTGTTCATAATGATAGTGAACGCCGCGCAAGTTAATCTTCAACGGAATTTGCCTCCTTAAAGCGTTTAACCAGGCGGGACCGTAATGCTTGATGTTTCTGCACATTATCTCGACGCTTTGTCGGCACCTCAAGGATTGTTAGTCCCTCTTCTTTTATCGCTTTACGAAATGCTGCGTCAAACATCGGCCAATCAACAATCTTTGTATAGTGAGCGCCAAAAAGCATTGCTGCATGCGAAAAGTCGAGACCATGCGGTGTTCCGAACAGTGATTCAAAATACGTTTCTTCGGACGCTTGAGGTAAAAACGAGAAAATGCCGCCGCCGTCATTATTAACCAATACAATGGTTAGGTTGGCATGGTTTTGTTTTGCCGCGAGTAATCCATTCATACTATGGAAAAAGCTAAGATCACCAATGACAAGAATCGCTCTTCCTTTTGACAAAGCGACCCCGACTGCAGTTGAAACGACTCCGTCGATTCCGTTCGCTCCCCGATTTGCAAATACATGAACCGGTTTTGAACTCTTGAACATAAACGTATCAAGTTCACGAATCGGCATGCTATTTCCGACAACAAGATCGGCTTGTTCCGGTAACTGTTCGCACAGTTTCAAAAACAGCTTTTCTTCACTGAGCATGGGTTCATCGCGAATCGATTGCAGGGTTGATCGAGCCAACGCGTTAATCGTTTGCCATAATCCTGCCCAAGCTGCATTGACATGTCGATTAATTTGAGACTGCATGTGTTCACAAAAGTACTGCTCATCACAGTAAACCATATGTGTTGCTTTGCAGGCAGGATCTCTCCAGTCTGCCCCTGCATCGATCACCAGATTGGCACATTCCTGATCTTCCATCCACAGTTTAACGCTTTTGCTTACTGGTGGTGCACCAAAACGGATGATTAAATCCGGCTTGAAGCATGACGCAATTTCTCGACAGCGCAAAAACAGATCATAATTCTCAATGACTAATTTTTGTTCATGCACACCACGGCGAAGCTGCGATAACGGATCCGCAAGAATGGGAAAGCCGGCGTGACGGGCCAATGCAAGGATACTCGAACGCGCCTCGCGTGCCAATGCGCCGCATAGAATGATCCCGCGCTGAGCAGCGTTAATACGGGCGGCAAGTTCTTGAAGCTGATTTACAGTTAAAGACCGCGTGCCTTGAGTAACCGATGGTGCGGCCATGGCGTCATGCGCATTATCGAATTTATGAATCAATAGATTAGGAACAAGCGGTTCGCGAAGCGGAATATTAATATGTACCGGTCCTTGTGGCATGCGGATTGCACATGCGGCAGCACGACTGGCCAAGGCCTGGTTGTAATGAAGCAGACTTAAATCATGTTCCGAGAATTCAAGCTGAAAGAATTGCTTGACATGTCTGCCGTACATCTCCGTTTGATCTATAGTCTGAGGTGCGGCGACATGCTGCAATTCATAGGGACGATCCGCTGTGATTACAATTAACGGTACACGTGCCAAAGATGCTTCAATAATCGCCGGATAATAATTTGCGGCTGCAGTTCCAGAGGTGCAGACCAAGGCAACCGGTTTAGCTGAAGCCTTAGCAATACCAAGTGCCAAAAATGCAGCGGAGCGCTCGTCGATATCCAAATGGGTGGTGAAATCCGGATGCGCATCAAAGAGCATGGAAAGCGGCGTTGAACGCGAACCTGGGCTGATGACAACGTGACGCACATCGTGTTCATAAAGAGTCTGAATGAATGATGACAAGTAGTTTGTGAGCAGATCTCGATGATTCATAGTGTCCCCCTCATCAATGCATGCTGCATCGGCTGAAACTTAACATCGGTTTCTTGATATTCCTGAATTGGATCTGAATCGGCCAGTACGCCGCAACCCGCAAACAAAACAGCTTCATTGCCGCGAAGCAGTGCAGCGCGTATACCGACATCAAATTCACCATGATCTCCCGAATCAACCCAACCGATCGGAGAAGCGTAAAAACCGCGATCCATTGCTTCATGGGTACGAATCCAAGCCATAGCATCTTTTTTTGGCAACCCGCCAAGGGCTGGTGTTGGATGCAATCGAGCAACCAGATCAATTAACGATGTTGCTGACTTGCATCGCCCTTTAACCGGTGTATATAAATGTTGAATATTCTTGTTTTTCATCAGGACCGGTTGCTTGGGTATGGACAAGCTTGTACACAACGCATTTAATGCGTCACGTACCGATTCAACCACATACTGATGCTCCTTAAGATTTTTGCCGTCATTTAACAGCCACTTGCCGAACTCATCATCCTCTTGCTGCGTTTTTCCACGTGCAGCCGAACCGGCCAGACAAGCGGATTCAATTGAACGTCCGCTTTTTTTGATCAGTCGCTCCGGCGTTGCGCCAATAAATGCTGCCGACCCCTTTTCCAGACAAAAAATACAGGTTCCCTTTTGCTGCTCGCTCAAGACACGCAGCAATGCATGGCGAGAAAGTTTCCTTTGATAGATTAAGCTTCGTGCGCGTGCCAATACTATTTTTTTCATCGGTGTCTCTTGCATCGTTTGCACCGCTTCAGCAACCAGCCGACACCATGTATCTTGATCTTGATCATTCTGGTCCAGAAGCTGCTGATCGTGCGCGCCCGGCTCTGCATGCAACACGTTGTCAAAGCGTTCATGAGGCTGAGCTTCCAAAGCGCCCACCCGTTCGGCGACGTCATCATTCGGCCTGCACAAAATGGTGTGTGTGAGATAGCAGCGACCATGGCGAACCGTCAATAAAAACTCTGGAAGGATAAAATAAGCAGAGCCGAAATCCTGCCACATTTCCGCCCGTTCCTTCTTTGAATCAAAAGAAAATCCACCTAAAAAAATCGGTCCTGTACCGGCAACACGCTGCGTACCCAACGTATAGGCGTTACGAAAGAGTCGCGCTTGTGCTTGTCTAACCTGCACAGCGGCATCTTCTTGTTGGGTTGAGATCGTGGCAGCACTCCCCGCGCCAACCAACTGCAACTCTCCCGATGAGTCGCTCCAGTAACAACGCTGACCGCTGTATCGCCTGCCCGCATGTTGATAAAAATCAAGCGGTTGAATCCGATTCAGTTCTTCTATTTTACTAACCACGCAAGACTGATGTGATCGACGTGCATGGTCAATCGCTGCATGGACCGTTCCGGACAAAGATGTAACATTTCCAATCAAATAAATCACCTGTTATCGTTTACAATGTGAACATATTATGTCTTTTAAAGATAACTCTTCGCATTTAGATCTGTCAATTTGCAGACGTTCGGCGGCTTGCTTTCATGAATCCTAAATCTTGTCCTTAATTAATATAATCCATGATGAGACGGTGACCATGGAAAGGATTAAGATGCTATGTTCTACAGAAGAAGACACGCGCCGCATCCAATCGTATACTGCACTGCATGCTATGTTCTCATCAGCCTGCTTTTATTTATAATCACAAAACGCAGCGTCCATCTTGTCGTTCTTTGGAACGTGTTTTTGGCCAATATCCCTTTGCTCCTTGTTTTATTGATGTGTCTTGAAGATCAGCGGCGCGACAGCTTTCGGACTGGATTGCTCGGCGTTCTATGGCTAATTTTTTTCCCGAATGCTCCCTATTTAGTCACTGACTTTATTCATTTACAGAACATTACTTTTTACACAACCGAAACGACAGATGTCTATACTACGAATTTTTGGTCATGGTTGGGACTGATTCAAATTGGCACTGCGGTTTTTATTGGGCTCTTTTCCGGTATGCTCTCGCTGTGGATCATTCATCACCGTTTTCTGAAACGGCTCATTTCGCCGCTTGCTGAACTTGCGTTGCTCATGATCTTTATCACAAGCGGTGCTGCCGTCTATATTGGACGCTTCTTAAGGCTTAACTCTTGGGATCTCTTTTACCCGGTGCATTTTATCACGCAAATCACCGGTCAGATTAACTCATTTTCGATTGCCTTTTCGCTGATGTCTGCTGGTGCTGTTGGTATTGGATATTGCGTTTTCTCAGTGCTGCTCATGACAGCGGCAAAAATCAGCCGTCTGCATCGATAAAGGGATTGCCGCTTTTGGCATGGTTAAAGCATTCCTTGTATCGGGTATTCTGCACAGAAAAACGTATAAAATTGAAACGGTTTAATCATTTTCCTTTACTTCTTTTCATTTCTGACCGATAAAAAGTTAGTAAAATAATAACGATGTGACGCAGGATGATCTTATGGATATATATGTTGCACGACAACCAATTTTTGATCGAAAGATGAAACTGTATGGTTATGAACTTTTGTATCGAGAGAATCAGAATAATCAATTTAATGGGCTCAGTGACAAAAAAGCAACGGCCTCTCTTTTGTCTAACTCATTTCTCGTCCTTGGTTTTGATGAGTTGATCGAAGACACCCATGGGTTTATCAATTTCCCTGAAGAATTTCTGATTCAGCAGCTTCCCCGTCTGCTTCCGCAACAGAAAATTATCGTCGAGGTACTGGAGCGCGTGAATCCGAGCGAGAAGGTGATTGAGGCATGTCGCGCGTTAAAAAAGGACGGCTATATTTTGGCACTCGATGATTTTGTTTTTGACCGCAACGGATACGGACCGCTTATTGAACTTGCCGATATGATTAAAATTGAATTTTCAAGAGCTACAATAAAAGAGCAATTGTTGTTACTGCAAAAGTACCGAGGCAAAAAAATGTTTCTTGCCGAAAAAGTAGAAACCATGAATGATTACCGCTTAGCTCTTGCTATGGGCTATGACCTCTTCCAAGGTTATTTTTTTAGCAAGCCGGTTATTGTAAATGCGAAAGAAATTGGTTACCAAGAAACATTGCTCGTTAGAATTCTCAAAGAACTGCATAAAAAAGAACCGGATTTGAATCAGCTCACCAATTTCATCAGTGCAGATATCGGGCTTGCTTATAAGTTGCTGCGCGCTGCCAATACGATCCAATACGGATCAAAATACCCTATCCATTCCATACGTCAAGCATTATCACGTATTGGTGCTAAAGAGATGATTCAATGGATTCATATCATGATGATCAAAGGCGCAGAACGCAGCGAGAATTCGGAACTCATCAAAAGATCGCTGATCCGCGGCAAACTGCTGGAGTTGCTTGCCTGCAGAAGCGGTTTGGTACAGAAAGGTTCCAACTTTTTTATCACCGGTATTTTTTCTTCATTGGACCAGATTCTTAATCAGCCGATGAAAAAAATTCTGGCAAAGCTGCCGCTGGATCAAGAAGTAAAAGATGCATTAATGGGGAAGCCAAACAAGATTCGCATTTTTTTAGATGCAATTGTTTCGTTTGAAAAAGCGGACTGGCAAGCGTTCAGTGAATTTATCAGTAAAAGCAAATTCACGGACAAAGCATTTATGGAACTGTATTTAAAAGCGATTCACTGGCAACACTCCTTAAATGAATAAAAAAATCTCGTCGGCAACTCACGAAGAGAATTGATCTCGGTACAATGAGTAATAGTGCCCTTTTTTCTCTAAAAGCTGTTCATGACTGCCCTGTTCGGCAATGCGTCCGTTTTCGATTACTAAAATTTGATCCGCGTGACGAATTGTCGAAAGGCGGTGGGCAATGATAAAGCATGTACGACCTTTGATCAACTGAGCCATTCCATTTTGAATGGCTTGTTCTGTTTGTGTATCGATGTGACTCGTCGCTTCATCCATAATTAAGATGGCAGGATTCGCCAAAAGGGCACGTGCAATGGTCATCAATTGTCTCTGCCCCTCACTCAAATTTCCACCATTTCCCTGTAGGATTGTATCGTATCCTTTTTCTGATTTTCGAATGAACGAATCGGCGTGGACAGCCGTGGCAGCACGAATCACTTCGTCTTTGGAAGCATCCAGCTTTCCATAGCGTAAGTTATCTACGAAACTGCCATGAAACAAAAACGTTTCTTGCAGCACCATTCCGAATAATCCGCGGTAATCAGAACGTCGATACCTTTTTATGTCGATGCCGTCCACCTGTACCGAACCGCTGCTCGGCTCATAAAACCGCGTTAACAAATTTACAAGGGTCGATTTTCCTGCACCGGTTGCTCCGACAAGTGCAATGACTTGGCCCGCATGGGCATGAAAGCTGATTTCTTTCAAAATTGGCTGATGCTTAGCATAACCGAAGGAAACCTTGCAGAAGCGGACATCACCTTTACAGTGATTGCGGTTAATCGAACGCGCATCCCCTGGATCAGCCTCTTCCTCTTTTTGATCTAAAACAGCAAACACTCGCTCTGCACCAGCAACCGCTGACAGAAGTGTATTAAAAATACTGGCAACATCATTGAGCGGACGTGAGAATTGTCTTGAGTACGCTAGAAAGCTGGCAACCATGCCGATTGTGATTCGATCGTTTGCTGCTAATAACCCACCAACCGTCGCTACAGCGGCAAACCCTAAGTTATTGATGACATTCATTAGCGGCATTAAAAAACCCGACCATATTTGCGCTTTTGTCCCCACTCGGGTCAGCTGCTCATTCTGCTTGGAAAAACGTGCAATTTCCTGTTTTTCATGGCTGAATACTTTAATGACGGACAGGCCGGAGATCGATTCTTCAATCTGACCATTTAATGCACCCAGTTCTTTTTGCTGTTTTATAAACAGCTTAGATGTACGTGAAGCAATTGTTTTTGTTAATAGAAGGACAAGTGGAACCATAATCAGACTGGCCAGAGTTAACTGAGGACTGATCCAGAGCATTATGATAAGAGATCCGCTGATCATAATCAGATCATTCATCAGCTGCACCGTTGATTGTGAGAGCGTTGTGTCAATGTTTTCAATATCGTTGCTCAGACGGCTCATAATCTCTCCGTGACTATGACGATCAAAGAAGGCAATCGGCAGCTTTTGCAGTTTCTTGAATAACTGTTCACGGAGATGCGACACCAAGCGTTGTCCTGCCGACGCCATCAGCCAACCTTGAAGGAAGGTCAGCACAGCATCACCCACGTAAAATGCGACAAGGCTAATAAGTATGAAACAAAGCATTGAAAAATGGACATATTGCCTGCGAATACCGATTTGGTTAATTGCCATCCCAATTAAATAAGGGACCAATAACGACACGACCGCATCGAGAAATACGAACAGAAAGACAACCAGGAGCATCCGTTTCTCTCTTGCAAAATAGCTTCCTAATCGGTGCAAGGTTGAACGCATTTGTTTTGGTTTTTCAACGGGGGCAAAGCGGGCAGCCCCTCGCCTCGGATTGCTTCTGCCAGATCCCGGGCGCTTCTCACTGCGTTCATTCATTCTTCCGTCGCCTCCTTTTCCTCAAGTTGCTGTTCACATATGCTGTGATAGAATGAAGAGCAAGTCATCAACCTTTGATGATCGCCGACAGCCTCAATTCGTCCCTGGTTAAGTACAATGATCTGATCTGCGTCTTTTAATGTCGACGCTTTTTGAGAGATGAGAATACAAGTCATCTGATTTTGCCCATTTTTAAGCCGGGAACGGATTGTTTTGTCCGTACGCGCATCCACGGCACTCGTTGCATCATCGAGAATGAGAAGATCCGGATGACGAATTAACGCACGTGCAATCGCGATGCGCTGTTTTTGTCCACCGGAAAGATTGACACCGGCTTGGCCGACTCGCGCATGATATCCGCCGGGAAGCTTGCGGATAAATGCATCCGCATCCGCAATGTCGGCAGCTTCTCGTACGGCTTTATCACTTGCCTCCTCGCTTCCCCAACGGATATTGTCGCTCACCGACCCGCTGAATAAAAGCGAGTGCTGCGGAACAATAGCAATTTTTTTGCGTAAATCATCCTCACCAAATGTCGTGAGGTCTTGGCCATTAAATCGAATCGTCCCTTTGACCGGGTCATATAGGCGAAGAATGAGCCGTGTCAGCGTTGTTTTACCTGAAGCAACCGGCCCAATGATACCCAGTGTCTCCCCCCGATTGACTCGAAAGGTTAGATCATGCAGCACCGGCAATCCTGCTTGGTAAGCAAAGGTAACATGATCAAAAAGGAGTGTCCCTTGACATGGCGGTGCATCAGTCGGTTTTGATTGTGCAGGAAATCGTTTGACCGGCGGAAGATTCATCACTTCTCCGATGCGTTCTGAAGATGCCCGTGCACGAACCATCATCGTGAATGCATGATTGACCATCATAATCGCAAAAAGCAGCTGCGTCATATAATTAGTAAAAGCAATAATCGATCCTACTTCCATAGAGCCTTGATGAACCCCCATCGCACCAAACCAAAGAATGGCGATTATGCCGGCGTTTACCGTCAAATTGACTAAGGGACCAAAGAGGCTGCTGATTTTTGTAGCAGCAGCTGCTTTGGCGCTAAAATCCTCATTGTATTTTCGAAATTGTCTTTGTTCAAAATCAGAGCGATTAAACACCTTGATGACCCGTACACCCGCCAGGAAGTTCTGCATAGCACGATTAACGGAGTCAAGTGCAGTCTGCACTTTGTGAAAATAAGGATACGTGATCTTCATGTTTAGAAAAATGATCGCAGCAATAATCGGCGCGATGCCAAGTAGCACCAATGATAACCGCGCGTTTAAATGAATAGCCATCATTAAGCTTCCGATACCAACAAGTGGCGCTTTAACCATGATCCGCATCAGCCCATTTACAAACGTCTGAATGCGTGTCACATCGTTCGTTAGCCGAGTAATTAATGACGCATTACCGATTTGATCGACTTGTTGCTGTGAAAGGCTTTGTATTTTTATGTATAGATCCTGTCGTAAATCTTGAGCAAATCGCTGAGATATGATTCCTGAGAGCAGATTCCGAAAACTCGCGCAAATCGCTCCCATTGCTGTAATCGCCAACATGAGAAAGCCCAAACGCTCAATAACATTCATATTCCTTAAAGCAACGCCTTGATCTACAATGCGGGACATAAGCGCCGGTTGTAACAGATCGGCAAGCGCTTCTCCTGATAAAAAGAGTAGCGCCAGCAAAAATCTGATTCTATAGTTCGTCCAATAGACGCGTAAATAGCCCATAAGACCCCTTCCTTCATGGTAACGCTCTAGTGTTTATATGCTGCTTGTCTGCCTGATGTCCTGCTGCAGGTCCGCGCTTGCCATGACGCGCAGCCTATCTTTCATTTATTGATCTGCATGATAGGATTCGATGAGCGGATAGCCGAGCATAGCCATTTCCAAACAATGACGCCGCTGCGGCTGAAAATAATCTTCTCCGAGAATATCGCTGATTTTGTCCAATCGATTGTATAAGGTTTGTCGATGAATAAACAGGCGTTTGGCGGTCTCCCCTTTTGAACCCATACATTTGAAATACATGGCTAACGTGTCAATGAGATGGAGATGATGTTTGTTTTCATAAGCAATCAGATCACCCAGCTGATCCTGAACGAAATCGCTGAGAATCGGATAGGGTACCGCGTGTAACAGTTGATACACGCCGATACTTGCATAGTAATGATTCTGTTTCATCGCTGGAACCGTTTGTGAAAGTTCGATCACTTGAAAAGCTTCTTTAAAGCTCATCCAAGCATCAAGAAGCATTGTTCTAGCTTTGCCAAAGCCAATATGAAAATGGAAATGAGGCCATGCTTGATTGATGTATTTATTCAAACCGTCGATCAATCCTTGAATTTTGTGGTACAGACTCGATTCCGAATCTTTTCCAATGCGTGCTTTGGCACACAGTAAATAGATTTGATTGTTTTTCATCATCAACACATGGTGCATTCGATCTCGTTTCAAAAGCGAACGAATCAATACTAAAATATCTTGATTGCGCGATTCCATGCGTTCGGGTCCTGCTTCAATAACATTATGCTCAAATTCAATGATTCCGCCAACAAAAATATACTTTTCACCATTTGGCGACGGTAGTCCCATACGCATCTGCGCCTGTTCCTCACTGTCAATGCTGCGATTGAGAATATCCTGAATCAACTCATTCTGATTGCTGAGAATTTTCTCTTCAAGAAACTGTGTGCGAAGCAAAACAGTCGCTACAGCCTTGGATGTATAGTCCACTAATAATTTCATATATTCAGTAGGATGTGCTTGGTGCAAAAGCATACCGACATAGGAAAAAACCTGACCGAAACAAACGACCGGTTGAATGAGAACGTAGCGATGCTCATCCATTGTCCACAGCTCCATTTCCTGGATCTGATCAGAGTGCTTCATCTGTTGATTACAGAATGTATTGATCGCTTCACGCGTCTCCTCAGGCAAAGGCGGAAAATAAGTGTTGGCTTCAATGCGAGACAAATACAAAATCTGATGTTCGGAATAGCTTTGCAGCAAACGCAGAATGGCAGGAATATCTGTACTCTGCAGGATGAGCTGTTGTTGTTGCTGAGAGAATTGCTCTAATTTTTTCAGCAGTCCGAAATGTTGGTTGATGATGTGTGCATGAATGTCTTGGGTGATTTCTTCAAAACGAACCGGCTGGCGGAACAAAATCAACGGAAAATCATACGAATCGCACAGATCAATGATTTGATCGGGTATTTCATCAACGGTCGTACCGAATTCAATGCATAATCCTGCAGTTTGGTGCTCAATGATCTGTCGCATGTACTCGAGTCCCGATTTTGCGGACCGCTTCAACCAAAGTCCGGTTGTCAGAATCAGGTCATGTTTGCTGACATAAGGAGCCGCATGAATGATTTCTAGAATATGTACCCAGCGTACCTCACGATAAATTCCTTGTGCACCCGCAAGAACAATTGCACGTTGAAATAGTGGACGGTTAAGTACATCACGAACACAAAACGGTATTTCATCCATGTATGAATACCTCCAAAGATTGCCTATAAGCGGCTGTGTGTTGTCATATTATCTAACAGGTACATCAAATGTCAAGTAAATTGCCGAAACTGTAGACAAAACGTACGATGAAAAACTGTTTCATTGTTTGTAAGATTCTAATTAAAGGATAACACATACTGAATCGATTCAAGCAGACGAAAGGCAGGAAATCGAAGTATCTGTTATTCAATGAGCTATCAAAAAAAAATAACTGGGAGGCTTTAATCAATGATTATCGGTATTCCAAAAGAATTGAAGAACAACGAACGTCGTGTGGCGATCACTCCTGCAGGCACGTATCACTTGGTGCAAGAAGGTAATAGTGTCTATGTCGAAACAAACGCAGGCGCAGGTGCAGGATTTTCCGATCAACAGTATGAAGAAGCAGGTGCAGTGATTACCTCGGCTGAAAAAGCATGGTCTGCCGATATGGTGATTAAGGTTAAAGAACCAGAACCGGAAGAATACCACTTCTTCCATGAAGGACTGATTCTGTTCACCTACCTGCATCTTGCCCCAGCCGTTGGTGCTGAGTTGACGAAGGCACTCGTCTCAAACAAAGTTGTTTCAATCGCTTATGAAACGGTTCAGCGTGCAGACCGAGTACTCCCGTTGCTTCAGCCTATGAGTGAAGTAGCCGGAAGAATGGCGGTTCAAATTGGTGCACAATATCTTGAAAAATTCAGTGACGAAGCAGGAAAAGGAATTCTTCTTGGCGGCGTCCCGGGTGTCTCCCGCGGTAAAGTAGCAGTCATCGGCGGCGGAATCGTCGGCACGAATGCTGCAAAAATTGCTGTTGGTCTCGGAGCTGATGTTACAATTCTTGACATCAGTGCAGATCGTTTGCGTGAACTTGACGACATCTTCGGCAATTCGTTGAATACCTTGATGTCAAATCCATACAACATCGCAGAAGCAGTTAAAGAAGCGGACCTTGTTGTCGGATGTGTTCTGATTCCGGGCGCGAAAGCACCGAAACTGGTAACTGAAGAAATGGTGGCAACAATGAAAGACAACTCAGTAATTGTCGATGTTGCAATCGACCAAGGCGGTATTGTCGAGACATCGGATCACAGTACAACGCATGATGATCCAACCTATGTAAAACACGGTGTCATTCATTATGCCGTTGCCAATATGCCGGGTGCTGTACCGAATACATCTACCTTGGCTCTGACAAACGTAACGATTCCTTATGCAGCAAAAATTGCAAGCAAAGGTTATATCCAAGCTTGTCTTGAAGATGAAGCCCTACTAAAAGGTTTGAACACGTTGGACGGTTACGTGACCTTCAAAGCAGTCGCCGATGCACATGGCTTCGACTACAAGTGTGCGAAAGATCTGCTGCAAGCAGCTAAGGTCTGATCGGCCAGGTAAGAACGATGTCATTTTATTAACTAGGAAACAGCGGCTCTTGTATGAATGATCAACACCCTGCGCGTTAGGAAGCAGGGTGCTTTTTTTCTGCAAATAAATTGCAGTGCTTACTATTTTTTATCGTACTAGAAAACGGATTCATCCCAGCAGCATTCATTTAGTTTACATAATAAATATTATGTTATTATTTTTGCAGAACGTTTTTCAGCCACCGTTCTTTTAGTGTTCTCGAACGATTGAAGTTCTTTTTTCCAGTCAATGCCCGCTTCAACAAAAAGAAAGCTATCAGGACATTTCCTTCATCAATGAATAAGCAAAAAAATGTACCGGAAACCCATTTACCGGTACACAGACGATACTTATTCTTCTATATTAATGGGCATTTGCACTTACTTGCGGTAACTCATCTTGTCAAAGCAAACTGCGATTCATAGAGCCGGCTATAGACACCGCCGCTCTTGATCAGTTGTTCATGAGTCCCCTGCTCGCTAATTCCATTTTCAGTTACAACGACAATTCGATCTGCATGCTTTATCGTGGCTAAACGATGGGCGATGATCAGCGTTGTACGCCCTTCCGATAACTTCTCAAGCGCTTGTTGGATTGCCGTCTCAGTCTCTGTGTCAAGTGCAGATGTTGCTTCATCCAGAATGAGAATCGACGGATCTTTCAAGAACATCCGCGCAATGGATAAACGCTGTTTCTGTCCCCCGGACAGCTTGACACCGCGTTCGCCGACTACCGTATCCAATCCATCCGGCATGTTGGCGACGGTTGCTTCGAGTCGAGCGAGACGTAAGACACGCCAAATCTCTTCGTCGCTCGCATTCAATTTACCATAAGCAACATTCTCGCGAAGTGTCCCTGAGAAGAGAAAAACATCTTGCTGTACCAAGCCGATATGATGACGCAATGAAGAAAGTTTGAACGCACGGATATCGATCCCATCAATTAAAATCTGTCCTTCATTAACATCATAAAAGCGTGGCAGCAAACTGCACAACGTCGTTTTTCCCGCTCCGGTTGGCCCGACAAAAGCAACGGTCTCTCCTGGCTTTATTTGTAAATTGATGTGGCTCAGTACCTGTTTCTTCCCTTCATAGCCAAAGCTGACATCCTGGTAATCAATCCGGCCTTGAATAGTCGTCACATTAACCGCATTCGGTTGGTCGACAATTTCTGGAGCCTGATCTTTTAAGGCTAAGAATCGTTTAAACCCAGCGATCCCTTTCGGATAAAGTTCAATAATGGCATTAAACTTTTCAATGGGTTGAACAAAAATATTCGCTAAGAGTAAAAATGCGACAAATTGTCCGCTGCTTAATTCACCGTGGATCACAAACCAGGAACCGCTGATTAAAGTAAACAAAGTAATCAAGCGCATAAAAAAATAGTTTGTCGTCACACTTGTTGCCATAATTTTGTACGAGAACAACTTTGCTTTTCGGTACAATTTGTTGTTTTCTTTAAAAAGTTTTTTTTCATGGTTTTCGTTTGAAAAGGCCTGAACAACTCGGATACCGCCAACCGCATTTTCAACGTTGGCATTGAAAACAGCGATATCTTGATAAATTTTATCTGTTGCATGCGTCATTTTCACATTAAACAGAGTAATAAAAACACCAAGGATCGGAACGAGTAGAAAGGTAATCCAGGCGAGTTTCCAATTGATCGAAAGCATCAAGGCGAAGGAGCCCAATAGCGACATTAATGCAATGAAAAGATCCTCCGGACCATGATGGGCGGTTTCGCCGATATCAAATAGATCGGTGGTCAGCCGTGACATCATGTGTCCGGTTTTATGATTATCAAAGAAATGAAAAGACTGACGCTGTATATGTTCGAACAGTTCCTGGCGGATATCGGTTTCAATACTGATTCCAAGCATATGGCCCCAATACGTGACAATATAATGCAGAATAGTATTTAGAATATAAAAAACGAGCAATCCTGCTGATGCGAGCACGATAATCGACCAATCGCGTCCGGGCAGCAGCCGATCAATCACTTGATTAACCGCCACCGGGAAGACCAGCTCCAGCAGTGCAAGCAAAACGGCGCAGGAAAAATCAAGGAAAAATAATTTCTTGTATGGTTTGTAATACGAGAAAAAGCGTTTCAATGCGCACGCCTCGCCTTCCTATTAAGTTAGATTTCCTTCATCCAGATCGAGCGGCTGGCATCCGAAGGCATCCGCCAGTCACCGCGCGGAGACAGACTGACCGTGCCCACTTTCGGTCCGTCAGGAATGGCGGAACGTTTAAACTGCATCGCGAAGAATCGGCGAATGAAAATCTGCAGCCATTTACGAATCGTCTCTTCATCATAGCAGTCGGCAAATGCCTTCGTTGCGAGATAAAAAATTTTAACAGGCGGATAAGCAGCGCGTACAAAATAATAGAGGAAGAAATCATGCAGCTCGTAAGGCCCAACAATATCTTCCGTTTTCTGTGCAATTTTTCCTTTAACATCTTTAGGAAGCAATTCGGGCGTTACCGGTGTGTCGAGTACATCAAGCAGTATGGAACGAATCTCCGCTCCCGTCTCTTCTTCAGCAACATAGTTGACAAGATAGCGAACCAACGTCTTGGGAACAGAACAATTGACTGCATACATGGACATGTGATCGCCATTATAAGTGCTCCATCCCAGTGCCATTTCCGACAAATCGCCGGTCCCGATCACAAGACCACCTTCCTTGTTGGCAATGTCCATTAGAATCTGTGTCCGTTCTCGCGCTTGAACATTCTCATAGGTCACATCATGAACATCCGGATCATGTCCAATATCTTTGAAGTGTTGCAAACACGCAGCCACGATATTGACTTCGCGAAAATCCGTTTCAAGTTTTTTACAAAGTGAAACCGCATTTTGATAGGTCCGGTCTGTTGTTCCGAATCCGGGTAATGTGATGGTTATGATGTCTTTTCGTGAATAGCCAAGCAATGCAAAGGTTTTCGTAATAACGAGCAAAGCAAGCGTCGAATCAAGCCCTCCGGAAATACCGATGACCGCTTTTTTTAAGCCTGTATGCTGCATTCGTTTCGCGAGCGCGGTTGCTTGTATATTAAAAATTTCGCTGCATCGCTGCTCGCGTTGTTTTGCATTTTCAGGAACAAATGGATGCTTGTCAATCAATCGATCAAACATACCAAAGTTGTTATTCTTAAATGAAAAGGATACGGTTCTGGAAGTCCAAGGTAAGGTCGTTGCCGCTTCACGAAAGCTGATGTTTTTGATGCGCTGCAGGTTCAACCGGTCTAGGTCGATCAACGCACTGACGACTTCATTGTTTCTTTGAAACCGTTTGTTTTTTTGTAGCATATTACCGTTTTCAGCAATCAGCAATTCACCGCCGAATACAACATCCGTGGTCGATTCGCCGGTACCGGCTCCGGCATATACATAGGATGCCATGCATTTTGCACTTTGTGCCGAAACAAGCGACTGGCGATAATCTGACTTGCTGACCACTTCATTTGAAGCGGACAGGTTACCAATAATCTGGGCACCTTGTAAGCTAAGAAAACTGCTCGGAGGGACAACGCTCCACAAATCTTCGCAAATCTCGAATCCAAATTGCACAGCACCGCTTTCGAAGCGTAAATCAACGCCAAATGGGATATCTGTTTGAAACGGCAAATTGATTGTCTGATTTCTAATGTCTTTACCTGAGGTGAACCAGCGTTGTTCGTAAAATTCTTCATAATTGGGTATATAACTTTTCGGCACAATACCCAGTATCTTTCCGTCGAACAGAAGATACGCGCAGTTATAGACAGAGGTTTGCGTGTGAAGCGGGGCACCAACAGCAATCAAGATGTCCTTGCCCTTGCTGTAGGTGAGCAGTGCTTCAATCCCGCGTTCCGACTCATCAAGCAGCTGTTTCTGCAAAAACAAATCGGAACAGGTATAAGCAGTAACACATAATTCTGGAAAAACAACAAGTTTTGCTTGCTGATTTAGCGCTTCAGTAATACATTTTTTTATATTCTCTATATTAACAGGAATATCTGCGACGCGTGTCACCGGACATGCTGCCGCAACACGGATAAAGTTCATTGACTCCATTGTATTCACTACCTCCGAATTTCAATTCATCACAGTTCTATCATACCCTGAACGCTGAAACTGTACAAAAAGCCCCTCATTTTTCAGAGAGGCTGATCATCAAAGTCCATGCTTTTTAAACAATTATTTTTATTTTATAGTGACTTCCAAAGTTTGTCAATAAAAGGAATAGGGTTCATTCCAGCGACTCGGCTTGTGCCTGTGCGACGTTGATCAGGTAGTTCTGCACATGCATACCGATGTTTTGTATGGCAAACAAGGCCGCCTGACGGTTTAAAAAGCCACTTGTCATGACCGTAACTGCCATTGAATGCTTTTGATAAACAAAAAATCCGGCATCATGGTCAATTGCTTCCATCTCGCCCGTCTTGTTGTAAACGGCAACCGGCTGATCTTTCTCATCGAACAACCCAGACAATTTATATCTGAATTGTTGTTTTAACAGCCATGATTGTGCTTCTTTTGGAAGAGCGCCGCTTCCAATAAATATTTGCTGAATCATTCTATTCGCATCGCGCGCACTGATCCAGTTCGTCCGCCCTTCTTTTTGGGCGGCCTCATCCATCAATTTGCGTTCAATCTTGGTTTCAAGAAATCCTTGATCCCTTACCCATTTCTGCAGATTACTGATCCCAAAAAAGTCGATCATTAAATTCGTTGCCGTATTATCGGATACGTTGATCATTAGCGCCAAAAGATCGCTCAGTTTCCATTCTCTTGATGAGAGAATTTGAAGAACGCCGGAACCACCGACAATCTGCTGGTGATCAAAGCGGACAACCTGTTCGAACAGCTTTTTATGACGATCCCTTTCTTTAAATGCGTAAAGCAGAATCGGCAATTTGATCAGACTTGCGGACATCATTGGCATGCCGGCTTGATACGTAAATGAAAATCCATCGGACCCCTCGGCAGCAACTGAAATCTGATCCTCGTGCAGGCGCACAATTTTCATAAGATCCTTATGTAATTGATCGTTCAATACAACCAATGACGTGTCCCCCTTTCAGTGCTCCTGGATGCGAACTTGATTTACTCATTCCAATATCTGCGAACGGCACATAATTCCCGTTCATATTTCGTTCCTTTTAATTCCGTAATGCTGAGGATTGTGCCAGGTGTTGGCGAATGGATCATTCTTCCGTTGCCATCATAGATGCCCACATGATGAACAGCACCCTTTCCATTCTCATAGGCAAAAAAAAGCAGGTCCCCGGGCAAGGCGGCTTCAATCGGTATAGCGCTACCGCAAACGGCTTGATCATCGGCATCACGCGGAATAAGATAACCGCCTGCACGCAAAAGTGTATAGCTGAAACCTGAGCAATCAAATCCATAAGCGCTCATTCCTGCCCATAGGTAGGGAAGTTCCAGAAAACGAACAGCATTATTGACGATCTCTTCGCCGCTTTGCCGATGTTGCTGATCCGGCATGAGCACATCTTGCTTCTGTAACAGCCCGGGCCCAATTGGGCTATCCACTTTAACAACGGACTCTGAATCATCGATTAGCGGCAAAAAAACAGAAAAGCTTAAATCAAACCTTTTCTCTTGGATCAGAGCATAAAAAGAGGCGGACTTGCTTTGAACCATAATCTTCTTTTTATTTTCTGTCATCTCTGAACTCACAGACTGATTCAGCGGCATCCAGCCAGGATAGCCACGTTGATCCTTAAACGTGGCTTGACTTGGGATGCATACTTTCGCCCATGTCCCCTTCACCGACTCAATGATGATCTCTTCACCAAATAGGACTTGAGTCTGAATTCTCTTTTCACGGCAAAGCGCAATCGTCTCATCGCGACTCATTTGATCCAACCATTCCGTCATATCCGGATCTTCTCGAAATGCCGGTTGGTCAATCGATCGGATCGATTCGGGTGTGGACCAGATCGTTGCAACCGGAACGGCTGTTCTTCTCTTTTTCATGCAACTTCCTCCATCAGTTAGTTTGAACACTGCTGATTCCGAGTCCGGGATGGTCCGGAAGCAAAATACAATTATGCTTATATTCAACGCCGCCGGCAACTGGATTTTCAGCGAACATCAGCGGGGTATCCAAATCGCAGCGCGTAACGTTGGCTTTTGCAGCTGCAAAATGGCATGCTGCAGAAATCGCAACGTTGGATTCTACCATGCAGCCGATCATACATTCGACTCCATAAGCTTCGGCAAGTGTGTTAATTTTCTCTGCTCCGGTGATACCGCTTGCCTTCATTAACTTAATATTAACAATGTCGCAGCCGTGCATTGCCAATAAGCGTGCACAATCGGTGGGACTGAAGATACTTTCATCAGCCATGATCAATGTATCCACATGCTCCGTAATGAACTTCATTCCCTCAAAATCAGCGGCGGGTACGGGCTGCTCAACCAGTTCAATGGCTAATCCCATATCTTCCATATGGTGAATGGCGTACACTGCTTCTTTTGCATTCCAGCCTTGATTCGCATCGAGTCTTAATTTTATTTGATCACCAACTGCTTGCCGCAAAGCTTTGACGCGTTCAAGATCCTCTGCAATTGTCGCGTTACCAACTTTTATTTTTAGTGTTTTAAACCCTTTTTCTACATAATCTAGGGCATCCTGTACCATCTCATTAACAGGGTTCACACTGACTGTAAAGTCCGTTTCGAGCTGGTTGCTGTTGCCACCTAACAGCTGGTAAAGCGGAAGCCCTGCTCTTTTAGCAAGACAATCGTAGACGGCGATATCGAGCGCTGCCTTGGCGCTAGTATTGTGTATCATGGCTTGGTTAATCACGCGGTTGATTCTTTCTTTTTGTTCAATCGACATGCCGATCATAAGTGGACCGATTACATGCTTTACCGCATAATCGATACTTGCCAAACTATCGCCGCTGATCACATGTGTTGGAGGGGCTTCGCCGAATCCCACTGTCCCATCGTCACAGAAAATCATTACGATAATGCTTTCTGCAGTATTCACTGTACGCAGTGCTGTTTTAAAAGGTTTAATGAGCGGGATTGACAGTTTTTTCGTTTGTATATCAATGATTTTCACACTTTTCATCCTTTCACGTGACACGTCCAACCGTTTCCATTCGTGCTTACATAACGCCAGGCTGAATCCATAATTGTTTTCTGTCCGCATCAAGAAGCGCATCGACACCGAGCGGTACGGAGAAATTCGGCGCGCAGTGACCGATCAAGAACCCACTGACAGCCGGTTTTCCTAATCCGCCTAAGTAGGTATGAAAAACCTCCTGATAGGTCAAGCTGTCCGGATCATCCGAATTTTTTTGATGAAAATCGCCGATGACAAAACCGGCCGCTTGGTTTAGTTTTCCGGACAAACGGAGCTGATTCAGCATACTGTCGACCCGATAAGGCGCTTCGCCGATATCCTCAATGAGCAATAAATTGCCCTTCGTATCGATTTCAAAAGGCGTTCCTAGTGAACTCACGAGCAGCGATAAGTTTCCGCCGACCAGTTTTCCTTCGCTGCTGCCTGCACTGATGCACGCTAGTGGAGATAAATGCTCATCGTAGCGTAGCGACATCGGCTGAAAAAGCTGGGAAAATAACTGTTTTGAAAGCAAAGGCGCATCAGGATCGCCCAAGTCAGACGCAAGCATTGGACCATGAAAGGTCACTAATCCTGTTTTTTGTCGAATGGCCGTATGTAGGTAAGTAATATCGCTGTACCCCCAAAACACCTTTGGATGGCTTCGCACCAATTCATAGTCGATACGCTCGGCAAAACGTGCACAACCGTACCCCCCTCGGGAACAGATAATTGCCCGAACCGAATCATCTGCAAACATCGTGTGAAAATCGTCAAGCCGCTCATCATCAGAACCGGCAAGATAGCCATATTTTTTCGTGCTTCCAGTACCTAAACGGACATGAAATCCGAGTTGCTTAAGCCATTCAGTCCCTACGGCCAAACGTTCTCTATTCGGTGATCCAGCTGGACTGATTACACCAATTGTATCGCCTTCAAATAAACGACTTGGAATGATCATGTGTACACCCCTTTCAAAAGATAGTGATAAAAAACAAAATCCAGTCCCACTAATTGGGTGAACTGGATTTTGTCTAGGCTTATTTAGACAAAGCAACGTCGCTTTGATACTGTTTGAATTTCTTAAGCGCATCACCAAAAGCAACGATCAGTGCTTTTTGCGATGAGCCAAAATAGCGTTTCTCAATCTCATTGAGAACATTCGGATCGTCCATGAAACGCCCCATAAGCAAAGAGCGTACAAATCGTGACGTCAGTTTAATGGTTGCTGAACAATCTGCATCAATAATTCTTCCATTAGTCGGATCAACAACGAGTCCGATAAAGAACTGACTGTACTGAAAAGTAATCGGGTTCTTCTGGGAGGATTTTGCATCACCGATCAAATATATTGTATCTCCAGGGTATGTCATAAAAAAGTCCTTCCTCAATAGGATTCAGCTAATTGAAGTGGCCGACAAGCGGTTACTTTCGGATTCTTCAATTAAGAAAGCTTAAGGAACAGTTCAAGTATATTCGTCAAAAGATACTTTGTCAATATTTAAAAAATTCAAGAATAGTTCTTTCCTTTATCTGCAAATGGTTTCAAAACTCTGCTTTGTCTGCATGAATCACCCAAGCCGGTGGAACACTACTCCCATCTAGGCAAAATAGGTCAATACCTGTAAGCGCGATTGGAGCTTAATGATGAAGAGAAGACGAGCCAAAGCAGAATTAAACTTTTGGGGACAAACCGTACTCTGTCACAAACCGCCTATTGTGATCGCATGGTGGTCTGCTGCGTTGCCTGGTTTGGGACATATGCTGCTTGATCTGCATTTAAAAGGCTTTATTCTTTTTTTATTTGAGATTATAATCAATTATCACGCCAACTTAAATTCGGCAATGGTTGATACGTTTATCGGCGAATTTGATAAAGCCAAAATCGATTTAAACGCACAATGGGCGCTTATTTATATCCCCTTCTATTTTTTTAGTATTTGGGACAGTTATCATTCTGCAATAAGTATAAATGGACAAAATGCATTGATGCAAAAAAGCCCAGTACATGTGCCTATGCTCACCATTCATACTTTTGGAATGAACTATTTGGAAAAAAAACTGCCTTGGGTTGGTGCTGCCTGGTCGGCGCTGCTTCCGGGGGCCGGTCAGTTTTATCTTCGCCGCATCATTCCTGCGCTATCATTATTTATATGGTCAGTGATGATTTATGTGAACTGTCACGAGTTAGACAGCTTGCAATTGCTTATCGACGGGCATGCCATCGATTCAATGAAAGTGCTTAATCCTGAGTGGCTGCTCTTCTTACCTTCTGTCATTTTTGGCTCTGCTTATGATGCCTACTGCAAAGCTATTGAAATCAATCAACTCTTTGAAAAGGAACAACGCGCTTACTTAAAAAAAGAATGGTCGTCTGACTCAAACTTTTTATTTCAAAGGTGGGACCCACACGAATGGCAACAGTAATCGGCATATTCCGTTCAGGTCTGCAAGTTGAGCTCTCACTTCAGGCGCTTAAGCGAGAGGGCTTAACACGAGAGTCCATACATTGTCTTTTTCTTGATCCGCCCAGGTCCCTACAATCTCAGCATGATTCTAAAGCGGACGGCCGTACGAAAAAAGCAGATCTAGGCTTTATTTTTGCGACCATTTTTGGGGTTGTTGGAGCCAGTATCGGGTTTAGGATGCTTTTGGGACCGATTTTCTGGGGAATTCTGTCCAGCTTGATCGGTTTTTTACTCGGTTTACTGATCAATTTTTGTTATACAAAAACATTCAAGGAACAAACGGCTTTTGTAATCATTGCCGTGAACTGCCCTTCTCGTTTGCAGCAAACCATTGAACAAGTCTTTACGGTCAATCACGCTCTTGGTCTTAAAGTTGACTCATGACTTTGTTCCCCCGACATTTTCTTTTGACATGCCTTGCAATAACCATAGATTTCGAATTTATGACCGGTCACTTGGAATTCAGGATCGATCTGCGATAAATCTTGCATCGGACAGACATCGACCGTCCGTGTTTTTCCACAGTTCAAGCAAATCAGGTGATGGTGGTGGTGCTCCGTACAATGGAACTGATAGATCTTTTCACCATCTAGCTCTGTTTCTTCAAGGATCATTAATTCACGAAAGAGCGACAGATTACGATAGACGGTGTCAAAACTGATACCCGGATAACTGTCCTTCAAAGCAAGTTGAACTTCTTTCGCCGAGAGATATCCGCCTTTCTGTTCAAATAGATCAAGAATATCTTCACGTTTATCCGTATGTTTATATCCCTTATTTTTCAATAAATCCATAGCTTCTGTTTTGTTCACTGAGAATCACCTCTGTTTCAGCAAATCAACTTATTCTAAGCTTCAGCATAACATTTTTCGATTGAAAAGCATAACCTTGTAAATTCATTGAACAGGAACACGGGCAATTCAAGAGCAGTTTCTCTGCATATAAAAAAAGCTTCTCTCTTGGAGAAACTTTTTTACAGATCGCTTTTCCTTCACCATAGAAAACCGAGAGCCAGTATTGCTGCAATGGATGCAAGTGCGACCGGGAAACCCCAGCCATATCCTCCCCAGAGAAACAATCCTGGATTTGAAGTGGAATTCGTGTCCGGCATTTGCAGATAAGCATTCGTTCGGTCAACATGTGTGAGAATTCCCCGATGGATGGATCCATCATAACAACGAATTTCAACGGGTTGATTTAGCATGTGGCAGCATTGAGAATAAGCGGATGGTTTTGGCATTCATGATCGCCTCAATTCATTGGATATTCTCTAGTACTATATGTCCCTTATGCCGCTGCTGAATCGGCTTTTGCCATCAGCTATCTGCCCGTTCTACGAAATATGATTTTATCGCTTACTGCTTTTAGCCCATGCTTCAACATTCAAGGTTTTTGTAATCCATTGTTCATAAAAACTTGGTTCATGGCTGACAACCACAACCGTACCTTCATAGTCATTGAGCGCTTTACTCAGCGCTGCCTTGGCGTCAACATCCAAGTGATTGGTCGGTTCGTCAAAAATAAGGACATTGCTCTTTTGCAGCATTAATCGCCCGATTCTCACTTTTGTCTCTTCGCCTCCGCTCAGTGTATCCATTGGCTGGCGCATGTGCTCTGCATAGACACCGCATTGAGCGAGATGCTGGCGAAGCACTTGTTCTGGAAGGTCTGGAAACTGTTGCTTCAACCATTCAATTGGTGTCAAATGAAGCGGTGCAGAGAGCTGAGAAAAATAACCAGGCAGAACACGATCACCAGATACAACGCTTCCGGACAAAGGTTTTCGTTCACCGAGCAAGGTACGAATCAATGTCGTTTTTCCAATGCCGTTATGGCCAACGAGCGCAACTTTCTCACCACGCTCGATGGTTAAATTAATCGGCGGGAACAGTGGCCGGTCATAGCCGACATAAAGGTTTTCCGCAGAGAAAACAACACGGACCGGCTGACCTGCAACTGTGAATTGGAAAATCGGTTTTCGCTGCTGTGCCGGAGGATCCAGTCGATCAATCTTGTCCAATTGCTTCTCTCTGCTTTTGGCTTGTTTCGCTGTTGAAGCACGGACCTTATTCTTTTGTATATAGGTCTCCAGTTTCTTAATCTCGCGTTGCTGCTGGCGAAAAGCAATTTCCTGTTGCTCCAGTCGAGCTTCATGTTGCTTGACAAACATTTGATAGTTGCCCACATAGCGAATGAGACGCTGGTTTTCCAAGTGATAGACAAATTGAGCAATTTGGTCCAAAAATTCCGTATCGTGAGAAATCACAATAAACGCATGAGAATACGTGTTCAGATAGTTGGTCAACCAACGAATATGCCCAACATCCAAGTAGTTTGTTGGTTCATCCAAAAGCAATATATCCGGATTCTCCAATAGCAGTTTGGCCAAACACAATTTAGTCAACTGACCACCGCTCAATTGGTTTATTTTCTTTTCTAACCCGATTGCCGACAGCCCTAAACCATCTGCCATTTCCTTTATTCGCGCATCGATCGTGTAAAAGTCATTGGTGATAAGCTTCTCTTGAAGTTCTCCATACTGATTGATCCATTCCGGATCTGCATCTTGCTCTTGCATTTTCATTGCTAATGCATTCATCTTTCGCTCCGCATTGAACAAATCGCCAAATGCATCCTGCAAGACTTCGTAGATGCTTTTCTCTTTTTCAAAATGTAAATGCTGCTCGATTACACCGATATTTAAATTGTGTCGCTTCTTAATTGATCCACTGTCTGGCAGAAGTTGGCCCAGCAAAAGCTTTAGGAACGTTGACTTCCCAGCACCATTATGACCAACAAGCGCAATATGTTCACCTTCCATAAGTCTGAAATTCATATCTTGATAAATTTGCTTATCTCCATATGAGAAAAATACGTCATTTGCTTCTATAAGCAGCATAAATGCTCACTCCCCTTTTTATTCGGCCAAACTGATTGGGGAAACAGATACAAGATTTTCTGAATCCATGCAAAAAGAGCGAAGCAGGACGCTTCGCTCTTTGAGTTACCTCTCACCCGTTAGAAACAGAAACATCTCTGGTCCGTTGTCACGCAATCCATTGGCCTAAAGTCTTTCGTGAAGAAGACATACTTCACCCATCTCAAGCCAATTTGAGTTGCAGACAATCAGACAAAAACATCGATATTTCCACTCCTTCTTTAAATACTTATTTCATTTTAATCCCCGGCAACTCGAAAAGCAACTCCTGCACGAACAAAAACTTTCCTATAATCGGAAAATCATTTTAAGAATCAGCGGTTTCATGTGCATTTGCCCATTCCTTTTGGTGAACGATCGCATAATCTGAAATTAGGCTATTGTTCAGCCAAAGCAAGAATTGATTAGGAGGTACATTCATGTCAAATCAGCAGTATTGGGAAAAACTGCTCCATCAACCTGTCGAGATTGAATGCAGTGATGGGTCCGTTCATATGGGAATTATCGAGTCCTTCGACCAAAATAACGTTTATCTTAAACCTTTGAGCAATAATCAAACACTAGATGAAAATGAATCTAGAGGCGATGATCGATTTTTCGGTGGCGCATTCGGTCCGCAAGCCTTCTTAGGCGGCTTTGCAGGCGGCCTGCTTGGCGTTGGACTGGGCACAATTATTGGCGTACGTCCATGCCCGTTCTGCCCGCCGAGGCCTGGATATTGGGGCGGCTATGGTCCGCGTCCACCCTATGGCGGTGGTGGCGGATTTTATGGCCCCGGACCAAGCGACGGCTCCTACTATTACTAAACCTTATTATTGAGTGATGATCGCTGAAACATTCATGATGGTAAGAAAAGGATCAAAACGATTGGCTAGAGATGTTTTGATCCTTTCTTCTACATTGTAATGAAAATTACCATTAAAAAAGGTGTCCCAAGTAGAGACACCTTTTTTATCCTATAACCATCTTTATTTGAGATTGAGAACGGTAACGCGTTCGCGAGACATCGACAGAAGACTGTGATGAATCCCTTGCACGCCCATACCGGAAGCTTTGACACCAAGGAATGGGAAGTGATCCGGACCACGTTCCGTGCGACCATTAATTTGAACAGTACCTGCTTCAACTTGTCGTGCAACTTCAAGAGCACGATCAATGTCTTGTGAGAAGATGCTCGCTTGGAGACCAAATTCAGATCTATTCGCCAATTCAATCGCTTCTTCATCTGACTTTACGCGAATGACTGGCAGAACCGGACCAAATGGTTCGATCCAAGCGACATCCATATCCTCAGTGACCTTGTCAAGCAGTGTCGGATAAATCAAATTGTCTTGGCGCTTGTTGCCGGTTACCAAGGTCGCCTTCTTGTTCAGCGCATCATCAATCAAGCCTTGAACAAAGTCTGCAGACTTGTCATCAATCAAAGGAACAATGGTGCTGTCTTCTTCAGGAGAGCCAACCGTTAATTTTTCAATTTCAGACTTCAGTCGGGCAACAAGTTCGTCAGCTACTTTCTCATTTACGAGAACACGCTTGATTGCCGTGCATCGTTGACCTGAGTAAGAGAATGCACCGTTCATGATACTCTTTACCGCAACATCCATATCGGCATCTTCTGCAACAAGTGCAGGATCTTTGCCGCCAAGTTCCAGAACAAGCGGAATCATTGCCGTTTGTTTTGACAAGTGGCGTCCGGTCCCGGAACCTCCGGTGAAACTGATCATATCAATTCCCTTATGTTCAACGAGATAATCACCGATCACTGAACCGCGTCCGGTAGTCAAGCTGAGCAGTCCCTTTGGAAGACCGGTTTTATCGAGTGCTTGAATCATTTTAATCCCGCTGATTGATCCTTGCGTTGCCGGTTTAAAGATTACACCGTTTCCAGCCATCAGTGCCGGGGCAACTTTTGATGCAGCCAAGTTTACCGGATAATTAAACGGTGATATAGCAAGCACAACACCTAATGGTGCACGTTCAACAATACCGATTTTTTTCTGATCGCCGCCCGGGAAGCCATCGCCTTTCAAGCTTTCGCCATGCATGTGCAATGCTTCTTGAACAGTATAGCGAATAAGGTCTGCTGTACGGACAACTTCTTTTTTGGCATCTTTAAAGCCTTTGCCGACTTCCTGCATAATTGCAGTGGCAATATCTTCGCTGTTATTGACGAGTTCATCCGCCCATTTATCCAAATAAGCGCCTCGCTCACTTAAAGACAATTCAGCCCATGACTTCTGAGCCTTATGTGCTGCTTTGATTGCTTCATCCACTTCACCCTGTGTGACCGCTTGAACATAACCGATCGTTTTTCTTAGATAAGGGGATTGAATGGCAATGGTCTCGTCAGATGAACTCTTCTTCCATTCACCTTGGAGGTACGCCTTGTAGGTAGTCAATTCTGATACATTTGATGCCATACCTGTACCTTCTCCTTTTTTCTTTTTTTGCCAACTGTTTGCTGTAAAATAGAGTAAATATTAAATCATATTCCAAACTTAATGAACAAGCGCTGACAATTACTTTCACCTGCTCCGTGCAGAAAATCATAAGAGTTTTCACTGGGAACTATTAATGAATAGTTTTATTCTCCCACGAAACACAGTTGATTTCCAATTTTCTGCTCAAAGCAAGAAATAACCCATCGAATTAAAGCAATGATCATACCAATTTTAACCGTTTATCATTATTTTTTAAAGCAAATTCATCTGTTTGTCAAGAAAATAAATTCAATTTTGATTCATTGATCACGATCTTTCCTTTCAATTTATAGCGAAGAACGGCGTCAAATCTTTTGATTTGAACGTGTTTCTCTTAAGAGCTTGTCCTTATTGAATCCGCCCAATCCGATACCAAAAAAAAGTAAAAAGATGCATGCGGTGAACCCAGAGAAGCAAGATGCAGATGAAAAGGCTCCCCCATCCAGGAGCCTTATCATTCAAAAATCTGTTTCCTGAAGTCGATAGTGATTGGCAAACGGTGCAGCAAGCAAGGAAAGTATAACGACAGGGAGCCAAACTGCTGCAGCAAGAAGAATCAATGCGAAATATTTCATCGTCAATCTGCGTCCTATCGGAAAAAAGCCGATCATTGATCCCATAATCAGTCCGATCAATCCATAGCAAAGCCAAATTTGCAGATTTGATACGATCATTTTTATCAACTCCGTCACTCTTTTTAACAGTTTATGCACCGGAGTCGAAGTGGTGCAGATCGCGATTTAATGCAAATTCAGAACAGACTTTCGTTCATATACATGAAAGTCATGCGGATAGATGTTTTTTTGATCGAGCTTGCCGGATACTTGACTGACGAGCTGCCAATCCTTTTCTCGGAACCCTGTAAAGTAGGTATCTCCTTCAAATTCAGCGTCAATCTGCGTAATATAAAGGCGGTCAGCATAAGGAAGAAACAGATCGAAAATTTTCGCGCCACCGATGACAAAGCATTCGTTTCCATAAGCTTTTCCTGCATGTAGAAATGCTTCTGCTGAATGATAATAGGTCACCCCGGGAGCTGAAAAATCGAGATTCTGTGTCAGCACGATATTCTCTCTTCCAGGCAAAGCCTTTCCAATCGATTCAAATGTTTTTCTGCCCATAATAACCGGATGACCCCAAGTTGTTTTTTTAAAATAGCGCAGATCATCTGGAAGATGCCAGGGAAGCTTATTGCCTCGTCCAATTAAACCGTTGCGATCCATGGCGAGTAGAAACGAAATCATACGGACACCTCGCCCTTGATCGTTGGGTAAGGGTTATAGCCTTGAAACACAAAATCGTCATAATCAAAATCGAAAATAGAAGAAACAGACCTTCTAATTTCTAATTCTGGAAGTGGTCTTGGCGTACGATCCAACTGCGTTTTGACTTGCTCCAAGTGATTCAAATAAATATGTGCATCACCGAGCGTATGTACAAAATCGCCCACCTCGAGACCAGTAACATGAGCAATCATATGCGTTAATAATGCATACGAAGCAATATTAAATGGAACACCGAGAAATATATCTGCACTGCGCTGATACAACTGGCAGCTCAGCTTGCCATCATTGACATAAAATTGGAACAAACAATGGCATGGCGGCAACGCCATGTTCGGAATATCCATAGGATTCCAAGCAGTGACGATCAAGCGTCGTGAATTCGGATTCTTTTTTATTTCATCGACAACATTAGCAATTTGATCGATGGTCCCGCCGTTCTTGCCCGGCCATGACCGCCACTGATGCCCGTAAACGGGACCAAGATCACCCTGCGCATCTGCCCATTCATTCCAGATGCGGACACCATGTTCTTGCAAATACTTGATATTGGTATCTCCTTTTAAGAACCAAAGCAATTCATAAATGATCGATTTGTAGTGTAATTTCTTCGTCGTCATGAGCGGAAATCCATCCTGCAAATTAAAACGCATTTGATACCCGAAAGTACTGATCGTACCGGTACCCGTGCGGTCTCCCTTTTGATGACCTTCCGAAAGAACTTTACGGCAAAGATCAAGATACTGTTTCATACTGATCACTCCACTCTTCTTTGCTGAATCTTAGTTTACCATTTTTAATGCTCTTGTTCTACACTCTCCTCATCAAGAAGACAGCTCTGCTGATAAATGAACGTGAATAATCCCATGTTCCCATCAATAAATATCCTACAAGATTGAATTGATTGGAGGAGGTTGCAATGAGCGCTGATAATCCGTTAAATCAAATAAGACAGGAACAGCCGGGGATGCTCAGCAACGAATGGGATCGAATTAATAAAGATGATCCTGAACATGCTTTGGCAATCATCAATGATCCAAAACTAGACTTTCCAGTCCTCTACATGCTCCGAGATCAATTAGATACGCGAAGCGAAGCATTAGAATCGCGCCCTCGCATTGCGCTATCACAAATAAGAAATATTCTTCATGGCGCAGATCTTGGTATTGATCAGATGGCATCATTTGCAAATCAGCACCACCAAGTCGTTGAAGCCATGCATTGGATGCTCAGCACAGGCTGGAAAAATATCGTGTCAATGGACTATACGCAAATCATTGACCAAACGGCGATTAACTTTCTGCATACCTATCATGAAAATTGGCTGAAAGAAATGGTAGATCTGGTATTTTACCGTTATAAGAATAAAAGTCAGCGCCATTACTTAATTAGTGCCATGTGGGAAACAGCCAATCCGCTTTGCCTCGTTTATCTAGCCAACTATCTGCTATCCAACCAATCAGTAGAGAGCAACTATGCGCGGCGCATGCTGCATTTCATACCCGAGGTAAAGCACGCGAACGACAATGCATCAGCGTTTCTCGCTTTTGAAACATGGTATGAAGAGAATGCACATTATTTAGTTTATACGGGTGAAACCAACGATGCGGTTCCTGGTGGAAGACCCTACCGGATTCATTACAGTGCAAAATACCTTGGAAAATATGTTTCGCCGCGAAAAGGAGAACCGCTTCAGGCCTTAATGTCCAATGAAAAAGAAAACTATTATGGATTCGTTCGCTTGCCGGTGCGTCAGCAAATCAATTTGTCGACCTACTCTTGCCGATTACGAAAAGAGCAGCCAAAGATTTGGCGTTCATGGATTGCTCTGAACTTGAACGAACAATTGCAATCGATCAGTATGCCTGTGCACGGGAGGTATGAAGGATGATTATTGCTGCAAACGAGCAACTTCTCAGTGAGGATTTCGCCGGTTATTCGAGTATTGGCCGCTTTGCCGCAACCATTTACCGGGCAATGGCTGATTCTCATGAATGGTTTGCATTTCCGACGAAACGCGAGCTTAATTTTGAAATCAAGCTGAGAAACGAGACCATTGAGGCCTCGTACGCGCTTTTGGAAAGTGGTGCATCTTTTGCAACCTTCTACTATTCGGAGTGTAACGATTATTACTGGACGCTTACCGGAGACGGTGGTTTTGAATTGAAACCTGGAGTCCCCGCCGCTCAAGCGGTCAATGATATTTTTGTGAATGGCGAGGCATATGCGTTTGAATGCGCAACAGCAATGATGATCATTTTTTATAAAGCGCTAATCAACACCATTCCTAACGAACGCTTTAACGAAGTGTTTCAACATCTTTATCTCTGGGATTGGCAGAACCACCCATTCTTTCCATTGAGAAATGTGCCAGGAGTCGGTGCGGGAATTCCTGGGGATGTTCGCTATTTTAAAAATCCGGAGGTCAGTCCGCAAACGCCGCAATGGCAAGGAGAAAACGCCGTTGACTTAGCGGATGATCGGTATTATGGGCATGGGATCGGCATTTTGTCGGCGAACCAGATCATTACTGAATTAAATAAATTCCGGCGCCCGGGTGCAATGACCTCAGCCTTTTTGATGCGAAATGCGACACGGCCCAATTACCTCTCGCTGTCCGCACTTTCTGACGGCACGCAAACAGACGGCATTCGCATCGCAGCAGGTACTTCTTTTTATTCGTTATGAACTGAGGCAGTATGTTTTGGAAGCAGCAGTGCGACTGTGACTGCTACAGCAGCAAGAACAAAAAACAAGATAAATACGTGATGAATACTGTTAAAGAGAACTTCACGCAGCAAGTTGCGCACGGATGATGCAAGTTGTTCGTGCCCTTCCGGATGGACGAGCTGATTTAATTGATTGGCCGACATCGCAGCTGTCCCTTGTTCACGAATGCTCTGGCCGACTTGCGTATTAAAATACATGCCGAAAACGGCTGCACCAACCGCTTGTCCAACACTGCGAAAAAATTGATTGGAAGCCGTTGCTGCTCCGCGCATTGCCCGATCCGTTGCAGATTGTGCAGCAATTGTCGTCAACGTCAGCGTAATGCCAAAACCGATTCCGACAATCGCTGTGATGAAATAATACGATAATGGATGACTTTCCATCCGCAGCAACATCAGCAAAAAAGTGCCGATCATTAGAACAAGTGCGCCGACTGCTTCGCCGATTTTCAAACCGAATTTTGTCAGCAAATGCCCGGACAGAAAGGAACCGATCATCCAGGTAAGTGACATGGGGGTCAAAACGAATCCAGACGTCATCGCACTATAACCAAGCAGTCCTTGCAGCCACATCGGCATATAAATATCGTTGCCAATCAAGACAATACTCGCAAGAAAAGCCAGTATATTGGTCATAAGAACGATCGGGTTTTGTAAAATTGTAAGCGGCATCACCGGCTCCCTTACTCGGCTTTCTACGAGAACAAACGCTGCCATCAGGCAAAAAGAGCTAATCAATAATCCGATATTCAAGAGATTATGCCAACCGTATTCCCCAATCCTTTGAAGGACAAAAAGAAACAGGCCCATCGCAGCTGAAAAAACAGCAATGCCCGCATAGTCGACCGTCTTCTGTTCGTGACTTATTTTCTCCATAAGCCCGATAGAAATGAGCGAAACGGTTAAAATGCCAAAGGGAAGATTAATAAAAAAGATCCAATGCCAAGATAATATATCGACAAAAAAACCGCCCACGAGCGGTCCAAGTATCCCTGCGATTCCCCAAATCATGCCCATCATCCCGAACATTTTCGCCCGTTTTTCTACTGGAAAAATATCGCCAATGATCGTCGTACTCAATGTCATTACGGCTCCGGCACCTACTCCTTGAATACCACGAAAAACGATCAGTGCAGCCATCGACCATGCAAAGCCGCAAAGCACAGATCCGGATAAAAAAATTAACGTTCCAATCGTAAATACTTTCTTCCTGCCGAAAAGGTCAGCAAGTTTTCCGAAAAGCGGAACGGTGATCGCTGAAGTGAGCATAAAAATAGAAAAGACCCAATCCATAACTTCAATGCCTTGTAAATCGCCGACAATTTTAGGCATGGCTGTGCTGACAATCGTTCCTTCGATCGCCGTTAAAAACGTACCGATCATCAGGCCAATCAGCACCGTTGTTTTATTTGTTTTCTGTTCCCTCATTGTTGCCTCCGAAATAAAACGTTCAATCGTTTTATTTTACTTGAATGCAACGAATTTCGTCAAATGATTCATAGTTCTTTCATACTTTAAATGAGAAAAAACAGGCAAAAAGCGCCCGGGACATACTTTCACAGGATGTGATGACTTTCGCGTTGCATACAGGACATATGCGCACTTAGCGAAAGTTCCTTTAGGAAAGTTCCTTTAAGAAAGTTCCTTTACAATCAGGAAAGTTCCTGCAGCCATGTGTGATGGGGTCGTGTCTTTTCGGTGCTGAATCGTCGCTTCGGTTACTCACTGGCACGCATCGACTAAGCGCGATCCCGCTGGCGTCAGAGCACCTCCGCTTTGATTCTCGGTCAATACACGGGCCTATTGGATTAAAGACAGGACAAAATCACATTCTTTCTTATCTCGGAACAAAAACAGCTCATGGTTAGAACTTGAGCTGTCCTCAACTACAATGTAGTTTGTTAATGAACAATTATCGATTTAATTTATCAATGAGACGATTTATTTTTTCGTTGAGTTGCTGGTATTCATTTGAGTTTTTCAACCGATCTGCCACTTCATTTAATTCCTGTTTGATAAGGTCAATGTCTTGTTTCAAAGATTCTTTAACGGAAGTTTCTTTTTTCTCTGATGCATCATCACTTGCTCTATTGACATGGACACGAATTTTGGACAAATCCTTCAAACTTTTCTTGACTTTCTTGAGCTGATTATTTAAACGATCCTGAACTGAAAAAGAATTGCCACTTTCATCAATGTTCAGTTCTTCCTTCAGTGCATCTTGCAAAATCCGTGAATAGTTCAATCCGGCTTCCTTTGCCGCATCATCAAGCCATTTAGGAATCGTCAGTGTTTTTTTTACGGCTTGATTTTCCATTTTCTTACGGAAAGGAGGCATCCATGTATCAATGAGCGTAACAAATTGATCCGGATCCCCTTTCTCAAACGCAGACAGCTCTGAAGGAGTAGGCGGATTCTCCTTTCTTTCTTCGTAATCAAATAGAACATGTGCCAGCGCTTCTTTCGCTTGTGCAAATCCGTCTTCAACCGTTTTCGCCTTCACTTGAGTATCCGGGAAATCAAGAAAAGTGATGGTGAACTGGTCATTGGCTTTCATAATTACAGCAGGGTAAATATATTGATCTTTAAACACTGTTCCTCACCTCTCTTTGATTATAACACGTATCGGACACGTACAACACGTGTTCGATACATATTATCTAAGAAAAATAACATTGAAACAGAAAAAGATCGGACCCGAGGCCGACCCTTTTTCCTTGCTTTTACTTATGAAACGGTTTGTTTCTCCGCTGCCTGAACGACTTCCACTTTATATCGATTTCTCGGGTGATGACGGCATGTGTCGCTGCATGAACGGTGGTGCTGCTTCTCACATGCTTCACAACAAATAAACTGTACATTGCATTCTGGATTTGCGCAATTAACGATGCGGTCGCACGACTTTCCGCAATGGTGGCAGTGACCAACGACCACGTCTTCATCCGTTTGATTGACCGGTACCGAAATACGCTGATCAAAAACATAGCACTTTCCATCGTAGAGTTTGCCTTTTACTTCCGGATCCTTGCCGTACTCAACAATTCCGCCATCAAGCTGGCTGACATCCTTAAACCCGGCGCGGAGCAAATAGCCGCTAAACTTCTCACAGCGAATACCGCCGGTGCAATAGGTGAGCACTTTTTTATCTTTTTGATCAGCGAGATGCGTCTCGATCCATTTTGGCAGATCACGAAAATTACGGATATTCGGCAGAATTGCCTTTTGAAAATGACCGATTTGTGTTTCATAATCATTGCGGGCATCAATGACAAGGACGTCATCGTGCTGCAGTTCTTTATAAAATTCCTTAGGTTTCAAGTGTTTCCCGGTGAGTTGTTTCGGATCAATATCCTCATTTAGTTTCAACGCAACAATCTCTTTGCGCGGGCGCACATGCATCTTCTTAAAGACATGACCATCTGCCTCATCGATTTTAAACGGCATCGTTTTAAATCGGGGATCGCGGTGCAACGTGTCCATGTAGCTTTGGGTTTGCTCCGTAGTACCGGATACCGTTCCATTTAATCCTTCACGGCCAACTAAAATGCGTCCTTTTAGTCCGAGTGCTTTGCAAAATCGTAAATGTTCTTCAGCAAACTGCTTCGGATCATCGAGCATTACATAATGATAGTACAACAGTACTCGATAGGGTTTTCCTTCTGTCAATCCAATCACCTCATATAGAAATCCGCCACTGACGGCATCGCTGCAAATTGTTCTGTGTCTATCCTATCAAAATTCACCGTCTGTGACAATTATCACACCAGAAAACAGCCATCGCTTGATGAAAAGGATCATGAAATCTGTTAAGGTTACGATAGTAAATGAATAAAGTGAGGAAAAGTCATGAACTATGATGTGATTGTGATTGGTGGCGGTCCTGCCGGGTTAATGGCAGCCATCGCCGCGGCTGAACAGCATGCGCGTGTGCTACTGCTCGACAAAGGAGACAAGCTCGGAAGAAAATTAGCCATTTCAGGCGGCGGACGCTGCAACGTGACCAATGCGATGCCTATTGATGAATTGATTAAGCATATCCCCGGCAATGGCCGCTTCCTATACAGTGCCCTATCATCATTTGATAATCAGGATATTGTTTCCTTCTTCAAACGGCTTGGTGTTGACTTAAAAGAAGAGGACCACGGTCGTATGTTCCCGAAGAGTAATGATGCAAAATCTGTAGTTCAAGCTTTGCTTAGAAGGATGCGCGAACTAAATGTTACACTTAAAACAAATACACCCGTGCAGGCAGTCCTTTATTCAGATCGTGTATCCGGAGTCAAAACGGTGAACGGAAGGATCTATTCAGCACATTCTGTTATTGTCGCTGTTGGCGGAAAAAGTGTCCCAAGTACCGGAAGTACAGGAGATGGGTATACGTGGGCCAAGACGGCCGGTCATACAATTACTGAACTCTATCCAACCGAAGTTCCGCTCACCTCAAACGAATCCTTCATCAAAGCAAAAATACTGCAAGGGCTTTCCTTATCTGATGTCGCCGTAACACTAATCAATTCAAAAGGCAAACCGATTCAGACGCATCGCTGGGATATAATCTTCACCCACTTCGGCTTATCTGGACCGGCAATTCTTCGACTCAGCCAATTCGTTGTCAAAGCCTTAAAGAAATTTAAAACAAACGAAGTCACTGTTTTGGTTGATGCCAAACCTGACTTAAGCGAACATGAAATTTACGAGCAGCTGCTCCAGCTTGCCGCATCCGATCCAAAGAAGACAGTGAAGAACGCGTGGAAAGGCATTGTTCCTGAGCGCTATCTGAGTTTTCTACTTGACTCTATTGCCTTATCGCCGGATCGTCATTTTCATGAGTTTTCAAAAGAAGCGGTTCGAAAAATGGCGCATGCGTTGAAGGCATTTCCTGTCCGAGTTTCCGGTACGCTTTCGATTGAAAAGGCATTTATCACAGGCGGCGGCATTTCACTGAAAGAGATAAATCCTAAATCCATGGAATCTAAACTCATGCCCGGGCTTTATTTCTGTGGCGAGATCTTAGATATCCATGGCTATACAGGTGGGTATAATATAACAAGTGCTTTTACGACCGGACATGCTGCCGGATCAGCAGCTGCACAATTTGTCGGGCTGTAAACAGTAATGTGAAATGTCACCATTGCCTTCATTCATTGCTGATTAATTCCTAGAGTAAAATCCGCACCGTGCTCATCCTGATTTTACGCTTGACTCCCCATAAAAGTAAAAAGCATCTCAGAGTCATAAACAGACTTTGAGACGCTTTTTTAATGAATACATTTGGTAATGGATCAGAACAAACCGAGTACTCTTCCCTCTTGATCAACATCCATGTCTAATGCTGCAGGATGCTTTGGCAGACCTGGCATCGTAAGCATATTGCCTGTCATAACAACAATAAATCCTGCACCTAAAGATACCTTCAATTCACGTACATGAATCGTAAAGTCTTTTGGTCTGCCAATCAATTTTGGATTATCGGAAAGTGAATATTGTGTTTTCGCCACACATACCGGTAACCCACCCCAACCATTTTCTTTGAACGTCTTTAACTGTTTGCGTGCTTTCGCTGAGAACTCAACATTTTTTCCACCATACACCTGAGTAACAATGGTTTGAATTTTCTCTTGAATTGACGTATTCAAATCATAGAGCGGTTTAAAGTGATTTTCATTTTTTTCCACAGTATCGACAACGAGTTGTGCAAGTTCCTTGCCGCCTTCCCCGCCTTGTTCCCAAACCTTCGCCAAAGCAACCGGGTGCTTTTCAGCGGTGCACCACGCTTTAACAAGGGTAACTTCCTGTTCTGTATCGTAGATAAAGTGATTAATCGCAACAATGTATGGCAGGCCGAATGACTTGATTGTATCAATATGGCGGGCCAAGTTGTCCAAGCCTTGTTTCAATGCATTCAGATCTTCATGCTTTAATTGATCTTTAGTCAGTCCGCCATGCATTTTAAGCGCACGAATTGTTGCAACGATCACTACCGCGCTTGGCTTGAAATGTCCGGCACGTGTCGTGATGTCCAGAAACTTCTCCGCACCTAAGTCTGCGCCGAATCCAGCTTCCGTAATGAGATAATCGCCGAGTTTTGCTCCTAATTTTGTTGCCAGCACACTGTTGCAGCCATGCGCGATATTGGCAAATGGACCCCCATGTACAAAAGCTGGAGTATTTTCCAACGTTTGAACAAGATTTGGGTGAATGGCTTCCTTCAAAAGAAGTGTCAGCGCTCCTTCCACATGCAAATCACGTACAAAAACAGGCTTTCGATCATAAGTATAGGCAATCAGCATGTTGCTGAGCCTTCTTTTCAGGTCGTCAATGTTTTCCGACAGACAGAGGATTGCCATGATTTCGGAAGCGACGGTAATGTCAAATCCGTCTTCGCGTGGAATTCCGTTTGCGTGACCGCCAAGTCCGACAACAACGTGTCTAAGCGCTCGGTCATTTAAGTCAAGGACTCGTTTCCAAACAATGCGCCTAGGATCAATATTGAGTGCATTTCCTTGGTGAATATGATTGTCCAATAAAGCTGCCAATGCATTATGGGCGGTTGTAATCGCATGAAAATCGCCAGTGAAATGAAGATTAATGTCTTCCATCGGAACAACTTGAGCAAACCCGCCCCCAGCTGCCCCGCCTTTTAAACCCATTGTCGGGCCAAGCGATGGTTCGCGTAAAGCAATGACCGCCTTTTTACCAATCCTATTCAAGGCTTGTCCTAGCCCCACAGTAACTGTAGACTTCCCTTCTCCGGCAGGTGTCGGATTAATGGAAGTGACCAGAATAATGTTGCCATCTGGTTTTTCGGTTAACTTTTTTAACGTGTTTGCCGATACTTTCGCTTTATATCGGCCATAAGGTTCCCAATCCTTTTCCTCGAGCCCAAGCTGTTCTGCAATAGATCCAATTGGTTTGAGAACCGCATCTTGAGCGATTTCAATATCGGATTTTACTGTTTTTGACATTGTCTTTTACTCACCCATTCGAAAATTAAATTATTCCAGCCAATTTACTTTTATTATGATAACATAATGAGTGTTACGCTGACATCGCATCGATGGATGAAGCATGAACTTTTTTAAACAATACCTGAGAGGTTGTCCTTAAATTGATCGAGGTTTCATTTGATGGTGCTGCTTCTAGCAACCCCGGTCTTGCCGGCGGTGGAATTTACATAAAAGATGGAAAAGGTCACGAGATGAGACATGCCCTTCCTTTTGGTATCCTGTCAAGCAATCATGAAGCAGAATTTGCCGCTTGCGTTGCCGCACTTCGCATTGCTTTGGAAAATAATTACCGTACCGTTTCATTCCGCACCGATTCCCAACTGGTGAATCAAGCACTGGAAAAGCGATACGTCAAAAATAGTCTCTATGCAGCTTACTTAAAAGATGCCTTACATTACATCGATCAGTTTGACTTGTTTTTTTGCAAATGGATTCCAGATAAACAAAATAAAAATGCTGATGCTCTGGCAAGATTAGCCATTAAACAACAAAGCGAAAAATAAAGACAGGGGTTCACAGCTAATGAATCGAAAACGTGTGCTTATCGCTGATTCCGCTCTGCTCGGTATCACTTTTGTATGGGGAACAACGTTCATTGTTGTTCAAAATATTCTCGATAAACTAACGCCGCTTACTTTTAATGCTTGGCGTTTTCTTATTGCCGCCCTCTTTTTACTTCTTTGGCAATACGTGCGCCGCAAAAAAAGTGCACATACACTGAAAAACATCAACTGGCCACTAATAGGATCTGGAACGTTGTTAGGCGGATTGCTATTCGCCGGTTATGTTTGTCAAACGATTGCTCTTCTCTACACTTCAGCGTCAAACGCAGCATTTATCACCGGTTTGAGCGTCGTGCTTGTGCCAATTTTTTCAGCCTTCTTGTTACATCAAACGCCGCGCCGTACAGCACTCCTTAGTGTACCTTTGGCAGCAGTGGGGCTGTTTTTCCTCACCACACATGGTTCGTTTGTCTTAAACAAAGGCGACTTAATTGTTCTTGTCAGCTCCGTTACTTTTGCATTACATATCGTTTTCACTGCAAAAGTAACGGAGCGTTATGATAGTTATGCATTGACCATTGTTCAACTATTTACGGTTTCCTGCCTCGCCTTTGCATTCAGTCTTTTTTTGGAAGGCGGCAATGCATTTGCGATTCAACAGATTGTACAATTGGATGTTCTTGTCATCATTCTTTTTATGGCGCTGTTTGCAACTGCACTTGCCTTTTTGCTTCAGACCGCTCTTCAGAAAGATACACCGGCAACTCATGTCGGTATTATCTACATTATGGAGCCTGTTTTTGCCGCATGGACATCGATACTCTTTCAAAATGCACAATTTGGTACACATGAAATCGCCGGATCTTTACTTATTTTGGTCGGGATGCTGCTTGCTGAATGGCCGGAAAACCTGCGAAAGCCGAAGCAATCGCAAGAATACAGAACCTGAATGGAAATGAAAGGTGAATGCACAAAAAAGAAACAGAGATGCGCATCTCTGTTTCTTTTTGTGTACCGATAAAGGCTTGAGAACAAATGGGTAATACAAACACAAGTATCGATTCATTCTCTTTTATAGAGCTCGCTTTACTAACGAGTTAATGCCGCGTATTCTGCAGTGAGTTTCATAAAGAGTGCTTTGTTCCTTGAATCCAAACTTGCATCAATCTGTTTGCGAAGGTATTTTGCTTTTTGATTGAATTCCATTTCATCAAGGATCATTTGGGCATACATTTCAACAACCGAGACTTTAGCTTGTTTCTCTTTGTAGACAACAAGCGCGTTCGTATTCTCCTGAGTAGAGTGATCATTGTTCATTTTTATTGCCCCCTTTGCACTTTTTACTATCTTACACTACTTTTCTGAAAGTTACAACCATTTCATCCCGCCTAATATTAATATTTCTAAATATTATGATTTAAATGGATAGGATTAACAGTTTAGCCATTATTTTTCCGCTCATCTTTCACTGTTCTTAGCGCCAGAGCACTTTCGCGTCTCGCTGATCGTCGTACCACAAAGTAAAATCATAAACTTTCTTCCAAATGAGAAAAACCAAGCTGTGCTTGGTCCTCTATCTCCAGCCATGTGTGATGGATTCGTGTCTTTTCGGTGCTGAATCGTCGCTTCGATTACTCACTTGCCGCGGGCGCACCGCGAGCCTCCTCAGACAGGGCAAGAATCTGCGGGGTCTCGCTGGCACGCTGTTCCCGCAGGCGTCTCGCATCTCCGCTTTGATTCTTGGCCAAGACACTGGGCTATTGGTTTGAAAACAGGGCCTATGTGTAAAATGTTTCTCGGGGGATAAATTTGATGTGGGCGTAAGAGGATGCGATGGCATGCAGTTCTTTCTTTATTTCTTTTT
>NZ_JFZC01000003.1 GCF_000648615.1 Sporolactobacillus terrae DSM 11697 | reverse complement strand
CCGAAGCGGCGATTCAGCACCGAAAAGACAGGAGACCATCATACATGGTTGGAAATTAAGGACCGGGCGTATTTTGCCCGGTTTTTCTTATGCCCGATTTTCAGATGACTTGTAGGAAGGACAATGTTCGCTTTCTAATTTTAGAAAATTCTCTTTTTTGACAAAAAAAGAGAGTTTTTTCAAGAGGATAAACCTGCACTTCGTTGAATATTTAATTATAAATAAAAATGACACTAGCCTTGCATTAAGTAACTTTGATGATTCAAAATACTAGGAATATTCGAATTTAAGAAGGCTAACCAACAAAAAAATCCTTTAT
>NZ_JFZC01000002.1 GCF_000648615.1 Sporolactobacillus terrae DSM 11697 | reverse complement strand
GGTCCTTAATTTCCAACCATGTATGATGGTCTCCTGTCTTTTCGGTGCTGAATCGCCGCTTCGGTTACTCGCTTGCCGCGGGCGCACCACGAGCCTCCTCAGACAAACAAAAATCTGCGGGATCTCGCTGGCACGCTGTTCCCGCTGGCGCCAGAGTACCTCCGCTTTGACTCTTGGCCAAGACACTGGTCTATTGGCTTGAAAACAGGGCAAAATCATGTACTTTCTTTACCTGTAAGAAAA
>NZ_JFZC01000001.1 GCF_000648615.1 Sporolactobacillus terrae DSM 11697 | reverse complement strand
TTTCGCTCGCCACTACTCAGGAAATCGCATTTGCTTTCTCTTCCTCCGGGTACTGAGATGTTTCAGTTCCCCGGGTCTGCCTTACTCTACCTATGGATTCAGCAGAGCATGCCATCCGTTCAGGATGGCGGGTTCCCCCATTCGGAAATCTCCGGATCAAAGCTTACTTACAGCTCCCCGAAGCGTATCGGCGTTCGTTCCGTCCTTCATCGGCTCCCAGTGCCAAGGCATCCACCGTGCGCTCTTTATAACTTAACCACTAGATCAATTGAATGATCATTTTGGATGTTTCTTGACTTTGCTTGTTTTCGTTATCCAGTTTTCAAGGTTCATAATGCCGTAATTGACATAATAATGGTGGAGCCTAGCGGGATCGAACCGCTGACCTCCTGCGTGCAAAGCAGGCGCTCTCCCAGCTGAGCTAAGGCCCCATAAAGTAATGGTGGGCCTAAGTGGACTCGAACCACCGACCTCACGCTTATCAGGCGTGCGCTCTAACCAGCTGAGCTATAGGCCCCCACCAAAAATACTGAAAGAATGTATCCTTCAAAACCAAACAAAAGCTCAAGCGTTTCGCTATTGATCGTTTCCTTAGAAAGGAGGTGATCCAGCCGCACCTTCCGATACGGCTACCTTGTTACGACTTCACCCCAATCATTT